>JBBQZR010000017.1:0-86785 GCA_038207515.1 Lysobacterales bacterium | reverse complement strand
TTCGGTCACGGTGTCCAGCGGTCCGGGCAATGTCGCGCCGGTGGCGAACTTCACCAGCAGCACGAGCGGCCTGACCGCCACGTTCACCGACACCTCCACCGACTCCGACGGCACCATCGCGTCG
Source organism: Lysobacterales bacterium (assembly GCA_038207515.1). Classification (GTDB taxonomy): domain Bacteria; phylum Pseudomonadota; class Gammaproteobacteria; order Xanthomonadales; family Rhodanobacteraceae; genus Tahibacter. The sequence goes on along the minus strand of JBBQZR010000017.1, from coordinate 86,661 downwards.
CGCGCCTGGAACTTCGGTGACGGCGGCACCTCGACCGCGACGAACCCGACCCGCACCTACGCGGCGGCCGGTACCTATACGGTCACGCTGACGGTCACCGACAACGGCGGTGCGACCAACACCAGGACCGGTTCGGTTACGGTCACCGCACCCCCGGGCAACACGCTGACCAACGGCGTGCCGGTCACCGGCATCAGCGGCGCGGCAAGCAGCGAGCAGACCTGGACCCTGGCCGTGCCGGCCGGTGCCAGCAACCTCAAGTTCGTCACGGCCGGCGGCACCGGCGACGTCGACATGTACGTGAAGTTCGGCTCGGCACCGACGACGGCCAGCTACGACTGCCGTCCCTACCTTGGCGGCAACGCGGAGACCTGCAACATCGCCACGGCGCAGGCCGGTACCTACTACGTCCTGCTGCGCGGCTACAGTGCGTACACCGGCGTCAGCCTGACCGGCAGTTTCACCACCGGCGGTGGCGGCACGCAGACCTACAGCAACGCGACCGACGTCACGATCAGCGACAACGCGACGGTCGACAGCCCGATCATCGTGTCCGGCCGCACCGGCAATGCCCCGAGCAATGCCTCGGTCACCGTCGCGATCGTGCACACCTACCAGGGTGACCTGAAGGTCGACCTCGTTGCGCCGGACGGCACGCTGTACAACATCCACAACCGCACCGGCGGCGGCACCGACAACATCAACAAGACGGTCACGTTGAACTTGTCGAGTGAAGCGCTCAACGGCACCTGGAACCTGCGTGTCAACGACAACGGTCCGGGCGACGTCGGCAGGATCGACAGCTGGAGCGTCACGTTCTGATCGTAGCGGCAGCGTAGTTCTTGCCAACACCGCGACCCCGGCGCAAGCCGGGGTCGTTTTGTCCGTCGCAGATCCGCCGTGCAGGGGACGGACCGGTCTGCCTTCGCCCGTTCTCCGGCTGCCGTCCGTGTTGCGACCGCATCGCGGATCGCCCGACGGCCGCCGGTCCATCGAGGAATCCCCATGAATTTGCGCAGCAGCATCCTTGCCGCGCTGGTCGCCGCGACGGCGCTCAGCGTTGCCGCACAGGCACACAATGCCGCTTTTTCTACTGACGCCGCTTCGCTGTCCGACGCTTCCCTGGTCTCCGGGCACGATCCGTTCGCGCCGGTATACATTGTAACTTCCCGCGAAAGTCATGCCGGTTTCGCCGATATCGCCACCACCGCGCGCGGCGTGAGCGAACTGCGCGACAGCGTCGGCACGAGCCTGGTGATCGCCGAAGTGCAGACCTTCCGTCTCGACGAGGTCAGCGCGCGCATCCATGAGCGCGAACGGCGCTGCGGCGGCTATTTCGCGTTCGCGACGCGCGCCGAGGCCGAGGCGTTCGTCCGTGCCGACCGCTCCGCCGCGAGCGCCGCGCGCGCGATGCTGCTGGCCTATACGATCGACAACCAGGCCACGGTCAATCCGTGGCTCGGCGTTGCCAGCGAGCCGGGCATACGCGAAACCATCCTGCACCTGTCGAGCTACAAGAACCGCTACTACGCCAGCACCTACGGCCGCACGTCCGCCGAGTGGATCCGCACGAAGTGGGCCGGGCTTGCCGCCGGGCGCAGCGATGTGACGACCGAGCTGTATACGGGCTGCACGAATTGCTCGACCCAGCCTTCGGTCATCCTGACCATCCAGGGCAGCGATCTGGCGGGCGAAGTCGTCGTGCTCGGCGGGCATCTGGATTCGATCAACGGCAGCGCCGGCGGCAACCTCGAGCAGACCGCGCCGGGCGCGGATGACGATGCCTCCGGCATCGCCACGCTGACCGAAGTGCTGCGCGTCTCGCTGGCCAGCGGCTGGAAGCCGCGACGCACGGTCAAGTTCATGGGCTATGCGGCCGAGTAAGTCGGCCTGCGCGGCTCCAACGCGATCGCGCAGTCGTTCAAGGCGGCCGGCACCAACGTTGTCGGTGTGCTGCAGCTGGACATGACCAACTACAAGTCCGGCAGCGTCGAGGACATGCAGCTGATCACCGACTATTCGAACACTGACCTGAAGAACTTCGTGGTCGCGCTGTTCGACACCTATCTCGCGCCGCGCGGCATCACGCGCGGCACCTATACCTGCGGCTACGGCTGCTCCGACCATGCCTCGTGGACCACGGCCGGCTATCCGTCGGCCATGATGTTCGAGGCCGGCGACACCAGCGGCGATTTTCCGTACATCCATTCTTCGAACGACACGCTGGCCAACATGGGCAACACCGCGCAGATCAGCGTCAAGTTCGCGCAGCTCGGCCTGGCCTTCCTCGGGGAGCTCGGCAAGACCGCGGGCTCCACGCCGCCGGTCAACGTGCCGCCGGTGGCGAACTTCGGGTCGAGCTTCAACGGCTTGAGCGGCACCTTCACCGACAGCTCGACCGACAGCGATGGCACGATCGCGTCGCGCAATTGGAACTTCGGCGATGGCACCACGTCGACGGCCACCAATCCGGGCAAGACCTACGCTGCCGCCGGCACCTACACGGTCACACTGACCGTCACCGACAACGCCGGGGCGAGCAACACGAAGACCGCTTCGGTCACGGTCACCGCGCCACCGGCCGGCAACACGCTGACCAACGGCGTGCCGGTCACCGGCATCAGCGGTGCGGCGAGCAGCGAGCGGACCTGGACCCTGGCCGTGCCGGCCGGTGCCAGCAATCTCAAGTTCGTCACGGCCGGCGGCACGGGCGACGTCGATATGTTCGTGAAGTTCGGTTCGGCACCGACGACGACGAGTTACGACTGCCGTCCCTACCTCGGCGGCAATGCGGAGACCTGCACCATCGCCACGGCGCAGGCCGGTACCTACCACGTCCTGCTGCGCGGCTACAGCGCGTACACCGGCGTCAGTCTGACCGGCAGCTTCACCACCGGCGGAGGCGGCGGCACACAGACTTACAGCAACGCGACCGACGTCGCGATCAGCGACAACGCGACGGTCAACAGTCCGATCGTCGTGTCCGGCCGCAGCGGCAATGCACCGAGCAATGCCTCGGTCACGGTCGCGATCGTGCATACGTATCAGGGTGACCTGAAGGTCGACCTCGTTGCGCCGGACGGCACGCAGTACAACATCCACAACCGCACCGGCGGCGGCACCGACAACATCAACAAGACGGTCACGTTGAACGTGTCGGGCGAACTGTTGAACGGCACCTGGAACCTGCGTGTCAACGACAACGGTCCGGGTGATGTCGGCAAGATCGACAGCTGGAGCGTCACGTTCTGATTCGGCGCTTTCCGGTGCCGAAGTCCTGGCACTGCAGCAACACCATCCCCACCCAACCCTCCGGCCCAACGGACCGGAGGGTTGGGTGGGATGGTGTATTGCTCGTCTCCCGCAGTCAGCAATGAACCGTCACGGATATGCCGGAGCTTCGAACTGCACGAGCGAAACGTCAGAGAGCGAGCCGTGCGATCTGACCGTCGGTACGAGACGCAATGCTACGGCGTGGCCCAGCTCGGCGCCTGCGATGCACTGATCAGGCGCGCGCGATCGCGTCCGGCCGGATTCATCCACAGGTCCGACGCCCCGCGCATGCCGCTCGCGGCGAGCAGATGCAGGCGTCGCTCGTCGGGGCAGCGTGGTACGGCGGCATTCGCGTCCATGAGGCTGTGCACGAGCAGTTCGCCCAGCACATCGCCGTGGACACGCGTGTCGGTGTGCAGTGCTTCGAGTCCCTGCGCCGCCCGTTCGATCTCTCCGCGCGACTGGGCGATCAGCGCGCGCACGGTGCGTGTGCGCCGGCGCTCATACCAATAGTCAGGCGGCAGCATGTTCTCGATGAGTGCGATCTCGCGCTCCGCGTCGTCCGCCTTGCCTTCGGCCAGGGCGATCTCGGCGCGCGTGATGCGCAGGTTGGCTTCGATCATGCGATAGCCCGAGTCCTTGATCAGCGGCAGGGTGCGGTCGATGATCGTGCTGGCGGTTTCGAAATCGCCGACGCGCGCGAGCAGCGGCGCGACTTCCATCGCCAGTCCCCAGCGGTCGGGCTCCACCCGCGTGTCCTGCACCGGCGTCAGCAGCGGGGCCAGCAGGCGACGCGCCTCGGCGACGTCGCCGGCCTGGATCGCGAGTTCCGCGTCGCCGAGGTCGGCCAGGTGGTTCAGTGCCGGATTGCCGGCCGTGCGGCAGCTGCGGAATTCCGAACGCGCGTCCGCCGTGCGTCCCTGCAGCATGCGTACGGTCGCGCGGATGCAATTCAGCGATGCCATGCTCTGCGGCAGGTTGCCGCTCGCCGTTTCGCGCAGCCGGCTCTCCGTCGACTCCACCGTGAGCAGCGCACCGTCGAGATCCCCGCGCAGGTACTGCAGTCGCGCTCGGTTGAGTCCCACCGCATAGCCCATCGCACCTTGCTGCGGCTCGCCGTCGAGCAGATCGAGGCGCTTTTCGAGGGCCGCGAAATCCAGGCGCAGCGTGTCCTGCTGCAACAGGTGCAGGTCGATGCGGCGGCGTTCGATCGGGTTGCCGGCAGACTCGGCGATAGCGGCCGCCTGCGCGAAGCGGCGGTGCGCTTCGCGCGTATCGCCATCGCGGTAATGCGCGAGCGCGACCCGGCGCAGGGCGTCGATCTCCGCGGTGCTGTTGCCGGCGGTGCGCGCTTCGGCCAGCAACTGGTTCAGCGTGTTTTCCGGGGCGGCCGGCGCGCCGCGCTCGAGTTCCGCGCGCATGCGCGCGCCGAGCACGCCGAGGCGATCGCCGCTGGCGGCAAAACCCTGTTCGGCCTCGCGCAGCAGGTCGCCGATCTTGGCGTCGCCGCTGGCGCTGCGCGCGTCGGCCAGCGCCAACGCCGCCAGCGCGCCTTCGTGTTCCCAGCCCAGCGTATGTGCCAGCTCCAGCGCCTGCGTGGCACTGGCCGCGGCGGCGCGGTAGTCGCGATTGGCGATGCCGGTTTCGGCGCGCTCGAGCAGCCAGTCGATGGCCTGCGCCGGAACCGCCGGCAAGGTCTCGCCGAGGCGTTCGGCCGCTTCGCGGCTGCGACCGGCGCGACGCAGGCTGGCCGCTTCGGCCGGGCGATAGCCCGTGCTGTCGGCGACGTTTTTCTGCAAGGCGGCATAGGCGTCCGCGGCGGCGGTGTAGTCCTGCCGGATCACGAACGCTTCGGCTTGCACCGGTTCGCGCAGGAACGCCGGCAGGCTGTCGATCCAGCCCGTGGCGCGGCTCAACTCCGCCTGCGCCGCGCCCTGCTGCCCGAGCCGTGTCAGACAGCGCGCGAGGCGGAAGCGTGCAAAACCCATCGCGGGCACGGCGGTCAGCACCGTCGTATAGGCACGGACCGCATCGCCCCAGCGATGCTGCTGCTCGGCTTCGAGACCTTCGGACAGCTGCTGCGCCGTCACCGCATCCAGGTTCAGCGCCGGGGCATGGTTCGCATCGGTCGTGGCCAGGCGCGCGAACACGTCCGCGCTGACCACGGCGATCGCCGTGACCAGGTGCGCGCTGTCGGCGCGCTGGACGATGGCCGCCTGCGGAGTGGCGCCGCGGAAATGCGCCGACACGCGCCACTCGCTGCCCTGCGCCGGCGCACCGACTTCCAGCAGCACGATGGTTTCGTTGCCGTCGGACACGCTTTCGGACGGTGTCCTGAGGATGACGTTCGGCGCGCTGCTCAGCTGCCAGCTCAGCCAGTGCTGCAACAGCCGCGCCGGCCAGCGCAGGTTTTCGGGCAGGCTCGGATCGGTCGTGGCGACGAGCACGACATGGGTCGGCGCCGTGCCGCGGCTGCGTGCCCCGAGCAGGCCGCCGGTCAGCAGCATCAGGCTCAGGCAGGCCGCCGCGGTCGCGAGCGTCAAGGCCCAGCCGCGCGGAATCGTCGACGCGGGGCGCGTCGCGATGGCGGGGACCGGCACGTCAGGCTGCACCGTGTCGATCACGATGCCCGCGCTGGTCGCGGTGTCGATGACGATGGCTTCGACGTCCGGTGCGGCGACGGCCGTCGGCTCGTCGGCGGACACCAGTTCGAATTCCAGCGTCGGCGGCGGATCGAAAATGTAACCTTGCTTGGATACCGTACGTATCCATTGCTTGGCCGCGCCGCCGAGCGCACGGCGCAACAGCCAGATCGACGTGGTGAGGTTGGCGTCCTCGACCACGGCGCCGCGCCAGACCTTGCGGAAGATCGCGTCGCGCGTATGCAGCACGCGCGGTTCGCTCAGGAACAGCAGCAGCAGGTCGAAGCAGCGCGGGTTGAGTTCGTAGGCGATGCCGGCGCGGCTCACGCAGCGATAGCGCGGATCGATTTCGATCTCGCCCAGACGGACCAGCCGTGTGTCGGCGGGCCAGGGAAGTGTTTTCACGTCGGCCATGCTCTTACCCTTGCGAGGGGCTTGCGCCGTCGACCGCCGACGGTACTACCGCTGCGGCCTGCTGTTCGGTGACGAAACCTGCAACTTCCTGCAGTGCGTAACAGCCTGTAACCCCTGGCTGTACGCGCGGCACCCTGTTTGTAGTCATGCATGTTTGTAGTCACGCGCGTTCGTAGTCGCCCGCACGTTTCGCGCAGGTGTCCAACGCATTGCGCGATGCAGCAACCCGTGCAGGCTGTCTGGTACGCAGGAAGAAAAACGCGATGCTGTCCGTCGCCGGCCGCTCTATGCGGCCGCAGCGCAACGCGCATGCTGCAGTGCAGTACGCGCGCCATTCCTTTGGGAGCCCCCCCGGGCACCGAGCGATAGTCGCTCAGGTCGTGCAATAAATCTATCCAGTTATTAGCCCTCGCGCGCAAGAGTTGTCTAACGACGAAAAGGCATATCACTAGTTAAAAAGACCACTAAGCAACAAATGTCAGCCAGCCGAGCGGCTGCGCGCCAGCGCACCGATCTGGCAGCAAGCGCCTGGTTGTTGGGGGAAACAGCCACCGTCTACGCGCTGACGCCGTACCGATCGGTACGGATGAACGTGCGTGTGGCAGGGCTACCCGCTATGTGCGCACATCTCCAATGCGATCGCCCTGACCTCTGCTCTCACGATGCTCGCACACGAGTCGATCGCATCGATGTCGCCGACGGCGCGATGCACGTGCGTATCGGCCACAAGATCAACAAGCACTTCAAGGGCCAGGTGCTGAGCCTACGGCCCATCGTCGTCACGGGCAGTCCGGTGAGTCCGGTGTCGTGGATCTGCGGACATGCGTCGGTGCCCGAGGGCATGCAGGCCGTCGGTGAGGACAGGACCACGGTCGACGATCGCTCCTGCCGACCATGTGCCGGACCGAGCGTATCGCCGCGCCGTAGTGCAGGAATCGCCAGGGATCTCTGAAAGCAGTACGAGCCTTTGCTTTTGGAGCCCCCTTGAGTCAGAGGGGGTGAAGAGTGATCGCTCAGAACCGCAGGTTCTGATCACTCTGAACGCCCAACGGGCCGGGCGGCCAACGCGCAGCGTTGGCCAGGGTTGTAGGGATCTGGTGTAGATCACAGGAGCGACAATCCAACAATTTGCTAACAACTTCCCGCATCGCCCAACATCGCCGGACACCCGGCTTTCACCACGCCGCAACCACACTGCAGTCCGGCCTTCCCGGACCCGGTGATGAAATCCCTGACGATCGTAGTAGCGGATGACGACGAGTCCTTGCTGACCTCGCTGGCCCAACTGCTGCGCCTGTGCGGACACACCGTCCACATGGCTCACGACGGTATCGAGGCTCTGGCCCTGTGCCGCGCGCAGATACCCGATTCGGCGCTGCTCGACATCGACATGCCCGGCCTTACGGGTTGGGATGTCGCGACGGCGCTGACGGTGGCCGGGGAAGTCTGCCCGACGAGGCTGGTCGCGCTCAGCGGCCGTGCCTCGCGGCAGGATCGCGAGCGTTCGCGCGTCGCGGGTTTTCACGCCCATTGCACCAAGCCGGCTGAGCCGGCCGAACTGTTGCGACTGCTGGGCGCCTGACCGAACGCTGCCAGCGCGGCCTGTCACTCTGAACGCCCAACGGGCCGGGCGGCCAAATGCCTGCATAGCAGGCGTTTGGCGGGGTTGTGGAGATCTGGTGCTGAGTACAAGAGCGGTAGTTCCAGGACTTATTCAGAAATTCCCTAGTGTCCTGTCTCGCAATTGCCATTAAATAATTCCGGCGTCTTGACCAGCTTCGCTGTTGAACACCGCCGCGATACGTCGTTGCGACTAGTCGCGCTAAAGCGGCTACGCCTCCTCCCCGCGCCTAGTCTCGCAACGAAATCCATCCGGAATTTCTCTAACGCAATTATGAGACAGGACACTATGAATGGGGGTGAGAAGTGCGGGCTAGAAACTCAGCGGCATGTCATAGCCCCAGTTGCGACAAGGAAAGATGGCCGTCGGGCCGTGGGCCTGGCGCCCAGCGGAACAGGCGTTGCGTTTCTTCGATGGCGAGGTCGTTGATGCTGGCGAGCCGGCGTTTCATGAGGCCCTGCTCGTCGAACTCCCAGTTCTCGTTCCCGTAGCTGCGCCACCACTGGCCACTGGCGTCATGCCATTCGTAGGCGAAACGCACGGCGATGCGACTGCCGGCAAATGCCCACAGCTCCTTGATCAGGCGGTACTCCTGTTCGCCATGCCACTTGCCGACCAGGAACTCGCGGATCTGTGCATGACCGGCGATGAATCGGTCGCGATTGCGCCAGTGGCTGTCGGCGCTGTACGCCAGTACCACCCGGTCGGGGTCGCGGGTGTTCCAGGCGTCTTCGGCCATGCGTACCTTGCGATGTGCAGTCTCCTCGGTGAATGGGGGAAGCGGAGGGCGACTCGTTAGTGCATTCATGGATAGGGCTCGAGAGATTCAGCAAGTGGAATTGCGACGGAACAGCAGGTGATCCAGCGAAGCATTGCCGGGTCCGCGCGCGACGAGCCATAGCAACAATGTCGCCCAGGTACCGTGGGTTGGCCACGCATCGGGATAAACGAAGCATTGGATTACCAGGGTCACGCCCAGCAGGGCGGAGGCGGACAATCGCGTCGCCAGCCCCAACACCAGCAACAGCGGGAACAGATGCTCGGCGATCGCGGCGAGATGGGCGGCCAGCAGCGGATCGAGGCCCGGCAGGCGATATTCCTCCTGGAACAGGTAACGCGCCGACTCGTTGAGCTGCCAGCCATCGACCTTGGTCCGGCCCGACTGCCAGAATACCGCGGCGGGGAAAATGCGAGCACCCAACAGCAGCAGTGAATCGGGCATGCGTTGCTGATGTGCACGGATGCGCTGGAGAAGCGATTGCATACAAGTTGTCTCTATTGGGCGTGGTGAGTGACGGCGACGATCAGGCCATCGCCGATCAGGGTGGCTAGCGCCGCACTGGCTTCGAATCCAAGGTCGAGGGTGCACGCGGCCTGCAGCGCATCCACAAGCGTCAGCCCATCGGCGAGACCACGACGCAATGTGACGTCGCCGGCGCGGAGAAGGCGCATATGCACGCCGTTCTCGATGCGCCAAACCTGCAACGATTCGGCGCGCCATCCGTCTTCGGCGAGGCTTTGGCCTGAAGATTGTAGGCAATGCCATAACGACCACGCCGGATTAGACGAAGTCAATGTATACAGCGAGGGATGCAGGCCCAGTGAGGCGCGCATCAACGTCTCCACCGGCCAGGACTGGAGGTGTGCGGCGCTCAACGCGTCAGCGTCGGCCGCGTGGAAAGCCTCGCGGCGAGCCCAATCAATACGCGCGACATCGCTCAGCCACGGCCATTCGGCCAAGGGCGGAAAGTGCCCGACGAAGTCAGGAAACGCCGGGCTGTACTCCTGCAGAACCGGCGATGATGGCGGCGAGGCTTGGATGAACTCCGCCGCCAATGCGTCGAAATAGGCGTCGCCGACTGCCGTCACCACCGACGGATAGGCTGTGCGTAGCGCGTTGATCAAACCGCTGCGGCAGGTGTGGCGATGCACGGCGAAACGCGCCGCAGTGTTCGCGCCGAGTGCGAAGCCGGTCAGCGACGGGGCATCGGCATCGAGCTGGGCGGCGATGAACTCGGCGGAGCGCATTGCGTTCACGCAGCCTCCGCTTGCGTCAGTGCGCGTGTGGCGGCAATACGGACCCGCGCCAGTTCGGCGGCAAGTACCGGCCATGCGGGCACGTCGTTGTCCCATTCGATCAGGGTCGGGCGCGGACCGGTGCGAGCCAGCACCTCGGCATACAGCGCGAGCACGCTATCGGACGTGGCGGAACCATGATCGTCGATGCACAGCTCGCTGCCATCGGCGAGTACACGGCGGCTGTGCCCGGCGAGATGGATCTGCGCAACCGCGTGAAAGGGAAAGTGTTGCAGATAGGCGCGCGCATCCACGCCATGGTTATGGCAGGACACGATCACGTTGTTGACGTCCAGCAGCAGGCCGCAACCGGTGTGCTGATGCAATGCAGACAGGAATTCGGCTTCAGCGAGAGGCTCGCCCAAGGCCAGATAAGTCGATGGGTTTTCGATCAGCAGCCGCCGGCCAAGCGCATTCTGCGCCACGTCGATATGAACGGCGACCCGAGCGAAACTGGCGTCGTCGTAAGCCAGCGGCAGCAGGTCGGGCACGTACACCGGACCGTGGCTGCTCCAGGCCAGGTGTTCGGAAAACAACTGCGGCGGGTGGCGCTGCAGCAGCGCACGCAGGCGTCGCAGATGGTGTGCGTCCGGCGCGTGATGGCCGCCGAGCGACAGGCCAACGCCGTGAATCGTCAACGGCCGCTGCTCGCCGAGTGCACGCAATTGCCGGTGCGGTTCACCGCCTGCACCCAGATAGTTCTCGGCATGGACTTCAAAAAAATCGACCGCAGCCATGTTCGTCAGTGCATCGGCGAAATGCTGTGGCTTGAACGACAGCCCTATCGCCGGAGAGTGTGCGAAGTCCATGGCAGCGGTCGCGTCCGGAACTCAGCGCGTGCCGGCGCTGCGGGTGATCGGGCTCAACGAGCCCATGCCCTGCGGGGTCTTGATGGTGACGCAGCTGCCCTTTGGAACCAGCTTCCAGGCATTGCCCTGGTAGTCGGTCTTGGAGGTGCCAGCGCAGGAAGTGCCCGGGCCCGCGGCGCAGTCGTTCTGCCCCGCCAGCGAGATTCCGTAACATTTTTCCTTGCCCTGGTTTGAGGGCAGGTCAGATGCCTGCGCTGCGCCTATGGCAATCGCACTGGTGATGGCCAGCGCCATCATGGCGCTGAAGTCGCGACGGTTCATATGGATGCTCCGAGTCTGGTAGACGGTGCGCGGCAGCACCATGGCTGCCGCGCGGGTTGGTTCACAGAGAAGCCGGAGTCTTGTCCTTGATCGACGGCCAGTTCTTGTTCGCGGCAACGATGTTGCCGGCCACGTCTTGCGACCACTTCTTGAACACGTCGGCGTTGAGGTTCAGATACAGCTTGCCGTCGACGACTTTGAACTGAGTAGGGTCGACGTCGAGCTTCTTGCCGAGCGCAGCGCCCATGGCGCAGAAGCCGCCGAACTGCGGCACGTACATCTCCGGCTTGGCCTTGAAGGCCTTGAGGTTGGCTTCCGAGGCGAAACGGTAGGTGGCGCCGCCGTGGGTGGCGGTGAACTTGGCGTCGCCCATGGTCGGCTTGCCGGCGGTGAAATAGGCGACAGCGTCATAACCGTGCAGGATCACTGCGTCTTCGGCGGCATTGATCGCCGAGGTCGATGCCGGGTCATAGGCATGGGCGGTTGACGGTGCGAAACCAGTGAAGCCAGCGATGGCCAGCGAGAGTGCGGTAGCGAGGCTGAGGCTGCGGTAGAAGCGGGTCATGGCAAATACTCCTGTTGGAAAACGGCGGGGTGGGATAACGCGGGAACGGGCGGGGCGACGTCGCGGCCCGAAGGGCTTCACGCCACGCGGCCCATGGCACGCGGATGAACATGCGGGAAATCGACGGTGGTCTTGGCGATGTTGTTCAGATAGTTCGTGAAGACGTTGAGCGCGACGTTGGCGACTACTTCCACTACCGCGTCCGGGCCGAACCCGGCGGCGAAAAACCTCGCCAGTTCCGCGTCGTCGACACGGCCGCGCTGTTCGGTTACGGCGAGGGTGAACTGCAGCAGCGCCTGAACCTGGGCGTCGGCGGAACGAGCATCGCGGGCGGCGTCGAGTTCGTCTTCGCCGAGCTTGGCAACGTGTTTGCCGAGGTAGCTGTGTGCCGAGAGGCAGTATTCGCAGCCGTTGGCTTCGGCGACGGTGAGTGCGATGCGTTCGCGGGTGGCGGAATCAAGCGCGCCACCGGCAGTGGCGGCACTCAGGCCGAGATAGGCGCCGAGCCCGGCCGGGCTGTGGGCCAGCACTTTCATCAGGTTGGGCACCATGCCGATCTGCTGCTTGACGGCAGCGAGCAAAGGCTGGGATGCGGCGGGCGCGGTTTCGACGGTCGGGATGTGCAAGCGATTCATGGTCAAGTCCTTTGGGTGGTGTGGCGTTCGCAGTGGCGAGTGGCCTTGCGTTCCGTGGGGCGCACTGTAGGCAGCACGCTGTCGCGTCGGAATCGACGGGCCTGACAAGGCACTCTTGCAAAAACCGGAAGAGCGCCGACGGTGCCGCGCTACACTCGCCGACGAACCTCATGACGTGACGCGCGACCATGGATCGCATCGAAGAAATGGCGGTGTTTGTAGCGGTCGCCGAACTAGGAGGCTTCGCCGCGGCGTCGCGCCAGCTCAAACTGTCGGCACCGACGGTTACCCGCGCAGTTGCCGCGCTCGAAGCGCAGGTGGGCGCAGCCTTGTTCGTACGCACGACCCGCTTTGTGCGCCTGACCGAAGCAGGCGAGCGTTATCTGCTGGATTGCCGGCGCATCCTGCGTGAACTCGAAGAAGCTGAAGCGCAGGCGGTGGGTGCCCATCTCGTCCCGCAGGGCCGGCTGGTGATCGCCGCGCCGATCGTCTTCGGGCAACGACTACTGGTGCCGTTGCTGGTGGAATTTCTGCAGCAGCATCCTGCGGTGTCGGCGCGCGCGGTGCTGGTCGATCGCCCAGTACATCTGGGCGAAGAAGGCATCGATGTCGTGTTCCGCATGGGCGATTTGCCGGACTCGGCGCTGGTGGCCACGCCGGTGGGGCATATCCGCCGCATCGCCTGCGCGAGTCCGGCCTATCTGCAGGCGCATGGTCAGCCACAACGCCCGGCCGATATCGCCGCGCACGCACTGGTGGTATCGGCGGCGGATGGCCGCGCTGACCGGTGGCAATTCGTCGACGGCGACACCGCCATCGACATTGACATCGAACCGCGCCTCATCGTGTCGACCAATGAAGCGGCGATCAATGCCGCCTTGTGCGGCTGGGGCCTGACCCGGGTGATGTCCTATCAGGTCAACGCCGAGTTGCAACGCGGTGAGCTGCAGCGCGTATTGCAGGCCTTCGAAGCCGAACCGCTGCCGGTATGGCTGGTCAACCAGGAAGGTCGGCGCGCACCGGCGAAGGTACGCAGTTTCATCGCCTTCGCTTCCGAACGCCTGCGCGTCCACCCGGCCTTGCTCGCCTGAGATCGACATGGATCGCATTCTGGAAATGACCACCTTTGTCGCGGTCGCGGAGGCGCAGAGTTTCAGTGCCGCAGCGAAAAAGCTGGGGCTGTCGCCACCCACGGTCACCCGAACCGTCTCGGCGCTGGAACTGCGGCTGGGCGCACGCCTGTTGACGCGCTCCACTCGCAACGTGCGCCTGACCGAAGCGGGCTCGCGTTTCGTGGACGATGCGCGCCGCATCCTCAGCGAGATCTCCGAAGCCGAGCAGGCGGCAGCCGGTGCCCATGTGGTCGCGCGTGGCGCGTTGCGCATGACCGCACCAGTGCTGTTCGGCGAGATGTTCGTGGTGCCGGTGCTGCGCGAATTCCTGTCGGCGCATCCGCAGGTGGTCGCGCAGGTGATGCTGCTCGACCGGGTGATCAACATCGTCGAGGAAGGCGTTGACATCGCATTGCGCATCGGTCGCTTCGACGACAGCAGCCTGCAATCGATCGAACTGGGCAGCGTGAGGCGCATGCTGGTGGCATCGCCAACCTATCTCGCTGCGCACGGTACGCCGCAATCGCCCGACGATCTGCATGCGCATCGCATCGCGATGTCGGTTGGCCAAAGCGCCAGTCATGACTGGCGCTTTGGCGACGGCGCAGCGAGAAGTTCAGTGCGGGTCGCGCCGACACTTTCGGTGAGTACCCTGCGTGCAGCCATCGACAGTGCGCGTGCAGGGTGGGCAATTACTCGCGTGCTGTCCTACCAGGTGCGCGACGCGCTGCGCGAGGGGCAGTTGCAGGGCGTGCTGGAGGCATTCGAGCCGGCGCCGCTGCCCGTGTGCCTGGTGTTTCCGCCCAGCCGGCGACCTTCGGCCAAGCTGATGGCGTTCATCGATCTGGCCAGCGAGCGGTTGGCAGCGGCGCTTGTGCCCTGAGCCGATTTTTCCTTTCTCTGAAATGCCGGGTTGTGGGTTTTGCCGCTTCTGATGGCATGGGTGGTCGCGCAGGATGTGTTCACCCCAAGCCAGACACGGAGTTTCCGCATGAGCATTACCCTTCACCGTTTCCCGCTGTCCGGCCACGCCCACCGCGCCGAGTTGCTGCTGTCCCTGCTCGGCCTCGAGGCGAATCTGGTCGATGTCGACCTGCGCAACGGCGCACACAAGCAGCCTGCGTTCCTCAAGCTCAACAGTTTCGGCCAGGTGCCGGTGCTGGAAGACGGCAACGACGTGATCGCCGATTCCAATGCAATCCTGGTCTACCTCGCCCGCAAATACGGTGGCGAGCAGTGGCTGCCGAGCGATCCGCTGCAAGCGGCGCAGGTCGAGCGCTGGCTGTCGGTGGCCGCGGGCCAGATAGCGTCAGGCCCCGCCCGGGCGCGCCTGATCACGGTGTTCGGCGCCCGTTACAACCCCGAAGAGACCATCGCCAGTTCGCACGCCTTGCTCAAGGTCGTCGAAGCCGAGCTGCAGGGCCGCGAATGGCTGGTCGGCAGCCGCCCGACCATCGCCGATATCGCCGGTTACACCTATATCGCCCACGCACCGGAAGGCAATGTCGCACTCGACCTCTACCCGAATGTGCGCGCCTGGCTCACGCGCATCGAATCATTGCCGGGATTTGTACCGATGGTGAAAACCAAGGTCGGGCTGCGCGCCTGATACGGAAACCAGCAGAACCGCGGCTTCGGTCGCCGTTCTGCTTGCCGCGCTCTAACCGGTATCCCTCGACCCCAGGGAGTGGCCATGCACCCGTCCTCGCCTTTCCACGCCGGTGAAGTCGCCATCCAGCAGCAGCTTGGCGTGGCCGAGCGCATGGCCGTGTTCGGCAGCCGGGCCATCCGCGACTACATGCCCGATCAGCACCGCACGTTTTATGCGCAGTTGCCGTTCATGGTCGCCGGCACCGTCGATGCGCAGGGCGCTGCCTGGGCCACCGTGCTCGAAGGGCGGCCGGGTTTTGCGACCTCACCCACGCCCACCCGCTTGCAGTTCAGCGTGCGACTGCCCGAGGCTGATCCGGCCGCCGCGGGATGGCACGTCGGTGCCGCGGTGGGATTGCTCGGCATCGAATTGCACTCGCGCCGACGCAACCGGATCAACGGCGTTCTCGCCATGGGTGCGAATGCGGCGCTCGGGGTTGAGGTCGAACACGCATTCGGCAACTGCCCACAATACATCCAGGCGCGTGGCATCGATTTTGCCCGCGAGCCCGCGGATCACGTCGGCGGTTCGCGTGACGCGGGCAGCGACATCGACGACACCGTGGCCGAATTCATCCGCGCCAGCGACACGTTTTTTG
Organism: Lysobacterales bacterium; assembly: GCA_038207515.1. Taxonomy (GTDB): domain Bacteria; phylum Pseudomonadota; class Gammaproteobacteria; order Xanthomonadales; family Rhodanobacteraceae; genus Tahibacter. The sequence goes on along the minus strand of JBBQZR010000017.1, from coordinate 70,944 downwards.
TCGCCAGCTATGTCGACCACGCCAACGGTCGGCGTTCGGTCGATGTCAGCCATCGTGGTGGCAGGACGGGTTTCGTACGGGTGCTGGGCAATCGGTTGAGCATCCCCGATTACGCTGGAAATCTGCATTTCAATACACTCGGCAACCTGTTGTTGAATCCGCGTGCGGGTTTGGTCTTCGTCGATTTCGCCAGTGGCGACGTGCTGCAACTCAGTGGTCGCGCGGTGCTCGATTTTGACGCCGGCGAAGTACGTTTTTTCCAGGGCGCCGAGCGGCTCTGGCACCTGGATGTCGGGCAATGGGTGTTACGCCGCGGCGCTTTGGCCTTGCGCGGCGACACCGGCGAAATGTCGATGAACTCGGCACTCACCGGCTCGTGGACAGAGACCGAGACGCGCATGCACGCGCAAGGCCAGCGCGAACATTGGCGACCGTTCCGCGTGGCGCGCATTGATGACGAATCGAGCGTGGTCAAATCGTTCTGGCTGGAACCGTCCGACGGTGGCGGACTGAGCCTGTTCGAAGCCGGCCAGCACTTGCCCGTTCGCATGCGGATCGGCAGCGACGGCGCCTGGCGGGAACGCACCTACACGCTCTCGGTCGCTCCCTCGGACGGTGTCTACCGGATCAGCATTCGCCGCCAGGGACAGTTCTCCGACCACATGCATGACGTGGTACGGGTGGGCGATGTGATCGAAGCAAAGGCGCCGCGCGGCAGTTTCACCGTCGATGCGCTGGAGGCGCGGCCGCTGGTGCTTCTTTCGGCGGGCGTCGGCATCACACCCATGCTCGCGATGCTGCGGCATGTGGTTTACGAAGGTGTGCGCAAGCGCCGCCTCCGGCCGACGTACTTCATCCACGGCGGCCGAAACGAACATGAGCGCGCTTTCGCGGCCGAAGTGGCGCACATCGCCGAGTCCGCACGTGGTGCAGTCAAGGTGATACAGGTGCTCGGCGAAGCGGGTGAGACGGCCCGCGAGGGCGTTGATTTCCATGCCAAGGGCCGGGTCAACGCCCGCCTGCTGAAATCGGCGCTGCCGTTCGACGACTTCGACTTCTATGTCTGCGGGCCTGGCGAGTTCATGCAGTCGCTCTATGACCAACTGCGCGACCTGCGCATCCCGGACGATCGGATCCATGCCGAAGCGTTCGGGCCAAGCAGCTTGCGCCGGCGGATTGATCGACCCGCCGAATCGGCGCTTGTACCTGCGTCGGCGCAGTCCGTCGCCGTGGTATTCGCCGACTCGGCCAAGGAGGCGCGCTGGTCGCCCGGCGGAGAGAGCCTGTTGGAACTGGCAGAGAGCCGTGGACTCAACCCGCCCTATAGCTGCCGCGGCGGCAGCTGCGGAAGTTGTGCCACGCGTATCGTCGAAGGAGCGGTGACCTACGCGAGCAAGCCGGGCGCCGCTCACGCACCGGACCAGGCACTAGTGTGCTGTGCGCTGCCGGCGCAGGGTGTCGATCGCCTGGTGCTCGGTCTGTAAGCGCCATTCGTTAGCGGCATTGCACGGCGGTTAACGCTGACTTGTCGCCGCTGGCCGTTCCGCGCCCGCCTGTGGCCACGCATAGTGGCTCCCGACTTCCTCACCGAGATGCCCGCATGTTCCAGATCCTTGTGAATCTCTTCACCCGTCGTTCCCCCCGACTTCGATACTCCGTGCGCCGGAGAGGTGGACAGCGCCGCTGCGGTAGCAGGGGGACTCCACGAATGGCTTCCCGAATTCGCTCCGGGATGCGTCTCGACGGCCTCGCTATGAACGGGGATGAGCAAGGCGGGCTGGACCGATCGACGGCAGCGATTCGCGCAAGTCGGCATGTGAGCTGATCGTTCGGAGCGCATGACTCGCGCGCGACAGGGGTTCGCGATTTGCTGTCTGGAGGCTGTTACGGGTAGGCATGCGGTCGAGCTGCCCACGCCAGGTGCTTGATCGAATGGCGCGCCCGGAGGGATTCGAACCCCCGACCACCGCCTTCGGAGGGCGGTACTCTATCCAGCTGAGCTACGGGCGCGTGATGACAGTGTTGCGTTGCGGTCTTGCTCCGCGGCAGCGGGTCTAATGCGACGGTGGTGCCGGTCGCGAGTCGGGCCGGTGGGGCCTGGGCCGTGACCGGTGAGGTCGCGAACCGCGTGGCATGGACCGGCGCGCATCATAGCTGTCCGGCCGGGCGGCGGGCTAGCCCCGCGCTTCCGTGGTAGAGGGGCGGCCGTTATACTTGCCCGTCTTTTTCCGTGCCGGGTGCCTCTCCGGCCCAAGCCGCCGCTAGGAAAGGTGTTCTGTGAGCAGCCCGATTACCAAGACCGACCTGGAATTCCTCAAGCGCTTCTCGATGCTGATCGGCGTGCTGGCGCTGATGGCCTTGGCCTTCATCCTGCTCGCGCACTATATCTATGCGAAGCATCCCGCCGCGGTCAGCCCGGCCGCGGACAAAGTGGTGGCGGATCGCCTGGCTCCGGTCGGCGCATCTTATGCGGGTGAAACGGGTCGCGCCGCGATGCTGGCCGCCGAGGAAGCCCGCAGGAAGGAAGCGGCGAGCCGCGTGGCCTACGGCGGCACGACCGACGGCAAGGTGATCTACGACCAGCTCTGTGGCGCTTGCCACAAGTCCGGTGCCGGCGGCGCGCCGATCATCCCCGACAAGACGGCCTGGGCACCGCGCGTCGCGCAGGGTGCCGACACCCTGGTCAAGCATGCCATCGAAGGCTACACGGGCAGAGCTGGCATCATGCCGGCACGCGGCGGCAACCCCTCGCTCAATGACGAACAAGTCAAAGCGTCAGTGCTCTGGATGATTGACCAGGTCAAATGACACACGTTGTCGAGATGCGTTGACGCGCATCTCGCGTGAGTCGTTTGGGCCGGGTCATGGATGAGCGGCAGGCGATAGCACCAGGGCAGGTTGCCGACATCGAACCGCTTCTTTCCCCGGTCAGTCGAAGCCCATCTCGCCCGCAAAAAGCACGGAAGCGTCGCCAGCCCGCCTCGCGCCACGGACTGCACTGAAAGATTTCCGCACGACACCGCCACCCGGCGGTGTCGTCGTTTCTACGGCCGCGCGGCCCTGTCAGCCAGCCATGCGTGCACGTAGGTTCGCAGTTGCGGGAAGAACGCTTCGAAGCCGGCCTGCAGTGCGGCGTCGCGTTCGTGCAGCAGCGGCAAGGCTTCATGCAACGGATTCGCGCGGCTCAGGCGCGTGCCGACGCCGGCCAGGGCGCGGCCGATGATCGCGGCATCGGCGTAGGTGGCTGGAAGATCGTTGCGCTGCATGTAGGCGACGAAACCGCGCATGTCGGCCGGCAGCTCGGCGGCGTGGCGCCGCAACAGTGCCAGCAGCGCGTCCGAGTACAGCGCCAGCGGCGTGTCGCACCAGCGCGCGAAGTCGCGCGCGAGCAGATGATCGAACCATATATCGAGCAGAATGCCGGCATAGCGCCGGAACGGCGGATCGAACAGGCGGCGCAGGTCGGCAACGGCAGGATGGCCATCCGTATAGACGTCGATCGCCCTATGTAGCCGTATGCCGCGCTCGACGCCGGGACGCAGGCCTGTCGGCACCGGTCCGTGCACGAAATCGCCGAGCAGGCCGCCGAGGATCAGGTCTTCGTCCGGGCCGGCCAGCATGGCGTGGGCAAGATGGTTCATGCGCCGAGCATAGCCTGCAGCGATGCGGGGCCGACGTGAGCGCACTGAAGCAGCTGCAGCGAAAGGGATGCGCACGGTCAGGGCGCGGCGCGCCCTGACCTGTCCGGGATCAGCGTCTCGCGCCCCGGTTCATTCGAAGCCGTTGCGGAAGATCGTATCGCCTTGTACGACGGTAAAGTTCACATTGGAAATATCGAAGAACAGGTTGTTGCTGCAGCGCACGCGGATGCGGCCCTGGGTAGTCACGCTTCCGGACGGGATAACGATGCCGACGCTGCCGTCGTTCGGCGTCGCCGTGACCAGACGCGACCAGAACATGCCGCCGTTGCGCGAGTAGTCGATGTCGACGTTCGCGCAGCCGATCGGCGCGGCGGTCGTGCCGGCGACATCCCAGGTCACGGTCTGCGGCAGGCCGGTCGACCAGCTCACCGCCGTGTTCGGCGCGGTGACGGCGAACGGTCCGGCGCCGCCGATGACCTGGATGCCGGGCATGTCGGCGCTGCTGGTGCGGCCGCCGCCGGGATGGTTGTCGCGCACGGTCAGGCGGAACTTCATCGAGGCGCGATCCATGGTCGGCAGGATTTCGCCGGGCGCGGTCGTGTTCGCGAGCAGGTTGGACAGGCGCGGAATTGTGCGTCCGCGAACCGGGGCCGGATTCCACGACCGCATGATCGGGCTGGTGCCGTTGTCGACGTTGATCGTGGTCGATACGCCCAGGTCGTATTCCTCCCAGGTGTAGCTTAGCGAATCGTTGTCCACGTCCGCGACGATGGGCGCGAGCAGCTCGAAAGGCGTACGTGCCGGGATCGCATACGTCGTCGTCATCGGTGGAATAACCGGCGCGCTGCTCGGGTTTGGTGTCGAACTGCTGCCGCAGCTCGGCACGGCATCGAGGCGGGCCTGCATTTGTTCGAGACTCTTGGCGTGGAAATACGGGTCCGAGTTCGGCTGCAGGTCGTCGGAGCCGCAGATGCCCGCATAGGCCTGGATCGTCGAGCCGCTGCCGGTTTCATACGCAGCAGTGCTGGTGCGGTTGCCGCCGCAGGCGCCGGCCGAACTGTTGAACGTGTGCGAGCCGCCGTACTGATGGCCGATTTCGTGGGCCACATAGTCGATCCAGAACGCATCGCCCTGCGGATTGCCGCGACCCGTCACGCCGCGCGCCTTGATGCTGTCGCTGCAGATCGCGTTCAGCGTGGCCACGCCGCCGCCGCCGGTGCTGAATACGTGACCGACATCGTAATTGGCCGCGCCAATCACGTTGCTCAGGTTGGTCTGGTTTTCGGACAACATGGTGGTGCCGCTGCTGTTGGTGTAGGGATCGGTGCTGCTGTTGGTATAGATCAGGAGGTTGTTGTTGGCGACGAGTTGCATGGTCACGCTGAACTCGTTGCCGTAGACCTCGTTGACGCGGTTCATCGCGGTGACGACGGCCGCAAGCCCCAGCGGCACCGTGCCGCCGAACACGGCGGTGTACTCGCCCGTCGCGGCGACCGCCGTGCGCAGCACGCGGCGGTTCGCGCCGGTCACGGTGTTGGGGACCGGCGCGGCGCTGAGGTGCTCGTCCGGGGTTTCGTCGGCACCGTGCACGTCGCAGTGGAAGCGCTCGCCGCTCGCGCTGTCGCTGCGACGAAAACTGATGTAGGCGCTGCCGTTGCCCAGCGTGTTCGGCTGCACGATCCAGCTGCCGTCGCGATCGAACACCAGCGCCTGCAGGCCGAGATCGGAAAGGTCCAGCCGCACGCGGTTGCCGGCTTCGTCGCGGCCGCGCAGGCTCACGATCTGCGGATAGCGCGCGGTCAGTTCGGCCGGCATCGTGCCCGAGTCTTCCAGCACGAACCCGGCAAAGCTGCCGTCGGGTCGCGGCAGGTCGAACGGCTTGCCCTGGGCCACGGCATCGCGCAGCGCGATGCGCGCCGCGGCGACGTCCAGTTCGAGACTGCGATAGCTGCTCGGCCGCGGTCCGTCCGCATTCAACGACAGCGGCGCGTTGACGTCCGCCCAAAGTCCGGCCGCAACCGCCTGGCCCGCGGCGGCTCCGAGCAGCAGCGCCGAGAACAGGCGGGCGATAGGGGTGCGCATCATGTAGCGTCTCCTGCGGAGGAATCGGTCACGGGTCCTGGACTCTGCAATCGGCCTGCGGCCGGCGCATCCGCCGCACGGCGGAACCTGTGCGTGTATCTTCCGCGAAGGCGCGAGACAGAGCCGGGTTGTCTCATGCGCGGCGCAATTCTTCGCAATTCATGGCGTCGTATTCGCTGCAAAGGCTCGCAGGCCGGATGCGGGCGCGGCGGCGGCAATGCTCGCTGCGACACGCGCGCGAACCTCGCGAATTGCCCTGTGCCTGCGCTGCCACAGGGCGCCGCTGCCGTGCCGCGGGTGGCTTGGCTACAATCGGCGGATGACCGACTCTGCCGATACCGCCGTCCGCTTTCCCGCATCCTCGGGCGCATTGAACCTGCCCGGCCCTGCGGGCCTGCTCGAATGCCTGATCGAACGGCCCGAACAGGAGGAGCGCAGCGGCACCGCCATCGTCTGCCATCCGCATCCGCTGCATGGCGGCACCATGCACAACAAGGTCGTCACGATGGTGTCGCGCTCGCTCGTCGAGCTGGGACTGTCGACGGTGCGCTTCAACTTCCGCGGCGTCGGCAATTCGCAGGGCGAATACGACGATGGCAACGGCGAAACCGAGGATCTGCGCGCGATCGCCGACTGGCTGCGCCGCGAGCGCCCGGGCGATGCGCTGTGGCTCGCGGGCTTCTCGTTCGGCAGTTACGTCGCGCTGCGCGCGGCGCAGGCGCTGGCACCGCAGCAGCTCATCCAGATCGCGCCGCCGGTGGGACGCTGGGCTTTCGACGCGATCGACCTGCCCGACTGCCCGTGGCTGGTCGTGCAGGGCGAAGCCGACGAGGTCGTCGATCCGGCCGCGGTGTTCGCCTGGGTCGCGGGCCTCGCCAAGCCGCCGCAACTGGTGCGCATGCCCGAGACCAGCCATTTCTTCCATCGCCGTCTCATGGATCTGCGCGGCGCGATCAAGAACGGTGTACGCGACAACCTGCCGCCGCTGCGGAACGGCTGACGTGAGCGCAACGTCGCACTACCTCGCCGGCGTGCAGCGCGGCGACTGGCAGGACGATGCCGCGCAGCGCGCCGTGCTGGTGGAGCTCGATCGCATCGGCGCGGCCTTGCAGGACAGCGCGCCCACCGGCCTGTTCGCCCGCCTGCGCGCGCGTTTCGCCGCGCCCGAGCCGGTGCGCGGCCTGTATCTCTGGGGCGGCGTCGGCCGCGGCAAGACCTTCCTGATCGACCTGTTCTTCGAACACCTGCCGATCGCGCAGAAGCGCCGCGTGCACTATCACCGCTTCATGCGCCAGGTGCAGGCCAGGCTCACCGCGCTGCAGGGACGCGAGGATCCGCTGTCCGACGTCGCCGAGGGCATTGCCGCCGACACGCGTGTGCTGTGCCTGGACGAATTCTTCGTCAGCGACATCGGCGACGCGATGATCCTCGGCGGCCTGCTGCGCGAGCTGTTCGCGCGCGGCGTCTGTCTCGTGACCACATCCAATACGGCGCCGGCCAATCTCTATGCGAACGGCCTGCAGCGCGAGCGTTTCCTGCCGGCCATCGCGCTGATCCAGCAGCACTGCGCGGTCGTGGAGATCGTCTCCGCCCAGGATTGGCGCCTGCGCGCGCTGACCCAGGCGCGCGTATTCCACGCGCCGCTCGGGCCGGATGCGGAACGCGCGCTCAACGACTGCTTCCAGCGCATCAGCCACGGCGTCGCGCGCGGCGAAGCGCAGATCGAGGTGCACGATCGCGACATTCCGGTGCGCCGGCTCGGCGAGGACGTGGTCTGGTTCGCTTTCGAGGCGATCTGTGAAGGCCCGCGCGCGGTCGCCGACTACATCGAGATCGGCAAGGACTACGGCACTGTCATCGTGTCCGGCGTGCCGCAGTTCACGCCGATGATGGAAGACGCCGCGCGCCGCTTCATCGAGATGGTCGACGAGTTCTACGACCGCCACGTCAAGCTGATCCTGTCGGCGACCGTGCCCATCATCGATCTCTACGACGGCGACCGCCTGCGCGCCGAATTCAGCCGCACCGAGTCGCGCCTGATCGAGATGCAGAGCGAGGACTATCTCGCGCGCGAACACCTGCCGTAGGTTGGCGGTGAGCCGCAGGCGAACCCCAACATCGAGGTATTCGCATCGCGAAGACCGTGGAACGAAGCGGATCTCCATCGGGACGACCGGCCCGGTGCGAGACCTCAACGAAGCGCATCTCCGCCACGACGACCGGCCCGGTGCGAGACCTCGATGTTGGGGTTCGCCTGCGGCTCACCGCCAACCTACGCGAGTTACCGACAGGCATGACGCAGTAACCAAAGTCCCGCGCCATCGCGCCTGTGCTTGGCCTACCATCGGATTTTTCGCGGAGAACCCAGCCATGCGCCGAATCTGTCTCGCCCTGCTTGCCGCCGTGATCGCGGCACCCGCGTTCGCCGCGGCGGATACGCAACAGGCAGCCGCGGCGGTCGGCGACCAGGTGATCCAATGGCGCCGCGACATCCACCAGCATCCCGAGCTCGGCAACCGCGAAACGCGCACGGCCAAGCTCGTCGCCGATCACTTGAAGAAGCTCGGCCTCGAGGTCAGGACCGGCGTCGCGCATACCGGCGTCGTCGCCTGGCTCAAGGGCGGCAAGCCCGGGCCGCGTCTGGCCATCCGCGCCGACATCGATGCCTTGCCCGTGACCGAGGAAGTCGACCTGCCGTTCGCGAGCAAGGTGCGCGGCACCTACGGCGGACAGGAGGTCGGTGTCATGCATGCCTGCGGCCATGATGCGCATACCGCGATCCTGCTCGGCGTCGCGACCGCGCTGGCCGGCATGAAGAAGGATCTTCCCGGCGAGGTGATGTTCATCTTCCAGCCCGCCGAGGAAGGCTCGCCGCCGGGCGAGGAGGGCGGCGCCAAGCTCATGCTCAAGCAAGGCCTGTTCCGCGATTGGAAGCCCGATGCGGTGCTCGGCCTGCATGTGTTCTACACCCTGCATGCCGGACAGGTCGGCGTGCGCGAAGGCCCGCTGCTGGCCGGTTCCGACCGCTTCAAGATCCGCGTGTTCGGCACGCAGACGCATGGCGCGCAGCCCTGGCGCGGTGTGGATCCCATCGTCACTGCTGCGGCGATCGTGGGCCAGGCGCAGACCATCGTGAGTCGACAACTGGATATTTCCAAATTGCCGGCCGTGCTGACCTTCGGCATGTTCCAGGGTGGCGTGCGCTACAACATCATTCCGGAAAAGGTCGAACTCGAAGGCACCGTGCGCACCTTCGATGCGGGCATGCGCGAAGACCTGTTCAACCGCCTGCGCCGCACCGCCGAAGGCGTGGCCGAGGCGCAGGGCGCGCGGGTCGAACTCGAAGCGCCGATGCCCGACGTGCACAACCCGGTCACGCGCAATGACGCGGTGCTGACCAAGCGCCTGCGCCCGAGTCTCGAAAAAGCCGTCGGCGCCGAGAACGTTATCGAGGTGCCGCCGAACATGGTCGCCGAGGATTTCTCCTACTTCGCCAACGAAGTGCCCGGCCTCTACTTCTTCGTCGGTGTCGTCCCGCCGGGCCAGGACCTGGCCACCGCCGCGCCGAATCATTCGCCGAAGTTCTTTCTCGACGAAAAGGCGCTCGACATTGGTACGCGCTCGATGCTGCAGGTGGCGGTGGATTTTCTCGGCGGCACGCCGAGCGGGCAGGAATGAGAGCAGAGCAGATGAGAAACGAGTAACAGCGAAGCGTTCCGCTGCTGTCCCGCTTTCTCACTTCACTGCCGTATTTTCCCGCTCCGTCGGAACTCGTTGCGAATACCTCGGGTCGATAGGGGAGCCGTGCTGCGGCGAACTCCCCGCATTTTCCATTTCACGCTGATTCGTTCGGCGGCGCATTCGCGCCGCCGCTGGCAGCGTGCGCCTCGCAGGAACCGCATCGTGTACGGATCGAATCGCGTTGCCGGCAAAGTGCTGCTGTGGCCGATCGTGCTGTTGCCTCTGGTTGCCGGACTGGCGGGCTTTATCGTGAATCAGGGCTGCAGCAACAAGGGCCGTCCATTTCACTCCGCACGCGCGGCTGCGATCAGGCTCGAGACGGTGATCGAGGTGTTCCGGCTCGACTGCGGCCGTTTGCCGGACAGTCTCGACGAATTGTCCGGTGTCGTGCGCGAACGCAACTGCGTCAAAGATCCGGTGCGCCGCTCCGTGCTCGTCGATCCCTTCGGCGTGCCGATGGTGTACTGGCGGGCTGCGGACGGCAGCGCGTTCGAAGTGCGCTCGATCGGTCGCGATCGCGTCTATGGGAGTGCCGATGATGTCTCGACGAGCGACTGGGAGTGGCCATGGCCGCGACCCAGGAACTGGCAGGTCATCGGGCAACGCGCATTCGCACTGCTGGTGCTGATCGCGCTGGCGGCATCTGCCGCCTACACGGTGTTCCTCGGCCTGTGGGCGCTCTGGCGTCTCGCCCGTTCCGTCGTGCGTCTCGGCTCGCGCTGATGGACCGGATGCGGTGCATAGCGGTGGACGATCGTGTCGCATCGTCGGTGCCGTCTCGCAGCTATCACCGACCGCCACCCGCACGACCCAGTCCCCAGGCCGATTGCAAGCCTTTCGCGTGATTTTTCTTCACGAAACTGAAACACAAACTACGCACGAATTCACAGCCAATTGTGTTGACCCCGGCCTGTCAACCTCTATATGTTGTGTTTCGTCGGTTCCCGGTCACGGCCGGGATTAAACGGGAATCCGGTGCAATTCCGGAGCTGCCCCGCAGCGGTAAGTGGAAACGAACGTCCTCATGAGCACTGGCCCGCAGGGGCTGGGAAGCGAGAACCAGTAGGTGGGTCCGGGGTTCCGGGTCCGCGTCCGCAAGCCCGAATACCTGCCGGCAACCGCGCGTTGCACACCGCGTGGTAACGGCCAGGAGTCTCCGCGGGGAGACGGGTCCAGCGCGTTCGCCGGCTCTTGCAGCCCTGGCGACGCGTTACCCGTATTCCGCCACTCCGCACGCCCGAGGGGGCGTGGCTACGACCGCGGCCTGAACCGCGGCGTCGCCGTCCCTTCGTTTTGCCGTTCCCGGGACAGGACGGCAGCCGTGCTCCACACCACCGGAGGGAGTTCCATGAGCACCACAGAACATGACGTCGCCAGCGCCACGGCTCGCAGCAGCGCGGCGCACACCGAATCCCGCGCGCCCCAGTTCGCGCTGACCCCGCCGCATTCGACCGGCGCTATGGCCGTGACCAAGCGCAATGGCAAGCGCGAGCCGGTCGATCTGAACAAGATCGTGCGCGCCGTGACGCGCGCCGCCGACGGCCTGTATTCCATCGATCCGATGCGCGTCGCCACGCGCACGATTTCCGGTCTCTACGACGGCGCGACCACGTGGGAGCTCGACGAGCTGTCGATCCGTACCGCGGCGATGCTCACGACTGAAGAGCCCGAATACGGCCGCCTCGCCGCGCGCCTGCTGTCGGACTACATCGCCAAGGAAGTCGCCGGCCAGGAAATCCACGCGTTCTCGCAGTCGGTCACGCGCGGCCATGAACTCGGCCTCATCAACGAGCGCCTGTTGTCCTTCGTGCAGGCCAACGCGCGCAAGCTCAACAGCGCGCTCGACATGGAACTCGACCGCCGCTTCGACTACTTCGGTCTGCGCACGGTCTATGACCGCTATCTGCTGCGCCATCCGAAGACGCGCAAGGTCATCGAGACACCCCAGCAGTTCTTCCTGCGTATCGCCTGCGCGCTGTGCGAGGACGTCGGCGAATCGCTGGAGCTGTATCGCCTGATGGGCAGCCTCGACTACCTGCCGAGTTCGCCTACGCTGTTCAACTCCGGCACCACGCACGAACAGCTGTCGTCGTGCTTCCTGCTCGACTCGCCCGACGATTCGCTGGAGTCGATCTACAAGCGCTATGCCGACGTGGCCATGCTGTCGAAGTTCTCCGGCGGCATCGGCCTGGCCTACACGCGCGTACGTGCGCGCGGGTCGCTGATCAAGTCGACGAATGGCCTGTCCAACGGCATCGTGCCGTGGCTCAAGACGCTCGATGCGTCGGTCTCCGCGGTGAACCAGGGCGGCAAGCGCAAGGGCGCGGCCTGCGTCTATCTTGAACCCTGGCATGCGGACGTCGAGGAATTCCTCGAACTGCGCGACAACACCGGCGATGAGGCGCGCCGTACGCACAACCTCAATCTTGCCAACTGGATCCCGGACATTTTCATGCGCCGCGTCGAAAGCGACGCGATGTGGTCGCTGTTCGACCCGAAGGCCGTGCCGCATCTCGTCGACCGCTGGGGTCCCGCGTTCGACGCCGCCTACGAGCAGGCCGAAGCCGCCGGGCTGGCGCATAAGCAGATCAAGGCACGCGATCTGTACGCGCGCATGATGCGCACGCTGGCGCAGACCGGCAACGGCTGGATGACCTTCAAGGACAAGTCGAACCGCGCCTGCAACCAGACCGCGAAGGAAGGCAACGTCGTCCACTTGTCCAATCTGTGCACCGAGATCATCGAGGTCAGTTCGCTCGGCGAAACCGCCGTGTGCAACCTGGGTTCGATCAACCTCGGCCAGCACATGAACGCCGACGGCTTCGACTATGGCAAGCTCGCCGAAACCGTGCGCGTGGCCGTGCGCCAGCTCGACCGCGTCATCGACCTGAATTTCTATCCGATCGAATCCACGCGCAGCTCCAACCTCAAGTGGCGCCCGGTCGGTCTCGGCGTGATGGGCCTGCAGGACGTGTTCTTCAAGCTGCGCCTGCCGTTCGACTCCGCAGAGGCGCGCACGCTGTCCACGCGCATCGCCGAGGAGATCTACTACAACGCGCTGGTCACCTCGCACGAGCTCGCGCTCGAACGCGGCGCGCATCCGGCCTTCGCCGACACGCGCGCGGCGCAGGGCGAACTGCAGTTCGACGCCTGGGGCGTGACGCCGTCGGACACGACGCGCTGGAACGCGCTGCGCGAGAACATCCGCACCGGCGGCCTGCGCAATTCGCTGCTGATCGCGATCGCGCCGACCGCGACGATCGCCTCGATCGCCGGCTGCTACGAATGCATCGAGCCGATGGTGTCCAACCTGTTCAAGCGCGAGACGCTGTCGGGCGACTTCCTGCAGGTCAACAAGTACCTCGTCGAAGAGCTCAAGCAGCTCGGCCAATGGACCGCGGAAATCCGCGACCGCATCAAGCTGGCGGAAGGCTCGGTGCAGGACATCAAGGAAATTCCGGAGCGCCTGCGCCATATCTACCGCACGGCCTGGGAAATCCCGATGCGCTCGCTCGTCGACATGATGGCCGCGCGCGGCGCGTACATCGACCAGTCCGCGTCGCTGAACCTGTTCATGGAAAGCCCGAACATCGGCCAGCTGTCGTCCATGTACATGTACGCGTGGAAGGCCGGCCTGAAGACCACGTACTACATGCGTTCGCGCCCGGCCACGAAGATCCAGAAGACCACGGTGACGGCGGCCGCGCCTGCGCCGGCACCCGCCGCGCCGGTCGTTTCGCAGCAGCAGGCGGAAGCGGCGGTGTTCTGTTCGCTGGAAAATCCCGAGTACTGCGAGGCGTGTCAGTAGGCGAGGAGTAGAGCCCTCTCCCCCAAGCTCGCTTGGGGGAGAGGGTTGGGTGAGGGGGCGATGCCACTATCTACTTTTGGGTAAAAATATTTTAGGATACAAAGATCCTTTGCTGCATCAGTCGTGCTCTACCGCGCGTATCGTCACATCGCGCAAATAGGCCCAGTCGCAGTCGGCGTTGTTCGCCGGACCAGGCGACAAGTCCAGACGCAAAATACCGTCCGCACCTGCTGCCACAGGCCCAAGTTCAAAGCGGCGCGCAGGCCGCAGAGCAGAATCCGCAAACGGATCGTGCGCATAGGCAAGCGGCACACCGCTGCTACCGGAGACGCTGACCTCCACGCCGTCACCGCCGCTGCAGCCGCCACTTGTGAACGCGTTGGGGACGATGCCGATCTCGCCGGTCACGACGTAGGTGCCGGCGCCGGGTTCGAAGGTCAGTCGCGAAGGGCTGTGCATGAATAGCGCGCGACGCCCTTGTACGTCGATGGTGTGGGTGCCGTCGGTCACGGCTCGCGGCCGGTGCGAGAAGCCGGGAAAGAATACATCGCGCATCGCCGGCGGCAGCTCGCCCTGCGGCCGGCGTGGCAACTGCGTCACGTTCCACTGGACGTCGTCGGTGAACAGCGGGCGCATCGCGTCGCTCTGCGGCAGCAGGCGGAAACGCCGCACGACAGGCATGTCTTCGCCGACGAACAGGCGCACGTAGTCGTCGAGCGACTGCAGCAGCGGCGATACCAGGAACCCGCTAGTCGTCGCGCCGCGCACGAGCCGGAAGCGCCGGGTCGAGCCGTCGGCGAGTTCCAGCTCGATGAACTGCCCCGGCTCGCGCAGCAGTGTCGCCATGGCTTTGCCCGCAACGGAGAGTTCGGAACGCAGTGCCAGCACAGCCACGGTTTCCGAGGTCGTCGGCAGCGCTATCCATTCACCCCACGTCGCATCCCGCCAGCTGTCTTCCGCCGGTGTTTGCAGCGGCGCGGACGCGGTGTCCTTCTCCAGCAGCAGATAGGATTTCTCCACGAGTACTGGATGATAATTTTGGTACAGCGTCGTGAACGCGAGCGCGTTTTCGCTCGTCGGCAGGTTGCCGTCGATCGGCGAATACGCCAGCAACACGAAATCCGTGCGGTCAGGTCCGCTGTACGCGTCGGCGTTCAGCTGCTGCAGCCGCGGCGTGTACGCGCCGTAGCCCTGGAACACGGGCGCCGGCCGGTACGCGAGGCCATTGAATAGGACGACGCCCTGCTGCGTGCCGACGAGATCGACGCTGCGCGTGCCGACGGCGGCACGCGTCTGCGGCAGATCGAGCCGGAGGCGTTCGCGATCCAGCGTCGCAACGAGCAAGGGTCGGTAGGTGAGCGGACGCGCGAGCAGGCCGAGGTTGCTGCGCAGCGTGCGCAGACTCGCGACCGCCAGCTCGCCGTGCTGATGATTCACGCCGGGATTGTAGGCGCGATCGGCAATCGGCACGGCCGCCACTGCGAGGACCAGGCTCGCCGCGCGCAGCCAGGGCGTCGCCGCCAGCGTCACCGACGGCAGCAGCGGCAGCACGAGCCAGGCGGTCAGGACGAAGATGACGACGTGCGTGTCGGCGCGCGTGAAGCCGGCGCGCCACGCGACGAAGATCGTGAGGCCGCACAGCGCGATGCACGCTAGGCGGGGGACGTCGCGACGGGCGCGCCATACGGCCCATAGCACTACGCCGCCGCTGCCGCCCACGACGGCCAAGCCGTAGACGTCGTAGCGCAGCGGCGGAAAGCTGCCCATCGCCGCGGTATAGCCGCGTGAGATTTCGAACACCGTGGCAACGAAGGGAAGCAGGTCGCTCAGGCGCTGACCGCTCGCGATCCACAGCGTGAGCGAGCAGACCGGAACGAGCAGCAGCCAGGCGATCGTGTGATACCGCAGGCGCGCACGCAGCAGCACGACGGTGCCTGCGAGCCAGCAGGCCACTATGAGCATCAGGGTGCTCATCTTGATCAGCAGAATGGTGGACAGGTACAGCGTCGCGACGACGAGCAGCAACCACAGCGCGCGCCGGCGGCCGGCAGCGGCGTGTGCGTGCAGGCCGACGAGCGCGATCACCGGCATGGACAACCACACCGGATCGGCGGCAAGCATCGGCGCGGAAAAAATGACGGCAGTCGCAAGGACGATGCGTTCAGGCCAGCGCTGCGCGAACCACGCATTCGCGAACAGGAACGCGGCCGCGCCGGCAAGCGCGATCTGCGCCGCGACGAAGGCGCCGTAAAAAGCCGGATCGCAGGCGTTGTACGGCGAGAGGTAGCCGAGCGGGCCGTAGGTGAACGCGATATCGCTGCCCCAGCGCAGACCGTGCATGCTCGCCCAGCGCAGCACCATCGTCCACGAGGGATCGAGCTCGTCACCCGCCACCGAACCGCCAAAGCGCACGCTCGCGACGAGGAACAGCAGGCCGATCAGCGTCGTTGCTGCCAGATCCACGGCCGTGATGGCGCGAGTGCGCCATATCGGCTGCGCGTCGTTGGCGCTCATGCGGTCGGCCTCACGCGGGTCCCGCGGCGACGCGAACGCAGCGGAATGGCCATGGCGTGGCGTCGCCTGTTCGGCTGCCCTGCGCAGTTCTGGCTAACGGCTGCACGCTGGCATCGGGAACGGTGAAGGCTGACTCCTGGGGCTGTCGGCTTGGGCTGACGTCGGCGGGAGGCAAGCCGGTGTCGGGCGAGTTCGTGCTGATGAGCGCATGAACGGCAAATTTCACTTCGGTTGCAGCCGGCAACGGCAAGCCGATCTTACCGAGTGAGCCGTACAGCTCAAGTGATTCGGCGTGTGCGACGAAGGCGCTCGACCGCCGCGGAGGTCGTCGTGGCGATCAACGGTGGGCGGGCCGCGATCGAAACCGTTGGGCCACTGACGGGGTGGTCGTTCCGCCGGCGGCACTCTCGGCCGCGATTGCTGACATGTACGGTGCGCAGGATGGATTCCGTGATGGTGCCGCCCCGCCCGCATGAACTCGGCGTCGGGTTGCCGGAGGAAAGCATGGCGTTCACGTGCTGCGGGTGAAGCTCGACACCCATGCCGGACACTGATCCGCTATTGACGCTGGAGTTCCGATGGAGCAGGTCCGAAATCTGGTCGTTGTGCTCGGCGATCAACTGACACCGGCGCTTTCCAGTCTTGTCGCCGCAGACCCTGCGCGCGACCGCGTTCTGATGGCCGAGCTCCAGGATGAAGCCACCTATGTGCCTCATCACAAGAAGAAGATCGCCTTTCTGTTTTCCGCCATGCGCCATTTTGCGGAGGAACTACGTGAGGCCGGGTGGCCAGTCGACTATGTGAAACTTGGATCGCCCGGAAATCAGGCGAGCTTCACCGCGCAGCTGGCCCACGCCATTGCCGCTCACCGACCGGAGCGGATTCTCGTGACCGAGGCAGCCGAGTGGCGTGTATCTCAGGAGATCGCGGGCTGGCAAGCGCTATTTTCCGTTCCGGTCGATGTTCTCCCCGATGATCGTTTCGTGTGTTCGTCGCCCGCGTTCACAGCCTGGGCGAAGGGGCGGACTCAACTGCGTATGGAGTATTTCTATCGCGAGATGCGGCGCCAGACCGGCTTGCTCATGGACGGCGACAAGCCGGTCGGCGGCAAGTGGAACTTCGACAGTGAGAACCGGAAGGCCGCATCCTTCGACATCTTCATGCCCCGGCCGAGAGTCTTTGCACCCGACGCAATCACCCGTGAGGTTCTGTCGCTGGTCGAAGCCCGATTCGGAAATCACTTCGGAGATCTTCTGCCATTCTGGTTCGGCGTCACCCGTGCCGATGCCGAGGCGGCCTTCGCCGCTTTCGTGGACCAAGCGCTACCGCAGTTCGGCGACTATCAGGACGCGATGCTGACGGGCGAGCCGTTTCTCTATCACGCCGTGATTTCGCAATACCTCAACTGCGGACTGCTCGATCCCTTGCGCGTCTGTCGACAGGTGGAGGTGGCCTACCGCTCCGGCAGGGTGCCGCTCAACGCGGCCGAGGGCTTCATCCGCCAGATCATTGGCTGGAGAGAATATGTACGCGGGATCTACTGGCTGAAAATGCCCGGCTATGAGAAGAGCAACTTCTTTGGGCATACCCGCGAACTGCCTGGCTTCTACTGGACCGGCGACACGGACATGGCCTGCGTCAAGGCCGCGGTCACGCAAACCCGAGAGCAGGCCTACGCCCACCACATTCAGCGCCTGATGATCACCGGCAACTTCGCGCTGCTGGCCGGCGTTGATCCGCATGCGCTGCACGAGTGGTATCTGAGCGTCTATGCCGACGCCTATGAATGGGTGGAGCTTCCCAACACCGTGGGGATGAGCCAGTTTGCGGATGGTGGGCTGTTGGCCTCCAAGCCTTATGCGGCCAGCGGCGCCTACATCAATCGCATGTCCAACTATTGTTCCTCGTGCGTCCATGACGTGAAGCAGCGGACGGGACCGAAGGCCTGCCCGTTCAACGCACTCTACTGGGATTTCATCGCAAGAAACCGCAACACGATCGGCGGCAATCCAAGGATGGCGCAGACAGTTCGCACCTACGACAATTTCGCACCGGATGAGCAAGCGCGCATCGGTGAAAGCGCAGCAAACTTCCTGGCCGGCCTGTGATGGAAAAGCGCTACACGAAGTGCAATCTGCCGGAAAAGAACTGCGCCGCGTGCGGCAGGCCTTTTGCTTGGCGAAAGAAATGGGCGCGCGATTGGGAGGACGTCAAAACCTGTTCGGAACGCTGCAAGGACGCGCTGCGCCGACTCGGCCGGAAAGCCCGTATGGCCGCGGTGCCCAGAGGATCGTGACACGCGTCTCGTTACGGGGCGACGGCTCCCGATCCGTATCGGATCGGGAGCCGTCGCCACAGACCACGGACCTACGGGCCGCCGTAGCTGACGGTTATCACAGTGATATCCACGCCGTCTTCGTATGCGTCGCGCCACCGTTGTCCGTCACCGTCAGCGTCACGGTGTAGTTGCCGAGCACGTCGTACGTATGGCTCGGGTTCGTCGCGCCGGAGGTGGAACCATCGCCGAAGTTCCAGACCTGCGATACCACAGTGCCATCCCCATCCCGCGAGGTGTTGTTGAACACGACCGTACGCCCGGCGGTCGCGTAGGAGAAGTCGGCGATGGGCGGCGTGTTCGACGGGTTCGTCGTCGAGTAGGTCCCGGTCAGCGACACGCCGGAAAACGTGCTGTACGCGCGCAACATGACATGGTAGGTACCGGCCCGGACGTTGCTGATCGTGCACGTCTCCGCGTTGCCTCCGATGTAGGGGCGGCAGTCGTAGCTCGACACGGTCGGTGCGGAGCCGAACTTGACGTAGAGATCAGCGTCGCCCGTGCCGCCGGCGATCGTGAACCTGAGATTCGTCGCGCCCGCCGGAACGACCAGCGTATACGTCGCCGTCGTCGCGCCTGCGCTGGCCGAAAGGCCCGTCACGGCGACGCCGTTGCACAGCACCGCGCCGCCGCAGCCGCTCGAGCCTACCGTTACCGGCGCCGTCTTCGTTTGCAGCGCGCCACGGTTGTCCGTCACGGTCAGCGACACGGTGTAGGTGCCAGCGGTGGTGTACGTCTTGGTCGGGCTGATCGCCGTAGAGGAAGTGCCGTCGCCGAAGTTCCAGTTGCGCGCAACGATGGTGCCGTCGCTGTCCGTCGAGTTGTCGGTGAAGGTAGCCGTGAGCCCGTTCGTCGCGGCGCTGAAGTTTGCCCTGGGTCCGGCATTCGTCGTGGCGAGGGTGACCGGCTTCGTGACCGAATGGGATGCGCCTGTGTTGTCCGTGACGGTCAGCGTGACGCTGTACGTTCCGGCGGCGGCGTACGTCTTGCTCGGGTTCGTCGCGGCAGAGGACGTGCTGTCGCCGAAGTTCCAGGCGCGCGAAGCGATGGTGCCATCGCTGTCGGTCGAAACGTCGGTGAACGTGGCGGCAAGCCCGTTCGTCGTGAAGCCAAAGCTTGCGGTCGGCGCGGCGTTTGGCGCGGTAACGGTGACGACCTTCGTGACCGAGTGTGTCGAGCCTCTATTGTCCGTGACCGTCAGCGTGACGCTGAACGTGCCGCTGCCGGCGTACTGTTTCACTGGGCTCGCCGTGGTCGACGTGGTGCCGTCGCCGAAGTTCCAGGAACGCGCGGCGACTGAGCCGTCGGGATCGCTCGATGCGTCGGCGAACGTTACCGTCAGGTTGGACGTGGTGTACGAGAAGTTCGCGACCGGCGGCAGGTTGGCCGGTCCGGTACCTCCCGTATAGAGCTCGGCCGTCGCCAGGCCTGGTCCGCCGACGAACAGCACGTTACCCGTGTTCAACAGCGTCGACGTAAAAAAGCGCGAACGCGACGTGGCCAGGGAACCCGCACTCGACCAGGTTCCGGCAACGGGGTCATAGCGTTCCAGGCTGCTGGTAACGGAAACATTCGTGTATCCGCCGCTGACGAGTACCCCACCGTCGGTCAATGCCACCGCGGCATGTCCCGAGCGAGGAATGGACAGGGCGCCGGTTGTCGAAAAGGTCTGTGTCGCAGGATCGAACAGTTCGGCGCTGCCCTGTTTGCCGGTGCTGTTGATGCCGCCGGTAACGAGGATCCGGCCGTCGGCCAGCCGCGTTGCGCTGAAGGACGTGCGTGCCGTCGCCATCGCGCTGGTAGGACTCCACAGGTTCGTGGCGGGATTCCAGATTTCCGCGCTCGACAGAACGGTGTTCGTCGTGTCCTGGCCACCTGCCAGCAGCACGTGACCGTTCGGCAGCAGTGCTGCGGCCGCACCCGAACGCATCGTCGTCAAGGCGATGGCCTGGCTGAACACGCCGCTGGCCGGATCGAACACCTGGAAATTTCTCCCGTCGATGACCAGCACGCGGCCGTCGAGCAGCGATACGGTCGTCGGGAACATCGTGCTCGTATTGCCGGTGAGCGAACCCGCGGTCAAGCTCCAGCTTGCGCTCGACGGATCGTAGATTTCGGCGCTGCGCAGCAGCAAGCCGCCGGAAGACGTCTGTCGGACACCGCCAACCGCAAGGATGCGTCCGTCGGGGAGGGTGGCAAAGCCTGCTGCGCTGCGGGCTTCCAGAAGCGGTGATGACGGCCCGAAGGTACCGGTCGACGGATCGTAGATTTCAACGCTCGCGGTGCTGAAGCCGCCGGTGGAGTTGCCGCCTGCAACCAGTATGCGTCCATCGGGCAGCTTCGCTGCCATGTGATCGGCACGTGCCGCGGCCATCGATCCGGTGGGGTCTGCCGCGTGCGCGGCCGGAACACCGGACAGCAGCAGTAGCGTCGCCGAGGAAAGCCGGAACAGGAACCTGCGTGCGGATCGGGAAAAAAGCGGCATGGGTGTTCTCATGAGGTCGTTGTCTCTTGGCTCGTGTGTGGTTGAAAAAAGAACGGAGGCCGGCCAGTGAATCCACCGACGCGTAAGCCGGCCAGATCGCTGTCGGCCAGAATCAGACGCTGCCAACACTCCGGATGCACCTTCAAAATTTCAGACTGGATCGTCACTCCCTATAGGTGTCATGTATTCGAGTTGCGACATGCGTCGGCCTGCGGTCTGGCGCGCGCCACCTGCCATCGCATCGGTAGCGCGAGGCAAGCGCGTAGCTCCCTGCGCCGCTTCCCGCGCAGAGCGTTGGAATCATTGATCGTGGAGTCGGGATTTTCCTGCCTGAGCGATATCCGCACGCGGGCGACCGCGGGCCCCGAGGCGATGGACGAAGCGGCATGCAATCCGGACAGATGCTCCAGTGGCCGTCGAGGCCGGCGGATGGTGGCTGGACCATTGCGGCAAGTCGGATCCCCGTGCTGCGACTGTGCCGTGCTGACCACGAACACCTCTATGTCAAGGTGTCGTTTCAGCGTTCGCGTCGTCGGGTGTCGGCATCGTCGGTAGGGCTTTCGGCTGCGAGTGGGACGTGGTTCGTCGCGTGGCCGCACCAGAGTGCACCTGCACCGTAGCGGGCACAACGGGCTGCTGCCGACAGCCAATTCGTCGATGCCGCGAGTATCTTTTTTTGATACTGAGCACACCGCGGACGACGCGTATCCGGCGATTGATTGCCGCGCAGCGAGTGAGAAATCGACCGAGTTGTCTGGCCTTGATGGCGAAGTCGTTTGATCCTTCGACGGTCACCGAAGGAGATGACCGCGGCGCACCGCGGTCATCGGTGCGCGCCTGATTCAAGGCTCCAGTCCGTCCGCGAAGATACGGTCGTCACGGCATTGGTTGGCCTGAGCGCCGTGCAGCATCACGTTGAAGCCGGTGTTTGCGGCGAAGGTTGGTGATCCCGAGCCTTCGGCGACAATGGTCCAGCGACCTGGCACGCCGTAGCCGCCGCGTACGTACGCCAGGCTGAAGCCGGTGTTGCTCGACGGCGTACCCGTTCGCGTAAGTTGCGGCGCAGCGCAGTCGTTGTCGTCGAGCAGCGGATGCGCGAGCCGCAGCTCGCTGCGCGGGCTGCTTCCGACGAGGCGGGAGAACGCGTTCGGCGAGCCCGGCGGCGCTACGCTGATGTTGAAGGAAATCCCGCCGGTCATGTCGACCGAATCCTGGTTGCCGATGTACCAGCGTCCCGCGAGGTAGGAGACGCCGATGCGGTGGTCGTGGTACGTGCCGCCGATACCGCCGGGATTCCAGTTGTGCAGCGCGAACAGCAGTGCCTCCGGATGGCCATTGAGTTCCGGGTCGTCGAGCTGCGTATAGGCGTTGACGATAGTGCCTGCCGTGGAGGTGTGCACCGTGTTGCGCCGTCCGTTCAGCGGCGCGAGCACGGCGTAGTGTCGTCCCGTTGAAATCGGCTGCTGGTCTTCACGGAAAACCGCGTAGAGCGCCGGCGGATCGGATACCCGATACACGCCGAGCGTGGCGCCCGCTTCGCTGGCGGACGCGTTGCCGCGGAGCGGTGTAACGAGCAGGTTCTCGACCGGTCCTAGTCGATTCGCGAGCACGTCGATCTGCGTTTCATTGAACAGCGTGTTGGACGTCGTTGCGTCGTTGCGTGCGGCGAGATCGAAGTTCAGTTCGAACGCACCGATGTCGACCGCGGCACCCAGGATGCGCAGTTCACCGTCGGCATCAAACGTCGGTCCGAGAATGAACGTCGGCGCATCGGCCGTATTGCCGGCGTTCAACGCGGGCGACGCATCGCTGAGCCGCGGATTGCGCACGCTGACCAGCGCCGGCGCGGCCGTGATCGTGCCGGTGCCCGGTACATACGAATCGAAGCCGTTGCCGTGGACGAGGTTGTAGCGATTCGGCACGACCGCCGCCACGCGACTGTCGATCTGCAGGCCGACCGAGGAATTGAACGCGATCAGATTGTTGGCGACACGGCCGCTGTTGCCACTCGTCGTGGTGCCGTTGATGGCGATGCCCGTCGCGCCGTTGACCACGGTGTTGTTGATCACATGAACGGCGGTGTTCGTGAGATTCACGCCGATCGCGTAGTCGGTACCGCCGAGGTTGTCCTGGCCCTGCACCGCGTTGTTCTGCACGGTCACACGGTTCGCCGGACTGCCGGCGTTCTGCGACACGGTTATGGCGCGCACGAATTGGCTGCCGCTGATCCGATTCGCATCCAGCATCACGAATCCGCCGGCGCTGCCGCCGATGCTGATGCCGCTGCCCAGAGCGCCGTTCTCTCCGCGGATGCGGTTGCGAAACACATCGACCTGCCAACTGCCGGTGAAACGATCGATGCAGATGGCCGGGCGCGGCGAACCAGTGGGCCGGGTAGCGAGGACGGTATTGTCGCCGACCACGAAATTGGGCGTGCCGCTGCCCGTTCCGGTCAGTCGGATCATGCAGTCGCTCGTCGTGCTGTCGGCTTCGGTCATGCGCAATCGGCTGAGCGTATACGTCGATGCATCGGTAGACTGGTGCTGGACGAAGACGCTGCCGCGCCGGAATACGAGATCCTCGATGCGCACGTTGACCGGACCGCTCGCGGGCGACTGCACGGCGATGCCGCGCGCGGGTGCGAACACCGCGTCGATGCCGGTGGCGGCGCGCAGCACCAGCGATTTCCGGATCGTGATGAATTCGTCGACGGCGGTGTAGGCGTCCGGCAGCAGCAGATCGTCGGCGCCGATCTGCACGGTGTCGCCGGGAGCCGCGCCGTCGATGCAGGCCTGCAGCGTACCGGTGCAACTGCCGATGCCGGCGGGATTCGGCCAGGTCAGCGTCGCGGCCGGCGCCGCGGGAGCGGCGAGCAGCAGCACGACCAGCCAGCCTGTCTCTGGGAATGTTCTGCGATTGCGATTCATGGAAGTCCGCCTTCAGGAAGGGCATGAGCCCGGGCGGCATCCAATACGAGAAAGCAATGGCAATCCGTGCACGCGTGCGTTTCGCTGAATGCGCAGCTGTGCTGTACTGAGGCGGTCCCTGCCGTGCCGGGTGCAACATGGTCGATGAGCGCGACATTCCCGCAGACGCCGAATCGACGGCACGGATCGCCGAGCTGCTGCGACGCCTGCTCGACGAGCGCACGGGTGCGCTCGCGGAACTGTTTGTCATGGGCCAGGCCGACCTGCGCCGCATCGCGCGGCACGAGCGGCGTCTCTCCGGAGGCGGAGAGACATTGTCCACGACTGCATTGATCAACGAGGTATACCTGAAGCTGCGCGGCGGCAACCTGCCGGATGTGGCCGATCGTCGCCATTTCTACGCACTGGCCGGACGGGCGATGCGCCAGGTGCTGGTCGACTACGCGCGCGGCCGGCTTGCGCGAAAGCGCGGCGGCGGTGTCGCGCCGCTGGCCATCGACGACGCGGCCCTGAGCGTGGTCGATGAGGCCGAGGCCCTCGGCGCGATCGAGCTCGCCGATGCGCTCGATCAGCTCGAACGCGTGCGGCCGCGACTCGCTCAGGTCGTGTATCTGCGTTTCTACGCCGGTCTCAGCGATACGGAAATCGGCGAGCTGCTCGCCGTCGAGGAAAGCACGGTGCGTCGCGACTGGCTCAAAGCACGCGGCTGGCTGCACGCGCAATTGCACCCGGACAGCGTCTCGTGAGCGGCGCACCATGAATCCCGATCAGGAACCGGCGCGCTGGGCGCGGCTCGAACTCGTGCTCGATGAACTGCTCGCGCTCGATGAGCCGGAGCGGCTGCGACGCCTCGCCGAGCTCCAGGAGCACGCCCCCGCGGATACCGCTGCGCTGCGCGGCTGGCTGCGGGGCATCGAACAGGCCGACGACGAACGTGCCGACGATGTCGGCGCAGAGACCGGGTCACGGCAGAAACAGCCTGCCGCATCGCAACGCATCGGTCCCTGGAGCCTGCTGCAGCCCATCGGGCAGGGCGGCATGGGCGTGGTGTGGCTCGCCGAGCGTGCCGACGGCGTATATCGCCAGCATGTCGCCATCAAGTTCCTGCGCGAGGATTCGCCGAGCATGCGCTCGCGTTTCGCGCAGGAACGCCAGGCCCTCGCACGACTCCAGCATGCGCATATCGCGCGCCTGCTCGACGCCGGCTTCAGCGAGGACGGCACGCCTTATCTCATGACCGAATACGTCGATGGCCTCGCGCTGGACCGCTGGTGCGAGCGCGAGCGGGCCGATCTCGACCTACGCCTGCGCCTGTTTCGCGCGGTGGCGGCCGCGGTCGCGCACGCGCACCGGCATCTGATCGTGCATCGCGATCTCAAGCCGCCGAACATCCTCGTGGACGCTGCGGCACAGGTGCATCTGCTGGACTTCGGCATCGCGAAGCTGCTCGATGCGGACGGCGCGCAGACTCATGAGCGCGCCTTGACGCCGGACTTCGCCGCACCCGAACAGCTGACCGGCCAGCCGATCACGACAGCGACCGACATCTACGCGCTCGGTGCGCTGCTGTATCAGCTACTGACGGGAAGTCCGCCGCTGACGATGCGGGATCTGCCGCTCGCCGAATTCGTGCGGCGCGTCTGCGACGTGGCGCCGTCGCCGCCAAGCCAGGTCGCGAAGCTGCCCCAGGTGCCGGCGCGACGCTTGCGCGGCGATCTCGACGCCATCGTCGGCAAGGCGCTCGCCAAGGTGCCGGCGGATCGCTACGCCACGGTCGATGCGCTGCTGCACGACCTCGATCGCAGTGCCGCGCGACTGACTATCGACGCGCGCGCACCGTCGCGCCGCTATCGACTGCGCCGATTCCTGCAGCGCCACCGCGTCGGCGTCGGCGTTGCGGCTTTGCTGGCACTCGCGCTGGCCCTCGGCGTAGCCGGTACCCTGTGGCAGGCGCGCGTAGCCGCACAGGAGCGCGACATCGCGCGAGCGGAGCGGGATATCGCGCGCCTGGAAGCGGCGCGCAACGGCGCGCTCTACGAGTTCCTGATCGGGCTGTTCCGCGACAGCGCCGACGAATCCGAAAAATTCACCGCGAGCGAACTGCTGAGGCGCGGCGCGATCTGGCTCAAGGCGCATCCGCCCGCCGACCGCGATTCGGCCGTGCTCGTGCAATCCGTGCTTGGCGAACTGCAGGTGTTGCGCCGCGACCCGCAGGGCGCACGCGACCTGTTGATGCCGTTGCTGGAGCGCAAAGATCTCGAAGCGCTGCCGGCCGAACTCGGCGCGCGTCTGCGCTGCGTGCTCGCGTTCGCCGAACACGCCGGCGGCAAGCTCGAACGCGCTCGTGAACTCAGCGAGCAGGGCGTGGCATTGGCGATGACACTCAAAGGCAGCGCGCGCTCGACCCTGTTGCGCTGTCGCAGCGTCGCGGGCGCAGTGCTCGCCGATCTGAATCGCGATGCGGAGGCCATGGACATGCTGCGCGCCGCACTGACCGAAGCCGAGGGCCTCGACGAAGGGAACGGCGAGTCCGCGCTGCAGCTCGCGCAGATCGAGCATGCCTACGCGCTGGGTTCGTACTACGGCGGGAATGTCGACGATTCCATAGTCCACAATGAACGTGCGCTCGTGATCTATGCACGGCTCGGCCGTGCCGACAGTGCTGAAGCCTTGTCGACGCTCGGCAACCTTGCGATGGCACGACTGAACGGCGGACGTGTGCTTGATGCCGATGCGAGCTTCGCTGAAGTGGTTGCGCGCACCGAAGAGCATGCCGGCGCATCGGCCGGACTGAGCCAGCGCCTGATCAATGCGGCCAGCGCCAAGCTCGTGCTGGAGCAGCCGGATGCCGCGCTGCCGCTGCTCGAACGCGCCGCGACGATCCAGCGCGAACTCAAGATCTCGGAAGGCGCACCGCTCGCGCAGGCTGCGCTGGAGCGCAGCAAGGCTGCGTTGCTGCGCGGCGAGTTGACCACCGTCGACGCCGAACTCGCGCAGGCCGAGCAGCGCCTCGGCGCGAGCTACCCGCCGTCGCACTACTACCGCGGACTGGTTCCCGAACAGCGCGGCCGCTTGTGGCATGCGCGCGGAAACATCGCGCGTGCGCAGGAGCAGCTCGACATTGCGATAACGCGGTTTCGTGCCGGCGGCCGGGCGGCGCTGCGCCCCTTGGTGCGCACGCTTGCACTCAAAAGCGAGTACGCGCTTGCAGCGGGCGATACGGCCATGCTGCGCAGTGCCGCCGACGAAGCGGCGGACGCGGCGAAATCGCTGCCGGCCGGCGACTGGCTGCGCGCCTGGGCCGAGGCGCTGCAAGGCCGCAACCGGCAGCTTGGCGGCGACGCCGGAGGGACTGGGCAGATCCGCGCAGCGCAGCGGGTGCTCGGCGCTGCGCTCGGTGCGGAGCATCGATTGACGCGACTCGTGCGCGAGTGGGGCGCGATCCAGTAACGGATTCAACTGTTGAGCGGCATTCTCGAAGATGCAAAAAAGCCGCCGCTGGAACGGCTGCGGGTGCTGGTGCGCGTGTTCATTCGATCGGAATGCGATGAAGCGCAAATGCGCGTGGCGCTCGACGATGCCGCTCCGTTGTATCGCGATGCGCCGGAAGCGCAAGAAGCCAAGTCGTCCGCGGGCGGGGCTTTGGCGATGTACCTGGAAGAAGTGCTGCCGGCGGTGCCGGAAGCGACGCGGGTGCTGGTCGGCGATCTGATCTCTACGACGCTGAGTTCGGCGGGGAAAAGCTTTTCGGAGAGCCCGCGAACGGAAGGGGAGATCGAAGCGTTTGCGGCGGCGATGGGGGAAATGTTTTGTGCTTACCTGCGGAGCCTGGGCGGCTGACGACCGTCTGCGTTTCCGTGCGCGCCATACTTGACCGCCGGGCGAACCCGCTCGTCGACCGAGAATATCGACGCATTTGCTTTGCGAAGACCTGCGGATCGTTGCACCGGGTAGTGTGCCGTGCACCCGGGCGAGGCACTGCCTTGCTGGAGCCACGAATCGCGACGCCGATGCGCTAGGCTTCCCAGGCGGCGCGGGCCGCATCGATCGGACGGAGCAGCAGATGGGAACGGCGTTTTCATGGTTGTCGACGGCCTCGCTGTCGCCGGCGAGAGTACTCTCGGCATTGAATCTCGACGACACCGGCGGCGCCGTGGGCGCGGGCGAATGCGAGATCGCCGGCGCGGCCTTGCCGCAAGGCGGCTATGTTGTTGTGGCAAACACGTTCTGGCATGCGGTGATCCACCCGGCGAAGCTGGAGGCTCTGTCGCGCGAAGCAATCGTGATCGGCTGCGCCGAAAGCGAGAACGTCAATGCGTCGACCGCGTTTCTCTGGCGTGATGGCGAGCGGATCTGGCAACTCACGCACCTGCTGGACGAAGGTGCCGAGCATCTCGAGATCGAAGGCGACGCGCCCGCGGAAACGGCAGCGTTGCTCAAGCAGGCGATCGCGCGGCATCGCGCGGAAGGCCACGACGCCGTGTACAGCGTTCCCGCGGCCGTGGCGAAGTTGCGCGCCGGCTTCTGCTACGGCGAGGATCGCGGATTGCGCTTCACGCGGCTGGCGCCTCGCACGGCGACGGTTGGGGCCGGAAGTACCCAGATCACCGTCGAGTGGCCGAACGAACGGGGCGACCTGACCACCACGCTGGGGCGCGCACTGGAAGCGATACTGGTTCCGCTGGGCTTCGAAGTGCGGCGCGACCCCCGCGGCGACGAATTCTTCAGAACCCGTGACGATACGACGCTGACGATCTACAGCGTCGGATACGACGCGCAGCCTTTCTATACCTGTGACGTTTTCATTTCCGTACGCCAGAATGCGATCGAGCGACTGATCGCGAGCGTCATTCCGGGTCACAGCCCTTCATCGACGTGCGAACTGCGGCTGGCGAAGATCGAGGGCCACGACGGTTTCGACATCAAGTCGATCAGGCACATCGAGGCGTTCATCAAGTTCCTCGGCAAAAAATTGCCCGCGCTGGTCGAACGCTGCGGCGATGTCCGCGAGCTGGACCGCATCGTGAACGGGGACCGCGTCCGCATCGACGGCATCGATTTCCTGATCGCCGAAGGACCGATCGTGCTGGCGTGGCTCGCCGGCAACCCGAACTTCAACAGCATGGTGGCGTACGCCGATTCGCGTTACGACCGGCGCGAGATCGACGGCGAGACGCCGATCGTGCAGCTGGCGGGCCATCTGCGTCGGAATGTGCCGGTGGAATAGTCGCGCCGATTTCGGGCCGCTGACAGAACGGTTCGACTGCGCGCCAGCAGATCAGGCGGTACGCCAGCGTCGCGACAAGCCCGATAGATTTTGGCCGCTCATGATCGGCTGGTGGCGCCTATGCCAGCTATCCAAATTTTGATTCGCGGTGTTGTGCCAGGCATCGCCGCGAGGATCACTACTCAAATCCGTCCGCAAACAGGAAATCCGGCTCGACATCGATCACGAGATCGAGATTCAGCACGGCGTTCGGATAGCCCGATTCGATGTTCACCGTCGAGAAGCGCACGGTGTTGTCGCCGTTGACGAGTTCGGCGAGCGGGATCTCGATCGCGTGGTTGTAGCCGCCGGTCTGACCGGGCGTGTCGAGCATCGCGACTTCGCCCGGCGTGAACGCGCGCACGTGTATCGGCGCATCGTTGATCTGGTAGCGCAGCCGTCCGGTGCCCAGCCGGATACCGTCCGTGCCGTAGCCCTGGTAGTAGCCGTTGAATACGAGTCGCGCACGGGTCGCGTGCGCGAGCGAGACGTTTCTGAACGTCAGCGGCGCGCTCAGCGTCGATGCGCTGTTCGGGATCACGTAGCCCAGGCTGTGTCCGTTGTGCACGGTCGTATGCGGCGTGCCCGGCGGATACTCGTCAACCGTGGTGCGGGTCGACGGAATGCCGGCATCGGGGATCTCGTATTCGCGTGTCCCCCTGATCGGCGGTCCATCGAAGCCGATATTGTCCCAATACAGATTCCACGAACGCAGCGGCCGCGGCAGCCCGCCGAAGGTGATGCCGTATTTCCACGTCGCGTGGTTGTGGCCGATCAGGTGTACGTAGCCACGCGAGAACGGCAGCGGCTGCGCGAAATTCACGACGCGGCGGCTGATCAGCGGCGCGAAGTTCACGCCGTCGTCCGACGGTGGCGAGGTCAGCACCTCGAGCTGCGTCGTCGACAGGCGCAGTTCGACGCGGCACATCCGTCCTTTCTGCGCCGGGATGGCCGTCGCTGTGCCGGCGATCGTGGTCAGCGCGTGATCGCGCACGTCGTAGACCTCGACGTTGTTGCTGACCAACACGAGCATCAGGCCATTGCGCGGATTCGGGCCGCGTCCGTTCAGATCCCAGGTCGGTGTCGGCGACGGATCCTCGCTGATCACGATGCTCATGTAGCCGAGCAGGAAGTTCGTCGTCAGATCTGTATCGAACACGATGCGTCCGGTGCGGCCGGCGAAATCGAACGGCTGGCGGATGCGATACACGTTGCTGCCGTAGTTCTGCGAGCCGACTGCGGTCAGCAGATAACGGCTGTTGATGTGCGTCGACGGATTGCAGACCAGCGTGTCGCGCGCCGCCGGCAGAAAACCGACGACATCGCCGCGGCAAGCTGGTGGTTCGTCCGGAACGAGGCCGAACTCCGCTTCCCAGACCCAGAACGTCACGCCGTCGCCGGTCGACAGCGACGGCGCGTAGCGCGTCGCGCTGAAACGCGTGCGACTCAACTCGTTGCCGCGTCCGCGATCGCCGAGCGACGCAGGCCCGCCTTCGAACGTTTCGCAGAACGCCGGCGCGGCGAAGCCACAGCCTTCGGCGAACGCGACGGCAGGTGCCGCGAGAGCGAGCAGCGCCTGCGTAGCCCATGGCGCGAAGACGCGCATGGCCGTCAGTTCTGGATGCGGATCGGAATAGGGTAATACGCGCCCGACAGCGCCGCCGCGTCGAATTCGTGGACCTCGTCGCCGTAGCTCGGCACGCTCTTCAACCCGGACGGCGTCGTCGCCTGCACGAACAGATCGTAGTCGCCGTTCGGAAAGGCGGCCGAATTGAACTGCAGGCCGTAGCGGCCCTGCGGCGCCGGCACGTGACGCGCGGTCTCGAGCAGCGCGATGCGCGTGCCCGGTGCAGCACCGCCGCTGGTACGGATGAATACCTCGATCGTCGCGATGCCTGCGGTGCCACCGGCGCTCCACACTTCGCCGCTGACCACCGGCATGTGCATCAGCTGCGGCGCCCAACCGGCCCAACTCGCATTGCCGACCTCGACGTTGAGCGGAACCATGCCGCCGACGTTGATGCGCGTCGGCGGATTGGCCGTCAGATGCTGCGCCTCGCCGACATCGGTGCCGCCGATGCGCTGCAGTCGCGCCGGCGGACCGAGCCGCGGCAGTTCGGCGTGCAGCGGGAAATGATGCAGCGCCGACGGCGGCGTGTAGGCCGGTGCGCTGCCGGGCGGGTAGAGCACCTCGACGTGCGCGTTCAACAGGCCCGCGTTGTCGACGAAGAACTGGAAGGTGTTGTTGCCGACCAGCAGCGGCGAGCCGCCGCCCTGGACCAGATTGCCGAGTCTGATGCGCGCGGTGTGCGGCATACCCCATTGCACCAGCGAGGCGTTGTACGGCGCGCTGTTGTTCACCGGCTGCGGCAACGGGAACTGGCCTGCGCCGTTGACCTTGACGAAGTCGCCCGGCAATACGTTCAAGCCGGAGTAGTCGCCCATCTGATACGTGTATACCAGCCACGCTTCGGCCGTCGCGCCGGTCGTGACCGGGCGCAGATCGTCGGGGATGTTGATGAGGAAGGTTGGGAATGTATTGTTCCAGCGCTGCGATTTCTGATAGTCCGTGCCTTCGATGCGCGTCACGTAGTTGTGGACCTCGCGCGAATCGACCACCGGTCCGTCGAAGCCGAAGTTGTCCCAGTGCACGAGGTAGTATGCCACCGCGTCCTTGGGTGTGTTGTAGCCGAAGCCGACCCAGAGCAGCTCGTAGTCGCCGGTCGAGAATGCGCCGGGCGCGAAACTTGCGTTGATGAGGCTCTTGTCGTCGACGAAGATCTGCACGCCGTCGGTACCGACTCGCACGTCGAAATGCCGCCGCACGTTCGAGACGACCTGCCGCCCGGCATTCTCCATATCGACCGTCGCCACCTGGTGCGAGGCGCCCTGCATGTCGATCAGGCTTACGCTCAACGTCTGGAACTGCGCGCGGATACGCAGGATGCCGGCCGGCAGTCCGGCTGCGCCGTCCTCGTCGAAGAAGCTCGCGTGCGCGGTGGTATCGGTGGTCACCGGGTTCAGGTCCAGATACCACACCGAGCGTGGACTCAACGGGCCGTCCATATCGAATACGACGCGGCGCCTCACGCCGGATTCGACCCGCATCTTCTTGCGGAAGCGCTGGGAGGTCTGCGATTTGTCGCCGGTGTTGTCCACGCGCGTGCCGTTCAAGGTATGCGCGTGGTACTGATCGTTGATGAAGAACAGATTGAAGCGCGGGTCGGTCGACGTCACCGTCGCGTTGTTCCAGAGTTTCTCGTCGGCCGCGCCAAGCGGCAGGTTGAAGTCGTCGAACCACGTGAGCGTCGAGCGCAGCACGTCGACGCGCGCAGGGTCGCCGCCGTTGAAGCTGATCTGCGTCGGCAGGCTCGTGACCGCGCCGAGTGCGTTGACGCGCTGCACGCGCACGACGTAGGCCGCGTTGTTCGCCAGCGGCTGGAGCTGCACGCGGCGATTGCCGGTGACGAGCCACTTGTAGCCGGGCGGCAGATCCGATGGTGACGGGGCAAGCTTCGGCGCCGTCAGGTGATCGGGGTTCAGGCACATGCCGCCGCTGTCGTTGCCGGACATCGCGCGCGCGGCGTCGAGCGCGCTCGCGGTCTGCGGCCACCAGCTCACGAGAAAACCGGCATCGTCCTTCGGCGAGCCGCTCATGGTCCAGAACTGACCCCACGGATGGTCCGCGTTGTAGTCCATCTCGAGCGTCGCCACGCGATCGTCGCGCAGCACGCGCACGACCGGCGCGGGTCCGGCGTCGAACCCGTCGACGAACACGAACTCGGCGCGCAGGAGCGCGGAGCTCAGCAGCAGGCAGGCGCACAGCGCCAAGCGTGCGGATGCGTTCAACAAGAACCGCGCGGACGCGCGCCGCGCGCCGACGATAAGTTCGCTCATGGCTGATCCTCCCTTGGAACGACGCTGATCCTGGGCCTGTATGAAGGCCAGTTCTTCGAACCCGTGCCCATTTTGACTACGGTCGCGACCAGGTATCGGGGATGGCGGGTGCATGGAGGAAGCCTATCTGGGTTGGATCCGCGGCTGCGTCCTTGCGAGTGGCCGGCATCATCTCGCGGGCTTGGCTTCGCGCTCTGCCGGAAAACGGCAATGCCGGGCTTGGCGCGCGCGACGCGACGCGTGAGAATCCGCACGCCGCGCCAACGCGGTCCACGAAGGAAGAACCGATGCGCCGCGCTCTGATCCGTTTCACCGCCGGCGTCGTGCTGGGCGTGCTCGTGCTTGCCGGCACTGCCTTCGGCGACGCCGCGAAGTCCCGCCTTGAGCAGCTCATGGGTCCGAAATTCCGCGAGGCAGGGCTCGATCGCGCTACGCCCGCGGAGATCGCGGTCCTCGAGCAGTTCATGATCGAGCATGCGGGCGAGCTTCGCGCATTGACACCGGCGTCCGACACCGCGTCGGCGGCCGCGGTCGTCGACGCGGAACCCGCGCGCGAGCGACGCGCCGAAAAGAAATCCGCATCGAGCGAACGCGTGTCGAGCCGCATCGCCGGTGCGTTCAAGGGCTGGCGCCCCGGCACGACGTTGACGCTCGAGAACGGACAGCAATGGCGCGTCGCCGACGACAGCTCGCTGGCGACGCGCACGCTGGACCGTCCCGCCGTGACGATCGAGCCCGGAGCGCTAGGCGCCTGGTGGCTGCGTGTCGAGGGCTACAACGCCGTGGCGCGCGTGAAGCCTGCGAACTGACAGGCCCAGCACGCGCGCCAGTGGTCGCGCGGATCTACGCATCGCTCGGGAAGCATTGCCGGATTCACCACGCACACCAACGTCAACGAGCAACGAGCAACGAGCAACGACAGGAGGATGTCGGTTCGCGCAAACGCTGTCTTGCGCGACAATCTTTTCGAATCAAAGAATTGTGGAAGAACTGCATTTTTGGCGTGCACAGGACTGACAGCGTTGCCGCGCAACTGTGCGGAAGTTGACAGAATTACCGCGCATCGAGGCAGCAGCAAGAACTGTCCGGTCGCCAAACGTCGAGCAGTTCATGTACAGGGAGTTCCGCACGTCATTGGCCGAGATTCCGCCTTGAACGTTTCGGTCCGGTGTGGTTTGAGTCCGTTAGCGCGCCAGACCCGCAGCACGGTCGAATCGCTGACACCCAGGTGCGCCGCCAGTTTCCGCGTGCTCCAGTGCGAGGCTGCCTCGGGGAGAGTCTGCGTGGTCACGCGCACGATCTGAGCGACATCCACACGCGCTTTGCGGCCGCTGCGTGGCAGATCCGATTCAATCGCCAAAATACCGCCCTGCGCGAATCGCTCACGCCACCGCCCGACCTGGATGCGCCCAATGCCAAGCTCCGTTGCAATCGTGTGGTTATCCAGCCCTGCCGCCGCGCGAAGAATGATGAGCGTTCGACGCGCAAGCCTCACCTCGACCGTGTTCGAGCGCGTCCAATGCTCCAATTGTCCTCGCTGCTCAGGCGTCAACTCGATTGTGCTTGCCTTACGCATTGTCACCTTCTGTTGCCCAGAATCCCTTGGGACAGCAGGAAAATCAAAGTTTCATTAATTACGGAGCACTACACTAGGCAGCGCGTGCGGCCGCCGCACTGATCACGATCAAGCGCAGTCGTTTATTCGCGCAGCAGCGGCAGGGCGAGACGCCGCAGCCGAGCCATGTCGAGAATCTCGAACTCGCGCCGGTCCACCAGCAGCAGGCCTTCGTCCTGGAAGCGGCGCACCACGCGCGACACGGTTTCGGCCGCCAGCCGCAGGTAGTTGCCGATATCGGTGCGCGACATGCTCAGCGCGAAACGGTTCGGCGAGAAGCCGCGGCTGGCGAAGCGCCGCGAGATCGACAGCACGAAGGCCGCCATGCGCTCATCCGCGCTGAAATCGCCGGCCATCGCTGCGGCCCTGTTGATGTCCTGGCTCAGCAGCCGGAACAGCTGCGTTTGCAGGCCCGGCATGCGCGTGGCCAGGGTGGCCATCATTGGAAAGGAGAAGCGGCAAAGGCTGACTGTATCCAGCGCGACGGCGTTGCAGGGAAAGCGTGCGTTGTGAATCGCATCCAATCCGATGATTTCGCCGAGCAGGAAAAAACCGAGCACCTGCATGCGCCCGGAGGCGTCAATGCGGAAGGTCTTGACCATGCCGGAGCGCACCGCGGCGATCGCATTGAAGGGATCGCCCTCGCGGAAAAGCAGCGTGCCCGCAGGATACGGCCCCACATGCTGTACCAGGCAGTGCAGCTCCTGCAGTGCGGACTTGTCATAGCCCTCGGCGTGGCAGACGCCGGCGAATGCGCAGTTGCTGCAGAATGTGAGCCCGTCGCCGTCGTCCGTGATCGGGTTCGGCCTGGTGCGAAACGGGTTCATGAATGGGCGCGACATCGGGAGATGGTCAGCAGGCAAGGAATTCGGTCTCGGGTCATGGCCGGCGTCCCGCCGCAGCGAACGGGGCGCAGATTGCCTGCAGGGCCAGCCGCCCTTGCGGACCGAGCTGCAGGGTCCCCACGTCGTAGTGCAGCAGTCCCGCTTCCCGCAGCGGCTGCAGCGTGTCCAGCTCGTCGCGGAAGTACTCCGCGAACACGATGCTGTGCTGTTCCTGCATCTGGGCAAGATCGATGCTGCCGGCGCAGAGCAGGGCCTGCAGCAGATCGCTGCGCAGGCGCTCGTCCGCATCCAGCTGCAGGCCGCGCCAGACGGGCAATTCGCCCATGTCGATGCTGCTTTCCCAGGCCGTGAGTTCGGGGCAATTCTCGAAGCAGGCATCGCCGATGCAGCTACGCGCGCCCACACCGAGACCGACGAGGTCGGTCTGTGCCTGGGGAACATAGCCGAGCGCGTTGTGATGCAGCAGGCCGCTTTGGCGGGCGCGGGCCAAATCGTCCTGCGGCAGAACGAAGACGTCCAGGCCTAGCGCCTCATAGCCGGCGGCGAGCAAGGCGCTGACCGCGTCTGCGTGACGCCACGCGCGGTCGGCTAGTGGAACCGCGGTGGCCAGCGATGCCGGTCCACCCGGGCAGCACAGGTGGATGCGGTCCGCACGCAGCGCCAGGAGCTGCTGCAGGCCAGCCTCGAAGTCGGCGTCGCTGCCCGGCGGCCCACAGACGAGATCCAGGGCCGTCGAGCGCATGCCGGCCTCCCGCGCGGCGGCGAGGCTGCGTTCCAGCACCGCAGTGGCATCGCGGTCCGCAGCCGCCGGCAGTGCGCGGAAACGGACGCGGTTGAAGCCCAGGTCGACCAGGCCGGCGAGTTCCCGCGCGCCGTAGACACCATCAGGCAGCACGATCAGGAACTCGCGCGTGCTCGCATGGCTCAGGAAGAAGTGCCGCGACACGGCATGCAGCAGCTCGCCCAGTCCGTCACCGGCTGTCTTGCCGGCCAAGCCGTCGAGCTGCAGCTGCATTACGTCGCGGTCGCGATCGAACAGCGGCGCCACCAATTCGCATTCGCGGGCGAGGCGGTAGAAAGAGGCGTGACTGCGCCCGCGGTCGGCGCCAGGCGCAACCGGGCAGTCAGCCGTATTCCCGTCGAACGGCAGGCGCAGATGCAGCGACAGCAGCCGCGGCATCGGATCTTCGTTGCTGTGGCGCGCAGCGCTGCGGAACTGGGATTCGCCCAACTCCGGCGAGAACCGGGCCGGATCGGGAAATCCGACAAATACCGCATCCGGACCGGAATGCGGCGGCCATGGAGCCAAGGCAGACTGGCGTGACGGGGTCATGGGATCAGTCTGCGCCGGATCGCCGCGCGGCGCGTTGATCCAGATCATCCGTATCGCGGAAAAAAACCACCCGCCGCGGCAGACCGGCCCCGGAATTGATCCATATCAGTGCCGCGCCGCGCGCCGCTGCGCAGGATCTGTGCTGACCTATGCGGAGTGTCGCCATGCCGTCTTTATCCAGTCACCTATCCGCTGAGCCTCGCAGCGGTGCTGGAGGCGGCGGCAGCACACCCGCTGCCACACCCGGCGCCTGCAGCGGGCCAGCGGAGGCGGCCGCGCACGACTACGCCCTTGACGCCTGCTTCCTTGGTCCTTACGGCGAAAACGACAGTCTGCTGGAAAAACTGGTCGTCGAGTTCCTGCGCGACCATGTCTACTGGCGGCGTAACTTCCACCCGGAAGATCCACCGCCGATCACCACCGCCGCCGCGCGCCAGCCGGACTACCTGGATTTCGAGGCTCGCATGCGCCGTGAACTGCACCAGCTTTCGGCGGCGTTGAAAAAGTCAGTGCCGTTTCACAGTCCGCGTTACCTGGGCCACATGGTGTCGGATCTGCTGCTGCCCGGCCTGGCCGCACAGATACTGACCCTGCCGTACAACCCCAACAACGTCAGCGAGGACGCCGCGCCGGTCACCGTCGACATGGAAGTGCAGGTCGGGCTGCAGCTCGCGCGCATGCTCGGTTATCCACACGACCCGCAGCAGCCGGCCTGCGCCTTCGGCCATCTGACCTCGGGCGGCACGGTGGCTAACTACCAGGCGCTGCGTCTGGCCCTGGCGCTGAAGGCGTTTCCGGTCGCGCTGCGCGCCGCCGGCGCCGCGGAGCTGGAGCTGCCGCCGGACGACTGGAGCGCGTTCAATCTGTCGGGCGAGGACTCGATCGCACTACTGCAGCGCTGGCAGTCCTGGCTCGCTGCGCTGCCAGCGGCGCACCGTGCGTCATGGCGGGCGAAGGTCGAGGCGCAGCGCATCGAGCAGCTCGGCCTGCACGGCTTCTTCGCTGCGCATCCGCTGCTGAGCGAACCCTGCGTGCTGGCGCCGGTCACGGCGCACTATTCCTGGAGCAAGGGCGTCAAGCTCCTTGGGCTGGGCCGCGACCAGCTGGAGCTGCTTCCCACGTGCGGCATGCGACTGGATGCCGATGCACTCGAAGCCGCGCTAGAGCGCCATGCGCGGGAACGCCGGCCGGTGCTGCTGGCCGTCGCCGTACTCGGAGGCACCGAATACGGCACGGTGGATCCGGTCGACGCGGTGCTAGCCGCACGCCGCCGCTCGCGCCGCCGCGGACTGGATTTCAGCGTGCATGTGGATGCGGCCTGGGGCGGCTACCTGGCTACTTTGTTCCGCTCCGAGGACGGCAGCCTGCGGACGCCGGCGCAGGTCGGCGCGGAGTTCACGCGGTTTCCGGCGCCCGAGGTGCATGCGGCCTTTGCTGCGTTGGCCGACACCGACTCGGTGACCGTGGATCCGCACAAGCTCGGCTATCTGCCTTACGGCGCAGGCGCCTTCGTCTGCCGCGATCACCGCGCGATGGCTCTGCTGGCCGAGCGCGCCGACTATGTCTTTCATTCCGATACGTCGCCGGACTATCTGGAGCGCTACCGCAACCTGGGGCAGTACATCCCTGAAGGCTCCAAGTCTGGCGCGAGCGCAGCCGCGGTGTATGTCACGCACAAGGTGCTGCCGCTGGATCACACCCATTTCGGCCGCCTGCCGCGGGCCACGGTGCGCGCGGCCGAGGCCTTCCACGCTCGCGCCCTGCGCTTTGCGGCCGAGCAGGCCGGCGTCGTGCAACTGATCGTGCCGTTCGCACCCGACAGCAACCTGGTCTGCCTCGCGCTTAATCCCTGCGGCAATCGCTCGCTGGAAGTGGCCAATGCCTTCGTCGCCGTGCTGCACGACTGCCTGCGCAGCGATACGCGCCAGCCGCTGCAGCTCAAGGAGTTTTTCGGTTCGCTTACCAGCCTGCGCTTCGATTTGCTCGGCATCGCCGACACGGCGCGCATTCTTGCAGCGCTGGGGCTGGATGCCGCCCCGATCGGCGAGGGCCGCCTTGTCATCCTGCGCCACACCTTGATGAATCCGTACCTCATCGACACGCAGAACGGTATCAGCTACATCGACGGCTATTTCGCCTTCCTGGCGCGGCAGATCCATGCGCTGCGCGTACGCGACGGACACGCGGCCCCATGAATGCCTGGCGCACGGATACGCCCTTCGACACCCCCGGGGCCACGCGCGACTGGGAGCATGCGGCCATCGCGATCCTCGCGCGCGAGGCTGCGCGTTCGGCCGATACGCATCTGCTCAAGCTGGACCTGCCGGGGTTTCCGGGCATCGCGTTCTATTTCAAGGACGAGGCGGCGCATCCGACCGGCAGCCTCAAGCACCGGCTGGCTCGCTCGCTGTATCTCTACGCCTTGTGCAACGGCCGCCTGCGCGCGGGCCAGCGGGTGGTCGACGCGTCTTCCGGCAGCACGGCCATCTCTGAGGCCTGGTTCGCGCGCCTGCTCGGCCTTTCCTTCGTCGCGGTGATGCCGGCCGGCACGGCACCGCAGAAGATTCGCGAAGTGCAGGCGCTGGGCGCGACCTGCGATCTGGTCGACGATCCGGCCGACGTTACCGTACGCGCAGCCGAACATGCGGTGAGCGGCGCGTGCCACCTGGATCAGTTCGGCCTGGCGGAGCGCGCAACTGATTGGCGCGGCAATAACAACATCGCTGAGTCCATCCTGTCCCAGCTCAGTGCAGAAACCGCACCGGTGCCGACCTGGATCGTCTGTGGCGCTGGCACGGGTGGTACGTCGGCAACGATAGGACGCTATCTGCGCTATCGCCGGCTGGCCACGCGCCTATGCGTCGCCGATCCAGCCGGCTGCGCGTTCGCGCAAGGCTGGCGCTCGGGCAGCCGCGACGTCTGCGCTAGCGTCTCCACACGGATCGAAGGCATAGGCCGCGCCCGGGTCGAGCCGGGCTTCCTGTTCGAGGTGGCCGATGCCGTGTTGGAAGTGCCGGATGCAGCATCGGTGGCCGCGGTCTGGTGCCTTGAAAGCCTGCTCGGCCGGCGCTACGGCGGGTCCTCCGGCACCAACTTCGCCGCCTGCCTGCAGCTGGCCGCAGCCATGCGCGCACGCGGCGAGAGTGGCAGCATCGTCAGCCTGCTCTGCGATCGCGGCGAACGCTACGCGGAGACTCTGTTCGATCAGAACTGGCTGGCGGTGCAGGCGCTGGATCTTCGCCCATGGCTGGTCACGTTGAATCGCTGCATCGCCAGCGGCTGCTGGCAGGCACCGGTGGGCGTCAACCCATGATCTTCGAGGAACTGCGCGGCTTCCTTGCGCAGCTGGAGCGCGAGCGGCAATTGCTGCGCGTCACCGAAACGGTGGATCCGCACCTGGAATCCACCGCGCTGTGCCTGCGCGCGGGCGGCCCGGCTCTGCTTATGGAAAAGGCAGGCACGTCGGCGCAGCCGCTGCCGGGCAATCTGTTCGGCCATCGTCGGCGCATGGAGCTGGCGCTAGCTGGCCGGCCGCTGGCTTTGCTGCGCGAGCTCGGCCAGATCGTCGACGACGATATCGACGTGCGCGACGGCACAGCCGTGATTCTGGGCGGTGGCGACGCGGGTCGATCCGGCGCGCGATACCTTTCTGGTGGAAAACACGCCGATCGACCATCTCGATTTCGCCAGCCCGACGGCGGGGCTGGGCTCCAAGCTAGGTCTGGACGCGACCAACAAATGGCCGCAGGAAATCACGCGCAGCTGGGGTCGACCGATCATGCCCGATGTCGGGGTGGAGAGCCGCGTCGAGGCGATATGGCAGAAGTTGATGCACACCTGCGGACGCCGGTGCGCTGAGCGGAGGTCGCTGCGTTTTCATGCTGATGGGTAGCGATCACACTGCCGTAGCGGCAGCGTTGCATAGACGCAATTCGATTCAGGTTGGCAGCGAACACACTGTGGCACAAGCGGCGGTGCATGCACGTCCGCTCAGGTGGCGCCAGCGCTGAGCACGGCCAGCACCTCACGCACCTGCAATTGCAACGCGCGATAGGAATTTTCCCACTGTCCCATATGCGGCGTGGCCAAATCGAAGCGCCGCAGCATGGCCGAGGCGCAGGTCAGTGCCGTGCGCAGCCGCTGGATTTCGGCCAGCGCTGCCTCGTGGTCTTCCTTGCCGACCAGCAGCACCTTGCGGTCACGGCAGACGCCGATGCAGGGCTGCGGCGCCTCGATGCGGCCGCAGCCTATGCACTGCCAGGCCTGGACGTAGCTGCTCTCCGCCGCGCTACTCATTGCGCCGCGGCGGGATCCGGTGCCGCCGGCCAGCCCGGATCGTCGAACTGGCGCGGATATGGCGCCACGGCTGCACGCAGCGCCGCGACCGTGGCGCGGTCCGCGGGATCGCTTTGCAGGCGCTGGGCGGACTGGAGCAGCGGCAGCAGGATCGGGTGCAGGGCAGCATCCGCGTCCGGCGCGAGCCTGCAGTTGGCGAACAGGAAGCGGATCGCCGCTTCGATCTGCGCTGCCTGCTCCCGCACCGCCGCCGGCGGCATATGGCCCAGCTCGTGATGACGCAGTTCCTTGAGCGCGGCTTGCACCCGTCCCATGCCTTCGCGCAAGGCCGCGTCGCTGGCCCAGCGCTTCGCCGGAGGGTGAGTCGGCCCGGCGGCATCAGGCGCCGCAGGCGCTGCGTGCGAGTCCTGCGCTGCTGGCGTCCCGTGGGCCGCATGTGCCGTGTGGTCCTCGGACGACGGCTCCGCTGCAGCGGCTGCGGCATGAGCCGTGATGCCGGACAGGACGAGAAAAGCGAGCAGGAGGCTGCGGTTTTTCATGGGCGTGGAAAGCCTTTGCAGGGAATCACAAAAAAGCGCGGCGCCAGGCATGACCTGCTTTCTGTCGCCAGCCGCGACAGGCCGTCACCCGTCACCCGGCACCGCGCAAAGCGGTCGGGTTCAGGCGCCGCCACAGCCGCCGCAGCAATCGCTGCGCGCGGGCACCGTGCGCGCCGCCACCGGCAGTGCAGCGGCCTGGAGCAGGCGCCGCACCTCGGCCTCGGTCAGTTCGGTGCGCACGACGAAGCCGCCGTCGGCAGCCAGCGTCACTTCGGCATTGCGGTCGTGCGCCGCCAGAGCGCGCTGCGCCTGTTCGGCCAGCGCGGGAGTCGCGGTCGTAGTCATATGGGAACTATCCTTCTGCGGGGTCGGGGATCTGCCGGCAGCTTCGGCCAGTGCCGGCGCCGGCGCCTTGATCGAAGTCAGCTGCGGTAGAAATCGGCCGCTCAGGCACGCGTGAATACCAGCGTAGCGTTGGTGCCGCCGAAGCCAGAAGCTGTTGGACATGACGGTGTTCAGCGCCGCCGGGCGGCTCGCGCGCACGATCGGAAAGGCCGCGGCCTGCGGATCCAGGCTATCGATATTGGCCGAGCCGGCGATGAAGCCGTCGCGCAACATCAGCGGGCTGTAGATGGCCTCGTGCACGCTGGCCGCGCCGAGCGAATGCCCACTCAGCGACTTGGTCGAGGACAGCGGCGGCACC
This sequence comes from Lysobacterales bacterium, assembly GCA_038207515.1. Lineage (GTDB taxonomy): Bacteria > Pseudomonadota > Gammaproteobacteria > Xanthomonadales > Rhodanobacteraceae > Tahibacter. The sequence goes on along the minus strand of JBBQZR010000017.1, from coordinate 28,917 downwards.
GCCGCGCCGAAGACTTCGCGCACGGCTTGCAGCTCGATGAGGTCGCCCAGCGGCGTCGCCGTGCCGTGTGTATTGAGATAGTCGACTGGCGTGCGCACGCCAGCCAGCGCCATCTGCATGCAGCGCACGGCACCCAGCCCGTTCGGCGCAACCATGTCATTCCGGATCTTCCCGCCTATATTTGATCTTCGCGGACTACACTTTTTCTACACCGCGTAGTCACGGCACAACCAGCACCGGCACTGTGCTTTCAGCCAGCACATTTTCTGCCACGGTGCCCAGGGAGCGGGGACTGTGCGAAGCGCTGCCGTGCGCGCCGAGCACGATGACATCAGCACCGCTTTGTCTGGCGAGGCTTAGGATGCCAGCGACGGGCGGTCCGACTAATCGATGTTCCACCGTCTCAAGGCCTACTCTCGCGAACACAGCATTTCCGTAGCGCAAGGCGATATCGGCATTTCCCGCGTGGTAACGGGCCAATTCGGCATCATCTTCATCACCGCCGTGCGCCGGCGCTAGCGGCACTGGCTCGGGATCGGCGTAACACAGCACGATTCGCGGCGAGGGGTCTGCGGGCAACCAGTGCAGGGCCACATAGTCCACGGCGCGGTTGCTGTGTTCGCTGCCGTCGACGGCTATCACTACTTTCATGCCATGGTCCTGAATGTCTATCGGGACTGACTCTGCTACTGGCGGTAGCCGCCTGATCCGACCCAAGATCAAGCCGCCGCCTAGAGCCGCGGATAACGGCCCGCCCTGTTCCGCTGCAGCGAGCGCACTTTCAACGCTACTTTGTGGATATCTCCAGCGCGTTCCGCACTGAAGCCAGGAATTTCGGATCCGGTGTCGCACCCAGTGCCTCGCTGCTGTCTATGCGGCGACCTTCGCCGTCGAGCAGGACGAGTGCGCTGGTGTGGTTGAATTCGCCGTCCGCCAAGGCGCGATAACGCACGCCCAACAGGGCCGCGAGCGTGCGCACGTTGCTTTCGCTGGTGCGCGCCAAGGTCCAGCGGGCGGCATCGAGTTTGCGTTTGTCGAACACGGACTTCAGCGCCGCCGTGTCGTCGCGGGCAGGGTCCAGACTGATCAGCAGAAATCCCAGATGGGCGCGTTCGGTCTCGCTCAGCGCATGCTCTACGCCTTTGACGCTGTCGATGATCAAGGGGCATACATAGCGGCATGAGGTATAGAACATGGCGACCAGGAGCGGTCGGCCGCGGCGCTCGCCGAGATGAAACTCGGTTCCTGACTGGTCGGACAAGGTGGCGTCGAATCGGTACACCGAATCGCCGGGAATGGCGCGCAGGTCGGCAGCTGACAGTGTTCCGGTGCATGCGGAGGCCAGCGCGGCAAAAGTGAGAAAAAGCGTTCGTCTTTTCATTGCACGTCTCCCCTAGCACCACGGGCGCAGCGAAAGCCGAGACTGCCCGTGGTGTTGTGTGCTTCCAGCGCCGACAGCATCGCGATACGCATCAGGACGGCGTAGTTTTCCCGGTCGTCGGTAGCGAGTGCGCCGGCCCCGCAGAACGTGAGCACGTCGGGATCGGCCTGGTTGCGGTTGTCGGCCGAGACCAGCATGGCGGCGTAGTCGTCCACCCATTCCCAGACCAGGCCATGCAGATCGTGCACGCCGTGCAGATCCGGCGAGCCCTGCCCAACCCGGGCCAGCGGGACGTTGGCCGGTTTCGCGTACCAGCCCAGGATGCGATCGCGCCAGGCAGGGTCCTTGCGCGCGTCGGCGCGGGTCGCGTCAGCTGCGGCGGCGTACTCCCATTCCGACCAGGTCGGCAAGCGCGCGTTGTTGGCTTCGCAATAGGCGCGCGCGGCAAACCAGCTCACGTGCGTCACCGGTTGCGCAGCCTCCGCCGCAGCGCCCAGCGACAACGGGCCGCCCCAATGCGACAGGTAGCGGGCTTCGGCGAAAACGCTCGGGGCCGTGCCGCGGCGCCATTCCGGATGCGTGACAACGAAGGCGAGGAACTGCGCGTTGGTGACCGGTGTGGTCATCAGTTCGAACGGCGCAATGGGTACTTTTCCGTCGCTGTCGGTGTATTTGAGAATCGACGTGAACGCGGCTTGCCCCGGCAAACGCACAAAGTCATCCGCAGCCGCGCCGGGCAAAAGTACCGTCATGAGCAAGGCAGCGAGTCGCATCACCGTCTCAATGCGCCGCGCCTTCGGCGCGTGGCGTGGAAGCGCGGACGGCGGTGACGTCTTCCTTGCGGACGCGCTCGCCGCTGTTTCCCCAGCTTGTCTGTACGAAGCTCAGGATGTTGGCGATTTCGTCGTCCCTGAGCTGACTCATCGGCGGCATCACGGAGTTGTAGTCCTGCCCGTTGACCTTGACAGCGCCGCTCAGGCCGTTGAGCACGACGCGCACGATCTGCTCCTTCGGCTGCGTCGCGAGATAGTCGGATTTGGCCAGCGGCGGGAATACGCCCGGAAGACCAGCGCCGTTGTCCTGGTGACAGACCGAGCAGGTCCCCGAATACAGCGACTTGCCGGCGGCGACCTGTTCCTCGAGCGACAGTGTGCCCGCTGCGTTGGACGTCGCGGCGGTGCTCACCGACGCCAGGCTGGCTGCCTTGTCGCCGAGATACACGGAATCGACTTCCTTGCCGGAATAAATGCTGAGGTTCTCGGGTCCGTCGATCTTGAGTATGCCCAGCGCACCCTTGTTGAAGGCGCGGAAAATCGAATGGTCGACCAACACGTAGCTGCCGGGAACTTCGAGATGAAAGTCGGCGATCATCGCGCCACCCGCGGGTACCAACGTTGTCTGCACGTTCTCCTGGTAGCGCGTGCCGCCCTCGTACCAGACCTTGTCGAAGATCTCTCCGATCACATGGAAGCTCGACACCAGGTTCGGCCCGCCGTTGCCGACAAACAGACGCACATTCTGTCCCACGGACGCCTTCAGCGCATTGTCGCCGGTGAGGGCCGTCTCCGAGCCGTTGAACAGCACGTAGGTGGCGTTCTCGTCGATTGCCTTCTGCATGTCGAATGCCTGGAATCCCTTCTCGCGGAATTTGCCCACGGTATAGAAATCGCCCTGCATCACGTAGAACTCCTTGTCCACCGGCGGCAGGCCTTGTGGCGGTTCGACCAGGATGAGTCCATACATGCCGTTGGCTACATGCATGCCCACCGGTGCTGTCGCGCAGTGATAGACGAACAATCCCTGGTTCAGTGCCTTGAAGGTGAACTGCGAGCTATGGCCCGGTGCGGTGAAACTCGACGCTGCGCCGCCGCCGGGTCCGGTAACGCCGTGCAGGTCGATGTTGTGCGGCATCTTGGAATCGGGATGGTTGTTCAGATGGAACTCGACCGTGTCACCCTGGCGCACGCGGATGAAACTGCCGGGAACGGTGCCTCCGAAAGTCCAGAATGTATACGTGGTTCCCTCGGCGATCGGCAGTTCCTTTTCGATGACCTCCAGTTCCACGATGACCTTGGCCGGCGCGGAGCGGCCCGTCGGCGGCGGTACGTTCGGCGGGGAGGTCAGGACGGCTTTGATCGGCTCTCCTTGCGGTGGGCCGAAATCACCTTTGCGTGACCCGCCGGTATCCGGAGCGGCACCTGCCACTGCGGATGCGTTGCCCGGCGTGGGCGGCTCAGCAGAGGTTCCGCGGGAACATCCAGCGAGCGCAACCATTCCGCACAGCAGGAGCGTGAAGACGGGAAAGATCGTATTCATGACAGTTTCCTCGATCTGCAACAGATGGCACGAGGTACAGCTTCAGCACAGGCGCGGAAATCCGCCTTGATCCAGCTCAAGCCGTACGCAGTTAATGCGAAAGAAAAAATTGGGCTGAGGTCGGCACGGAGCACGTGTCGCTGCGCCATTTCATCGAATTCGAACCGATCGGCAGTGCGCATGGATGGGGTGGCCCACGCCGGTCGCGCAGATCTCCGACGGGTTTGCCAGACTGGCGTGCTCAACCGGGCCGGCCGTCGGAGCGCGGTGTCAGGTAGATCCAGGCGGAGCGCAACACCCACGGCAGGAACGCGACCACCCAACCGGCGGCCGCGAGCGCCTGCCATAAGGGCGCATCGGGCAGGACTTCGGCGGCGACGCGCACCGCAGCAACCACCTGGATGAGGACGAAAGCGAACGCGGCTACACGCCCCAGTTCGAGCGGACGTCCTGAATGTCCCTGCGTGACGCGGGTCACCATGGCGACCAGCAAGCTGCCGAAGAAGCCGATGAACAGCGCGTGCGCGGGTCCGCGCCCGAGAATGAAATGGCCGCTCAGCAGGTATCCGATGCTTTGTAACGCGTAGAGCGCCAGCGCCAGCGGCAGCCACGCGTAGCCCAGGAACAATACGTGCAAAAGTGCAGGAATCGCGCCGCGTGGCCATGTGCGCCACAGCCACAGGCTGCACAGCGCCAGCAGGGGAATATCGGCCAGCCACAGCCAGGCATACGCATGCCGCAGTTCCAGCGCCAGATGCGCCAGGGCCAGTGCCCAGAACGCGCCCAGAAACCACAGCGGGCGCCAGACCACGTATCCGACGCACAGGTTGCCGGCGAAGAACGGAAACATGCGGTGCGCGACGGTGACGTAGATCGGCAGCAGCAGACCGAAGCTGCCGATCTTGATCGAGGCAAACAGCAGACGTGCATCTCCCCCGTGCAGGAAGGCGAAGAACAGGGTGAGACCCACCAAGCCCAGTACTAATGCTGCGGCACACGATACGGCGTGCCAAGTCATGCCAGCGTCCTGCCATAGCAGGCGTAGCAAGATCACCAGCGCCCCAATCCATCCGGCTAGCGTGTTGATGACGCCTACATGGATCAGCACAGGAATTCCGGCCAAGCCGACGAGAAACAGCACCTGCCCGCTAAGCAGTGCCAATCCCACGGGCAGGTAGTGCCACCGTGTGAGCTCGGTCTGCCCCATCCAGCGCGGAAACACGGTCAACAGGAAACCGAAGATGAAAGGCGGCAGTACTTGGTACTGCATGACGAAGGCATGCGTCCACCCGGCATGGACAGGGGGCGCCGCGATGCCGAACACGTGCCAGCGCGCATCGATCAGCCAGGCGGTCCACCACGCCATCGCGGCGAGGACGTTCAGCGCGCCGATGAAGAACATCAGCCGGTGAGGGGCCGCGGCAAGTTGCGCTGCGGAGGGCAGATAGGCGGTCGATGTGCGGGCCATGTCCATCCTGCCAGTGTCGCGCAGACGCGCTCATGGCACCTTGATCCAGGTCAGGCGCGCGTGCAGCCATCCGTCATGTGAACTACGGGGCAAACAGGCCCAGCGGATGATGGGCTCTCGCAATGGACACGATCAGACCAAAGACAACCAGCGCTGACGCGAAGCACAGCGCCCGACGGCGGGGTGACCCGCCGTCGCGCAATGCCACGACTCCGAGAGCGATGTACACGACCAATAGCGCGAGCTTCACTGTCAACCAGCCATTACTGAATAGCGCCGACGGCAACATTGTGGCGAGCATCAGCGCTGCGGTCAGCAGCACACTGTCGATGGTGTAACTCAGATAGCGGACGGTAGTGCGGCGCACCCACGCGCCGCGTCCGCCCAGCATCAGTAATCCGCGCACTAGGAACAGCATCCCACTGCATACCACCGCGGACACATGCACCCATTTGATCTGCGAATAGAACTCGATCATGAGAACACGTCAGCGATCGACACGGCTCACGCCTGGTCCGTCTCGGCGTCCGGGAGTGCTGCTTGACGCGGCGCCACCCAAAGCCGGAACACGAACCACGCGAGCGCGACGGCACCGATGCTGAAGATCGTGTCCCCCGGCACCCGCATCCACACCAGCAGATCGATGATCGGACGCTGCATGAACTCAGCCGAGCGCGCGTACGCGTAGCCGTGCTCAATGGCAGCCAGTAGCTGCATTGTGCCGATGGGCAAGAGCGTCAGCAGTGCCATCAGTGCCAAGCCGATGTTGAGAGCCCAGAACGCGAGTTTCAACGCACGCGTATCCCATCGCACCTGCCCGCGCAGTCCGCGCAGGCAGAACAGCACCAGGGCGATGCCCAGCATGCCGTAGACACCGAAGAGTGCGGTGTGACCATGCAGCGGTGTGAGGTTCAAACCCTGCATATAGTACAGCGACAGCGGCGGATTGATCAGGAAACCGAACAATCCCGCACCCACCAGATTCCAAAACGATACCGAGATGAAGAATTGGATCGGCCAGCGATAGCGTTGCATCCACGGCGTGGCGTGGCCGAGCTTCCACGTGTGATACGCCTCAAAGCCGATATAGGCCAACGGCACGACCTCCAGCGCACTGAAACTCGCACCCAGCGCGACGACAGCCGTGGGCGTGCCGACGAAATACAAATGGTGCAGCGTGCCCAGTACGCCGCCGGACATAAAGATGATCGTCGCGAACAACACCGCCACGGTTGCACTCGATGCCTTGACCAAGCCCAGGCGTGTGAATATCAACGCCATCACCGCGGCCGCGAACACCTCGAAGAAGCCCTCCACCCACAGGTGAACGAGCCACCAACGCCAGTATTCGACCTCTGAGATGTGCGTGTGCTCGCCCCACATTAGCGCCGACGCGAAGAACAGGCCGATGCAAACGGTCGACAGGAACATCAATCCGACGATCGACTTGGTATCGGTGGTGGGGCCACGCAGGACGGGCCACAGCGCACGGCCGACCAGGGTCAGCCACAGCAGCAACCCGATGAAGAGGTAAATCTGCCAGAAGCGCCCCATATCGGCGTACTCCCAGCCCTGATGGCCGAACCAGAAATTGTTCTTGAGCCCCAGCTTCTGCATGACCGCGAACCATTGGCCGGTGAATGAACCGACCACGATGATCAGCAGGCTGACGAACAGGAAGTTGACACCGAAGCGCTGGAACTTCGGCTCATGTCCCGACAGGGCTGGTGCAATGTAGAGGCCTGTGCCGAGCCACGCGACGGCGATCCACAAGACCGAAAGCTGGGTATGCCAGGTTCGGGAGAGCGAGTAGGGCAGATACTCGGAGAGTGCAAAGCCGTAGGCTTCGTGCCCTTCAACCTGGTAGTGCGCGGTGATGGCGCCGAGCCCGATCTGGACCAGGAACAAAACGAGGACCAACCAAAAAAACTTAGCGGTCGCGCGCATCGAGGGCGTCAATCGCAGTGCTGCGAACGGATCGCTCGCCGGGAGGATGTGTGCTTCCTCGCCGCGTGAATGTGTCACGGCATGATGCCAGCCCAAGGCGGCGATGCCGGCCAGCAGGAACAGCACGCTAAAGGCCGACCAGACCCACAGCGCCGGAGGCGGAGTGTTATCGATCAGCGGCTCGGCCGGCCAGTTGTTCGTGTATGTCACCAACTTCGGCGTGACGCCATCGCGCTCGGGTGCGAAGGTCTGGCCTTCGGTACCGGGGCGTTCTGTGCCCGCGGCCCACGCAGTCCACCAGAAGAAGCCGGTAAGCGCACGTCGGTGCTCAAGGGTGTCGACCGTGTCGTTGCGCATCGCGTAGGCTTCGCGCAGTTTGGCGGTCGCTGGGTCATTGCCGAACAAGCTGACGTAATGTGCGGCGACGTTGGCCATCGCCTCGGCGCGTTCCGTCGAGACCGTGATCGTCTTCGAGGTGGGGTCGTACGTGTTAGTGCGCATCTGCTTGCGCAAACGGCCTTTCAACGCAGCCTGCTTTTCCTCGCCCAGCTCCGCGTACGTTGCCGCTCCTTCATCGCGCGCCCAGCGATCGAGCAGCGTCATCGCTTCCCGGTGCAACCAGTCCGCACTCCAGTCGGGCGCGACATACCCGCCGTGGCCCCAGATGGAACCGAGCTGCATGCCGCCGATCGACTGCCAGACTTGGCGTCCGGTCTCGATGTCCTGCCGGCTATAAATGACTTGGCCGTCGCTCGACACCACTTGCTCGGGCATCGGGGGAGCCGCGCGAAAAATTTCGCCGCCCGCCCATAGCAATACGGCGAACGAGGCGATCAGGAGTGTGGCTAGCCCCAACCACAGCTTGCGGGTGTTGCTCATGAGGGTCTCCAGTTTGTCGTAGCCACTTTCTCCCTTGGGGTGAAAGCCTGCCATGACTTAGGTCAAGACCACCAAGGTACCGCGCTCGAAAACCCTAAATCGGGGGTTCAGCCGGTTGCGGTAGGGGCGCCGGGCAACCGGCGTCCCTACCGCAACCCGCGGTTCGGGCAAGTCGGCTGCAGCGATCTCGCTTCGCATCAATCATGTGTGTAATGTGTAAAGATTCCACCAATATAACTTGTAGTAAAAAGCAATCTGGATCTCGGGCTGATCGGACAGTAAGTGCCGCTGGCATGCATCGATCTTCTGGAAACAGGCTGAGGCCGAACACGGCGTGTCCCCGTGAGTGCCGGCGCTGCGAGGTTGTTCGTGGTCGACGGCGCTCAACCCGTCGACACACCTGCGTCGAAAGCCTCGGGGAAGTGCGCGGCGTCAACCTGCTTCTCGGCCACGGCCGCACCCAACCGGGCCAGCCTGTCGAGGTTCTCTGGCCTGTCCATCTCCTGCATGTTGGCCAGATAGTCGGCATCTTCGGCGTCGTTCTCGAGGGCCACACCCCGGCGCCAGAAGCTGCGCTTGAAGATGGTGTCGCCCAGTGTGCGATAGTGGTCTTCGATCTCCTTGACCGTCATGCCCTTCGACAAGCCCTCCGCGATGATGGCGCCCGTGGACGTGCCGGCAATGAGGTCGAAGTAGTTGCAAAGCCGCAGGTCGGGATCGCCGAAGCGGTCCCGCAACAGCGTCTCGATCTTCTTCAGCACGTGCACGGTCATCATGCCCCGCAGGCCGCCGCCGTCGAGGGACAGGATGCGCTTGGGACCTTCCTTCGGGTCCAGGTGCTGCGCGAAAGTGCGGTAGGCGGCCATGGGCCCTCCATTGATCGTTACTAGAGGGCAGGGGGATCCAGCAGAGGCCGGCAGTCGATGACCTCGACGTAGATGCCGTCCGTCTTCTCCGCCAGCCTGAGCATCTCTGCCGTGCCGTTCGGGGACATGTCGTCTTTGTTGTGGTCCCACAGCGCCAGCAGCGTGACCTTGTCAGCGCCCCAGGCCTGGGCCTGGTACAGCATCCATCGGTTGCCGCGTGACCACGGCGTCATCGTCGAACGTGCGAGGAGCCACGGTGGCAGTCCGCCGTTGTCGCTCAGCACGAAGGTCTGCCCGGATGGCTGGGCATCGGCCAGCGCAAAAAAGCGGTTGCGCCAGTCGATGTCGTAGTCCTTGAAGACTTCGCGGGCCACGACGTCGCGGTCCACAGGCAGGCACAGCCAGGTCTTGATACCCAGCGCCTTGCATGCCTCCAGCGCCAGGATGTCCGCGCCCGGCGCCGCGGAGACGAGCACGCTGAAATCATCGACCTCACCCTTGAGCCGCTCGAGCGCAGCCTCGATCAGTTCGCGTGCACGGCCCTGTGCACTGCTGGGGAAGCGCGGCGCGGGCGAGGCCGGTCCGGTGCGGTCCACGGTGTGGCCGCTGAAAATGACGAGATGGCGCTCAGGCTTGCTGTTCTTCGGCGTTCTACCCCCGGCCGGCGCCACGGGCTCGTCGAAGGCCGCCAAGACGGCACGCGCAGCCTCCGCGCCGATGCCGAGCTGCTCGAACAGCTCGAGCTGCCCGCGTGCAGCGTCCATGAAGAACGTGCCTTTGGGCACGGCGTCTCTGTAGGCGACCAGCACGGCTGAATGGTCGGCCTCCGGCGGCTCGTCCAACCGGTCGAGGAACAGCAGATCCGCGGCGCTGATGCGGGCCCAGGCGAGGTCGTCGCCTTGCAGCGTGCCGCAGCCACGCGCGATCGCCATTCGCACGACGTGGGTGAGCTCGCCCAGGTCATCCTCAAGCTCCTCCAGGTAGCGGGCAGCCCTGCGTTCGTTGCCGGCGAACAGGTTCTTGAAGCGCGCGCTCTTGGACAGCGACTGCAGGATACGACCCATCTGTAAGGCGGCGAGACCCGGGAAGAAGTAGTTGAGGTCGACCCTGTACGCCTCCCGGTAAGCGTCGAAGGCGTCTCGAGCCTGGGTATCGATGGCGCGCTCCCGGCGCTCCTCCTGAGTGCCCAGCTTGGCGAAATCCAGGCGCCACAAGGTCTTCAGGTTGCGGCCCTCGAGCGCAAGCGCCTCAGCACGCTGGGCCGGCGACAGGTTCCGGCGCTCCAGCAGGCGCTGTATGGCCTGGTTGGACCGCTCGAGGTCGGCCGGGTCGCTGTGCAGCTTGTACAGGCGCTCGTAGAGGTTGGCGAGGGCTTGATTGGCCTCGATATCCTCCCTGTCACCCGCCAACACTGCATTCCACGCGCGCGCGGCCACCTTGAAATCCTTCAGCGCCAACTGCTCGCGACCGACGAGGCGAAGCCCGTCGCGTTCGAAAATCTCGTTGCCCACATCGTCGGCCAGCAGCCGCAGCCAGCCTTTGTCCTTGCGGGAGCGGGCCAGTTGTACTTCCTGCGTGAAGCTCGGCGGCACGGTCCTGAAGCTGCTGGTGTCGGCCTGCTTGAGCTTGGGCATCATCAGGAAAATGGGGCTGTCGGTCTCGCGGTCCAGCGCTTGCGTGGCGTTGATCACGTCGATCAGCTTCTGCACGTCCTTCCCTGGATCCGCCCACGAATACTCCATGTAGCGCAGGCCGGCGATGTCGAAGGGCGCCCGGTCGTCCGACGGCGTGCCTTTGATCAACACCGTGTACTTCTTGCGCAGCGCGTGGCGCACGCCGAGCTCGTAGAACACGTTGGGGTTGTGCACCGTGATGTCGCAGATGACGACAGCGGCGTGCAGGATCAGCTGGAACATGTCCTGATGGATCGGCCCCGAGCCCTGCACGATGGCCGTCGTGCCGCCGATCAGGCCGGCTTTCTCCATGGCGGGCTTGATCAGCTCGTTGTCGACCTTGTCGAAGTCGATCAGCTTGCCGCCGGAATCCTTTTTCTCGCCAAATCCCCGAATCACGAAACAGTCCATCGCGCGCCTCCCCTGGGTTGCTCGACCTCGTCACTCGTCCAGTTCGTACGACTCCTCGAACTTCTTCGCGCTGACGGCGTAGGCGTCAGACCCATCCTCTTCGTTGGACACGAGCCAGTCGCCGGACTCGTAGCTCGTGCCGCCTTCCTTCGTCGCCACGCGGCCGGACTCAGCCGTCTGCTCGGCCCAGACTTTGCCGGTCTTCACATATGTGCCCTGGCCTTCGGCCGAGTAGGTGCGTGCGAAGGTATCGGCGTCCACCGTGTACACCTCGCCGTCGTTGTCCACGAGCCAGTCGTTGGCTTTGCAGCGCTGCTCTTCGCCCCATTTCTGGTACGTGAAGCCTTCCGTATCCAGCTTGAGCTGCACTGCGACCACGGGCTGACCCGGCCGGCGGCGGTAGCGTTGTCGTTCACCCATGAGAGATCCTTTGACTGCTGGAAAGATTGGTGAGTTTGCGCCTTAAGCAAATCCTACAGATTACGGAGGGGGCGCTCGATACCTTCGCTGCGATCGGCGCGCATTGCAACCGGGGCGCCTGTCTACCACACGCCGGGCGCCGTCCAAAAAGCGATCAAGAAGGTCAAGACCGACAAAAAATTTCCCCCTACGGCATCTCCGACCAAGGCACTCGAGCTGCGGTCGTGGACGATAACTAAAATTATCATTGTGGACGATCGGGCGTCACATGATATTCGAACACGCTGCCCTCATTGGCTTGGTCGCTGTCGCGCTGTCGCAGGAAGGGCCGGAGCCGGGAACTCGATCGTTCTTGGATGCAGCGACGGCGGCAAACGCCGCCGCCGCGTTCCACGGAACGTCTACGACAGAACGTCTAAGGACGACTACTTCGCAGTACCAGGCCGCCGGCCAGACTGATGTACCAGAACACTGTAGGTATCACGACCCGCTTGGCACGTTCGGAGTAGATCCACTGCACGATGAAGCGCGATCCAAACAGGGCCTGGCCGAAGAAGCCCACAGTGGCCCACCAGCTGAAGTGAAAGCTGGCCAGAAAGTTCAGGATCGCGTCCATACAGGTCTCCGTGGCGCCTTCCAGGGGCGCGGCCGGGCGGCCACGACGGTTCTAGTTCAGTTCCTCGACCGCTGCATCTCAGCCAGAGGCGAGAATGGCCCGTACCGGTGCTGATGGGCGGTTGCGCCCAGCATGTAGGGTGGAAACACGGCATCGATCGACTTGTTCCATCGTGCAGGGAAGCCGGCTTCCAGGTCGGCCTGGCGACGTTCACTGGAGTCGACTTAGGACCATCGGTCTGTCTGCCAGCGCACGCTTGGTGATGTCATCCCGTCGCGCCTGCATGCGATCGGTCGGTCATTGGCAAGCTCCGAGCGTCCCTGCTCGGGCTCGACTACTGCCCAGCCCAGATAGTCTTCAAGGCCGTCAGTGTCGACGTCATCACCTGCATTCAGCAGGTCCGCGCGTGCCCGTGCCGGCAAAGTCGGGTCGACCCTGGCCGATCAAAGGCGAGCTGAATTGGCCGAGGAGCAGTAGTACGGAGAGACTGCTGATCGAGAAACGCAGTTCAATGGCATCGGTCGCGCTTAGGCTTGCTGCTTGCGGTATCGGAGTTGTCACGAGCATCAGCGTCAGCGCCAAAACCGCCAGTGTTCTGTTTCACGGGGCTGCGCGACAGTTTTCAGTTTTCCTGTGAGCTGGTCATTGCCGCATACGCCTCCCAGTGCTCGAGGCGCCCCTGCCAGTAGACGCATTCTTTCCCGTCGACTTCCCAGCCGACCTCGCCAGCAAAGGGCAGCAACCTGCCGGCATGTCGGCGATAGTCAGAAAAGCGCCCGCGCCATGGTGTGGGAAGAACTGGAGCAGTGGCTGAGCGGGGACGGTCGGGGGCGAAGGCTCCTGCGATTCGCCCTTCGGTGTCGAGGTTTAGCACAACTTCGACCGCAGTCTCTCCGGCACCGGCGCTGACAACAAATTGATCAGCGCCGGCTACGCGCCAGCGCAGCGCGGAATTCTGAAGAATGGCGTCAGGCGCCCATGGGAGCTCGGCCAGGTAGCGCATCAGCTCACCGCGCACCAGCGCCGTCGTGTGCTCTGCGCGGGCGATCGGGATGAAACCCAGCGCCGTGATATCGAATCGACCCTCGCCATCCTCTAGCGCGTCGCGCCCGGAGACTATTCCAAAGGGGCCGGCCCGCGCCCGCCAATCGAATGCACACTTTCGCGTCGAGATCGACTGCTTCGCAGTAAATGACATCCAGGACTTTGCTTCAGTCTTTGCTTTCATCCGGCCAATCTGCATCAGCCTGACCGAGGAGCAATTGTCGCCAGGTTTCACACCGAGACGCAGCGCGAGCTCGTGGACAGCTGATGGCAGAGATCGCGAGTATTCCCTGGTGTTCACAGCCAGAGCGCCCTGTGATCATGTATGTACTCGCACATCGTGCGTGGTTTGCGTCCAAGCAATGCTTGCAATTCATGGCTGACGCCTTGCACCTGGCCGAACCGCAATCCGACATGCAGCAGCGTTTGCACCACCATTTGTATAGCTGGCATGCCGGTTCGATACAGATGCGCGATATAGCCTGCGACGCTTGCTGGCTGATAGCGGATATCGCGACCCAGTTCTTCAGAGAGCAAGGTCGCAATCTCGGCAAACGACAACGCTTCCGGCCCGGTCAAGCTATGGGTCCGCTCGAAGTGTGCTTCAGGCGCGGTCAGGGCATTGGCAGCGACTTCTGCGATGTCGCGAACGTCAATGAACGCAACCCGGCTCGCTCCAGCGGGCACGTACAGTCGGTTGTCCATCCGAATGTCGTTCCGGTAAGCGCCGCCCAAGTTCTGCGCGAAGAACCCTGGCCGAAGGATGGTCCACCCTGAAGTGCCTGCGCGCAGGTGCCGCTCGACGGCATGATGCGGAACGAGGGGATTCGCGCCTGCGCCGGCCACGGAAAGAAAGACGATCTGCGTCACCCCTGAGCGGCGCGCAACATCCACAAGAACGTTGAGAGTCGCCTTGGTGTTGGAGATGGCCGGCGGTCGCATGAGAAAGACGGCGCGACATCCTTCCACTGCCGATTGAAACGTCCGACGATCGAGAAAGTCGAAGTGACTCACTTCAACACCATCGACCGTGCTGTCAGACTCGTTCACGCCGATTCTGACTAGCGCCTGGCACCGCGTCAGCTCCGCGACGACGGCGCTTCCTACATTTCCTGATGCGCCGGTGACAAAGATCATGGCGCTGTTTTCCGCGGACCCGCCACGATGACGATGTCGCCCCGAGAAATGGCGAACACCAGAGAGAAGTAGGCCAGCAGGGAGTGCGGAGTAAGCCAGGGCTTCATCATGGTTTGCGCTCCCCGTTCACCGATGTGCGGCTTGTGCACCGTGGACGACCGCTTGGCGTTTGCATTTCAGTGCGGGTTGCTGCGGTGTCGAGAGATTGAAGCCCGTCGCGATCAGAGCGATCAGAATACCGCCCCAGCTGATGCCGAAGGTCAGCACAAAGTAGCCAAGCAGAGGATTGCGTCTGAGCCAAGGCGCGGGCGTCATGTTGCCGCCAGGGGATGACTGCGACGCTCACGAACCCAGTCCATCGCAACCATCACCAAGAGCATGGCTCCGGCGATCGGAAGCGCCAAATCCTCAGGCACGCCAAGCTGGAACGCAGCGGCCAGGCCAATGAGCGACCACAGAATCGGGATGATCGACAGCCACACCACCCACATGCCGCGTGCCAGGAGCAGCATGCCGATCGTAAAGATCGTCGTAGGACAGGGTGCGACGCCGAACAGCGGACCCAGCATCAGCCCGTGATCCGCCCAATGTCCCAAAATTTCATAGAACAACAGCGCATAGACGATGATGAGCAGAGCGGCGAACGATCTGAACGTCGGCCGGATCTCGAAGCGCAAGTCATTCGGGATCACAACGGACGTAGCAAAAAGGATGGACTGCAGGAGGAAGAATGCGGCAAACGTGTTGGCGGCGGGATTGATCTCGGCAAAGAACAAGAAGTGATATCCAACACCGTTCAACGCCCACATGATTGCAAGCACCGAGTAAATGACTTGTTTTGCGAGCGGCCCCTTCAGCCACAAAGCTATGACCGCCAGACCGCCGAGCCCATAAGCGACAATCTGCAGCGGCCAGATCGCGGTGTTGTAATCGGCGAACACCGCGAAGAACTGCGCGATAGTGAAAGGTGGATCTGGCATCACGCCAACACCGCGTCCACGGGTCTGCGGGCGGAGAACGGCATCGCTGCGGCATACCCGAAGCGCATGACGATGTCCGGACGACGGCCGGGAAGGCCGACGAGCGCAGCCAGTTCCGGGCGCAAGCTTACGACCTCAACAGGCTGATTGATAAAGGCGTGTTTCAGGCCGAGCGCCGTCGCCTGCAGTGCGAAGCGCTGACACGCGCGTCCGGCGCTTACCCAATGCTCCTTGTCATCGCGAGCGCTGACAAACACGGCGATGCCGGCGGTAGATTGAAGTTGCCGCGCATACTTTTCGTTTTCGCTGTCTGCATTGAACAGCATGTCGACCATCATTGGGCCAAGCCACGCCGGCAGTGTTGGATTGCCGGTCGTGGCGCTGAACAGTCCGTCGCCGGTCTCATTGGCTTGTCGTGGATTGAAGCGCAGCCACAACTTGAGTTCGCGCATGAAGGCCGGGTCGGCGATCTGTGCACTGTTGCCGGCCAAAATCAAGTCGCGGACGCGGTCGATCTGCGGCCGGCCGGTCAGCAGGACGAGATCGACTCCAGGCGTCGTGGCGGCGGCGGACAAGACGCGAAGATCTCCGGCGCTGACAGGCCGTCCGTCAAATTCCGCGCGCGTGGACTGGCGAGTTGGGATCGCGTCGAACAAAGCCGATGTCTTGGTCGCTGAGCCGCCGAACGCGAATGCAACTGCGCCATCGTTTGCCTGGTCGAAGCTGATGTCTCCCGGACCGCCCCTTGCGCCGGCGGCAAGCGACAAATTCTCCGCGGCACAGCCCAGACTCGCGAACAGATGATGGTCGTCGGGATCGACGGCAGGCGTTCGCCGCGTGAGGTCGGGCAAAATTTCGATCCGGCCTTCGCCGATGCGAAACCGCCACGGCTGGGTATTGTGACCACTCGCTGCGAGGGTCGCGTAGCGGATGAGTTCGAGCATGTCGGGGTTCTTGGCGAGCCTGGCGCGCGTGGTCGCCACGGACGCGTTGTACTCGTCCATCGAGCCCACTTGCCGCAATCCGACCCAGGTCGCGCCGACGCCGGCGACCGCCAAAGCTCCGCCGCCAATCAGAACGTTTCTTCGGTTCATCGCACGATCCTCGGAAAAACGCTCATCTCAACTTTGTACTGCGGCAGCAAGGTCGGCCGAAGCCTGTTCCAGAGACATCTGGGCATCAACGAAGTAGTACATGGCTAACCTCAATTCAGCTTGCAGGTCACGCGCAGACGTCGGTCGTGAATGGGATGGACCAACCTCAATCAGTTGCCATAGTGGGCTGTCAAGTGCATGGATGGAGTGTTTCAGCTCCAAAGTGCCAGTCGTGCCCACAAAGCTCGCGACGCATCAGAGTCAATGCGACGGCTTGCTCGCTGGAGGCTTCATCAGCAGTTCGGCCACGGGTGCTTCCAGTGTGGTTAGACCGGCGCTGCGGCCCAGCGCCAGCGCCGTGGCGGGATCGGCACCTTGCATCCAGCCCTGTTCCAGCGCCATCAGCGCACCAACCCGGTTGGCGCTTGCGCAGTGCACCAGCACCGGCCCGGCTTTGCGGGCGGCGGCGAGGGCTTCGGCAAAGCGCGCCACCGTCGCGGCGGTGAGATCGACGAGACCGATGACCGGGATCGAGACATAGCGCAGGCCGAGCCGCTCGGCGGTTACGCCCTCATCGAAGCCGATGGCTTCGCTGGGAGGGCGCAGGTTGATGATGGTTCGCAGGCCCTGGCAGCCGAGCTCGGACAACTGTTCGGGCGAGGGCTGTCCGGCGCTGTAGACGCCGGCTGAGACGGTGCGGATCTCGGTCACTGGGAGACTCCTGCGCCAATTTTTGAAACAGTTGCGGCCGATGCCGGCACGCCATCAGCGCGGGCCGTGAGTTCGGGGTCCAGCGCCGCCATCGCCTGGTGCTGGGTCAGGAACACTGGGGCGCCAAGGTGGTCCAGAAGGTGCGAGCGCCGCAGGCGATCGAGCACCGGCCCTTTGACTTCGGAGAGGTAGAAGCGCACGTCGGACTGGTGAAGTCGGTCGACGATCAGTTCCAGGCTTTGCAGCGCGCTGGCATCGATGAAGTTCACCGCCGAGCACATCAGCACGACATGGCGGATCTCCGGCCGGCTGGCGACCAGGTCGTACAGCCGGTCTTCCAGGTAGCGGCTGTTGGCGAAGTAGAGGCTCTCGTCGACCCGTACCGACAGCACCTGCGGGCTGCACAGCACGGCGTGGCGCTCCACATTGCGGAAGTGCTCGGTACCGGGAACCTGACCGACGATCGCGATATGCGGGCGGCTGCTGCGCCACAGCAACAGCAACAGCGACACCAACACGCCTGCCACGATGCCGGCCTCGACGCCGACCAGCAGGACGCCCACCAGGGTGGTGGCCAGCGCCGAGAAGTCACTGCGCGAGTAGCGCCAGGTGTGGCCCACGTTGTTGAGATCCACCAGCGGAAGTACGGCGACAATGATGGTCGCGGCCAGCACCGCCTGCGGAAGGTGGTGGAACAGCGGGGTGAACAGCAAGGCAACCAGCGCGATGCCGGCAGCGGTGAACACGCCGGCCAGCGGCGTCTGCGCGCCGGCGTCGAAGTTCACAGCCGAGCGGGCGAAGCCACCGGTGACGGGAAAGCCGCCGCTGAACGCTGCAGCCACGTTGGCGGCGCCGAGGCCAATCAGTTCCTGGTTGGCGTCGATACGCTGGCGGCGCTTGGCGGCCAGCGTCTGCGCCACTGAAATCGATTCGACGAAACCGACCACGCCGAGCAGGATCGCCGCCGGCAGCAGTTGCAGCCACAGGCCGGCATCGAAGGTCGGCAGCGCCAGCACCGGCAGCCCGGATGGCACCACGCCCACCACGCGTACGCCGACAGCGGCCAGTCCGAACCCGGCGACCACCGCAGTGGCCGCGATGATCGCCAGCACCGGGCCGGTGCGCGCTGCCAAGTCAGCTGCACGGGCGGGCAGACCGGGCCGCAGCAGCAGCGGCTTTAGCCCCTTGCGCACCCAGAACAGGAAGGCCGTCGCCAGCGTGCCGATGACCAGCGTCGGCAGGTGGACCTGGTCGCGCACCGCAAACAACGCGTGGCCAATCTCCGGCACGGTGGCACCCGACGCCGACACGCCGAGCAGGTGCTTGAGCTGGCCGGCGGCGATCAGGATCGCCGAGGCGCTGATGAAACCCGAGATCACCGGATGGCTGAGGAAGTTGGCCAAGAAGCCCAGCCGCAACGCGGCCATCACCAGCAACACGAGTCCCGACAGCAACGCCAGCACCAGCGCAGCCTGGAGATAGCCGGGCGTGCCGGACGCGGCAACTTCGCCAACGGCGGCGGCGGTCATCAGCGAGACCACTGCGACCGGCCCGACCGACAGGGTGCGGCTGCTGCCGAACGCGGCGTACGCGACCAGCGGCAGGATGCTGGCGTACAGGCCGACCTGCGGCGGCAGGCCGGCCAGCATCGCGTAGGCCAGGCTCTGCGGGATCAGCATCAGGGTGACGATCAGCGCGGCGAAGCTATCCTGACCGAGTAGCCGGCGGTCGTAGCTGCGCAGCCAAGCCACTGCCGGAAGCCAGCGGCCGACACGGCGGGCAGCAGTGGTGCGGGAGTTCATGGCTGCTCCGGAGCGGCGCAGTAGGCGTGGTGCAGTGCCTCCATGACGCTAACAGCCGGGCCGTCGGCCAGCGCGTAGTAGATCGTCTGCGCGACGCGGCGCGTAGTCACCAGGTCGAATTCGCGCAGCACGGCAAGGTGCTGTGACAGCGCCGATAGGCTCAGACCGGCGAGCGGCTGCAGTTCGCTGACCGAGCATTCACCTTCGACCAGACGGCACATCACCAGCAGACGGGCCGGATGGGCGAGCGCCTTCAGCAGCGCGGCGGCCTCGCTGGCGTGCCGTGCCATTGACACGGGATTAGGTACAACCGGGTTGATCAACCGTGGATCGGACACATCTTGGCTTCTATTTTAGAAGAGTCTGATTTCGCAGTACCTGAAGTACCGTATAAGGACCCCTCGATGAACCCGCTCGTTGAACCCTTCTTCGATCCTGCAACTTCGACTTTCACCTATGTCGTGTACGACCATCCGGGTGGTCATGCCGTGATCATCGACCCGGTCCTCGACTTCGATGCCGCCGCCGGGCGCACCGGCATGGCGTCCGCCGACCGGGTGCTGGCCTTCGTCGCACAGCAGAGCCTGACGGTGCCCTGGATCCTCGAAACCCACGCCCATGCTGACCACCTGACTGCCGCGCCGTACTTGCGCACGAAGCTGGGCGCCCGGATCGCGATCGGCCGCGGCATCGTTGCGGTGCAGCAGCGCTTCAAGGTGCTGTTCAACCTGGAGCCGGGCTTCGCGACTGATGGGAGCCAGTTCGATCACCTGTTCGTCGAAGGCGACAGCTTCGAAGCGGGTGCACTGCGCGGCCGGGTGCTGGCCACGCCGGGCCATACCGACGACAGCCTGACCTACGTCATCGGCGATGCCGCGTTCGTCGGCGACACCGTGTTCGCGCCCGACACCGGCACTGCCCGCTGCGATTTCCCGGGCGGCGATGCCGGCCGGCTTTACGACTCGATCCAGAAGCTGTTCGCGTTGCCAGAGCACACCCGGCTGTTCCTCTGCCACGACTATCCGCCATCCGATCGTGCACCGAACGGGCAGACCGGGGTGGCCGAGCAGAAACGCGCCAACGTGCATGTCGGCGGGCAGGCCAGCGCGGCCGACTTCGTCCGGATGCGCACTGCGCGCGACGCCACGCTGCCAGTGCCGAGGCTGATCCTGCCGTCACTGCAGGTAAACATCCGCGCCGGTCAGTTGCCGCCACCCGATGACAACGGTATCCGCTACCTGCGGCTGCCCCTCAACCAGTTCGGAGGTGTCTGATGGACGCATGGATCCTGGCCGCAACCGGCGGCGTGTTGATCGGCCTTGCGGCGACCCTGCTGTTGTGGTTGAACGGCCGCGTGGCGGGCGTCAGCGGCATCCTGGGCGGCGTGCTGTTCCCAAGGCGCGGCGACGTCGACTGGCGGGTCATGTTCCTGATCGGCCTGATCGTCGCTGCGGCGTTGTACCTGCAACTGGTACCCGGCGCGTATGTGCCACGCAGCGACTTCCCGCGTGCCGCGCTGGTGGTGGCCGGCCTGCTGGTCGGCTTCGGTACGCGCATGGGCAACGGCTGCACCAGCGGGCATGGTGTGTGCGGGCTGGGCCGCCGCTCGGGTCGCTCGCTGGCGGCCGTTGCGACCTTCATGGTGACAGCGATCGTCACCACCTTCCTGATGCGCCATGTCTGGAGTGTCCGATGAACCGTCAATCGCTGGCCGCGCTCGCCGCGGGTGCCGTGTTCGGCCTGGGCCTCGCCATGTCGGGGATGACCGATCCCGAACGTGTGCTCGGCTTCCTCGATGTATTCGGCGCCTTCGATCCGGCGCTGCTGTTCGTGCTTGGCGGCGCGGTACTGACTACCCTGGTGCTGTTCGGCTTCGTGCTGAAGCGAGGCCGCCCGCTGCTGGCGGCTGCGTTCCAGTTGCCTACCCGCAAGGACGTCGACCGCAAGCTGCTCGGCGGCACGGCGCTGTTCGGGGCGGGTTGGGGTATTGCTGGCTACTGCCCGGGCCCAGCCCTGGCTGGGCTAGGCATGCTGTCAGTCGAAGCCCTTTGGTTCATCCCGGCAATGCTGGTGGGCATGCTGGCGCACCGCTGGATGTCCGGGGCCTGAAAGTCTCATCAGCGATCGTGCTCCGAACCGGGTGCAGGGCTCTAGGCTGCATGGCTAGAGTCATGGGGTGATGGGTGCCGCAGCAAGCGGATGTGGCTTGTCCCATCCGCTTGCACACCTATAGCGCCTTGGTCGAGTAATACCAGTCGGTGGTCTTGCAGCCCTCACTGGCGCGCTTGTCGGCCGCGTCGGCAGTCTTCGGCGGCGGAACAATCACGTCGCAGCCCGGCGTCCAGCCCTCGGGCGTGGCCACGGCATGCTTGTCGCTGGTCTGCATGGCTTGCAGCAAGCGCACGAACTCGTTGATGGAGCGGCCGTTGCTCACCGGGTAATAGACCATCGCGCGCAGCACGCTCTTGAGGTCGATAAGGTGGCGCGCACGGCCTGCGTGTCGGCGGCACCGGGATGCACCATACCGTAGGCATTGGCTACTTCCATCTTGATGTCTTCGATGATGGGGAAGGGAATCTTGACCCCGAACTTTTCCTCAATATTGCGCGTGCAAGCCAAGTGCGAGAACAGGCTGTCGATCGACAAGCCGAGCACTTCGCAGTTCATGCTCTTGAAGGTCTCGGCGGCATTGGCGAGGCCGATGAATTCGGTGGTGCACACCGGCGTGAAGTCGGCTGGGTGCGAGAACAGGATCAGCCACTTGCCCGTGTAGTCGGCCAGCGAACGGTCGCCGTGCGTGGTCTTGACCTGGAAGTCAGGGGCAGGCTCGTTCAGGTGCGGAAAGGTGGAGGCGGATGCGTTTGGATATTCCGGTCCATGTGAGTCCACCGTTCCGGTCCCTGGGAGACCAGGATTCCGGAGCATGTGAGTCCAGCGTTCCGGAGCATGTGAGTCCACGATTCCGGACCATGGGAGTCCGGTCGCCATCGCCGGGGTTCCAGTCCATGGGGTCCCGGCGCGGATGCTCGGTTGGCGTGGGTCATCCTCGCGGTTTTTGCCGCGAGGTTCCCATGGATGGCTCAAGCGAGGACCCAGGCGGCCAGCGAACGCAGACAGCGGGACGAACAGTGGCGGGAGGCTCGGATCGATGGCTAATTGAAGTCGATCGTGCTCGCCAAGAGTCGGCCGTAGCCTAAAAGCGGTTGAATCGCACGGAACTGCTTCATCGTGCGGAGATCGCTAAGTATGGGCGACCAAGTCGAGAACCTGATGCAACGACATCGGAAGATTGAACGGCGAGCGGTGGCGAGAGAAACCAGGGCCGAATTTCTAGAACCAGAAGTTCAACGGCTGCGTCAACGGCTAAGCGTCTGGGAGGTGGGACATCCGAAACCGACACGATAACAGTGGATGGACGTTGGCAGTTCTTTAATTTGACATAATATATATATGCGTCGAAACCAACGTCAGGTTTCAGCGGTGTCTGTCGGTGTTCGCTAACGATGTCATTAGCGCGGTAACCCTGTCATGCGCGGTAACGCCGTCAATTTCCAAAGTCCATCCAGCGTCTGGCTTTCTTGCCGGGGTGATGCCGCTTGAAGCCCATCTCCCTGCGCCGATCCACCACGTGCGGGATGTAGCCGTGCTTGTCGATGGCGTATAGGCAAAGTGCCGGGCCCCTCAACCTGCAACGTATGAATCAGAATCACGAAACAATAGCCGTGCAGGACGCCGCTGCGCAGTGAGATCGCGTTGCTGCAGGTGGCTGAATGAGCAGCGCCTGCGACGTGGCCAGGCCCAGTGGACAGCTATCGACGCGTCCGTTACGGCGCAACAGGTTTCGCCGCTGCAACGACATCAGCCGGCGCAAAATGCGCTTTCCCAGGGCGCACATAGCTGGCCATCAGTGCGGCGTGCCGATGCTCCCAGTCGTTCAATAAATCCTGTTGCGAAAACACCTGCTGCACAAACGCCAGGGAAAGATCCTGCGTTGCTGATTTGACGTGCGTGGCTACGGGCAGCGAATCGAAATAACGCCGTTCGGTAAACACGTTATGGCTGCCCTGCTTGTAGATTGCCAGCGACTTGAAGGCGCTGCCGGTGGCATTGAATACCTTGATACGGTCGTCGACACCCGAGCCAAAACCCGGAATGCGGATAATGTCTTCGGCCGTGGTGATATGCAGCGTGGGCACACGAATCGGCGACAGGATGGGCGCGAGATCCGTTTCGCCATA
Source organism: Lysobacterales bacterium (assembly GCA_038207515.1). Taxonomy (GTDB): domain Bacteria; phylum Pseudomonadota; class Gammaproteobacteria; order Xanthomonadales; family Rhodanobacteraceae; genus Tahibacter. Next base: position 5,934 of record JBBQZR010000017.1, on the reverse strand, counting down.
GAACGGCGGCGCGGAAATCAGGATCGCCGCCGCCACGCGTGGATCACCGAAGCGCAAGGCGTGCCCTGCCCGCATCACCGTGGCCCCGGCAGCCAGCAGCGCAGTATTGGCACCGTAGGAATGCCCGGCCGCAACGATGCGGGCGTGGTCAATTGCCGCGCCACGCGAGCTTCGCAGCAGTCGGTCCAGGGCGAAGCTGAAGTCTTTCACGCGGGCAATGGCCTCTTCATCGCTGGCGGCCTGCTGGAAGCGCGACAGCAGCTGCAGCGCATTGCCCTGCCACAGACTGCGGTCACTGCCCACATGCTGCAGATGCAGGCTGGCCACGCCATGGCTGGCCCAGAAACGGCCCAGATACCCGTAGCCATCGCGGGCACTGCCTATGCCGTGGGAAAAAACAATCAGCGGCACCCCACCCTGTGCCACCCGCGGCCAGAACAGTCGCGCCGGCACACGACGGCCACGCTGTGGATCGACCCACTCCAGATCTGTGATGACGAACGCATCGTCAGGGCCGGGTAGCGACGGCACTTCGCCGTCACGACCAGTCAGCAATGCCAGACTGTCGGCGCTCAAAACCAGTGGCAGCGCGGTGAACACGGCAGCCAAAAGCACAACGGTGGCAGCGGTAGTGATCACCGCCAGGCGAGCCAGACGGTGGAGGGATACCTTCATCGGAAACGGAACTCATGAACAAGACAAATGCGGGCGGCACCTGCACGGCGCAGTAGCCACAGGACACAGCAGCGGAAGAAGCCTTCCGCACACTGCCGCGTTTCAGCGTTTCTTCTTGGGCCGGCCCGCCTTGAGTGGGCGCAGCGCCTCGAGCACGCCTTGCAATGCCCCACTGTCCAGACGCGCCAGCAGTTGCAGGCCTGCGCGCAGCAGTTCACTTTTCTTGGTCGGCCGCCTGAAGCCGAGCGCACGATCCTTGAGCAGCGCAATAAGTTCGAAATCCTCGCGCGGCAGGGTGAAGCTATCGCGGATCAGCAGCTCGCGCGTCTGGACCACATCAAGGGTCTTGGTCGCCTTGGCGGACTTCTTGCCATTGGCTTTGCTATCGGCCTTTGTATCGGTGTCGGATGTGCCAGGCGTGGACTTGTCAGCTTTCGCTGCCTTCTTGCGCCCTGCTGCCTTGTTGATCGCCGGCAGCAGATCGTCACCTGCGGTGCCGCCAGCCGAGGCGGCAGCACCGAAGGGTCTGGCTTTTGAGCGCTTCATACTGGCCATCCCGATTAATGATTTATACGATTTATACCATTAATTGGAAGCAATGCAACCAGCAGGCTCTATCGCGGCCCAGGACTCGCTAGGCCGATGACGCGTTGGCCGCGTTGACCCGACCAATCAGCCAACGCGAGACCCGTGGTCAAGACTTCCAGGCGTGGACTGAGCGGTTCGTCGAGCCCCAGCCACGCTTGCCATGCACGTCGCTGGATTTGTGGGACGCGCGTTGTGGAGTGATGCAGGGGTTCAGCGAGATACGTGTAAAAATGCCCCACAGAATTCCGAAACACACGCGGATTCATGAGGTTGCCGGATAAAATTTCCCAGCCTACGCGGCCAGCGGCAAGTCGCCCTCGTAGGGTTCCGGAACGATCTCGGCGTCGATCAGGTAGTCGCCGAAGCGTTTGATGTGGCTGGTCACGTACGGGCTCAAAACGGCTAGGTCATCGCGAGTGATCTTCCAGCCCTCTCGGATCAGCTCTCGAATGATCCGGGTCTGCTCGACGACGTTGTAGAACGTGACCGCGTTGGCGACCAGGTCGTTGTACTTGACGGACTTCTCCTGCTCGAGCGGATCGTTGTCGGCGATGACCCCCTCCCCGCCGAAAAAGAAGAACTTCGCGTAGCCGTTGTAGGACTCGACCTTGTTGGTCGACGCCGTGATGATTTCCCGCAGCTCGCGGTCGGAAATGTACTGCAGCAGGAAGATGGTGCGGATCGCCGCGCCCAGCATGCGGAACGCCTGATACAGCCGGTTCTTGCGGCTGTAGTTGCCAAGCTTGCGCAGCAGCGTCGACGCGGCGATCTTGCCGGACTTGATCGACAGCACGACCTGCATCAGGTCTTTCCAGTGCGTCTCGATCAGATCCCAGTCGATGGTTTCCTTGAACAGCGCACCGATGTGCTCATAGGTCTCGTCGTCGTCTGCCCGGTAGGACTTGTAATCGAGTATTGCCTTTTCCAGGGCGGGAGCGCTGCTGGTGGGATCCTTGGCTTTGGTGCGCTTCAGCACCGGAATGCCGTCCTCGTCGATGACCACCTGGCCGTTCTCCAGATAGCCGGCGTCGGTCAGCGCCGCGGTCTTCGACAGTCGCGCGTGCAGGCCGTTGACGAACTCGGTCGCGTTGGTCGGCAGGCACAGCTGGTGGCAGTAGTTGGCCAATAGCGGCTCGCAATCGGTCCAGGGCAGCAGCTGGTCACGGTAGTCCGCGTAGTTCTCGGCGCCGGCGACGGCGACGTCGCCGGACTTCAGCTCGTTGGCCAAGGTGGAAAACACGCATGCCTCGAAGTGCCGCCGGTGGATGCGCTCCTCGCCATTCTCATCGCGGTGGAGCACGGTCTTGCGCCACAGGTGCGTGGCAAACGCGAGATCCACCGGCTCGTCGAGCCATTCGCCCCAGGCCCGCTCGTTGGTGAGAATCAGCTCGAGGGCGTTGATCAGGGATCGATCCCCAGTGGTCGTGCTCAGATTCAGCAGGCGCACCATGCGCAGAATGGTCGCGCGGTGGCCTCGGAAATACGGCGACAGCAGCGGCAGGTAGTTGTCGCCGCTGTGAGCGGCGATTGTGGTGCAGTCTTCCTGCAGCGATTGCGCGCCGCCGCGCAGGTCGACCAAGGCGCGGATCTCGCGGCCGGCGTCCGCGTTGCTCGGATGGCTGTCGAGCACGCGCACGACGTCGGACATGGTGGCGACGAGCGCTTCCGTCTTCTCGCGGTATTTGGCCCGCAGCCGATCCAGTTGTTCCTTTCCACGGTTGTGGATATTGCCCATGCGCTTGATGAACATTTCCGCGAGGTCGTCGCGGGTTTGGACGCGGGCCTGGTGGATCAGGCACAGGAGCAACGCATGGCGTTTTTCCGGCCCGAAATCACGCAGCTCTGCCGCGTCGAGGGCACAGGCTTCCGCGGCGAAGTGCTCGCGCTTGATGTCGGGGATGTCGGCCAGGTGCTCGGGTTTGCCGACGAGGGCTTCCAGCTCGGCGATGTGATCCAGAAGATCCTGAAAATGCTTCAAGGAGGCGCGCTTGGGCAGACGCTTAATGGCTTGCAGCGGGCTTTTCTTGGCGCTTTCGTCGCGAACCAGCAAGCCGTCCAGCTGCCGCTTTTCCTCGTCCGCCAGCCGCGCTGCGATCAGCCGGAAGTACCACCGTTGACCAGGCTGCGCACCCGACGTGCCAGCCGGTCCAGCGTCGCGAACGCCGGCAATTCGATGCGGTCGCGAACCAGTTCCTTGATACTCGCGTTGATGAGATCCGCAGGGTTATCCATGATGGCCGCGGCGTCGCGCATCGCGCGGCCGGCGACATCAAGGCCACCCTGATCGAAGGCACGCACCTGCAGGTAGTCCCGGATGCGCTGGTAGTAGCGATAGCGCTTGTTCGGCGCGACCGGCGCGGGCTTCACCTGGACGCGATACTGCAGCTCCGTGCGAATGTGCCGGATGACTGCCGCCGGTACCTCGTCGAACGCTGGGAAGTAGCCTAGGCGCTGGAAACATTTGAGGTACACCGCCAAGGTTAGCCGATGACCAGGCTGCCGTGCCTGCGGTGAGACGAAGGCGATTTCGGGCTCGGTGGGTGTGTACGCGGCGATCAGCTCGCGGACGACGGGATTGCGCTTGAATTGGGGGTAAGCCGTCCGTTCGATCGATGCCATAGCGCCTGCCGTAGGGATGATGAGGCGTAGGAGCACGGGAAATCGAGACTTGCCTCGACCACCGTGCAACGCCTGAGTTGTCATATGCAACGAAAATCCGCCCCAACCGACGCCCCCCCCCCCGCGCGATCCACTCCCGCCACGATCCTGGCGGATGCGGCCGCACTGCACGCCGCCGTGTCGGACTTGGTACGCATTTACCAGTTTCGCGATCGCGACAAAATCTGTTGTTACAACATCTCCGTGACCCAGTGCTACGCGTTGGAGGCCCTAGCCGAGAAAGGCCCCATGCGCAGCCAGGCGCTGGCCGAGCTGTTGCTGCTGGACAAAAGCACGACGACCCCGCATGGTCGATGCGCTCGATCGCAAGGGCTATATCGCCCGCAAGCCGACGCTGCCGATGCGCGGGCCCAGTCCCTGAAGATCACCGGCCAGGGCCGAGCGCTCTACGGCACGATCAACCGCGAAATGATCGCCCAGCAGGCCGAGCTGGTCGCCGATCTCGACCCGGACCTCCGCGCCGGGGTGACCGACGTCATTCGCCGTCTAGAGCCGCGTCGTTGTGGGGGCAAAGGCTCGCAGCATCACGGGGTGAAATGGGTTGCTGAAACGTTCCTCGGGCGCGCGTGAGGGCTTCGCTGCCGGCGAATCCTAATTTTCGCGCGCAAGCATGCTCGATCACTAAATAGATCGACGGCTTGTACGTCATCAACCCATAGGAGTAACAAACATGGCAACACTACCAAACCCCCAAGACTTGGCTCGCGAGCTGACCGCGGTACTTGTTCAACACGGCTGCCGCCAAGGAGAAGGCATGCCGATTCAGTCCGCCCGCTTCCAGTTCGGCACCAACCGTCGCACCGAGGACTTCACCGCAGCGGTCGAGCAGGCTGCCGCGAATGGCTGGGTGGTTCTAACCCGCAGCGGGTTCTGGATCACACTCACACAAGCTGGCTTCGTCGCCGCATGACATGAGAGTTTGGGGGCGGGAAACCGCCCCTTTTTTCCGACAGGTTGTCGCGTACCAGCCTGCGTCTTGCCGGAACAGCCCGGCCGCGGGACGGACGTTGCTGCGCGTGAGACCCTACCTGCAACACTGCATCGATCGAGGATCCCATGGTCCGCTGCCAGCTTTGCCTGTGCGAAGAGCCGCTGTGCCAGTCGCATATCATTCCTGAGTTTCTGTACGCGCCGCTGTACAACGACGACGGCCGCATGATGGGCATCACGGGGCTCGGCGGCAAAGGCTGGAAGCCCGTCCAGAAAGGGCTGCGTGACGAGTTGCTGTGCCGCAACTGCGAAGCGCTGCTCAACGAGCGCTATGAGATTCCGTTTCAGCAGCAGTGGACGCAGCGCTACCCGTTGCCCGAGCACGCCAACGAAGGCGACCTCGTGGAAGCACAGTTCGATTACACCACGTTCAAGCTGTTCCACTTGTCGATTTTGTATCGGGCGGCGGTGTCGACCAACGCGATGTTCGGGGTCGTGGAATTGGGGAACCACCAAGAGATTCTTCGGCAGATGATCCTGGCCGGCGATCCCGGACGTCCCGATCGCTATCCGATCTTCGCGACGGCGCTGATCAACGGCCGACAGGAGATCGAACGCCGCGTCGTTACCGCGCCCACGCTGACGCGGGTCAACGGCCATCACGTCTACGGCTTCGTGTTCGACGGTGTACTGTGGTGGTACTCGGTTTCTTCCACCGTCAATCGGGACTTCGTCGAGGCGGGTTTGCAGCCAGAAGGCCGCATGGCGTTTTACGTCACGCCATGGCACGAGCATGCTGTGTTCCAGCAGGCCGCGGGCGCGATTCGCCGGCCGCGGCCGATACCTCGACCCGCGGCAGCACACTGATCGCTTGCGTCGCTATGTCCTAAATTCGGCCGTATCCAGGCACGAACGACTTAGGGAAGGTCTGAACAAGTCAGCGCCACCACGCGCCAGAAGTGCTATTTCGCGCCGTGCGCGTTGGAATTGACCACGAATTCGGAAAAATCTCAGCGCGAAGGCCGCAATTTGCGGCCTTTCGCCCTCAACAAGCGACCTGCG
>JBBQZR010000016.1:0-89028 GCA_038207515.1 Lysobacterales bacterium | reverse complement strand
TGGTGAGGCGATACCTCGGCTCGGTCGTGCCGGTCGCCGACAACTACTTCGCCGCGCTGAACTGCGCCGTGTTCTCCGACGGTTCCTTCGTGTTCATTCCCAAGGGCGTGCGCTGCCCGATGGAGCTGAGCACCTACTTCCACATCAACGCGCTGAACACGGGCCAGTTCGAACGCACTCTGATCGTCGCCGAGGAAGGCAGCTACGTCAGCTACCTCGAAGGCTGCACCGCGCCGCAGCGCGACGAGAACCAGCTGCATGCGGCGGTGGTGGAACTGGTCGCGCTCGACGATGCGCAGATCAAGTATTCGACGGTACAGAACTGGTATCCGGGCGACGAGAACGGCGTCGGCGGCATCTATAACTTCGTGACCAAGCGCGGCGACTTCCGCGGCTCACGCTCGAAGATTTCCTGGACCCAGGTCGAGACCGGTTCGGCGATCACCTGGAAATACCCGAGCTGCATCCTGCGCGGCGATGATTCCACCGGCGAGTTCTATTCGGTCGCGCTGACCCATCACGCGCAGCAGGCCGACACCGGCACCAAGATGATCCACATCGGCAGGAACACCAAGTCGAAGATCATCGCCAAGGGCATCAGCGCCGGGCGCGGCCAGAACAGCTACCGCGGCCTCGTCAAAGTGGAAAAGAGTGCCGAGGGCGCGCGCAACTATACCCAGTGCGATTCGCTGCTGATCGGCAAGCAATGCGGCGCGCACACCTTCCCGTACATCGAGGTCAAGCACCCCAGCGCGATCGTCGAGCACGAGGCGACGACGTCGAAGATCTCCGACGACCAGCTGTTCTATTGCCGCTCGCGCGGACTCGGCCAGGAAGACGCCGTGTCGATGATCGTCGACGGCTTCTGCAAGCAGGTGTTCAAGGAACTGCCGATGGAATTCGCGGTGGAAGCCAAGAAGCTGCTGGAAGTCTCGCTCGAAGGTGCTGTCGGCTGACCTCCACATCACGCAACACGTAGGTTGGGGGTAAGCCGCAGGCGCACCCCCAACATCGAGGTCGCACCGCCGCAACACCACCGAACGATGCGCGCCGCCTCGCCCCATCCCGATTTGTCGCTGAAACCCGCGGAACCCGAACATGCTCAAAATCGAAAACCTCCACGTCAGCGTCGCCGGCAAGGAGATCCTCAAAGGGCTCAGCCTCGACGTAAAGCCCGGCGAAGTGCACGCGATCATGGGGCCCAACGGCGCGGGCAAGTCGACGCTGGGCAACGTGCTCGCGGGCCGCGAGGGCTATGAGATCACCGCCGGCACGGTCGACTTCGGCGACAAGGACCTGCTGCAGCTCGAACCCGAGGAACGCGCCGCGGAAGGGCTGTTCCTCGCGTTCCAGTACCCGGTCGAGATTCCCGGCGTCAACAACACCTATTTCCTCAAGGCCGCGCTGAACGCGCAACGCAGGTACCGCGGCGAGCCGGAACTGGATTCGATGCAGTTCCTCAAGCTGGTACGCGAAAAGCTGCGCGTGCTGCACATCTCCGATGATCTCCTGCACCGCGCGGTCAACGCCGGGTTCTCCGGCGGCGAGAAGAAGCGCAACGAGATCTTCCAGATGGCGCTGCTGGAACCGCGCCTGGCGATCCTCGACGAGACCGATTCGGGCCTGGACATCGACGCGCTGAAGATGGTCGCCGAAGGCGTCAACCACATGCGCAACGAGCAGCGCGCCTTCGTCGTCATCACGCACTACCAGCGCCTGCTCGACTACATCGTGCCGGACTACGTGCATGTGTTGTCCGAGGGCCGCATCGTCGAAAGCGGCGACAAGACGCTCGCGCACAAGCTCGAGCGTCAGGGCTATGCCTGGCTCGACGAACGCCGCGTGCCGGAGCGCAGCCCCGCATGAGTGTGCCGCTGCTGCAGGAACTGGAACGCGGCTTCGCCAGCCTTCCGGTTGGGCAAGTCGATGCGGGCGGCCTCGGCGCGTCGCGCCGCGCACAGCTCGCGGCCGCGCTGACCGACGGACTACCCTCCGCCCGGGCGGAACGCTGGCGGCATACCTCGCTGCGTGCGCTCGAGCGGCGCGCGTTCTCGCCGCTGCCCGCACCGGCGCAGGCCGATGCGCATGCGGTCGCATCGATTCCGGGACCCCGCCTCGTTTTCGTCAATGGCACGTTTTCGCCATCGCTGTCGCTGCTCGACGGCATCCCCGACGGCGTGGAACTGACCACGCTCGCGCAAGCTTTGGCACGCGGCGATGCGCGCGCCGTGGATTTCCTCGCACGTCGCTTCGACGCGGCCGACGAGACCTTCGCCCGGCTCAACGCCGCGTTCGCGTTCGACGGCCTGCTGCTGCGTGTCGCCGACGGCGTGCGTTGCCCGGCACCGATCGCGCTCGTGATGCTGGGCGCTGGCAGTGACGGCGCCTCTGCGATTCATCTGCGTCATCTCATCGAACTGGGCGACGGCGCGCGTCTGACCGTCTGCGAATACCAGCTCGCCGCATCGGCGCAGACCCATCTCGTCAACAGCTTCGCGCACGTGCACCTGCGCCGCGACGCGCGGCTCGACCACGTGCGCGTACAGAACGAAGACGCGTCGGCGACGCTGATGACGCGTACCGACGCGGCGCTCGCCAGCGCGGCCGACTATCGCCGCATCGATCTCGAACTCGGTGCCGGCCTGTCGCGGCACGAACTCAACGTCGCGCTGCAGGGCGACGGCGCCCGCGTCCGCGCCGACGGCGTGCTGTTCGCCGACGGCCGCCGGCATGTCGACACGCGCCTGAACATCGAGCACGTCGCGCGCGATACGGCGTGCGAACTGACCTGGCGCGGCCTGGGCGCCGATCGCGGCCGTGTCGTATTCCATGGCGGCATCCGCATTCGCGCCGGTGCCGACGGCACCGCGGCGCAGCTGTCGAACAAGAACCTGCTGCTGTCGCCGAACGCGGAAATCGACACCCAGCCCGTGCTCGAAATCCACGCCGACGAAGTGCAGGCCAGCCACGGCGCGACCGTCGGCCAGCTCGACGACGCGGCGCTGTTCTATCTGCGCTCGCGCGGTGTGCCGCAGATCGAGGCGCGCACCGTGCTGACGCTCGCGTTCTGCCGCGTGGTGCTGGACGGTCTCGAAGACGATGCATTGCGCGAGCAACTGGATGCGCTGCTCAGCGCGCGCCTGCCGCAGGTGTCCGCATGAGCGAACCGTTCGATCCGCTGCGCTACCGCGCCGATTTCCCGTTGCTCGCGCGCCGCGTGCACGGCGACAAGCCGCTGATCTATTTCGACAACGCGAACACGGCGCAGAAGCCGCAGTCGGTCATCGCCGCGGTCGATGACTACTACCGCAGCTACAACGCCAATGTCGCGCGCGCGGTGCACACGCTCGGCGAACAGGCGACGGCCGCCTATGAAGGCGCGCGCAGCAAGCTCGCGACGTTCCTCAACGCCAACCGCGACCAGCTCGTCCTCACGAGCGGCACGACCCAGGCGATCAATCTCGTCGCCTACAGCTTCGCGCTGCCGCGCCTCACGCCCGGTGACGAAATCCTCGTCACGCAGATGGAGCACCACGCGAACATCGTGCCGTGGCAGCTCGTGGCCGGCCGCACCGGCGCGACGGTCAAGGCGGCACCGATCGACGCGGACGGCGTGCTCGACCTCGAACGCTTCGAAGCGCTGTTGACGCCGGCGGTCAAGCTCGCGGCGGTCGCGCATGTGTCCAATGTGATCGGCACGGTCAATCCGGTCGCGCAGATCGCGAAGCTCTGCCGTGCGCGCGGCATTCCGCTGCTCGTGGACGGCTCGCAGGCCTGTCCGCACCAGCGCGTCGACCTGCAGGCGCTGGGCTGCGATTTCTATGCGATGACCGGACACAAGCTGTTCGGTCCCACCGGCACCGGCGCGCTGTGGGCGCGGCGCGAGCATCTGCACGCCATGCCGCCGTTCTTCGGCGGCGGCGAGATGATCCGCACGGTCAGCTTCGATGGCACCGTGTTCGCCGATCCGCCGCACAAGTTCGAAGCGGGCACGCCGAACATCGCCGGCTTCATCGGCCTCGGCGCCGCGATCGACTATGTCGAAAGCGTCGGGCTCGATCGCATCCAGGCCTACGAAACGGAGCTGCTCGCCTACGCGACCGCGGCGTTGGACAGCGTGCCCGGCCTGCGCCTGTTCGGCCGCGCGCCGCACAAGGCGGCGGTGCTGTCGTTCCTGATCGACGGCGTGCACGCGCACGACGTCGCCACTCTGCTCGATCACGAAGGCGTGGCGGTGCGTTCCGGCCATCACTGCGCGCATCCGCTGATGCAGTTCTTCGGCGTGCCGGCGACCGCTCGCGCGTCGCTGTCGTTCTACAACACGCGCGACGAGGTCGATGCGTTCGTGCGCGCGCTGGACAAAGTGCGCCGCCTGCTGGCCTGACCGTGAACGCGCTCTATCGCGACATCGTGCTCGACCATCATCGCGCGCCGCGCCGCTACGGCGTGCTCGAGCAGCCGACCCACGCCTGCGATGGCGTCAACGCGCTCTGCGGCGATTCGCTGCGCGTGGAACTGCGCCTGCACGACGGGCGCATTGCCGAATACGGTTTCCGCGGCGAGTGCTGCGCCATCGCGACGGCCACGGCCTCGCTGCTCGGCGAGCGCGTGATCGGACTGGCACCGCCGGAAATCGCAGCGCTGCAGCAGGCCTTCGCCATGCTGGTCGGCGTCGAAGCCGCGGATGCATCGCTCGTTGATGCCGAAGCCGCCAGCACCGCGCTGGTCGGCGATGTCACGACTGACGCCGCACTCGGCGATCTCGCCGCGTTGTCGGAACTCTCACGCTATCCTGCGCGGCGCAAATGCGCCTTGCTGCCCTGGGCGACGCTGGCCGCCGCGCTGGCCGGCGAAACCCGTACGACTACCGAAAAGGATTCCGCATGAATGCTGTCGCCGACGCTCCGATCACCTTCCGCGCCGCGGTCACGGCGGATATCCCGGCCATCGTCGCGCTCGTGGAATCCGCCTACCGCGGCGACGTGAGCAAGCAGGGCTGGACTACCGAAGCCGATTTCCTCGAAGGCCAGCGCACCGATCCGGATTCCGTCGCCGCCCTCATCGCGCGCGGCTACAGCCGCATCGTGCTGGCCGAGCGCGACGGCGAACTGCTGTGCTGCTGCCACATCGAGCGCCTGCAGCAGGACGGCCGCAACATCGGCTATTTCGGCATGTTCGCGGTCGATCCGCGCCTGCAGGGCGGCGGCGTCGGCAAGCAGGTGCTGGCCGAAGCCGAACGAATCGCCAAAGTGGAATGGAATTGCGACGAGATGCAGATGACCGTGATCACGGTCCGCGAGAGCCTGATCGCCTGGTACGAGCGCCGCCGCTATGTGCGCACCGGCGTGCTCAAACCCTTCCCCTACGGCGACGAGCGCTTCGGCATCCCGACACGCGACGACCTGCAGTTCGAAGTGCTGGCCAAAGCGCTGTGAGCGCGATGGCATCCAGAGCCACGCGGCAATGAGCGCCCCCTGGATCCGCGTCTGCGCGACGGCCGAACTGCTGCCGGGCGAATTCCAGGTCGCCTGGGATGGTGACGTCGCGATCGCGGTGTTCAATATCGACGGCGACTTCTATGCGGTCGAGGACGTCTGCACCCACGACGGTGGCGAACTCGCCGGCGGCCCGGTCGACGGCTTCGAGATCGAATGCGTGCGCCACGGCGCGCGCTTCGACCTGCGCACCGGCGCCGTGCTGTGCCCGCCGGCCTACGAGCCGATCGCGAAGTTTCCGGTACGCGTCGAGGATGGCGCGGTGTTTACGCGGGACGATCGCTGGGATTGAAATTCAGTTCCGGATTTCAGCGACGTTCGTAGGCAACGCATTGCAGATGGAAGCGATACGAGCAAACCCCATCCCCACCCAACCCTCCGGCCCGTTGGGCGTTCAAGACAGCCAGAACCTGCGGTTCTGAGCGGCTGTCTTTCACCCCCTTGAAGGGGATGGTTGGGTAGGGATGGCGCTAGCTTCTCGGATCGGATAAAGCGCGGCGTCCGACCCCAGCTCCGTCAGCAGACGCAGGTCGTGTCGCCAGAAAAAAGCGCCCGGCCAGCAGCCGGGCGCAAGCGATCCGAGTCAGGTCGGATCGACGTCGCGCTATTGCACGGGGCGGTAGGTAAACCAAGTCAGGAACACGAGGCCCGCGCCATCGGTGTCGAGCATGAAGCCCTCTCCGTCGCGGGTGGGACCGCCGTACCAGGCGCCCTGGATCCAGTTGGTATTCGGCGCGCCGGCGATGCCGGTGCTCTGACATGCGGTCACGGCCGGCGTGGTCAGCATGCGTTCGATGCGGTAGCCGCCGCTGCCGAAGCGCGCACTGTTCTCACCGCTGGACTGCCAGGTCAGTTCGGCTTCGATGCAGCTCAGGAAATTGATCCGCATCGTGCCCCAGCGCGGCTTGCGCACCGCCGCCGGATTGAACGCGCTGCCGAAGGCCGCACCGAGCGCGGTGTTGGCTTCGAGGTCCACCCGCGTTCCGGCGAGACGGCCGAGCGCGGTCAGCCAATACTGCGAACCGATCGTCGCCGGGTTCGGTGTCTCAGCGCCGGTCGTGCCCTTGGGGATGACGGCGATGTAGGTCGGCCCCGACAGGCCGCCGGAGCCGACCGGGATCAGCAGCGACTTCTCCTCGCCGGTCTCGCCGTCGAGCTTGAGCACGCCGGCGCCGCGCGTGCCGTTGCCGGCGACGAGCAGGCTGCCGTCGGGATGCCAGGCCATGCCGGTCGGCGTGCTGATCCCGACGCTGATGACCTTGTCGAGGCCGCCGCCGGGGAAGTTGTAGCGCAGGATCTGGTTGGACCGCTCGCCGGTCACGTAGAGCTTGTTGCTGGCCGGATTCAGCAGCAGGCCGCGGGCGGCGCGCAGGCCGTTGTCGCGCGGTCCGGCGAACTGGGAATACTGGCGCGACGCAGGGTCGAAGCGCACCACGTTGTTGGTGTCGTAGCCGGGCACATAGATATTGCCGTCGGGCGCATCCATCATGCCGTTGTCAGGTCCCTTGAGCACCGTGATGCCGGCCATCGGCAGGTTTTCCGGCACGCCGGTGGCGATGTCGTACCTGCGCAGCGCGCTGGTCGCGTAGCTCGACACGTAGGCGCCGCCGCCGCTGAAGGCGATACCGGTCAGGCCCCAGTCCAGCGGCAGGCGGGCGAAGGTGTCGACGAATTCCAGCGTCACCGCGTCGTAGCGCAGCAGGGTGTCGGCTTCCTCGCTGACGACCCAGAGTTTTCCGTCCGGTCCGATCTTGACCGCCTGAGCGCCCTGGATGCGGCCGGTGTCGTCGAGGTTGCGCAGGAAAGCGCCTGTGCAGGCATCATAGACATGCACATTGCTGAAATAGCCGCTGACGAGGACGCGGAAGTCGTCGCAGGGAGCCGCCTGGACGGCATGCAGGGAGAAGGACAGTGAGAACAGGACCGAACAACGTGCCCACCCATTTGACTTGCGGCTCATGCGGAATCTCCTTGCGTCGACGTGAGGCCGCAGGGTCGGCGACAACCGCCTCCCCGGTCCTGCGCAACACCTTCGCGTTAGCTGCGCAAAACCCCGGTCGTTCGCAATCAATCGGTTGCGCATGAATTCCGGCCCCACTCCCGCTGCCGATCCGAGCGCGGCCCAGCGCTTCCGCCTCGGCGACTGGCTGGTCGACGCGGGCAATCACGAGCTCATCGCCGCAGCCGGCCGCGTGCGGCTGCAGCCGCGCCAGATGCAGTTGCTGCTGCGCCTGGCACGCGAGCCGGGCACCGTGCTGCGCCGCGAGCAGCTGATCGAGGACGTCTGGGAAGGGCGCTACGTCAACGACGAAGCGCTGTCGCGCGCGATCGCCGAGCTGCGCCAGCTGCTGGCCGACGATCCGCGCGCACCGCGCTACATCGAAACCGTGCCGAAGCTCGGCTACCGCCTGATCGCGCTGCCGCAGCTCGACAGCACCACCGTCGCGACGCCGGCGGCCGCGCCGCCGCGCACGGCCGCGCGGCTCGACGCCAGCGGCCTGCCGCTCGCCGACCCGCGCGTGCGCCGGCGCACGCAGATCGCCGGCATCGTCGTCGGCATCGTCATGCTCGCGCTGGTCGCCGTGCTCGCGCTGACCCTGCCGCAGCCGCCCGGCGCGGAGCAGGAAGCCGCCGATCTGCGCGCCCGCGTCGATCGCGCGCGGCCGCTCGTGACCGAACCCGGCTTCGACCAGAGCGCGCGGTTTTCGCGCGACGGCCGCTGGGTGGCATGGTCCGCGTCCGACGCCGAGCTCGACCGCGCACATATCTGGGTCGCTTCGCGCGATGGCCAGTCGCGCCACCTGCTCAGCGACGGCGAGGCCTGGGACATGTCGCCCGTGTTCGTCGACGACGACAGCAGCGTGATCTTCGTGCGCTACACCGCCAGTACCTGCGAGTTGCGCGAGCAGAAGCTCATCGAGCGGCAGTCGCGCCGCATCGGCGAGTGCTCGCCGCCGCCGGCGACCAGCCGCATCGACGCGTCGCCGGACGGCCGCAGCGTGGTGTTCGCGCAGGCGCGCGAGGCCGGCCGCACCGGACTGGCCCTGCTCGATCGCGCCAGCGGCAAGGTCAGCCCGCTGACCGATCCGGGCGAACAGGCGCTGGCCGACCAGAACCCGCGCTTCTCCGCCGACGGCAGCCAGCTCGTCTTCACGCGCGGCCAGCACAGCCTGCAGCGGATCTGGATACTGCCGCTCGCCGCACCGGCGCGCGCGCGCGTATTGGTCGAGGCCAATGGTCTTATTTATGGCGCGGCCTGGCTGCCGGGGGACACGGCACTCGTGCTGGCCGGCGACCTGTTCGGCTACCGCGCGCTGTACCGCACGGACGCGGCGACCGGCGCGCTCGAATTCCTCGGCGCGCGGGGCGCGCGCTATCCCGACGTGGCCCGCGACGGCGCCCTGCTCTACGAGATCGCCGACTATCAGGCCAACCTGTGGCACGCCGATCTGAGCGACCCGCAGAAACCGCCGGAACCGATCACCGCATCGCAGCGCTACAACAACCAGCCGGCCTATTCGCCCGACGGACGCTGGCTCGCGTTCGGGTCCAACCGCGACGGTCTCGAAGCGCTCTACCTCGCCAAGCCCGACGGCACCGGCGTGCAGCGCCTGACGCTGGATGCGAGCCAGCGCTGGGTCCGGCCCCACTGGCATCCCGATGCCACGCATCTGCTCGTGACCGCGATCCTCAACCGCAGCGACGGCACCGAATGCCTGCCGTATGCCTGCAGCAGCGAGCACAGTGAGGTCTATCGCTACGACCTCGCCGCGCGCCAGGCCCAGCCCGTGACCGGCCTCGGCGAGGACGCGCGCTACGCGCAGTACAGCGGCGACGGCCGCTGGATCTTCTACGTGCGGCGCAAGAACGAACGCGACCAGCTCTGGCGCGCGGCGGCGGACGGCAGCGGCGCACGCCTGCTGCTGGATGCCAATGTGGAACATTTCACGAGTGACGAACGCCACCTCGTGATCGACGTCGCCGCGGAGCCGGGCCTGCGCCTGTGCCGCCTCGACGCGACCGAGTGCCGCGTCGTGCTGGACAAGCCCGAACCCGGCAGCGGCCTGCAGCCGGACAACACCTACGCCGCGCTGCACGGTGGCGGGCTCGCGTTCGTCGTGCGCGACGAGGCCGGCAAGCGCTACGTGCAGCGCTACGATCTGACCAGCGGCCGCATCAAGACCCTGCTCGCCGACGCACCCAATACCTTCGCGCCGGCGCTGAACTTCAGCGCCGACGGACGCTGGCTGGTCTACTCGCGCAACGACCGCATCGAGATCGATCTCTACATCGGCGAGGCGCGCCCGGTCGCGGCCGGTCCGCATTGAGACCATCGCCATGAACGACACCGAACGCCACGCCGCGCTGCGCGACTTCGTCGCCGCCTGCGGCGCCGATCCGCAGTCCCTGCAGGTCGCCTCCGCCGATGCGAGTTTCCGCAGCTACTGGCGCGTGCGGCGCGGCGGCGCGAGCGTCATCGTCATGGACTCGCCGCCGCAACTCGAGCCCGTGCGGCCCTGGCTGAGCATCGGCGCGCAGCTGGGTGCGGCCGGGCTGCATGTGCCGGCGGTGCATGCGGCCGACGTGGAACGCGGCTTCCTGCTGATCGAAGATCTGGGTACACGCACCTATCTGCCCGAACTCGATGCGCACAGCGCGGATGCCCTCTACGGCGCCGCGCTCGATGCGCTGTTCGTCATGCAGACGCGCCTGGACGGCAGCGTGCTCGAGCGCTACGACGAAGCGCGCCTGCAGATGGAACTGGAATACCTGCCGCAATGGCTGCTGCAGCGCCATCTCGGCGTCACGCTGGAATGTATCGAATGGGATGTCGTCGAACTCGCGTTCCGCCGCATCCTCAACGCGGTGCAGGCGCAGCCGTACTGCTTCGTGCACCGCGACTTCCACAGCCGCAATCTCATGATCGCGGCGCCATCGCCGGGCATCATCGATTTCCAGGGCGCGCTGCACGGGCCGCTGACTTACGATCTCGCCTCGCTGCTGCGCGACTGCTACATCGCGTGGCCGCGCTTGCAAGTCGAGGCCTGGGTCGAGGCGTACCGGCTGCGCCTCGTCGCCGCCGGCAGGACCACGGCCGAAACGGCGCTGTTCCGGCGCTGGTTCGATTTCACCGGGCTGCAGCGCCACATCAAGGTGCTGGGCCTGTTCTGCCGGCTGTGCTATCGCGACGGCAAGCCGCAGTACCTGCAGGATCTGCCGCTGGTGCTGCACTACGTGCTCGACGTCGCCGGCCGCTACGCGGAACTCGCCGATTTCGTCGCGCTGCTCACGCGCTTCGTCGGCGACACCGACCTGCGCGTGCGCCGCGACGAGGCCGCCGGCGTATGAAGGCGCTGATCTTCGCCGCCGGCAAGGGCGAACGCATGCAGCCGCTGACCACGCACACGCCCAAGCCGCTGCTGCGCGCGGGCGACCGGCGCCTGATCGACCGGCATCTCGAACGTCTCGCCGCCTTCGGCGTACGCGACGTGGTCATCAACACCTCGTGGCTGGCCGAGGCGTTTCCGGCCGCGCTCGGCGACGGCGCGGACTGGGGCCTGCGCATCCACTACAGCCACGAAGGCGCCGAACCGCTCGAGACCGGCGGCGGTATGCGGCTCGCGTTGCCGCTGCTCGGCGACGAACCGTTCCTCGCGCTCAACGGCGACGTCCATTGCGACGTCGATCTCGCGCGGCTCGTACTGCGCGACGACGATCTCGCCTGCCTCGTGCTGGTCGACAATCCGCCGCATCATCCACAAGGGGATTTCGTGCTCGCTGGCGATCGCTTGGTTTCGGACACTGCGGCCGCGGCGCGGCTGACCTTCGCCGGCATCGGCCTGTACCGCCCGGCCCTGCTCCACGGCTGGCGCGACTGCGTCGGCGACGCGGCGGTTGCTGACGCGACGCCGCCGCGCTTCAAGCTCGCGCCGCTGCTGTACGCGGCGATCGCGCGCGGCCGCGTTGCCGGCATGCATCACCGCGGCGAGTGGACCGACGTCGGCACGCCGCAGCGGCTGGCGGAACTCGCGGCGCGGCTGGACGCTGGCGCGTGAGCGTTCGCATCGTGCGCGGCCTAATGATCGTCTGCCTGTTCGTTCTGCTCGGCGCCTGCGCCGCACGAACGCCGCGCAGCGCGTACGACGCCACCGTCGAGACCCGGCCGTTCGATCTGCTGCATTACGACGTGCGCGTCGAACCGGACATCGCGACGCAGACGGTGCGCGGCGAGGCCACGCTGCGCCTGCGTGCGCTTCGTGACGGCCTGACAGCCATCACGCTCGACAACGACGGCCTCGTGATCGAGGCGATACGGCGCGGCAGCGACACCTTGCCCTTCACGCAATCCGGCAAGCAACTCGCGATCACGCTGCCGCGGGCGCTGCACCGCGGCCGTACGATCGACGTCGACCTGCACTACCACGGCACGCCGCGTTTCGGCCTGCATTTCGCGCCGGAACGCAGTCAGGTCTATACGATTTTCTCGACCAGCCAATGGCTGCCCGGCATCGACAGTCCCGGCGAGCGCGCGAGCATCGACCTGCGCGTGATCCTGCCGCGCGGCCTCGCCGCCATCGGCAACGGCGAACAGGTCTCGCGGACCTCGCTCGCCGATGGACGTGAACAGTTCCACTGGCGCCAGCGTCGCCCGATCCCGGGCTATGTCATGGGCTTCGCCGCCGGCCGTTTCCGCGATGTATCCGTGCGCGACGGACGCCTAGTGCTGCGCTTTCTCGGCGAGGGCTATAGCGACGATGAACTGCGCCGTGTCTTCGCCGAAACCGGCGACATGCTGCGCTACTTCGCGCGCCGCGCCGGCGTGGCGTATCCGGACCGCGGCTATGCCCAGGCGCTGGTCGCCAAAACCATCGGCCAGGAACTGTCGGGCTTTGCGCTGCTGTCGGACGACTACGCCCGGCGAGTGCTCGCCGATCCGACCGCGACCGGCCTGATCGCGCATGAAGTCGCGCATCAGTGGTGGGGCAACGAAATCACCTGCCGCGAATGGACGCATTTCTGGCTCAACGAGGGCCTGGTCACGTTCATGGCCGCCAGCTGGCAGGAACAGCGCTACGGCGCGCAGGCCTATCAGCGCCAGATCGATGCCTGGCGCAAGCGCCACGCCGAACTCGTCGCCGCCGGCCACGACAGGCCGCTGGTGTTTCCGGACTGGAACAAACCCAGCTCGGAGGACCGCGCCGTGGTCTACCAGAAAGGCGCGCTCGCGCTGCACGAACTGCGCACACGACTCGGCGACGCCGCATTCTGGCACGGAATTTCTTTGTATACGAAAAAATATTCTGGAAAATCCGTCGAGACCGCGGACTTACAGGCCGCGATGGAACGCGCCAGCGGCCAGGACCTGGCCGCGTTCTTCGCGCAATGGGCTTACGGCGCGGGCGCGCCGCACTGACGCGGTCTCGAACCGCGGGCGGCTACGCGATGCGCGACATGAATATCAGGCGATACCAGCCAGACGCCGCCGCAGCGGCGCGACCGCGGCGCTGTGGCGCGCGAGGATGCGCTCGGCCACGACTTCGCCCGATTCCAGTCCGCCTTCCATGAAGCCCTGGTTGTCGGGCGAACAGTGCTCGCCGGCAAAGTGCAGGTTTCCACTCGGTGTGGCGATGTGTTCGCGCAGGCCGGTCCAGTCGCCCGGACCGAAGCAGGCATAGCTGCCCTGGGTCCACGGATGGCTGGGCCAGTGGAAGCGTGCTTCGCGCGCCGCGCCGCGCGAGGCGGCGATGCCGGGCCAGGCCGCGTCGAGGGATGCCGCGGCCTTGTCGGCCTGGAACTTCGGCGTGCCCTGGCCGATGTCGAGTCCGTGCCGGCCACCGGTGAAATTGGTCAGGATGCCGGCGGCGCCCGCCTGCTGGCGGCTGGTTTCCCAGGTGGTCTGCAGGCCCAGGTCGCACATCAGGCTGCCGTTGCCGATGCGGTTCTCGCGCCAGACGCGCCGCTCGAAGCCGATCATGAGTTTCGCATTCGTGCCGTAGCGCAGCCGCGCGATCGCGTCGCGCTGGGCCGCGGGCAGCTCCACGTCGAGGCGCACCTGGCGCAAGGTCGTGAACGGCAGCGCGAGGATGACCTGCGCCGCGCGCACCTGCGTACTCGCGCCGCCGCGGCGCAGCGACAGCACGTAGCGGCCGTCGGCGGACTGGCCCAGCGCTTCGAGCACCGTGCCGGTCTCGATCGCATCGTCGAGCTTCGCGGACAGCGCCGACGTCACGAGGTCGTTGCCGCCGCGCACGTGATAGCGCTCGTCGCTGTCGCCGAACAGGCGGAATTTCTCGGTGTCCGCGTCGATGAAGGTGAGCAGGTTCAGCGCCGACTGCTGGTCGCATTCCAGCCCCATCTCGGTGGTATAGGCCACCTCGAGCAGGGTGCGCAGCCAGCCGCTGACGCCGTTGCGATCGAACCATTGCGCGAGGGTCAGGCGATCCAGTTCGTGGACCGCGGGGGCGCTGCCGCTGCCGATGTCCGCGTCGCCGATCACGGCCTGGTCGCGCGCGATCAGCGCGGCTACCGGCGCGAACGCCTGCAGCACTTCGTGCTCGCTGCGCAGGCGGCCGTCGAAATACCAACCGTCTTCCAGGCCCGGTGTTTCCGGGCCAATGAGGTCATCGAGCGTCAGTTCCAGTTCCGCCGCCAGCTTGTGCATGCGCAGATGCCCGCTGTCGATGAGCTCTCCGCCGAGTTCGCACACCTGGCCGTCGGCGAAGTGGTCGCGCAGGCTCAGCATGCGGCCGCCGCAGCGGTTCTGCGCCTCGATGATGCGCACGGCCACGCCGGCTTGGCGCAAGCGCCATCCGGCGGACAGTCCGGCGATGCCGCCACCGACGATCACGACTTCGCCAACCTCGCCTGCCCGCGGCGCCACGCGGGCGCAGGAGGCGACGGCCAGCGCCGAGGCGGCGATAGCGCCCTGCTGCAGGAAGCGCCGCCGCGCCGCGCGCTGCGCATCGGCGCGCTGCAGCGCTTCATCGAGCGGCTCGCCGCGCGCAGCGGCGATGCGGGCAATGGCGAAGCTGCGCGCGAACAATCGCGCGAGTTGTGTGCGGGACATGCGTATCTCCCTCCCCGAGAGCGTCCACAGATGTATACCGGATTCTCCGGCGTATCGCAGCCGCTGCGGCGCGTCAGCGCGACCCCAGCGTGATGCGCCGCAGCGGCCGGCCGACCAGGTCGAGGAATTCGCCGAACACCTGCTCGGCGCGCTGCTCCATCGTGGCGGCTTCGCGCGCGGTGCGGACGCGGATCGCCTCGGAATCCTGCGCCAGCCCGGCCGCCTCGAGTTCGTTCAGATACTCCGGCGTGCGCAGCCAGCGTTCGATCAGCGCCTGGTTCGCTTCGAGGTGAAACTGGAAGCCATAGGCATTGCTGCCGTAGCGGAATGCCTGGTTGGGACAGGCCGAACTGTGGGCCAGATGCTGCGCCTGGGCCGGAGTTTCAAATGTGTAGTTGTGCCATTGGAACAGCGGCGCCTGCGACCCCAGCGGCGCGAGCACGGGATCGGCCTGCCCCGCGGTCGTGGTAACGACGTCGTACCAGCCGATCTCGGCCTCGCGCTGGCGCCGTATCGGCGCGCCGAGCACATGCGCGAGCAACTGCGCCCCGAGGCAGATGCCGAGCACCGGCTTTTCCTGTTTCAGCGCGGCTTCGATCGCGCGCATCTCGGTCAGCAGGTGCTCGCGGTGCGCGCGGTCTTCGACGTTCATCGGACCGCCGAGCACGATCAGGCCGCGATAGCGGTCGATGCACGGTTCGGCGTCCGGATGGCGCTCGAAGTTGACGAACTTGATGCGGTGGCCGCGGTGGCGGATCAGGCGATCCAGCGTACCCAGCGGCTCGGCCGCCACATGCTGGAAGACGAGAAGTCGGGACATGGTGGGCTGCGTGGCGTGTGGCCATCAGGGTAAACCAGGCCGTTCGCGAAAGTGACGCATATGGCGGACCGCTATACCGGCGCCGTCATGCCCGGCTGGCTCAGCTCGACGCGGCAGCGGAAGCGCTCGCGCAGCTTGTCGGCCAGCGCTTCGCGCGCGATGTCCTCGCCGTGCACGAGATAAACCGGCGCATGCGCGCCGATGTGGCCGTACCAGTCGAGCAGGCCGGCCTGGTCCGCATGCGCCGACAGCCCGCCGACCGTATGCCGGTGCGCGTGCACGTCGATCCAGTCGCCGAACAGTTTCACGCGCTTGACGCCGTCGACGAGCAGCCGCCCCAGCGTGCCCTGCGCCTGGTAGCCGACGAACAGGATGTGTGCGTTGTGCCGGGCTAGGTTCTGGCGCAGGTGATGACGGATGCGCCCGCCGTTGCACATGCCCGACCCGGCGATGATGACAGCGCCACCCTCGTGCTGGTTGATCGCCTGCGATTCGGCGACCGATACGGTCACGCGCAGATTCGGCAGGCGCAGCGGATGCGGCCGGCGCGCCCACAGCGCACGCGCGTCCTCGTCGAACAGGTCTTCATGCCGCTCGTAGACCTCGAGCACCTTGCCGGCCATCGGACTGTCGAGAAAGATCCGGAAACGATCCATGTTCCAGTCGTCGTAGTGCTCGGCCATCCAGTACAGCAGTTCCTGGCTGCGCCCGACCGCGAAGGCCGGAATCACGACGTTGCCGCCGGTGTTCAGCGCCGTAGCGAAGATGCGGCCGAGTTCGGCAATGGTATCGCTGCGCGAGCGGTGGAGCCGATTGCCGTAGGTCGACTCCATGAGCACGATGTCGGCGTGGTCGATCGGTGCCGGGTCGCGCAGGATCGGCGTGCCGCGCGGACCGATGTCGCCCGAGAACACGAGCTTGCGGCCGCCAAGCTGCCAGATCTCCACGACGGCCGAACCCAGGATATGGCCCGCGTCGCGCAGGCGCAGCATCACGCCCGGCAGTATTTCCAGCTCGCTGTCGTAGGGCAGCGGATGCAGGCGCTCGAGCGCGGCGCGCGCGTCGGCGCGGGTATACAAAGGCTGCTGCGGCTTGAGTCCCTGCTGCAGGCGCTCAAGGTTGTCGCGGACGATGTCGCTTTCGGCGATCGAGGCCGCGTCCTCGAGCATGATGCGGCTCAGGTCCGTCGTCGCCGCCTGCGCGTAGATCGGTCCGTGGAAGCCGCGCTTGACCAGCAGCGGCACGCGTCCGATATGGTCGATGTGGGCATGGCTGAGCACGAGCGCGTCGATGCGCTGCGGGTCGAACGGAAACGGTTCGGCATTGCGCCGCTCGGTCTCTTCGTCGCCCTGAATCATGCCGCAGTCGATCAGGATCTGGCGGTCGCCGACGCGCAGCAGATGCGACGAACCGGTCACCTCGCCATTGGCACCGCAGAACTGGACCTGCATGGCGACTCCGTGGCAGCGAACCCGGACCGATTATGCCTGCGTCCGCTGCGCGCACAGCGGACGCGAGCGCAGCGTGAACCCTCGTCTGGTCACGCATGCGGCGAGCGGCGTCCAAACCTTTGACACTGTAATATGCCGGGTTTTATGCCTAGGCTGACGATCTTAGCCATGCTCCGGAATTTCCGCATGAACCTGCGCTCCGCCACGCCGCGCCTGGCGGCCCTGGTCCTGGCCTTGTCGACCACCCTCGCCGCAGCCCATACGAATGAGCATGGTCTGGATGCGCGCAATTTCGACAACAAAACCAGCGCCTGCAGCGATTTCTTCCAGTACGCCAATGGCGGCTGGCTGGCGAGCAATCCGATTCCGCCCGAATACAGCCAGTGGAGCCTCGACAACGAGATCCAGCAGCGCAACGAGGACGTGCTGCACGAGGTGCTGAAGGCCGCGGCGGCGAACCCGGGCAAGCCCGGCAGCGCGACGCAGAAGATCGGTGATTTTTTTGCGAGCGCGATGGACGAAGCCGCCATCGAGAAGGCCGGCGCCACACCGCTCGCGCCCGATCTGAAGCGCATTGCGGCGCTTCAGAGCAATGCCGACATCGCGCCGCTGTTGCGCGAGTGGCACGCACAGGGTACCCAGGTGCTGTTCGATTTCGGTCCCGAGTCGGACATGAAGAACGCCGGACAGGTCATCGGCTATGCCACGCAGGGCGGACTCGGTCTGCCGGACCGGGAATATTATTTTCGCGACGACGCGAAATCCAAGGCGCTGCTGCAGCAGTATCAGGACTATGTCGCGACCCTGCTACGCCTGACCGGCGATGCAAAGGCGACGGAAAACGCGAAGCACGTCGTCGCGCTGGAAACGCGTCTGGCGAAGGACTCGCTGGATCCGCTCGCGCTGCGCGATCCGAACAATTTCTATCACATCCACAGCGTCGCCGAAGCGGATGCGAAGACGCCGCATTTTTCCTGGGCGAAGTATTTCGGCGCGCTCGGCCGCGACGACATCAGGAAATTCTCGCTGGCCCAGCCGCAGTTCTTCGCCGCGATGGACAAGGCGCTCATCGAGGTGCCGCTGGCGCAGTGGCAGGCGTACCTGCGCTTCCACATCGCCGACGGCGCGGCCGCGTATCTGTCCAGCGATTTCGTCGATGCGCAGTTCGCGTTCCGCTCGAAGACCCTGCGCGGCGTGGAAGTGCTCAAGCCGCGCTGGCGCCGCGCGCTGGACGCGACCAACGCCGCGCTCGGCGAGGCGGTCGGTGAGATCTACGTCGCCCGCGTATTCCCGCCGGCGTCCAAGGCCGGCGCCGAGCAGCTGGTGGAAAATCTCAAGAAAGCCCTGCGCGTGCGCATCGGCAAGCTCGAATGGATGGACGCGGCGACCAAGCAGGCCGCCTATGCCAAGCTCGATACGCTGGTCAGTAAGATCGGCTATCCGGACCGCTGGCGCGACTATTCCGGCCTGACCATAGCTCGGGGCGACTACTACGCGAACGCGGAAGCCGCCGGCCGCTTCGAGGCCCGGCGCCTGTACGCCAAGATCGGCAAGCCGGTCGACCGCAGCGAGTGGGAAATGACGCCGCAGACCGTCAACGCCTACTACAACCCGCTGCAGAACGAGATCGTGTTTCCGGCCGCGCAGCTGCTGCCGCCGTACTTCGACGCGAAGATGGACGACGCGGTCAACTACGGCGGCATCGGCTCGGTCATCGGTCACGAACTGCTGCACGGCTTCGACGACCAGGGCAGCCAGTTCGACGCCAAGGGCAACCTCGCGAACTGGTGGAGCGAAAAGGACCGCACCCAGTTCAACGCGCGCACGGACACGCTGGTCAAGCAGTTCGACGGATTCATTGCCGTCGACGGTCTGGCGATCCAGGGCAAGCTCACGCTCGGCGAGAACATCGCCGACCTCGGCGGCCTTCAGGTTTCCTGGGATGCGTTCCAGATCGCGCGCGCCGGCAAGACCGACGCGCCCGTCGACGGCTTGAGTCCGGCACAGCGGTTCTTCCTCGCCTTCGCCCAGGCCTGGCGCACGGCGCAGCGTCCCGAGGCGCTGCGTCTGCAGGTGCAGTCCAACGTGCATGCGCCGGCGAAATGGCGCGTGCTCGGCCCGGTCGCCAACCTGCCCGAGTTCGCCACAGCATTCTCGTGCAAGGGCGGCGACGCGATGGCGCGCGATGCGGAACAGCGCGTCGTGATCTGGTAAATGTCACGTTTGCAAAAAATCCAACGCCAGTCTTTCAAATAACCCGCAGCAGCGGGAACAGCGCCAAAGAGGCAATCCATGAACAACCGCTTGATCAAACCCCTCGTGCTGGCCATCGGCCTCGCCTGCGCCAGCCTCACGTCCGCCGCGACGATCGAACTGACCCGCGGTATCGACACCAAGCAGTTCGATACGCAGCGCAAGGTCTGCGACGATCTGTTCGGCTACACCAACGCGACCTGGCTCAAAGCCAACGCGATCCCCGGCGACCGCTCGACCTGGGGCAGCTTCGAACAGCTCGACGAGGCGTCGATCCACGCGACCCACGATCTCGCACAAGCGGCAGCCAAGAACCTTGCCTCGCTCGCACCCACCTCGATCGAAGCGAAGATCGGCGCGTTCTACCAGAGCGGCATCGATGCCGCCGCGGCGAGCAAGGCCGGCGTCACGCCGATCGCCGACTGGCTCAAGCGTGTCGACAGCCTGAACTCGCCGGAGGAAGTCGTCGCCTTCGTGCATGACACGCATGCGGCCGGCCTGGGCCTGCTGTTCAATTTCGGCGGCGAAGCCGACTTCAAGAACTCGTCGATGGAAATCGCCTACGCCTTCCAGGGCGGCCTGGGCCTGCCCGAGCGCGCGTACTACCTCGAGGACGGCAAGGACGGCAGCTACAAGAAGATCCGCGAGGCCTATATCGCCTACGTCGCCCAGGTGCTCGAGCTGGCCGGTACGCCTAAAGCTGATGCGACCAAGCAGGCCGCGACCGTGCTCGCATTCGAGACGCGCCTGGCCAAGGCTTCGCTCGCGCCGGTCGAGCTGCGTTCGCCGGAAAACCAGTACAACTTCGTTTCGCTCGACGAAGCGCAAAAGCAGAATCCGCATTTCGGCTGGAACAAGTTCTTCGCCAGCCAGAACCTGTCCGACAGCAAGGGCTTCTCGCTGTCGCAGCCGAAGTTCTTCGCCGAAGTCGACACGATGATCGAGCAGGTACCGGTCGCCGACTGGCGCGCCTACCTGCGCTTCAAGACCATCGACGGCGCCGCGCCGTACCTCAACGATGCGCTGGCCGAAGCCCATTTCGGTTTCCACGGCAAGACGCTGCGCGGCCAGCAGGAAAACCAGCCGCGCTGGAAGCGTGTCCTGGAATCGGTCGAGAACGGCATGGGCATGGCGATGGGCCAGCTCTACGTCGCGAAGAATTTCCCGCCGGAAGCCAAGCAGCGCGCGCAGGAACTCGTCGACAACCTACGCCAGGCAACCAAGGCGCGGCTGGAAAAGCTCGACTGGATGGGCGCGGACACGAAAAAGAAGGCGCTGGAGAAGTGGGCCTCGTTCACGCCCAAGATCGGCTACCCGGAAGAGTGGCGCAAGTGGGACGGCCTGACGGTCAAGCCCGACAACTACTTCGCCAACGTCGCCGCCGCGGCCAAGTTCAACAACGACTGGTCAATGGCCAAGATCAACAAGCCGGTCGACCGCCGCGAATGGGGCATGACGCCGCAGACCGTCAACGCCTACTACAACCCGCTGCAGAACGAGATCGTGTTCCCGGCGGCGATCCTGCAGCCGCCGTTCTTCGATCCCAAGGCCGACGACGCGCTGAACTACGGCGGCATCGGCGCGGTGATCGGTCACGAGATCCTGCACGGCTACGACGACGAAGGCAGCAAGTTCGACGCCAAGGGCAACCTGGCCGACTGGTGGACGAAGGAAGACCGCGAGAAATTCGACGCGCGCACGGCCAAGCTCGTGCAGCAGTTCGACAACTACGTCGCGATCGAAGATCTGCACGTCAAGGGCAAACTGACCCTGGGTGAGAACATCGCCGATCTCGGCGGCCTGAACATGGCCTACGACGCGTTCAAGCTGGCGCAAAGCAAGTCCGCCGATCCGGACGCGAAGATCGACGGCCTCACACCGGACCAGCGTTTCTTCCTGAACTTCGCCCAGGTCTGGCGCCGCGCATTCCGCGACGCCGAACTCAAACGCCGCCTCAACGTCGATCCGCATGCGCCGGCGCAGTTCCGCGCCATCGCCGCGCCGTCCAACATGCCCGCCTTCGCCCAGGCCTTCGGCTGCAAGAGCGGCGACGCCATGGTGCGCGACGGCGACAAGCAGGTGAAGATCTGGTAACCCTCAGCGCATCATGCTGAAGTACGAAGGGCGCCGCGAGGCGCCCTTCGTGTTTTCAACCGGATCTGGCACAGCACTTCATACGGCCGACGCAACGTATCGTGCTGCGCAGGCTTACCTCACCGATGCACTGGCGGAACCACCGCTCTCGCGCTTGAGCGCCGTGCAAAACCGCACCGGCCAGTCAGTCAACGATGATGTGCGGCACGAACCGCGAGGTGTCGCGCGTGATCAGCGTCGTGTCTTCGCGGATGCCGATGCCGGCGGCGCGGTCGGCGACGACCCAGCTGCCGATGACGGCGTAGTTGCCGTCGAACCGCGGCAGCGGGTGCGCGGCCTGGCGGATCCACGGCGAATCGTCGTACGGACCGGCGGCCACATGCTGGCTGCCGTCGGCGAGGATCACGGTCACATTCGCGCCTTCGCGCGAATACAGCGGCTTTCTGACCCAGCCCGGCGCGAGCGCTGCACTGGCGGCGGTCTCGAAATGCGCTTCGAGCAGGTTCGGATGGCCGCGGTGCTTTTGCCACAACAGCGGCAATATGCCCTTGTTGCTCAGCAGGGTTTTCCACGGCGGCTCGATCAGACGAATGCCCGAGCGCGGCAGCGCCGGGCCGAAGCGCTCGGCGAAGAGAAACTCCAGCGGATACAGCTTGAACAGCGACTCGATGACGTAGTCCTCGAGATCGGTGAAGCGGCTGTCGGTCGAAAGCCCGATGTCCTCGATCGCGATCGAGCGCGTCGTGACGCCGGCCTGCTCGGCGCAGTCGCGCAGGTAGTCGATGGTGCCCTGGTCTTCGAGCGAATCGCGCACGGCGGAGAAATACAGCGGCTTGGCCAGGTCCGGCGCCATCGTCGCGAAGGTTTCGACAAGCAGGTCCTGCAGCAGGTTGTACTGGTCGGCCGCATCCGGCAGCTGACCGCGGGCCTTCTGCTGGTCGAGCCATACCCATTGAAAAAACGCCGCTTCATACAACGCGGTGGGCGTGTCGTAGTTGAGCTCGAACAGCTTGGCCGGTCCCTTGCCGTCGTAGGCCAGGTCCATGCGTCCGTACAGGTGCGGCTCGCCGCGGCGCCAGGATTCGGCGATCCAGTCGCGGTAGGCGGCCGGCACCGCGAGCTGGTCCATCATTTCCTCGCTCGCGACGATCTCGCCGACGAGGCCCATCGCCATCTCATGCAGTTCGGTCGTCGGGTCCTCGAGATCCTCCTCGATCTGCCGGAGCGAAAACGCGTAGTACGCGCTTTCGTCCCAGTACGGCTCGCCGTCGATGGTGTGGAAGCGGAAACCGAACCCGGTTGCGGTCTCGCGCCAGTCGGAACGTTCCTGGATCGCTACGCGGCGCACCGTCAGCTGCCCGACGAGCCGCCCCAGCCGCCCTTGGCGCTGGAGGACGAGCCGAAGCCGGAACGCGACATGGTCACCGCACGCGAGGGCGGTTCCATCGAACTGCGAGAGACGGTGGCATTGCCGGTCGTGCGCGAGATCTGCTGGCCGCCGGAATTGACGTAGCCGCCGCTGGAGTCGTAGCTGGTGCGCGAGTAGTACAAAGGCTGCGATTGGTAATAGTTCGGCCGACCCGCGTAGTAGCCCAGTGCATACGCGGCCATCAGCGGGATGTACTGGATGCCGGCGCCCTGGTTCACGCTTTGGCATTTGGTCGCGCCGAAATCGGTTTCGCAGTCGGCCTGCGAGGTATAGCGCGGCGCGACGCGTTCATGCTCCGACTTGGCGTGGTCGAAGGCGGCCTTGCACTGGTCTTCGGTCAGGCGCGCCGCGGCCACGCATTCGGTGGCGTCCTTGTACAGGACGGCTTCTTCCTGCGCTTCGCAGGCGGTCAGCAGCACGGGCGCAGCGCCCATGAGCAGCAGGCGGACGGTTGGGGATCGTTTCATGGCGCTGGCCCTCAGTAGGTCATGCTGGCCGAGTTGACCAGACCGACGGAGATCGCGACGGCCGCGGAGTAGATGCCGGCGGCGCGTTCATCGCGCGCGATGCGGCCGGGCAGATCGGAGATGACGATGCGCACCGCGAAGAATGCGAACAGTTGCACGATCAGCGCGACCACACCCCAGAGCACGCAGTCGAGCAGGCTGACCGCATGCGATATCGCCGCGTGCAGCGGCAGCGCAAAGCCGATCAGCGCGCCGCCGAACGCAATCGCCGCGGCCGACTTGTTTTCCTTGATCAGCGCGAATTCCGCATGCGGCGTCAGGCGCACGTAGACCAGGCAGAACAGCACGATCAGCCCGGCGCCGATCGCGAAATAGGACAGGAAGGCCGGCACGCCACCGAGGTAACGCATAATCGAATCGGTCATGACTAGCTCCTTTCAGGTGATGGTGAGGTCGGCCTGGCTCACGTCCACGCCGACCGA
Source organism: Lysobacterales bacterium (assembly GCA_038207515.1). GTDB lineage: Bacteria > Pseudomonadota > Gammaproteobacteria > Xanthomonadales > Rhodanobacteraceae > Tahibacter. The sequence continues at coordinate 65,470 of JBBQZR010000016.1, read as the reverse complement.
GAAGGTGATGCAGTATTCGTTGGGACCGTAGTCTTCGGCACTGACCAGCACGTATTCATAGCGATCGAGTCCCGGCACGAGACGCTGATACAGCATCGCATAGTGGGTCAGTTCGTAGTCCGGTTCGCGGAAGTCCTTGTTGTAGACCTTTTCGTCGAACACGACCGGCGGGGCCCAGTCGCCCGTGACGCCTTCGCCCCAGACGCGATCGTAGTGCTGGCCGTTGACGTCCAGTTGCGCCGCACCGATCTGCGAACCGCGCTTGACCCAGTCGTTGAACGCGGTCTGGTTCGGCGGATTGACGGTTTCGTGGAAGACGAACAGTTTGACGTCGTCCATCTGGCCCGCCGTGGTGCTGACCTGCACGAACGCGTCATCGGTGAGGTAGTAGCGATGCAGCCGCGATCCGCCGCCGAGTTCGACTTCGCCCCAGGCCTCGATCAGCTGATTGCCCTCGGGCGCCTCGAACAGCAGGCGGTCGCCGGCGACGCGGAACGGAAGACTGTCCACCGCGACGGCACCTTTCAGGCGCAGGCCCAGCGGTCCGACCGGCGCGATCGCCGGCTCCTCGGGCTTGGATCCGAACATCTTTCCCAACCAGCTCATGGCGTACAGGCTCCCCAATTGATGCGCGCCGGGTCGACGCGCTGATCGGCGATGTAATACAGCGTCGCGTTGGCGGCGACGCGGTCGGTATCGGGCGGGTTGAGACGCGGTTGCGCACCCACGCCCGCGGTATAGCCGAGCAAGGTCACGCCGAGCTCGTGCTTGAAGACATTGAACAGCTTGCCGTAGCCGAGCGCCTGGGTCTGCGCTGGCACGCGCACGCTGAACTGCGTCGCGCCACGGGCGACGGACAACAATTCAGCCGCGATCGCTGAGCTGCCAGCGTCCTGCGCCGCGCGCACCATGACCTCGACGTGCAGCGGCAGTACGCATTCGACTACCGGATAGTGGGCCTTGAGCACGGCGCAGGTTTCGCAGCGCTCGAAGGTCACGACGACATGGCCACGCGGCTTGTTTGCGAGCACGGCAAACGCGGCGGCCAGGGTCTGCTCGTCGCTCGCCGCATTCACGATGATACGGGCCGCGGCAGCGATGCCGGCGCGCTGGTAGCAGACCGGATCGGCCAACGAGTCGACGCGCACGAAGCGGATGTGCTCGGGCCGCGGATTTTCCATCTCTTCCAAAGCGACAAGGACGATACCCTCGTCGTCGGTAGTGCTGTCCTGGCTCAGCAGATCCAGCATGCGCAAGGTATCGCGTCCCATCCAGCCCACGATGACGGTATGGCCGCTCATGCCGGGATAACTGTGCTTGCCCATGGCTCTGCGCCTCCAGGTATCGATCAATCCGGTGGTTGCCTTGCCGATGAACATGGCGAACAGCGTGACCCCGCCGGGCAGCAACCAGAGCACGGCGATCCAGCGTCCGGCCGGTGTCTGCGGCGAGAGGTCGCCGTAGCCGATCGTGGTCGCGGTAACGACGTAGTAATAGAACCAGTCGGTGAACGTGACCAGCTTTTCCTCGCCGGCCAGTAGCATCAGTTCCCAGCTGACAAGACAGTGCAGCAGCACGACGCCGAACAGTACGCCCCAGCTCATCAGCGCCAGATGCCGGTGGAACGCCCGCATCAGCCGAACCCAGACTGGCATACGCCCTCCCCGTACTCATGCCTGGCTGCGGTTCACGCCCCCGTCCGCCGCAACCTCCCTCGACATACGCCCGCCGGCATGGCCGGCGGGCGCCGTCCGATCAACTGCTCTTGCTGGCCGCACCCGCGTGGTCGAGCTGCGGAACGCCGTCGTGACTGATGGCCTTCGGCGTGGCCGACTCGAAACGCGCGAGGATGGAATCCGCCGAGGATTCACCGGCGACGATGCCCGCCTGGGCAAGACGCCGCTGCAAATCGGTATCTTCACCGGTGGCCTTGGCCATTTCGTCGGCCACTTCGAGCTGCGCGGCACGCTCGGTCTGGCGCAGCTTGATACGCTCCAGCGAGTCCAGCGCGGTGCCGAGCTTGGCGCCGGTGCCGGCGCTCTGGGCGGCCAGCGCCGCCTGTGCGCGCTGCACGCTTTCGGTGGCCTTGACCGTGTCGATCTGCTGCTTCAGGCGCGTGATCACGGTTTCGGCCTGACGCGAGGCAGTCTGCAGCTTGGTGATGCTGGTGTCGTAGTCGCCGATGATCTTGGCTTCGGTCGCGATGTCGGCCTCGATCTGCGCGAGCTTGACGGCTACCTCTTGCGCAAGGCCGCGGTTGTCGCGCGCGAGCGCCTCGCGGATGTAGTTGCTGTATTCGGTCTGCTTGGCTTTCTTGTCGCTCAGCTTGTCGTTCGCGATCTTGCGCTGCGCCATGATCTTGGCGAGGTCGTCACGGGAACGCAGCAGCGCGTTCTGCGAATCGCGCACTTCCTGGTCGAGGATGCGCATCGCGTTGGCGTCGACGACAGCCGTGCCGGCTTCATGCGCGGCGCCGCGGAACAGGGTGATGATCTTGGTCCAGATGGCCATGGGCGGTCACTTCAGATGGTCGGCGAAGGCCTCGGCGGCCTGGATGGTGTTGTCGGCGAGCGCGTGGATTTCCTCCACGACGGCCACCAGCGGCGAGCGGCTGGAGAGTTCGCCGAATACGATGTAGAGATCATCGGTGCCGACGCTCTGCAGGCCCAGGTTGGAAAGCGGGTTGACCGGGTTCAGGCGCAGGCAGGCCTCGTTGAAGGCGTTGCGGTCCTTGACCTGGCTCGCCAGGCACAGCGGGGAGGATACGAAGATCTGTTCGCCGGACACGGCCAGATGCATGGCCAGATCGCCGTGCTCGTGCATGGCGATGTTGATGGTGGCGTCGACGCCGCCGACAAGGTTGAGCTCTATGCCTTCGAGATCGACGCTCGTATCGGAGCGCAACGCCTCGAATAGCGATTCGGTAGTCCAGGGGGTGTTCACGATGTACCTAGCCTCCTGCGAAAAATCGTGAGTGGTAGCGCTGCCAATGCAACGTGCCAACGGGACAGGAACGAACGCGGGGCCATTCCTGCGCGGGCGGCGGCGCGGTGGCTAATCTGACGGCTAACGCGCGCGGGTACAAGTCCTTCGAGTGGGACTTGCGGCGGAGCGGCAAGGCTGTACTGGGGCTAGAGCCCGCATTTCTCACACCCGTTCGTAGCGAGGGCGTCGAGACGCCGTCCTGAGGCGCGCGGCGGACTTCAGTGACGGCGAAGGCGTAGTCGACACTACGTCGAGCCGACACGAGGGAGCAGCGCGCGTCAGGGCGAGCGTATCGGCGGCCGCAGTAGAAGGGGTGTGAGAAATGCGGGCTAGGCCACGGCGGCGCATCAGGAGCGAGGCGGGAGCATTCCGCCGGGCCCGATCCGCCGGCACGGCGCATAAAGAAAGCCCGGCTTGCGCCGGGCTTTCGGGTGTTGCCTTGAGCGACTGCGCTTACTTCTGCGCTTCGAGTTCGGTGCGGCGGTTACGCGCGCGGCCTTCCTTCGTGTCGTTGGTGTCGATCGGACGCGATTCGCCGTAACCGGTCGGGCCGGACAGACGGCCGGCGTCGATGCCGTGCGAGGTCAGGTAGTCATACACGATGCGCGCGCGGCGCTCGGACAGACCCTGGTTGTACTCGTCGGTACCGACGGCATCGGTGTGACCGACGACGGCAACGCGGGCGGCCGGGTTGCGCTGCAGCGTGTCGACGGCCTGATCCAGGATCGCGACCGAGTCAGCAGTCGGTTCCTGCAGGGTCGGACCGATGTTCGATTCACCCTTCTTCGGACGGTCGAACTTGAAGTTCACGCCGCGCAGATCGATCACGACGTCGATCGGGCAGCCATCCGGGCCGACGTTGGTACCGGCCGGGGTCGAGGCGCAACGGTCGTCGCAGTTGTTCACGCCGTCCTTGTCGTCGTCCAGGTCACGGCACGAGGTTTCCGGCTTGGCCGGCGGCGGATCGTTACGCACTTCCCTCGGAGCGACGACGCCGTCGCCACCACCAAAATTGATCAGCAGGCCGACGCTGGCGATCGCGTCGATGAAGCCGGTGCTGTCGTCGGAGGTGTAGAACTGACGCGAGTTGTTGTCGCGGTCATAACGGGCAGCGATTTCGGCGCGGAAGGCGAGACGATCGCTGAAGCCGTGCTGGATACCGCCACCGACGGTGAGCATCGGATCCCAGCCATTGACCTTGAACGGGCGCAGGTTGTCGCCCGAGATCGCGGCGTGACGCAGGAAGCCGAGGCCGCCCATCACGTACGGACGCCACGAGCTGCCGGCATCGCCGAAGAAGTAGCGACCGGCGAAGCCGACGCCGGCATTTTCGAATTCACGGCCATCGCGGAGCGAGCCGTCTTCGAACTGGGCATTGTTATGGGTCAGTTCGAAATCGACCGCGAAGTTCGGGGTCGACCAGTAGCCGATGCCGATACCGGTGAACAGCGACGTGTCGGTTTCGCGGTCGCTGTCCGGAATCACGGCGCCGATGCGCGGAGCGATGTACCAGTTGCTGTAGTCCTGCGCCTGCGCCGCACCACCGATACCGGCCAGTGACAGGGCAATCAGGGCAAATAAGCCATTACGTTTCATTCGGAGTCTCCTCATTGGTGTTATCGCACGCGTCCACTCCACCCCGTACGGACGCAAAGCTCGTTCACTTTAACAATTAAAAGTGGCGATGGCGTGGCTTAACATTTGGGCCCATTCCCGGGCGGCCGGCAGTCTAGCAAAATCAACGACCTGTAACTACCGGCCTGCCTACCCGTTCATGCGCCGCTCAGTGCGGTCTTAACAATTCGGGTGTTTATTGCGCAAACCGAGTCATGATGGTGTGAATCAGCACCTCGGCAGACCCGCGCGGCGGCGCAGCAAGGCGTCGGAATACGCGGGGGTACGGTGTCGGACGGTCGCGCCCCCGAATTCTGCGGCGGGACAGCAATGCCTTGGCATGCGGCCGGTAACAAAGCGGGCTTGGCCAAACGTCGACTGCCAGAGAGCCGATGCTCCGGAAGAATCAACGCTCTTCACGATGCCGCGGAACGGTACGCAACGGCCTCATCGAGAATTGCCAGACCGCTGTGCCGACCACCCGGCGACGAAGGCACATTCACGTGCGCCGGACGCCAAGCTCCTGCTTGCGATCGTCAAAGCGGTTGCTGGTGAAGTGTCAACTTCCATGACTGATCCGGACCGGCACGCTTGACCTTGGCCGCGCCAGCCGCTACTTATGCCCGGATCGAAGGGGAGTAGCTCCTCGCGCGCGGATCGTCATCACGGGCTTTCGCCCCGGTCACGTGGCTGTCGTTCACCGCCCATCCCGGTAACGCAGTGAGCAAGACCTTCGCCAGACACGGCGAAGTCTTGCCTGCGTTTTTGCGTGTCCTTGTCCCAGCCAGACAACTGACCTACGGGGTATCCATGGAATTTCTGTCGCCCGACTTCTTCACCGCGCTGTTCGCGATCGTCCTCATCGACCTCGTGCTGGCCGGCGACAACGCGATCGTGATCGCGCTCGCCGCCCGCAGCCTGCCCAAGGATCTGCAGAAGAAAGCGATCTTCTGGGGCACGGCCGGCGCGATCATCGTGCGCACGCTGATGACGTTGGTCGTGGTCTGGCTGCTGCACTTCCCGGGACTGATGCTGGCCGGCGGACTGCTGCTGATCCCGATCGCGTTGAAGCTCCTTTCCGAAGACCATCACGACGACGAACACGAGATCAGTCGGGTCAGCGGCTTCTGGGGCGCGATGCGCACCATCATCATCGCCGACGCGCTGATGGGTCTGGACAACGTACTCGGCGTCGCCGGCGCCGCGCACGGCAACGTCGCGCTCGTGGTGATCGGCCTGCTGATCTCGGTGCCCATCGTGGTCTGGGGCAGCACCATCATCCTCAAGCTGGTCGATCGCTATCCGATCGTCATCTATATCGGCGCCGGTGCCCTGCTCTGGACCGCCGGCAAGATGATCATGCATGAGAAATTCATCGCCAACTGGATCGGCGGCAATTTCGCGATCGAACTCGCGGCCTATGCGGTGATCATTGGCGGCGGCCTGGGTTTCGGCTGGCTGCGCGAGAAAGCGCGGCGGGAGAAACGCGAACTCGCCCGCCAACTCAAGCGCGCCGGCTGATCCGCGCTCAGCCAAACAATCTCGCCATGACACCTGTTTCCTTGCCGTATCGTCCACTACGCGCACGGCGAATGCGGCGATGCGCCATGTGCGGCCGCATGACTCGCCCGTGCAACGGCCTCATGAAAGGTTTCCCGTCTTGGCCGGTCTACTACGTCAGTATCTTCCGCGGAGTAGGCCATGCGTTTTTTCGCTTCGTTTTTTCTGGCTGCGCTGATCGGCGGAAATGCCTGCGCCGCCGAGCTCGCCGCCTCGCCGCAACAGATCACGCCTGTACTGCTCGGCACCACGCTGCCCGACGCGCCGCTGCACACGATCGATGGCGGCGCGACAACGCTGGCCAAGGCGGTCGGCGGGAAACCAGCGGTAATCGTCTTTTATCGCGGCGGCTGGTGCCCTTACTGCAATCTGCAGCTCAGCGAACTTCGCCTGATCGACAAGGATCTGCAGGCGCTCGGCTATCAGATCATCGCGATCAGTCCGGATCGTCCCGAAGAACTGCGCAAGACGCTCGACAAGGATTCGCTGACCTACACCTTGCTGTCAGACAACAGCGCGGCGGCGATCAAGGCGTTCGGCATCGCTTATCGCGTCGATGATGCGACCTACTCGAAACTCATCGGATTCGGCGTCGATCTCGAAAAATCTTCCGGCGAATCGCACCGGGCGCTGCCAGTGCCCGCAGTCTACGTCGTTGACGCCGCCGGCACCCTCCAGTTTTCATACGTGAATCCCGACTATCGCGTACGCATACCGGCGGGTACCGTGCTTGCCGCGGCGAAAGCAATCAGTACACAGCAGCACAAACTGCAGCCGAAATAGGTCAGTTCGCGTGCGCGCCCCGACTGTCTTGGCTGCGTTGCTGACGGCATCGAGCATGACGGCCGCAGCCGCCGACACGTGCTCGGTGCGCAGCGGCAACGTGCGCGTGCCGCTCGTGGAGCTGTACACGTCAGAAGGTTGCAGCAGTTGTCCGCCGGCCGATCGCTGGCTATCCGGACGCATGAAGGCGGGGGACGCGAACTGGATCGCTTTTCATGTCGATTACTGGGACGAAATCGGTTGGCCTGACCGCTTCGCGAGGCCCTCGTTCTCACAGCGACAGCGACTTCGCGTCGGTCAGGCCGGCGAGCGCACGGTCTACACGCCGCAGGTCATGGTCGGCAGCCGGGTCGGAGCACCGTGGCAATCGGCCGACGCATTCGATGCCACCCTCGATGAGGCCCGCGGTGCCGCTGGCGCGGTGCTGGGCATGCGTATCGAGCGCACCAGAAAAGGCCTTCGCGCGACCGTAGACATGCTGGCCCTGCCCGGCGCCGCAACCGACGCGACGGTGTGGCTGGCTCAGACCATCGACGCGCAGTCGACCCAGGTAAGGACAGGCGAAAACCGTGGCGCAACCCTGCGCCACGATCGCGTCGTCCAGCAACTGTTCGGCGCCTGGCCGCTAGGCGCAGAGCCGACACAGCGCATCCAGGACCTGGCCGCAATTCCCACGGGGGCATGGGATCTCGTGGCCTTCGTACAGGATTCGCGCGGAAATACGCTGCAATCGCTCAGCCTCGACGCAAATCGCTGCGAAGAGATCGTCGCGCCGCCCTGATGGCAGACGGGCGCTGCGCTTGGCGCTGCGCCGCTTTTCCTGATTCGGGCCAGCACGACCCGAACCACTCCTGCATGCACGCAAGCAGCGGATCGCCGCAGAACAACCGCCGGCCCCATGCGCGCGCCGGGCTACAAGCGTGCAGCCCGCTGCGCTCGAACGTGGCCTGAGTTGCCGGCTCCAGCCATTCCATGCAAGGTGCGCCGAATCTTCCGCACGGCAGACCGCGCATGAGCGACTACCCGCACCTGTTGGCCCCGTTGGACCTGGGTTTCACCACGCTGTCGAACCGGGTGCTCATGGGGTCCATGCACACGGGCCTTGAAGACAAGTCCAGCGATTTCGACAAGCTCGCCGTGTATTTCGCCGAACGCGCGCGCGGCGGCGTCGGCCTCATCGTCACGGGCGGCATCGCCCCCAGCATCCGCGGCTGGCTCAAACCGTTCTCCGGCCGCCTGTCCATGCCCTGGCATGTGGCGCGCCATCGCAAGGTGACCGGCGCGGTGCACGCGGAAGGCGGCAAGGTTTGCGTGCAGATCCTGCATGCGGGCCGCTACGCCTATCACCCGCTGTCCGTCGCGCCGTCGAAGATCAAATCCCCCATCACGCCGTTCACGCCTTCGGAACTCTCGTCGCGTGCCGTCGAGTCCACGATCGGCGATTTCGTATCCTCGGCGAAGCTCGCCCAGGACGCCGGCTACGACGGCATCGAGATCATGGGTTCCGAGGGTTACCTCATCAACCAGTTCCTGGTCGAGCGCACGAACAAGCGCAACGACGACTGGGGCGGTACGCCGGAAAAACGGCGCCGCTTCGCGGTGGAAATCGTCCGGCGCACGCGCGCCGCGGTCGGCGGGAATTTCATCATCGTCTATCGCGTCTCGATGCTCGACCTGGTCGAACAGGGCCAGAGCTGGGACGAAGTGATCGCACTCGCCCGGGACGTCGAAGCCGCCGGCGCCACGCTGATCAACACCGGCATCGGCTGGCACGAGGCGCGCGTACCGACGATCGTGACCAGCGTGCCGCGCGGCGCGTTCACCTGGGTCACGCACAAGCTGCGCGGCGAAGTGAAGATTCCGCTGATCACGACCAACCGCATCAACATGCCCGACGTGGCCGAGGCGATCCTCGCGCGCGGCGAGGCCGACATGGTGTCGATGGCGCGGCCGCTGCTGGCCGATCCGCAGTGGGTCAACAAGGCGCGCGCCGGCAAGGCCGCATCCATCAATACCTGCATCGCCTGCAACCAGGCCTGCCTCGACCATGTGTTCGAGAACAAGCGCGCGACCTGCATGGTCAATCCGCGCGCGTGCTTCGAGACCGAACTCGTCATCAAGCCCGCCGCGCAGAAGAAACGCATTGCCGTGGTCGGGGCCGGCCCGGCCGGGCTCGCCTGCGCAACCACGCTGGCCGAGCGCGGCCACGCCGTCGTGCTGTACGACGCCGCGGCCGATATCGGCGGCCAGTTCAACATGGCCAAGCGCATTCCGGGCAAGGAAGAGTTCTTCGAGACCCTGCGCTATTTCCGCGAGCGCATAGCCGAAACCGGCGTGACGCTGCACCTGAACACGCGGGTCGACACGGCGGCGCTGCAGCAGGAGAACTTCGACGAGATCGTGTTCGCGACCGGCGTGCATCCGCGCACGCCGGCGATCCCCGGCATCGACCATCGCAAGGTCGTGAGTTACTACGACGTGCTCACGCGCAACAAGCCGGTCGGCCAGCGCGTCGCGCTGATCGGTGCCGGCGGCATCGGTTTCGACGTGGCCGAATTCCTGACCCAGACGCATCCCTCGCCGACCATGGACATCGCCCGCTGGTCCGAGGAGTGGGGCGTGGACACCAGCTATGCCACGCGTGGCGCCTTGACCAAACCGCATCCCGAGCCATCCGAACGCCAGGTCTGGCTGCTGCAGCGCACGCCGGGCAAGCCGGGCGAGAAGCTCAACAAGACCACCGGGTGGGTCCACCGCGCGGCGCTGAAGGCGAAGAAGGTGAACATGCTCGCCGGCGTGACCTACGAGCGCATCGACGACGCCGGCCTGCACATCCGCATCGGCGAAGCGCGCGAAGTGCTGCCGGTCGATACCGTCGTGCTCTGCGCCGGCCAGGAATCCAATCGCGGCGACTACGACGCGGCGCTCGCACAGGGACTCAAGGCGCACGTGATCGGCGGCGCCGATGTCGCGGCCGAACTCGACGCCAAGCGTGCGATCGCGCAAGGCACGCGCCTGGCGGCCAGCCTGTAGCGGACCCGACCGGACCGGCCAGCGGCCGTAGAGCCCGTATCGCGTCACACCTTCGCAGCGACCCGTTTCACTTATCTGCGCCGTAATGCGTATTACGGTGCGGGTCTTTACGGGAAGTTGCCATGACAGTCATCGCATCGCGCCAGGCAGGCATCTGCGCCGCCATCGCCATCGTCGTCGCGTTCACGAGTACCACCGCGTCCGCCGCAGTCGGATCCTGGAGTACCGCCGGCCCGGTCGGCGGCAACGTGACCGCACTCGCCGGCTACGAGGCGTCGCCGTCGACGCTATGGGTCGCCGGTCGCGGCGGCGTATTCCGCACGACCAGCAACGGCAATTCCTGGACACGCATCGAGATCGGCCTGCCCGAGTCGATATTCTCCGTCGACCTCATCGCGGCCACCGCCAGCCCGGTGCTGTATCTCGCGACCAGCCAGCAGGTATACCGCTCCGGCAACGGTGGCGACCTGTGGGTTCCTGTCGCAACGCCGGCACCCGGAACGTATCTCGGCGATATCGCCCTGCGCCGCGGCAGCACGAATGAAATCGCCGCCCTCAGCTACCAGCAGCTCCATGTCTCGAACAACGGCGGCGGCAGCTGGACCACGGCCGGAAGCATTGCGCCGGGCGGCCCACAGTACAGCAGCATCGAGTACGCCGCCGACGGTACGATCTACGCCGGCCTGGACTACAGCGATCCCGGCACTTACGCCGGCGCGGTCGTCGTGCGCAGTACCACGGGCGGCGTGAGCTGGGCTGCCACGCCAGGCCAACCCACGGGCCTGGGCGGTATCGACACGCTGATCAGCGCACCCGGCGCACCGCTGCGCCTGTTCGCCAGCAACGGTCTGTCCGTCGCCACCAGCGCCAACGGCGGCACGAGCTGGGGCAACGTCGCGCTGCCGGCGACCGGCGCCGCCTGCGGCCAGATCACGCGCATCGCCGCGCATCCGACGGCCTCGAACGGCCTTGCCGTCGCCTGCACGGGCCGTGGCCTTCTCGTGACTTCGGACGCGAGTGTGGCGAGCCCAACCTGGCAGACCTTCGACGCGAGCAACGGCCTCAGCGCCAACGGCACGCAGGCAGCGCAGATCTCCGCACTCGTGCTGCATCCGAATTTCCCGACCACCGCGCGTATCTGGGCCGGCGCCAGCGACGGCGGTCTGCTCTCGACCAGCAACGGCGGCACCAGCTGGGGTGCGATCAACACCGGTTTCCAATCGAGCAATATCCGCGCGCTCGCGACGCATCCGGTCGATACCGGCGCCACCGCGGTGTTCCTCGCCGGCTACGGCGATTCGGTCACGACGACACAGGCCATTCACAAATCCGACGACAGCGGCGCGAACTGGGCCGTGTCCAACAGCGGCCTGAACGCCGAGCAGATCCGCAGCATCGCGATCGATCCGACCACGGTCGACACCGACCCGCTGACCGCGGAGAACTTCACGGTCTATGCCTCGGGCCGCTCCGAACGCATCCCCGCCGCGGCGAACAAGGACGGCGGCGTCTATAAAAGCACCGACGCCGGCGCGAGCTGGACCACGATCGACACCGGCGTCGCAATCGTCAACGGACGCCCCGACCTCGGCACCGGCCGCACAATCGCGCTCGATCCGCGTTCCTGCGTCGCGCCGCCGGTCAGCGGCCCCTGCTCCATCGGCAGCGGCGGCCTGCGCAAGCTGTTCGTCACCGGCAGCGGCCGCGCCAACCTGACCGCGCCGGGCCTGCCGTACCAGTCGTCGCGCATCTATCGCTCGACCGATGCCGGCGCGACCTGGACCGGCTCCGAAACCGGCCTGCCGCTGCCGCAGGACCTCGGCCCGCCCGGCGCGCAGAACTATGCCTACATGGGCGGCGTCGTGCCGCTGGTGTTCGATCCGTCCAATACGCAGAACCTTTACATCGGCACGTTCCTGAACTGGTCGCCCGACGTGGCCGGCGCCGCACCGCCGACGATCGCCAACGGCGTGTTCAAGTCCAGCGACGGCGGCGCCAGCTGGGTCCCTGCGAGCAGCGGCCTGCCACGCTACGCCGGCGCCGGCAGCTCGAACTGGAGCGTGCTCGCGCTCGCGATCAATCCGGCCAACCCGCAGATCCTCTACGCCGGCCTGTCCAACCTGTACGGGCCGACGCCGTCGGGCGATGTATACAAAACCACGAATGGCGGAGCGAGCTGGAGCCAGTCCTCCGCCGGCATCGCCGGCCAGGACGTGCGCGCGCTGTTCATCGATCCCAACGATCCCAGCGGCGACACCGTTTATGCGGGCACCGGTGGCGACGGCGCGAATCCGGGCGGGGTGTACCGCAGCACCAACGGCGGCACGAGCTGGAATTCGATCAGTCTGGGCCTGCCTGCCGACGCGGCGACCGCGCTAGCGATGCCGCGGCGCACGGCCGGCGCGCCCGCGCGCATCCTCGCCGGCACGAGCGCCGGCGTGTGGGACTACACCACGCCCGGCGACGACGACGCGGACGGCGCGCCGACCGCAGTCGAGAACGGCATCCTCGCCGGTGACGGCAACGGCGACGGCATCCAGGACTCGACCCAGACCCGCGTCGCCTCGCTGCCGGCTGCGGGCTTGACCGCACTCGAAGCCGTCAACGGTGGCGGCAGCGCGACGGTCTCGATTAGCGGCGGCAGCTGCACCCAGCTCAATGACACGACTACGCTGGCCGCCGCGCTCTATCCGCCCGACAGCATCGCCGGCGCGACCAGCCACGACACCTACGGACTGGTCAGCTTCTCCGTGCCGTCGTGCGCCGGCGCCACGCTGCGCGTGCGCTTCCACAGCGCGACCTTCGGCGCCAACTGGAGCTGGCGCAACTATGGCCCGCGCGCACCGGGCGATGCCACGACGTTCGGCTGGTACCGTTTTGCCGGCGCGCGCCAGATCGACGCGCAGACCTGGGAGCTGTCGATCGATGCGCTGCGCCAGGGCAACTACCGTGCCGACGCGAACGACATCCTGTTCGTCGGCGGTCCGGCGCAATCGGCGGAACTGATCTTCTCCGACGGTTATCAGTAAGCGGGCGGGAAAAACGCGGGAACGCAGCGAGAATGGCGTATCGATCATGCAGAAAAACCCACGACGGAGGTCGCCATGGAAATCCACCGCGGACGGTTGCTCGATCACGTTCACCTGCTGGTCGCCGATCTGAAGCGCTCGCGCGATTTCTACCAGGCCGTGCTGCCGATCTTCGGGTTCACCCTGACGGATGACACCGACGATCATTTCTCGTTCGACGAGTTGTACGTTAGTCCCGCGGACCAGGACAGCGAGGTGTCCCACGTCCATATCGCCTTCCAGGCCAGGTCACGCTCCGTCGTCGACGACTTCCACAAGGCCGCGCTGGCCGCGGGCGCGACGGACAACGGCGCGCCCGGCGAGCGTTCCTACCATCCCGGCTACTACGCCGCGTTCGTGCGCGATCCCGACGGCAACAACATCGAGGCGGTCTATCACGGGCCGTCCGAGCGCAGCGCGGAGTCGGTGCTGATACAGGCGGGATAAGCACGCGCGGTGGGAATTCGCGCGAGCAAACAACAAGAAAGCCGGGGCAGCAACGCCCCGGCTTTCTGTTTTCCACGGACCCGCAGCCGCGAAGCAGTTCCCCGCCGGCGACCGCTTCGCGCTCGCCGTCAGCGCTTTTCGATCGGCACGAACTCGCGATCCTCGGGCCCGACATAGTTGGCGCTCGGGCGGATGATCTTGTTGTCGATGCGTTGCTCGATGATGTGCGCGCTCCAGCCCGAGGTGCGCGAGATCACGAACAGCGGCGTGAACATCGCCGTCGGCACGCCCATCATGTGGTAGCTCGACGCGCTGAACCAGTCGAGGTTCGGGAACATCTTCTTGAGATCCATCATCAGGTTCTCGATGCGCTCGGACACCTCGAACAGGTTGCGGTTGCCGCCGGCCTCGCAGAGCTGGCGGCTGATGAACTTGATGATGGGATTGCGCGGATCGCCGATGGTGTATACCGGATGGCCGAAGCCGATGATGATTTCCTTCTTCTCCATGCGCGCGCGGATATCCGCTTCGGCTTCATCGGCGCTGCGGTAGCGCGAGATGATGTCCATCGCGACTTCGTTCGCGCCGCCGTGCTTGGGACCGCGCAGCGCGCCGATCGCGCCGGTGATGGCGGAATAGAAATCGCTGTTGGTGCCGGCAATGACGCGCGCGGTGAACGTGGAGGCGTTGAATTCGTGCTCCGCGTAGAGGATCAGCGACTGGTCGAGCGCACGCACATGCAGCTCGCTCGCGGGCTTGCCATGCAGCAGGTGCAGGAAATGGCCGGCGACGGAATCGTCGTCGGTTTCGGTGTCGACACGGCGGCCGTTGTGGCTGAAGTGATACCAGTACAGCAGCATGGAGCCGAAGCAGGCCATGAGTCGGTCGGCGATGTCGCGCGCTTCGGAAACGGGATGCGATTCCTTTTCCGGCAGCACGGTGCCGAGCACCGACGCGCCGGTGCGCATCACGTCCATCGGATGAGTGGCCGCGGGCAGCAGTTCCAGCACTGCCTTGACCGGCTGCGGCAGGCCGCGCAGGCGCTTGAGCTTGGTGCGATAGGCGCGCAGTTCCGCATGCGTCGGCAAGTGCTCGTGCACCAGCAGGTGAGCCACTTCCTCGAACGTGGCTTTTTCCGCGAGATCGGCGATGTCGTAGCCGCGGTAGTGCAGATCGTTGCCGCTGAGGCCGACGGTGCAGACCGCAGTATTGCCGGCGGCCACGCCGGACAGGGCCACCGATTTCTTGGCCTTGGAAACAACTTGCTGTGGCGCTTCGCTCATGTGAACTCCGGTAAAGATTTTGGTAAACGTCCGCAGCATGGCACTTGGGCCGTGCTCCAGATCTCCACAACCCCGCTGACGCCCGCTTCGCGAGCGTCAGCCGCCCCCTTGACTCAAGGGGGCTCCAGGATCAGAAAAGCCCACGCCGCATCGTATTTCGTCGATGGCAGTGGGGGCTTGCTTCAGTCATTGAATTCTTCCGCCTCGATGCGCTCGCAGCGATCAATCGGGCTATAGCCCTCTTCACGCGCCTTGATGGTCTGCTCGACCACCCAGCACTCGTCCAGGGTCGAACAGAAGCACACGCGGCGACGTATACGCGGCAGTTCCGTGCGCAGGCGCTTCCACGCGGCTTCACCGGGGAAATGCGCCATGACGTAGCGTTCGCCGCCGCTGATGATGATTTCGTTGACCGTGGACTGGACGTAGTCGTCGTCACTGAATCCGAGTGTCTTGCCCAGCATGCGCCAGTCGTTCTGCGCGACTCCGTCGACGTAGACGCGCAGACTGCGGATCACGGCCGGTCCAACGCCCTTGTTGATGACCAGCAGTTCCTGCTGTGTGTCGGAACTCATCAGCAGCAGGCGCGGCCATACCTGCGCGCGCACCTGCTGGCGCTGCAGCCAGGCGGTATAGCCCGACACGCACAGCGCGAGCAGTCCGATCAGCGCGGCGATCACGGCGGAGACGCCGTTCCAGTCGCGCCGGCGGCGTGTCTGCGGATCCGCAGCGGGCGCCGCGTCGCTCATCTTATTCGCCGGACTTCGCGAACAGTTCGTCGAGCTTGCGCTCGTAGGCGTGGTAGCCGAGGAAGTCGTACAGCGCGTCGCGCGTCTGCATGCCCGGCACGGCGGCCTTCTGCGTGCCGTCGCGGCGCACGGTCTCGTAGAAGTTCAGCGCCGCCTGGTTCATCGCGCGATAGGCGCCGCAGCAGTACAGCACGATGTCGACGCCGGCGCCGCCGAGTTCGGTCGTGGTGAACAGCGGGGTCTGGCCGAACTCGGTGATGTTAGCGAGGACCGGCACCTTCACCGCGTCGCGGAAGGTGCGGTACTGGTCGAGCGTATAGATCGCCTCGGGGAAGATCATGTCCGCGCCGGCCTCGACGCAGGCCTGGGCGCGCTCGATCGCGTTGTCCAGCCCTTCGACCGCGATCGCGTCGGTGCGCGCCATGATGACGAAGCCCTCATCGTGACGCGCATCGACCGCGGCCTTGATGCGGTCGACCATCTCGTCCTTGGGCACGATGGCCTTGCCCGGACGATGGCCGCAGCGCTTGGCGGCGACCTGGTCTTCGATGTGCAGCGCGCCGGCGCCGGCCTTGATCAGCGAGCGCACGGTGCGAGCAATGTTGAACGCGCCGCCCCAGCCCGTGTCGACGTCGACGAGCAGCGGCAAGGTGCATACGTCGGTGATGCGGCGGATGTCGGTCAGCACGTCTTCCATCGTGCTGATGCCGAGGTCCGGCATGCCCAGCGAATTCGCCGCCACGCCGCCGCCGGAAAGATAGATCGCCTTGAAGCCGGTGCGCTCGGCCATGCGTGCGGCATAGGCGGTGATCGTGCCGACGACCTGCAACGGCTGTTCGGCGGCGACAGCGGCGCGGAAACGGGCGCCGGCGCTGAGGTTCTGGCTCATCGGGATCTCCGTTCAAAGAGCGTGATTTTATGCCAGTTCGGCACTTTGGGCAGCTTCGGCGCCGATGGCGGTCAGAACCATCACACAAACACGCGTTCGAGTTGTCCGGTCATTGCCGCCGGCGACCGTACCTGCGCGGTCTGCGGGCATACTCGCGCCGGCGCGGAGAAAGCGCCGCCGTTGTGCGTACCGTCCACCATCCCGCCACGCCAGGGCTCCGCCGCCGTGACCACGCCTACCACTACCGGTCCGCAGGACTACTCCCGGCGCAAGGCCCTGTTCCTCGAACTGCACGAGGCCGACGCGGCGCAGCGCGAGGCCGGCCTCGCCGCACTGGACCAGGCCGACGCGGCACTGGCCGCGGAACTGCGCCGCATGCTCGCCGCCGCGGCGACACCGCTGCCGAGTCTCGACCAGACCGCACAGGATCTCGCGCCGGCGGAATTCCCGCGCTACCGCTGCCTGCGCGAACTCGGCCGCGGCGGCATGGGCCGGGTCTGGCTGGCCGAACGAAGCGACGGCGCGTTCGTGCAGCGCTACGCGCTCAAGCAGCTCGACCGCGAGCGCTGGTCGGACGCCGAGCACGAGCGCTTCGTGCGCGAACGCCAGATCCTGGCCGAACTCGACCATCGCCATATCGCCAGCCTCGTCGACGGCGGCAGCGATTCGCGCGGCGCGCCGTTCCTCGTCACCGCGTACGTCGACGGCGCACGCATCGACGAGTGGTGCGAGCAACAGGGTCTAGTCGTACGCGAACGCGTCGCGCTCGTGCGCGATCTCGCCGATGCGATCGCCTACGCGCACCGCCGCCTGATCGTGCATCGCGACATCAAGCCCGCGAACGTGCTGATCGGCAGCGACGGCGTGGCCAAGCTGCTCGACTTCGGCATCGCCAAGCTGCTCGATGGCGACAGCGGCACGACGACCGCCGACGGCGGCAGCCTGATGACCTTGCGCTACGCAGCACCGGAACAGGTGCGCGGCGAACGCGTCGGCGTGGGCTGCGACATCTACGCGCTCGGCGTGCTGCTGTATGAACTCGTCGCCGGCGTCTCGCCGTACGCGCAGAACCAGGGCGCCGCCGCGCTGACCCAGGCCATCCTGCAGCACGAGCCCGCTCCGCTGTCGCGCAGCGCCGCGCTGCGCCACCGCGGCGGCGTCGATCGCGATCTCGATGCGATCTGCGCCAAAACGCTGCGCAAGCGGCCGGAAGACCGCTATGCCTCGGCCGATGCGCTGCGCGACGATCTCGATCGCTATCTCGCGCACGAGCCGGTACAGGCGCGCCGTGGCGAACGCGGCTATCGCCTGCGCCGCGGCCTGCGCCGGCACTGGGTCGCGGGACTCGTCGCCGCGGCCGTGCTCGGACTCGTCGGCTATCACGTCTATCGACTCGATGCGCAGCTCGCGCAGACCCAGCGCGAGCGCGACCGCGCGCGCGCCGTCGGCCGTCTGTTCGCGGACATGTTCGCGAAGGTGCCGCCGGCGGAAGTGCGCGACGGCGAGATCACGGCGCGGCGGCTGCTCGAGCTGACCAGCCGCAACCTGCTCGAGCGCGGCAGCAGCGGCGTGGACCGCGATCATCTCGACGGGCTGCTGATCGCCGCGATCGCCGACGCGCAGGAGGCGCTGGGTCTCAATACCGATGCCGAGAAGCTCTACGCGGAGGCGACGCGACGCCTGCGTGCGGCCGGCCCCGAATGGATGTTCGACGCCGCCGACGCGGAATCGAAATGGGGCGGCGTGCTCTACGACCTGCGCCGAGGCGAGGAAGCGCTGGCGATACTCGACGAAGGCCGCGCACGCCTGCGCCGCGACGGCGCGCAGGACTCGACCGCCTTCTTCGACCTCGGCGTCACATCGGGGCTGGTACTGCAGCAACTCGGCCGCACTGCGCAGGCGCGCGAACGCTTCGAGGAAGCGCTCGCGGCGCATCCGCCACCGGATCGCGACGGCACCGACGTGCGTCCCGCGGCACTGACCAATCTCGCGGCGCTGGAGATGCTGGAAGGCAACGGCGCGCGCGCCGAGACGCTGCTGCGCGAGGCCGACCGCCTGACCGACCCGCAGCGCGCCGCCCATCCGGCGCGCGCGCTGAAAGTCCGCCTGAATCTGGCGTGGGTGCTGCGCGACGTGGGGCAGCACGCCGAGGCGCGCCGCCTGTTCGACGACGTGCTCGCGCGCGGACGCACGTTCTGGGGCACGCCGCACGGCGATCTAAGCATCACGCTCGCGCAGTTCGCCTCGCTCGAACTCGTCACCGGCCACTACGCCCAGGCGGTCGAGAAGCTGGACGAGGGCATCGCCGGCGAAGTCGCCCTGTTCGGCCCGGCCCATGCGCGCGCCCGCGCGCTGAAGGCGCTGCGCTTCGTTGCGCTCGTCGCCAATGGCGACAACGCCGCCGCGCGCGCGCAGGCCGCGGAGGTGTTCGCGGAAAAACCCGCGAGCGGCACCGCCGCCGCCGCCATCGCGCTGCTGGACTGCCGCGAAGCGCCGACGGCAGCGCATCTCGCCACGCTGCGGCAACTGGCCGGCGGCAACAACGTCGGGCGCAACCAGCGCTGGGCCGCGGCGCTGGTGCAGCAGTGGGTGGCCGAATGCGCCGCACTGCAGCCGCCCGGGTCATGACGCAGTCTACGAAGGTGCGCGCGCGGAGCGTGACGGCGGCGCACGCGACAATAGATACACTTATACGTTGAGAAACCCGAGATTGCGGCTGCTGAAGTTGCCGAGGTTCGGCAGGATGTCGTCGATGCCGGTTTCGCCGAGGCCGAACCAGCGCGCCAGGGTCGCCGCGTACTGGTCGACCGACAGGGTCGGGATCAGCTGGCCATAACCGGCGTCGTCGGGGTTGCCGTTCTGCGCCAGCGACGGCATGCGGCCGTAGAAGCGCTTGCCGCGCACCGCACCGCCGACGACGAAATGATGACCGGCCCAGCCGTGGTCCGTGCCGTCGCCGTTGATCGATACGGTACGGCCGAAATCCGACGCGGTGAATGCGGTCACGTTGTCGGGCAGCGTCAGTTCCACCGTCGCGTCGTAGAACGCCTTGAGGCTTTGCGACAGGTCGGCGAGCAGTTGCGGATGCACGCTGGCCTGGCTGCCGTGCGTATCGAAGCCGCCGAGGCTGACGAAGAAGATCTGCCGCCGCAGATTGAGCACGTTGCGCGCCTTGATCAGCCGCGCGACCATGCGTAGCTGTCGACCCAGTCGCGTATTCGGGAACACCGTCGTCACGTCGCCGGCGCTGTTCAGCGCCGCGCCGATGGCCTCGTAGTTGGCAATCGAGCTGTTCGTCGCGCGCGCATAGCTGCGCTCGAACACGTGCGCCTGCGTGCCTTCCTGGCGCAGCGCGTTGAACGCGGCGACGCCGGCTTCGTTGCCGAAGGAATCGAGATAGCCGATCTCCTCGACGCCGTAGGAACTCATGACGTACTGGTTGACCACATTGCCGCGCTGAAACAGCGCCTGGCTTTCCAGCGACACGAGCATCGACTGGTTCTGGTTCGGATTGCCACTGTGCATCAGGTCGGCGATGCGCCCGCCCCAGCCTGCGGCATTGCCGTCGTCGGGACGCGAGGTCTGCCAGATATTGGCCTGGTCCTCGTGCGAGAACAGTTGCGGCGGCAGGGCGACGGTGCCCTGCTGGTAGGCCAGTTGCGTGGTCGGGCGGATCAGCGTGCCGACATTCGCGACGATGCCGGCCTGGCCGCCGTTGAACAGGCCCGCGAGCGCGCTCATCTGCGGATGCAGGCCGTACAGCGCGCCGTCGCCGGGCAAGCCATCGGCCAGCGGGTCGACCGCGATCAGATCGCCGAGCGGCACGGTCAGCGCACCGCGCGAGGCGGCGTATACCGCGTGGTGGGTCGTATCGCGCGGCACGATGGTGTTGAAGCTGTCGTTGCCGCCATGCAGGAATACGCAGACCAGCGCCTTGTAGTCCGGGAAGATCGTGCCGCTGCCGGCGGCCATGGCCGCATCGAGCAGGCCGAGGCTGCCGAGCGCGGAGTACGCGCCGACGCTGCCGAGCGCGCCATGCGCGCAGCCGCGCAGGAAATCACGACGATTCAGTCTCATCTGCGCGTCCTCACTTCTGGATCGAGTATTCGGGCGAGTTCAGCACCAGGTACAGCGCATGCTGCACGCGGTCGCGCCCGCCGTTGTTGTTGGGCAGCGCGTTGACGCGTGTGACGAGGACATCGCGCATGAACGGCGACATCTGTCCCGACATCAGCAGCAGGTTCAGCCGCTCGACCAGCGCTGCAGGGTCGGCCGCGAGCGGGTTCAGCGTTGCGCCATAGTCCATCAGCAGCGCGTTGGGCTCCTGCGCATAGCTGTAGGTGCTGCCGATGTAGAAGTAGAAAATGCGCCAGTCCAGATCGTTCGGCGTCGCCACGAGCATGGTGTCGGTCGCGATCTGGAATTCCGGACTGAACAGGCCGAGGTCGCGGATCTCGCCCGGCTGCTGGAACGTCGGACGGAAGAAATTGAACACGCTCGGCGAACGCAGCGGCGCCTGGCCGTACCACTCGGCCGGATCGATCGACAGATTGATGCGGCCGTTGACCGAGCGCGGCGCGGTGATGCGCCAGAGCTGCACGAGTTTCAGCATCGGTTCGCGCAGCTTGCCGTAGCGCTGCGCGTTCGCACCGGAAAATCCATAGCGTGCTTCCGGATCGAGCAGGATGGCCTTGACCACCGCGCGGAGATCGCCACGCACGCCGGCGCCGTTGTCGGTAAACACCGCGGAGATGCGCGCGATGTAGGCCGGGCTCGGGTTGCTCGTGACGAGGCGCTGGATCAGCAGCCGTCCCATGAACGGGCCGACGTTCGGATGCCTCGCGATATTGTCGAGCGCGATCGCCAGTTCCTGCGGCGCCGTGCCGCCGGGCTGCAGCAGGCCGCCGCTCGGCAGCGCGTTCGGATACACCAGCAGCTGCTTGGCCGTGGTCGAGTCGTGATACGCCTCGAACGGCAGCATCGGATCGCGCACCGCGGAGGAATCGGGGTTGTGGTATTCGCCGACGCAGTCGGGATATTCCGCGGTCGAGCAGTCGTTGAAATTCCAGCCGGTGAGGACGTGGGCGAAACCGCGCACCGTGTTCTGGTTGTAGGTCGGCACCGGCTGCCCGGCGGCCAGCACCGGACTGCCATCGGCGTTGAGCTGCTTGAGGCCGATCGAGAACAGCTGCAGCACCTCGCGCGCGTAGTTCTCATCCGGCCGGATGTTCAGCGTCGTGTCGGGCTTGCGGTTGCCGACCATCGACAGATACACGCCCATGGCCGGATGCAGGGTCACGTCTTCGAGCAGGGTGCGATAGTTGCCGAACGCGTTGCGCGCGAGCATGTCGTACCAGCTGCCGGTCGACCAGGCTTGCAGCAGCAGGCCGGGATTCTGGTCCGATACGACGAAGATCTCCGACAAGGCCAGCGCGACGCGCTGGCGCAACTGATCCTTGTGCACGCGCGGTGGGTTGCTCGGGTCGTACAGGCCGATGGAATTGATCAGCCAGGCCTCGAGGCGCTGCTGCTGGTAGACGCCGCCCTGTGCGCCCGCCCAGTCGAGGAACGGCTGCTGGTACGACGGCGTCTCGGCGAACTGTTCGGCGAACCAGGTTTCGTAGCCGACGGCGCGCAGATGCTGGATGTCCGTGAGCGTCGCGCCATACGTGGCCTGATTCAGGAACCGCGCCGCTTCGGCATCAGTGAACGGGCCCGCATTGGGCGCTTCGAAACCGTGGCGCCAGACCGCATCCGGCTTGTGACTCAGCCCCTGCGCCTGCACCAGCGGCGCGGCGAGACAGAGCAACGCGGCGCAGAGCCCGCGCAGCCAGCGCACTGCGGTGGATTCCTTATCCATGATCGTTTTTCCCCGAAATAATCTAAACGACAGGTAGCGCAACGACACCGGCTGCCACGAGCGAACAGCGCGAATGCGCGCGCCTTCACAGTTCCGGCTGATGCCCCGACCGACGGTGGCGCGACGCAGGCTAGCGACAGCCGTGGCCGCCAACGCGTGAGGCCGCGCACACTCGCATCACGGCCGCGACGGCCGGTGCGTTCGGCGCGATCAGTGGTTCAGCGTGGGGTCTTGCCGCCGGGGTGCGGGCGTGGCTTGGGTTTTCCGCCCGCGCCAGCGCGGTTGCGCGGGCCTGGTTTCTGCGCAGCCTTCGCGCGTTTGCGCGAGACCGCGTCTTCCGCCGTCGCCGCGCGCGTTCGCGCGGCCGGCTTGCCGGGCGGCGGTGCCCACAGGGCGAAATCGAGATTGCGCTCCCAGCCGAACTCGTCGAGTTCGACACGGCCGCGTTCCACGCGCACGCCTTCGCCGATCAGTCGCGCGCGCTGTTCGCGGTAGGCCTTGGACTGCGGCGGAAATGCAATACGACCATCGGAACGCAGGACGCGGAACCAGGGCAGATCGACGCCATCGGGCGTATTGCCCAGCACCTTGCCGATCATGCGCGCGCGTCCGGGCAGGCCGGCGCGTGCCGCCACTTCGCCGTAACTGCTGACCTGGCCAGGCGGAATACGCGCAACCACGGCGCGAATCGCGGCCGCGGCCTCTTCGCCGACGCGGGTCACGGCAACGGACCCAGCCTTGGCTGTCAAGTCTTGTTTCGCCATCCGCCCGCCCCCATTCGCGCCACTTCGCCGCTGCCCGCACGGTAGCATACGGCCCATTCCCTACCCGGAGATCCATCCATGCACAGCTTCGAGCAGATCCGCTCGCACATCAGCGCCAAGCATCAGCTGCGCATCAACGATCCGTACCTGATCTGCTTCGACCTGTTGCTCGAAGGCGGCAGCCGCCACCAGGGCATCTATCTGTCGGAGCTCGATCACGAGGACGGGCGCAAGTTCCTGCGCATCTCCACGCCGATCGGCCCGCTGACCGGCATGGACGCCAAGCGCTGCCTGCGCTTCAACTGGGAGCAGCGCGTCGGCTTCCTCGCGGTCAGCGACCTCGATGGTTCGCCGTACCTGCAGCTGTGCGAAAACCGTCCCTACGAAAATCTCGTCGTCGAGGAAATCGACCTGCTGATCAGCGAAATGGGTCCGCTCGGCGATCGCATGGAGCAGTCCATCTCCGCCGGCGGCGACGCGTTCTGACCGCCACGACGGCCGCGGCCGCATTGCCGCCGCACCGGCCGTCACCACAGAATCGGGCTTCCTTCCGCGGAGCCCGTCCATGAAAGCCGGATTCGTCGCTGTTCTTCTCGCACTCGCCGTCATCACGCCGGTCCAGGGCAAGACTCTGGCGCTGGTCGGCGGCACACTGATCGACGGCACGCTGCGCGATCCCATCGCCGACAGCGTCGTCATCGTCGAGAACGACCGCATCGTCGCGGTCGGGCGCGAGGGCGAGATCGCGATACCGGCCGGCGCCGACATCGTCTCCACCGAAGGCATGACCGTGCTGCCCGGCCTGTGGGACATGCATGTCCATCTGATGATCAACGGGCATGCCGATTACGCCCACTGGGACAAGGTCTACATCGACCGCTTCCGCGACGTCATCATGCCGGCCTCGGCGAAACAGCTGCTGCATGCCGGCGTGACCGGCGCACGCGATCTCGGCGCGCCGCTCGCCGATTCGATCGCCGTGCGTGACGCGATCAGGCGCGGCGCGATCGAAGGCCCGACGCTGTTCGTCTCCGGGCCGTTCATCCAGAAGAAACCGTATCCCGGCACCGAGGCGTTCCGCTGGGGCGTGGATTCGCCGGCCGATGCACGTGCAAAGGTCAAACGCCTCGCCGATGCGGGCGTGGACGTGATCAAGCTCATCGACCAGGACCAGATGAGCGAAGCCGAAGTCGCCGCCGTCATCGACGAGGCGCACAAGCACGGCAAGCCCGTCGTCGCGCATGCGCACCGCCCCGAGGAAATCCGCCGCGCGCTCAAGTACGGCGCCGACTGCCTCGAGCACACCGGCCTCGCGGCCGCGCCGAACTATCCCGACGACGTCATGGAAGCGCTGCGCGAGCGCACCGCGAACATGTCACTCGGACCGCTGTTCTGGACCCCGACCATCGAAGGTTTGTACAACTTTCCCTATGTGGTTAAACACCACGAACACATCGACGACACGCGCTGGCACGAAGGCCTGCCGGCGGACATCGTCGCCGACATCCGCGGCTCGCTGACCCATCCCGAACGCATTGCCTATTTCCAGCAGACGCCGCAACGCTGGCCGACGCTGGCGACCAAGTTCGGCCAGCTGCGCGAGAACGGCGTGCTGCTGCTCGTCGGCACCGATTCGGGCATCCCGATGAAATTCCACAGCGACAGCACCTGGCACGAACTCGAAGTGTGGGTGAACCGCCTCGGCGTTCCGGCGATCGACGCGATCCGCGCGGCGACGTACTGGCCCGCCGTGGCGATGAAGGCCGACAAGGACTACGGCACCATCGCCGAAGGCAAGTACGCCGACATCATCGCCGTACGCGGCGACGTGCTGCGGCATATCGCGCTGCTGCAGAATGTCGACATGGTGTTCAAGCATGGCAGGCGGGTGAAGTGACGCGGCACGCGGCGCCGTTCAACGTACCGCGCGTACCCCATCGACGAGGCGCCATATCGCCAGCGGATTCGCCTCCTGCAGCGCCGCCGGCAGCAAGGCATCGGGCAGGTTCTGGTAGCACACGCGTCGCGCGAAGCGTTCGATCGCCGCCGTTCCCACCGACGTGCTGCGCGCGTCGGAGCTGGCCGGATACGGTCCGCCGTGCACCATCGCGGCGCTGACTTCCACACCGGTCGGCACGCCGTTCATGAGCACACGGCCGGCGACATTCGTCAGTGTTTCGATCAGCGCTGCCGCGGCCATTTCGTCGTCGGTATCGGCCAGCAGCGTGGCGGTGAGCTGACCGGGCAGCGCCGCGGCAAGCTCGCGCATCTGCGCGTCGTCGCGCACGCGCACGATCAGGCTGGTCGGGCCGAACACTTCTTCCTGCAGCGCGGCGTCGGCGATGAAGCGGCTCGCGTCCGTTTCGAACAGGTTCGGTTGCGCGCAGCCCGCCGCTTGCGCCGGCGCGACCAGGGCGTCTACGCCGTCGTGGCGTCCCAACTGTGCCGCGCCCTCCGCGTGGCGCCGCGCGATGCCGGCGGTCAGCATCGCGCCGGCCGTCGATGCCGCGAAGCGCTCGCGCAGACGGTCGCGCAGATCGTCGCCATCGGCACCGGCCGGAATCACGATGACGCCGGGACTGGTGCAGAACTGGCCGACACCCTGCAGCACCGAGGCGTGCAGCTGGTTCGCGATCGCGTCCGCACGCGCGGCCAGTGCCGCGGGCAGCACGAACACCGGATTCACGCTGCCCATTTCGGCGAAGACCGGGATCGGCTGCGTGCGCGCGGCGGCGATGTCCATGAGCGCGCGACCACCCGCGGTGGAACCGGTGAACGCGACCGCGCGGACCAGCGGGTGACGCACGAGCGCGACACCAGCCTCGTGACCCGCGTCGAACAGCAGCGAGAACGTACCGGCCGGAAAGCCGCAGCGCGCGACCGCGGCGGTGATCGCGAGGCCGGCGCGTTCGCTGGTCGCCGGGTGTGCCGGATGCGCCTTGACGATGACGGCACAGCCCGCGGCGAGCGCACTCGCGGTGTCGCCGCCGGCGACCGAGAACGCGAGCGGGAAATTGCTGGCGCCGAACACGACGACGGGACCGACCGGCCGCAGCAGCGAACGCAGATCGGGTTTCGGCAGCGGCTGTCGCTCGGGATCCGCATGATCGATGCGCGCATCGATCCAGCTGCCTTCCTCGACGAGACTCGCGAACAGACGCAGCTGTCCCGTCGTGCGCCCAAGTTCGCCGCTCGCGCGCGCCGGTGGCAGCGCGGTTTCCAACGGCACGAGGTGTTCGAAATCGGCGCGCGCGTTTTCGAGTTCCTCGGCGATCGCGCGCAGCAATGCTGCACGTTCGGCGCCGCTGCGGCGCGCCAGCTCGGCGCTCGCGGCGGCGGCAAGCTGCACGGCCTCGTCGATCTCCTGCGCGCTGGCGCTGTGGTAGGCGGGCTGCAGCGATTCATTGGTGGCGGGATTCACGCCGTGGAAGACGGCGCCGCCGGCGCTGCCGCGTGAGGCGCCGATCAGCGAGAGGCCTTGGAGACTATTTGTGGACATTATCGATTCCGATTTTTGAACCAACACATCAAGCGATATCGTGAAAAGCGAGCCGGGAATAGCCCTCTCCCCCGAGCGAGCTCGGGGGGTGAGCGGGGCGCCGCTCAGAACCGCAGGTTCTGGCGCCCCCGAACGCCCAACGGGCCGGAGAGGGTTGGGTGAGGGGGAGAAACGTCAGCCAGACACGCGGACCAGCGTTTCGCCACAGCTGTCGAGCATCGGGAATCGATGTCGACAACCTACAGCTGTGCCTCACATCACCTTCTCCCCCTCACCCCAACCCTCTCCCCCGACGCAGTCGGGGGAGAGGGAGCTTCACACCACCGGCCTCTCACGCAGCGCCTTGCGGATCACCGCGAGCGCCTCATCGCGCTCGGCGCCGACCAGCTCCAGTCGCGGCGGGCGCACGCGCTCGTTGCCCATGCCGGTTTCCTGCTGGATCAGCTTGATCAACTGCACGAACTTCACCACCGTATCCAGGCGCAGCAGCGGCAGGTGCCAGCGGTACAGCGCCTGGGCTTCGTCCCAGCGCCCGGCCTTGGCCAGTTCGAACTGAGCGACCGACTCCTTGGGCAGCGCGTTGACCGTACCGGCGACCCAGAACTCCGCGCCGGCGGCCACGCCCTCGCAGACCATGTCGTCGAGGCCGACGCCGACGCGTACGCGCTCACCGAGCAAGACTACCAGCGCGGTCACGCGTCGCGAGTCGCCGCTGGACTCCTTCACCGCCTGCAGGTTGCCGTGCTCGGCGGCGAGTTCGGCGACCTGCGCTGCACTGAAGTCCGTCTTGTAGGCCGGCGGATTGTTGTACAGCATGCACGGCAGCGCGGTCGCGTTCATGACCGCGGCGACGTGCGCTTTCATCTCGCGCCAGTCGCTGGAATACACGTACGGCGGCAGCACCATGAGGCCGCCGCAGCCGGCGTCGGCGCTCGCGCGCGCCAGGCGTACCGCTTCGTCGGTCGACAGCGCGGCGATGCCCGGAATCACCGGCACGCGGCCAGCGGCCGCCTTGACACAGGTCTGGATCAACGCGACTTTTTCGTCGAAGGACAGGGTCGCGCCTTCGCCGAGCGAACCGCACGGAATGATGCCGTTGCAGCCGTTGTCGATGAGCCAGCGCACGTGCTGCGCGACGAAGGCGTGGTCGATCGCGAGGTCGGCGTCGAACGGAGTGGTGATCGCAGGCAGTACGCCGTGCCAGAGGGTGCTCATGGAGATTCCTGTGGATTTTCTTCGGTAGGGGAAACGGTGAAACACGAAAGAGGTACCGGTGCCAGCGGTGGACGCGGCGTCGCCGCCTCCCAGCCGAACAGGAACGCGCAGGCCGCGCCGCAGACGCGGCCCTGGCAGTAGCCCATGCCCAGGCGCGTCTGCAGCCGCGCGTCGCGCTGGCTGCGACAGGCCTGCGCGGCGCCGTAGCGCACGTTCTCGCAGCGGCACAGCACGGTGTCGGCCGCGGCGAGCTGGCGCAGTTCGTCGCGCAGCGCGAAATGCTGATGGAGCGAACGCGCGAAATGCTCGCTGCGCGCACGCGCCCGGCGCAGGCCGAACGACAGCCGCGCGCTGCCGGCAGCGGCGCGGCCGGCGATCTCGCCCTGGATCAGCGCCTGATCGACGCCGCCGATGCCGCACGCCTCGCCGGCGAAATAGATCCCGGCCACGCTGCTGTGCTGGTGTTCGTCGACCACGACCGCGTCGTCGGCGAGCGTGCAGCCGAGCAGCTGCGCGATTTCGAGGTTCGGTACGAGGCCGAAGCCCACGGCCAGCGCGTCGCACTCCAGGCGCTGGCTGTAGCGTCCGATGCGCACGCGCACGCTGCGCAATTGCTCATCACCGTCGGCGCGTTCGATCCAGGCGTTGCTGCGATACGGCACGCCGGCAAGGCGCAGACGCAGCGCGGCGGCCTGGGCCAGCTTGGCCGGATGACGCGCGAGACGTGCAGCGAAACGCGCGAGGTCCATGGCCGTAGTCTGTTCGGCGACCAGCAGCACCTGAGCGCCGGCGGCACGCAGGCTGCTCGCCGCGGCGAGCAGCAGCGGACCGCTGCCGGCGACGACGATGCGCTTGCCCGTGACCGGCCAGCCGTTCTTGACCAGTACCTGCAGTCCACCGGCACCGAACACGCCGGGCAGCGTCCAGCCCGGGAATGGCAGCAGGCGCTCGCGCGCGCCGGTCGCGACGATGAGGCGTTCGCATCGCACGCGCAGCGGCCCGTCGGGACTGTCGAACACGGCCAGGCCGGGCGCGGCGAAATCGACCAGGCGCAGGCCGTAGCGGCACTCCACCGGCGACTGCCGCAGCGCGGCGATCCAGAGGCGCGATTGGCTATTTGTCGGTTTGTCCCATTGTCCACGCCAGACCTGCCCGCCGGGCTCGGCCTGCATGTCGACGAGCAGCGCGCGCGCGCCGGCGCGTTCGGCGCTGACCGCGGCGGCGATGCCGGCCGGGCCCGCGCCGAGGACGAGGATCTCGGTGCGCAGTTCACGCATCGCAACCTATCTCCATGCCGTCGGCGACGCGCGTGAGACAGCCCAGCCGCTCGGTGCCATCGATGCGCACGCGGCATTCGAAGCACACGCCCATGCCGCAGCAGGCCGCACGCGGCCTGCCATCGAGCGCTTGGCGCGTCGCGCTGTGCCCCGCATGGCACAGCGCCGCGGCGACCGAGCAGCCGGCCGGCACCGAAACTTCGACACCGTCGACGCGGATGCGCACCTCAGCCGGCATGGGCGAGTTCCGCATCGGGCGCAAACCGCCCCGGCGCGTAGGGCTGCGCATCGAAGGGCAGCGGCAGGCCGAGCAACTGCGCCGCGAGCAGATCCGCGGTGCCGAGCGCCGTGGTCACGCCGAGGCCTTCATGGCCGCAGGCCAGCCACACGCCGGGCCGCGCCGGCCAGGCGCCGATCAGCGGACGGTGATCCGGCGTCGTCGGACGAAAACCGGTCCAGGCACGCAGCGCGGTCATGCGCGCCAGCGCCGGCAGGAATTCCTGCGCGCGCGCCACCAGGCGCGTGAGCAGCCGCGGCGTGATGCCACAGCTATGGTCGTCGAACTGGCGCGTGGAACCGAGCAGCAGCTGGCCGGTCGGTCGCGGCTGCACGTTGAACGCGACCGATTCGCCGTCGCCGCCGTGGGCGCTTTGCATATAGCCCAGTTCCACGAGCTGATGATTGACCGCCGGCTGCGCGCGCGTCGTGATCAGCAGGTGCCCCTTGCGCTTGCGCACCGGTACACCGGCGAGGAGTTCGGGCACGGCACAGCCGTTGGCGACGATGACATGACGCGCGCGCAGGCGGCTGCCGTCGGCGAGCAGCACGTCGCCGTCGCCGATCGCGCGCACCTCGACGCCGCAGCGCACCTGCGCGCCGGCCGCGACGGCGCACTGCGCCAGCCACGCCGCCGCAACCGGCGGATAGACGACCGCATCGGCGGCGACGCGCAGTCCGCCGGCGAGGCCGGGTGCCAGCGCCGGTTCCAGTGCCGCGAGTTGCGCCGGCGAGACCAGCTCGCCGTCGACGCCGGCGCTGGCCAGGCGCTCGCGCTTGCGCGCGGCCTCGCCCATCTCGGCGGCGTCGCGCGCGATCCACAGGGTACCGGTGCGGCGGTATTCAGCCGTTTCCGGCATTTGCGGCGCGAGTTCGCGCCAGCGCGCGCAGGAATACGCCGACAGCGACAGTTCGGCCGCATCGTCGTCGAGCACGACGAGATGCCCCATCGAGGCCGCGGTTGCCGCGCCGCCGAGCACGTCGCGTTCGAGCAGGCACACGGCGAGGCCGGCGCGCGCCAGGCGTTCGGCGATCGCGCAGCCGACGATGCCGCCGCCGACGATGATCGCGTCGAGGTTCACGCAAAGCCCCAGGCGAACGGATCGGCCGGGTCGAACAGCAGGGTCGAATCGGCGACGACGTGGGCGCGGCCGCTGATCAGCGGCAGGATGTTCTGCGCATCGATACGCCGGTAGCACGCCTGGAATTCGCTGCCGATGACACTCTGCTGACGCCACACGGCGTCCGGCGCGAGCGTGCCGTCGGCGGCGAGGCAGGCGAGCTTCGCGCTGGTGCCGGTGCCGCAGGGCGAACGGTCGTAGGCGAGACCGGGACAAAGTACAAAATTACGCGAATCCACACCGGCGTCGGGCGAGTCCGCGACCAGCTCCACATGATCGATCTGCCCGCCGTCGTGGCCGCGGATGCCGGCCCGGTCCAGCGCGCGGCGTATCGCCACGCTGCAGTCCATCAGCGCCGGGATGTTGTCGCGTTCGATCGCCAGGCCATGGTCGTCGACGAGGAAGAACCAGTTGCCGCCCCAAGCGACGTCGCCGTGCACCCGGCCGTAGCCGGGCACGTCGAGCGCGACGCGCGCGGCGTGGCGATAGCTCGGCACGTTCGCGACGGTTACGAGGCCGTCCGCGGCCAGTTCCACCGCAACCACGCCAACCGGCGTTTCCAGCTGGAAGCGGCCCGGTCCGATCCGGCCGAGATGACGCAGCGTCTCGACCACGCCGATGCTGCCGTGGCCGCACATGCCGAGATAGCCGACGTTGTTGAAGAACACGACGCCGGCAACGCAGTCATCGCGCGTCGGCCGCAGCAGATAGGCACCAACCAGAACATCCGAACCGCGCGGCTCGCAGACGATGGCGCGGCGCCAGCGGTCCTGTTCGCGCTGCAGCCAGTCGCGCGCCGCTACCGGGTCGCGACCGACAAGGTCGGGCCCGCCCCCCACGACGACACGGGTCGGCTCGCCGCCGGTATGGGAATCGATGACGCGGGTCGGGCTCATGCGCAGGAACGATGGGAAACGAGTCCGCATGCTAACCAAGCCGCCGCGATTCAGATTGGCGCATCGGCTCGCACGCATGTCACGAATCGCACAATTGTCCCTGCGCCGGCGCAGGTTCGACTAAAGTCATAAGCACGGGCTTTCACAATGATGAATGCGGCGACCTCGCGCGCGGGAGGCATTGGCGAGAAACCCCGGGGAAACCCTCATTCGCGGCCGACGCGCGCATACGCGCCATCGCTTGACTACATTTTTATTTATTCAATAAAGCAACAAAGCCGCGGCGCTCGGCGCCGCGGCTCGGGGAAAGGCGATCACTTGCCTCGCTGCGGTTAATCCCAGCTCGCCGCTACCTGCACGCTGCCGAACGAAGCGGTGCGCGGCTTGAGCATGACGTAGTGCCAGCCGGCGGCCGGTGTGGCCACGGTGACGGTCTCGTCGTTGCCGGCCAGACGCGGTGCCTGATCGAAGACGGTATCCGTCGGCCAGTTGCCGGCGCGGACATAGATATCCGCATCGCCGCTGCCGCCGCTCATGCGGAACTTCAGATTGCTGCGGCCGGCCGGCAGGTTGAGGATCAGATAGACGCGGTCCTGCGCCGCGGCGGCGGACAGGTTGCTGCGCTTGCAGCCGTTGTCGAGCTGGCGCACGTCCGTCAGCGTGCACTCGGGCACGATGGTCGGATCCGTACCGAAACCGTCGGCGAAGATCGCGTCGGGCTGGCCGCCGTTGCAGACCGTCGTGTCGCCGTTATGGGCCGCGAAGCAGACCAGCCAGGCGCGGAACTCGGCGTTGTAGGCCGTGCGGATCGGATCGAGCCAGCCTTGATAGCCCGGACTGTAGTTGCCGGGGCGCGATATCGCGTACAGGCTCGTGATCTTGTCGCGGTGGCGTTCGAACATGAAGCGCGTGGCGAGATAGCCCCACTGGTAGGTGCGCGTGTAGTCGGTGCTGTATTCGGTGTCGAACAGCTGCGCGAGCGTGAACGTATCCGGGTTGCCCGCCTCGTCGATCGCATCGTCGTAGCGCAGGTTGCGGTACGAATACGACAGATATTCCGCAAACCCTTCGATGTACCAGATCGTCGAGTACGGCGCGTCCATCGGCAGTGCGCCGAAGCCGCCGTACCAGTTGAACCTTCCGTCGAGATAGTGGATGTACTCGTGGGTCAGGTTCCACACCTGGAAGTCCGGCCGCAGCCACTCCGCCTCGTAGGCGAGGAAGCGCGCCTGGTTGCCTGGCTGCGACGGATCACCTTCGAGATAGACGCCGCCGTTGTTGGTGTCGTTGCCGAAGATGACGCCGGAATAGGTCTCGTAGTCGGTGCTGGAATGGAAGATCACCATTTCGAGGCGCGCGTTGAAATCGTTCGGCACCGGCGTGTTGCCGGTCTGCGACTGGGCGTGGAAATAGCCTTCTTCCGCGCCGACGATGCTGCAGACCTGATCAAGCTGCGTGGACGTCAGCGACTGGCTGCGCACGCGCAGCGTCGCGCTGCAGTCGCGCGCGTTCGCCGTCGGCAGCACCTGGTTCTCCAGATCCTGGGCGAAGCTGCACAGGCCGAAGTAGCTACAGTGGGCATTGTCGTAATAGTCCACGACGCTGCCGATGCGCACGTAGATGCCGCCGCCCGGACTACCGATCGTGAACTGGTCAAGCACCGATTTGATCTTGGGATGGGCGAGATTGTGGAAGGCGGTCGCGGTGTACTGGCTGAAGCGGCCGAGTTCGCCCGCGGCGTTCATCAGCAGGTATTCGCGGTCGCTGCCGACATCGGCCGCGCGGTTGTCATTGATGAAGCTCACGAGCGTATCGAGCACGCCGCTGCCGCTGCCCTGCACCAGTGCCTGGAACGCCGGGTCGTAGTGGCCGCGGAACAGCACGGTGAATACGCTGTTGGTCGCGGCCTTCATGTTCCCTAAACCGGACCAGGCCGGACCGTAGCGATCGAGAATCCCGCGCACGGTGCCCAGCTGCTGCGCGTTCTCGCCGGCGCTGTCGATCAGCGTGACGAATTCGGACAGCACCTCGCCATGCGCGTTGCTGACGTCCTGGAAATGACTGCTCGCGACGAAGGCATTCAGGGCCGGGCGGATCGCGTTCGTGAACGCCGCGCCGTAGGCGCCGACATCGGGCTGGTTGTAGTACTCGACGAACAGGCCGGCGCGCAGGAACAGTACGAGTTCCAGCATGTGGTTGCTGTTGTTTCCCGGATAGCTCGCCGCATCGGCCTGCATCGCGTTGGCGACGGTGATCATCTTGCTTTCGGCGAAGATCTGTCCGGCCGTGGTGCCGGTCACGTCGAACAGACCGCCGCTGTAAAAGCAGGATGCGTCGGCCGCGCGTACCGCCGCGACGAGGGCGGCACCGCTCGCGCTGGCGAAGCCGGCGATGTTGCAGCTGCCGCGCGCCGCGCGCAGCAACCGCGGCGCGTCGTAGGACTGGAACAGGTGGTCGCGCGTGGACGGCAGCGGTGCGCGCCGGTCCCAGTCGATGCGATGAATCTGGATATGGGCCGAGGGACTCACCTCCACCGCGCGGGCGGCGGCCGGTCCTGGCAGCGGATCCTGCGGGCGCGCACTGGCACCCAGGGGCAAGGCGGCCAGGACCAGGCACGCGGCCAGTCCTGTGCCGGCTTGCAAAAGCCGGACAAACGAATACATTGGTTTCTCCCCGAACATCGTCTTGTGTGGACAACACTGCACGAGCCCGGTGTTCCGGAGGCGGACGCGCTGCAACGCGTTCGCCTCCACCCTGACTCCTGCCGACGACGATGCTAGGTTTCAGCGACGACGATGGTCTAGCCGTATACCGGCACAGGCACGACACAATCCGCACAAACCACGCAGACAGCCGTCGAGGACAAACATCGACGCGCGATCGGCCAGGGGGAATGATGAACAACGAACTTGCACGCTGGCGCGAAGCCTTCATGGCGCGCGTCGCATCGCCGTGGTACGTCGAAACGCTGTTCGACCGCCTGCCCGACATCGTGTTTTCGGTGAAGGACAAGCAGGGACGCTATGTGTCGATGAGCCAGGCCTCGGTCGTGCGCTGCGGCCTCAAGCGCAAGCAGGACGCGATCGGCAAGACCGCGTTCGACCTGTTCCCGCGACCGATGGCCGAGCGCTACGCGCGCCAGGACGAGCGCCTGTTCAACACCGGCCGACCCATCGTCGACAACCTCGACCTGACCGTGTACCGCGACGGCAGCGCCGGCTGGTGCCTGACGACGAAGGAACCGCTGTACGACGCGCAGGGCCGCGTCATCGGCCTGGCCTGCATTTCCAAAGACCTCATCGAGCCCAGCCGTGCGGGACTCATCGACACGGGCTTTGCGGAAACCGTCGACTACATGCTGGAGAACTACGACCAGCCGCTGCGCATGGAAGACCTCGCACGCCGCGCCGGCATCTCGCAGGCGCAGTTCGAACGGCGCATGAAGAAAATCTTCCACCTTTCCGCCGGTCAGTACCTGATCAAGTCGCGCATCGATCACGCCGCGCGCCTGCTCGCGTCCACGCCGCTGCCGATCGCGGAGATCGCCCAGCACGCGGGCTTTTCCGACCAGAGCGCGTTGTCGCGGCAGTTCCGCCAGGTCACCGGTTTCGCGCCGCGGCAATATCGCCAGCTGATGCGGCCAGCCAGCGACGAGTGATGCACCGCAAGATCCGGCAGTCACGTAACCCATGGAGAGCAGTGAGAAACGAGTGATAGCGTGCCGCACGCCTCTGCTCATTCTCATCGCTCTCACCCTCTTTCCCGCCGCAAAGCTACACTCGCGCAGACCCTCCTGCCGCGCGAATCGCCATGTCCCTGCTCCGACTGATCGGTCCGCTCCTGTTGCTGCTTGCGGCCGCCGTGCCGGCACGCGCGGCGGAACTGCTGGTGTTCGCCGCAGCCAGCATGAAGCCTGCGCTCGACGAGATCGTCGCCTTGCCCGAGGCGAAGTCGATCGCCGCGATCAAGACCAGCTATGGCGCGAGTTCCGCGCTCGCGCGGCAGATCGATGCGGGCGCACCGGCGGACGTATTCATCTCCGCCGACCTGGAATGGATGGACTGGCTGCAGCAGCGCGGCCATGTCGCTGCGGCCACGCGTTTCGTGCTCGTACGCAATGAACTCGTGCTGGTCGCGCCGGCCACGTCGACCCTCGAACTCACGCTCGATGCGAAGACCGACCTGCGCGCCGCGCTCGGCGATTCGCGACTCGCGCTGGCCGAACCCGGCAGCGTGCCGGCCGGCAAATACGCCAAGGCTTCGTTCGAAAAACTCGGCTTGTGGCCGCAGGTCGAGACACGCTACGTCGCGACCGAGAACGTGCGCGCCGCGCTAGCGCTCGCGACGCGCGGCGAAGCACCGCTCGCCGCGGTGTATCGCTCCGATGCGGTATCCGAGCCCGGCGTACGCGTCGTAGCCGCGTTTCCGGCCGACAGCCATGCGCCCATCGTCTATCCGGCCGCGGCACTGAAGGACCATGACGGTATCGCGACGAAGCAATGGCTCGCGCTGCTGCAAGGTCCGCAGGCACGAGCGATCCTGCGGCGCTGGGGTTTCCGCGACGCCGCGTCGGATTGACCGCCGGTGCTGAGCGCGGCGGAAAGCACGGCGCTGGCGATCAGTCTCAAGGTCGCGCTGCTCAGCATCGTCGTCGCGCTGCCGTTCGCGCTCGCGCTCGGACTGGCCCTGTCGCGGCTGCGCTTTCCGGGCAAGAGCGTGCTCGAGGCGCTGCTGAACCTGCCGCTGGTGCTGCCGCCGGTCGTGACCGGCTACGCGTTGCTGCTGCTGTTCGGGCGCAACGGCGCGATCGGCGCGTGGCTGGGCACGTTCGGCATCCAGTTCGCGTTCCATTGGAGCGGCGCCGTCGTCGCGGCCGTGATCATGAGCTTTCCGCTGCTCGTGATCTCGATCCGCGCGGGCTTCGACGGCGTCGACCGGCGTCTGGAAGCGGCCGCCGAATCGCTCGGCGCCGGCCCCTGGCGCCGTTTCCTCAGCATCACCTTGCCGCTGTCGCGGCGCAGCGTGCTGGCCGGCTGCGTAATGGCGTTCGCGCGCGCGTTCGGCGAGTTCGGCGCGACGATCAGTTTCGTCGGCAGCATTCCCGGTGAAACACGCACGCTCTCGATCGCGATCTGGGAACTGCTGAACCAGCCCGGCGGCGAAGCCGGCCTCGGGCGGCTGGTCTGGGTCGCGCTGCTGGTCGGCGTGGCCGCGTCGCTGTTCGCCGCCCGGCTCGGCCGGCGCAACCAGGCCAACGGCGCGGCGCATGATTGAACTCGACATCCGCTGGAAACCGCGCGACTTCGACCTGCAGGTCGCATTCGAATCGCGCGCGCGCCATGTGGCGCTGTTCGGCCCCTCGGGCAGCGGCAAGACCAGCGTGCTGCTCGCGATCGCCGGCCTGCGCCGGCCCGACGCCGGATGCATCCGCCTGGCCGGCGAGCTGCTGTTCGACAGTGCGCGCGGCGTGCACGTCGCGCCGGCGCGGCGCGGTCTCGGCGTGGTGTTCCAGGACGGACGCCTGTTCCCGCACCTGCGCGTCAAGGACAATTTGCTTTATGGACAACGCAGCAAACCGAACGCGACCTCGGCTATCGGCTTCGACACCGCGGTCGGCCTGCTCGGCCTGACCGACCTGCTCGACCGCTGGCCGGCCACGCTGTCCGGCGGCGAGGCGCGCCGCGTCGCGATCGGCCGCGCGCTGCTGAGCCAACCGCGCGCGCTGCTGTTCGACGAACCGCTCGTCGGCCTGCACCGCGAGGCGCGCGGCCAGGTGCTGCAGTACTTGCGCCGCCTGCGCGACGAGATCGGCCTGCCGACGCTGCTGGTCAGCCACCAGCCCGACGAAGTACGCGCACTGGCACACGAAGTCGTGCTGCTCGACGACGGGCGCGTCGCGGAACAACGGCCGATCGGCGAGTTCAGCGGATAAGTGCGGAAATGAGTGAAGATGGTGAGAAAACGAGGGCGAAGCAGTTTCGCTAAGAGGATGTTGTTTTCTTTTGGAGCCGGGACCACCCCGGCAATGGATAACTCCCGGGCCACCTAGCCTTTTTGCGCCACAGTCCCTGTATTTCTCAGCAGCCGTGGCTGCTTCCCACAAAGCGATCACGTGCCGCGCGGACTACGTTCTCCAGATGCGCCCAGGCGTTCTCGGGCGCGGCGTTAGCCACTCTCCACTTGCCTTATATCGGCAGCCCCGCCGCATGCGCGAGCTTGACCAGCAGATAGGCCAGCCCGGCGGCGATCGGCAAGGTCAGTATCCAGGCCCAGATCATGCGCTCGACGACGGTCCATCGGATCGCGTTGAGGCGCTTGGCCGTGCCGACACCCATGATCGCGGCGGAGATGTTGTGCGTCGTCGACACCGGGATGCCGAGGCTCGACGCGGTCAGGATCATGGTCGCCGAGGCGGTCTCCGCGGCGAAGCCGTGGACCGGGTGCAGCTTGACCAGCTTGTGACCGAGCGTCTTGATGATGCGCCAGCCGCCGGCGGCGGTGCCCGCGGCCATGACGACGGCGCAGGTCAGCTTGATCCAGAGCGGGATCTCGAGGTTCTTCGGATCGTCGTCCAGGCGCAGGAAGTGCAGCCATTGCGGCAGGTTGTCGAGCTGTCCGGCCACACCGGCCGACGCCAGCGCGAGCGCGATGATGCCCATGGTCTTCTGCGCGTCGTTGGAACCGTGCGCCCAGCCCATCGCGCTGGCCGAGACGATCTGCAGCTTGCCGAACAGCGCATTGGCAAAACGTGGCCGGCCCATCTTCTGCAGCACGCCCTTGCGATCGGCGAGGAAGGAGAACAGCGCGAACAGCAGGCCCATGATCACGAAGCCGAGAATGAAGCCGGCCAGCGGCGAGATGATCATCGGCAGCACGACCTTGGGCAGCAGGCCCTTGCCCTGCCACCAATGTTCGCCGCCGGGGATGTGCCAGATTATCGCGTCGAAGTTGCCGCCCGACGCGGCGAATGCGGCGCCGCACAGGCCGCCGACCAGCGCGTGCGAGGACGACGACGGCAAGCCCCACCACCAGGTGATCAGGTTCCAGATCACGCCGCCGGACAAGGCGCAGATCAGCACCATCGAAGTCACGTTGACCACGCCGGTGTCGACCAGGCCCGAGGCGATGGTCTTGGCCACGGCCGTGCCCCAGAGCGCGCCGATCAGGTTCATGCCGGCGGCGAGCATCACCGCCTGGCCCGGGCTCAGCACCTTGGTCGCGACCACGGTCGCGATCGAGTTGGCCGTGTCGTGGAAGCCGTTGATGTATTCGAAGACGAGCGCGATCAGGATCACGCTGAAGACCAGGGTCAGATCCACGGCGCGCGCCTCAGGAGTTCTTCAGCACGATCGCGTAGACCACGTTGCCGGCGTCGCGACAGCGGTCGATCGCTTTCTCCAGGATTTCGAACAGGTCCTTGCGCAGCAGGAAGCGCACCGGATCTTTCTCGTTGCGGTACATGTCGCGGTACAGCTCGAGGATGAGGCGGTCGGCCTCGTTCTCCAGCGCCTGCAGCTCGTCGTTGAGCTCCTTCATGGCATCGAGCTTCATCGCGCGCAGCTGGCGCACCATCTTCTCCAGCACGTCGCAGGCCTTCTCGAGCATGCGTGCGCGCGAGACGAAATCGACGTCGCCGAGACTGTCGCCGACCAGCGAATGGCGCTCGGCGAATTTCTCGATGACTTTCGGAATCTTGTACAGCGCGCCGGACAGGGCTTCGATGTCCTCGCGCTCCAGCGCGGTCACGAAGGTGTTGACGAGGGCTTCGCTGATCTCGGCGGCGAGCTTCTTCTCGCGCTGGCGTGCGAGGCGGAATTCGTCCAGTGATTTCGCCGCTCCGCCGCCCTGGGCGAGAAATTCAGTCAGGGCCGCCGCGCTGCGCCGCGCTGCGCCGGCGCTGGATTCGAGCAGCCCGTAGAACTTGTCGCCCTTGCCGAAGATGGTCTGTAAAGAAAACATGGCCTTGTCGCCCCGCTCGCCAGTACGTTGAATCACAAAGAAAAAGAGTCGCCGCGACGCTTCTTGCCGCGACGCGCGTGGCAAAAATATGTCGTTTCAATGACATTAATGTTACAGCAGCTACCTACGCCTGGACACGCGCGGCCGCTCTCCGCTTCCGCTTGGGCCGTTACGCGGGACTGCTACACTGGCCTGCCTGGGATCGCACGCTACGCAATGCTGACCGAGATATTGCTTGTCCTGCTCCTCATCCTGCTGAACGGCTTCTTCGCGCTGTCGGAGATGTCCGTAGTCACCGCGCGCAAGTCGCGTCTCAAGCAGATGGCCGAGACCAGCACGCGCGCGCAGAACGCACTGCGCCTGACCGAGAATCCGGAACGCTTCCTCTCCACCGTGCAAGTCGGCATCACGCTGATCAGCGTGCTGACCGGCGTCTACGGCGGCGCCACCATCGGCGCGCGCATCAGCCTGTTCCTGCAGGGCCGCGGCGTGGAGCTCGACCTGGCCAACGGCATAGGCCTCGCCGTCAGCGTTGGCGCGATTACCTACGTCTCCATCATCGTCGGCGAGCTGCTGCCCAAGCGGCTGGCGCTGGTCGCGCCGGAGCGCTTTGCGGTCTGGATCGCGTATCCGATGCGCGTGTTCGCGACCGTCGCCATGCCGTTCGTCGTGCTGCTGACTTTCAGTACGCGCGTGCTGCTCAAAGCGCTGCGCCTGGACCGCGGCTCGCGCGATCCGGTCACGGAAGAGGAAATCCGCCTGCTGGTGGCCGAGAGCGCCGAGCAGGGCGTCATCGACAGCGACGAGCACAACATGGTCAACCGCGTGCTGCGCCTGGGCGACCGCCAGGTCACCAGCCTGATGACGCCGCGCACGCGCATTGCCTGGCTGGACATGGCCGCGCCGCTCGCGGAGAACCTCGCGGTCATGCGCTCGACCCCGTACTCGCGCTACCCGGTCTACCGCAATGGCAACGAGCAGGACGTGGTCGGCATCCTCGAGACCAAGTCGCTGCTGGATTCGCTGGGCTCACCGAACATCGACCTGTTCCGCACCTTGATCAAGCCGCTGTTCGTCACCTCGTCCGCGCGCGCGCTGGATCTGCTCGAAGAATTGCGCGATGCGGAAGCCACTGTCGCGCTGGTCGTCGACGAATACGGCGACATCGAGGGACTGGTCAGCCTCAACGACGTGCTCGGCGCGGTGCTCGGCAAGACCGCCAGCTCGAACGTCGAGGTCAGCGGCGCGCCGATCGTGCGACGCGAGGACGGCAGCTATCTCGTCGACGGCGCGCTCGGCACCGATGACCTGCGCGAGCTGTTCGGCCTGAACCAGTTGCCCAATGAGGAAGACCACGATTTCCGCACCGCCGCCGGCATGGTCATGGCCCAGTTCGGCCGTATCCCACAGGTCGGCGAATCGTTCCGCTGGCGTGATCTGCGCTTCGAGGTCGTCGATCTCGACGGTCCGCGCATTGACAAACTGCTGATCGCCCGCATCACCACCGAAGCGACCCCGTAGCGGGCAGACGAGACTCACGGATGACCCGCCCGCACGATCCGCGCACGACCGAACTGTTCCAGCAGGCGCTGGACCAGAACACCGGTGACACGATTTCGCTGGAGCAGTTCATCGCGCCGCTGGAAACCCGTGCCTACGGATTTCTCGTCGTGCTGCTGTCGCTGCCGAATTTCATCCCGATACCGATGGGCGTCGGCGGCGTCTGCGGCACCTCCCTGGTGCTGATCGGCGCGCAGATGCTATGGGGTATGCCGCGGCCGTGGCTGCCGCGGTTCGCGCGCCAGCATGGCTTCCCGCGCCATTCGGTCGAATCCTTCGTTGCGCGCATGAGCCCGATGTTCACGCGCCTGGAGCGCGTCTGCCGGCCGCGCTGGGAACAGATCACGCGCAAGCCGTACAGCCATTTCAGCGGACTCATGCTGATTCTGCTCGGCATCCTGCTCGCGCTGCCGATCCCGTTCACGAACTACCCGTTCGGCCTCATCATCCTCGCCTTCGGCGTCGCCCTGATCGAACGCGACGGCGTGCTGCTCGCCCTGGTGTGGGGCGCGACGATCGTGTCGACCGCGATGGTCGGCAGCCTCAGCAGCGCGATGGTGTCGCTGGTCAAACATTTCTTCGACTGAGCGGTGCAG
This sequence comes from Lysobacterales bacterium, assembly GCA_038207515.1. Classification (GTDB taxonomy): domain Bacteria; phylum Pseudomonadota; class Gammaproteobacteria; order Xanthomonadales; family Rhodanobacteraceae; genus Tahibacter. Next base: position 24,036 of record JBBQZR010000016.1, on the reverse strand, counting down.
GCGTTACGTCTTCCCGATGCGCTCCTCGCGTCGGAACGCCGCTGCGGCATCGCCGTGTTCAGCGCGCGCGCGCGAGTCTCGCCATCCGCTGCGCGTCGGCGAGAATGCCGCGCAGCACGCGCAACTCGCGCTCGTCGGGCTGTGCGCGCAGGAACAGCTTGCGCAGGCGCAGCATGATGGTCTCGGGCGATCGTCCCTTGTGGAACTCGATGTCGTCGAGCGTCGTGTAGAGGTGCTCGAAGAAGCCTTCCATCTGTCCGGCCGAGGCGGCGGGATCGGTGCGATGCGGCGCCGGCGCCGACGGATTGCCGAGAAAGCTCACGCGCAGTTCGTAGGCGAGTACCTGCACCGCCTGGGCCAGATTCAGCGAGCTGTAGTCCGGCGCGGTCGGTATGTGCACGGCGCCGTGGCACAGCGCGAGTTCGTCGTTTTCGAGCCCGGTACGTTCATTGCCGAACACCAGCGCGATCTCGCCGCCGCCCAGCGCCGCGTCGTGCACCAGCGGCGCCACTTCGCGCGGGGTGAATTCCTGCAGCGCGACGGAGCGTTGACGCGCGGTCGCGCCGTAGACCGTCCGGCAGTCGGCGATGGCGCTGCGCAGGTCGGGCACGATGACGGCCTGATCCAGCACCGCATCGGCGCCGGCTGCAAACGCGGTGGCTTCCGGATCCGGAAAGCGCTGCGGCGCGACGAGCACCAGCCGCGAGAAGCCCATGGTGCGAATCGCGCGCGCGGCGGCACCGATGTTGCCGGGCTGGGACGTGCGCACGAGGACGAAACAGACGCGCGCGGCGGGAACGGAGATGTCGGACATGGCGAGTCGGCAGACGCGGGGCGGCGCCTGAGCATATCGGACGGACACGAGAAACGAAGCAGGATGGGCGAACAGCGAGTGGAAAGCAGTGAGAAATCAGTAACAGCACCGAGGCAGGTTCTGACTCTTTTCTCACCGCGCTCTCCTCGTTGCTGCTTGCCGGCTCCGCCCGCGTTTCTGGCCCTTCCCCTAGCCCTCTGCTACCCTTCGCGCCCCGCGCCGGCCCCGCCGCCGGCGACGCTCTTTCTTCAAGCCACCCGATCGGAGTTTCCATGCCCAGACCCGCCATCAATGTCGCGGTCCGCGCCGCCCGTGCCGCCGGCAATCTGATCGCGCGCAACATCAACCGTGTCGAAGGCCTGGCCGTACACGAGAAAGAGCGCATGGACTTCGTTTCCGAAGTCGACCGCATGGCCGAGCAGCTCATCATCCGCGATCTCAAGCGCGCCTATCCGGGCCATGCCTTCATCGGCGAGGAAACCGGCGAACAGGGCCGCTCGCGCCAGACCTGGGTCATCGACCCGCTCGACGGCACGCACAATTTCCTGCGCGGTTTTCCGCATTTCTGCGTATCGATCGCGATGCTCGACGCCGGCGATCCTATCTACGGCGTGATCTACGACCCGCTGCGCGATGAGACCTTCACGGCGAGCAAGGGCGACGGCGCGTTCCTCAACGAACGCCGCATCCGCGTCACCGCTCGCGAAAGCGTGGCCGGTTCGCTGCTCTGTACCGGCTTCCCGTACCGGCAGCGGCGTCATCTCGATGCGCAGATGGACATGACCAAGGCCCTACTCGCGAGCGCCGAGGACGTCCGCCGCACCGGCTCGGCCGCGCTGGATCTGGCCTACATCGCCTGTGGCCGCATCGACGGTTACTACGAAACCGGGCTGAAGGTCTGGGACATGGCCGCGGGCTGCCTGCTGGTGCGCGAAGCCGGTGGCCGCTACTGCGACATGGCCGGGCGTGACGGCATTCCCGAATCGGGCAACCTCGTCGCCGGCAATCACAAGGTCGTGTTCGACATGGTCAACATCATCCAGCCGCTGCTGACGCCGGAACTGCTGGCGCGCTGAACCGGCGGGCGCAGCACCTACCGACCGTTCCCGCCGCCGATGCGTGTCAGTCGGCCATCTTGCGCGCGGGCTTGACCGCGCCGTCCGCCGGCCGCGGTGGACGCAGTACCTGCAGATGCTGTTCGGCAGGCGAGTCCCAGCAATTGGCCTGCGTATCAGAGATCGCTACCCAGTAGCGCGTATCCAGCGCAAGACGCCCATGGGCGTACCAGGCCCAGCCGCCGTGGCGGGTCGAACCTTCGACGATGCCGTCGTGGAATTCCGCGAGGCGCCAGCCGGCGCCGAATTCGCTGTGGCAGAAGGCGTCGGCCTCGGTGCGATGCGAGAAGCGGGAACCGGCGATCGGCGCCGTTGCCGCGACGCTGCCAGCGGCCCAGCCCGCGTAGAACGCGCCGGGCATGGCCGCATGCGTTTCCGGAGTGACGAGGCCCGCCGGCCGCGGCCGGCCGTCGACCTTGAGGCACAGCAGCGGCAGCTCGGTGCTGCAGGCGGTATCGCCCGTATACGCGTTGCAACTGCCCGCCTGCGTGCGCGGCAGGCCGTAGCAGGTCACGAAGACCACGCCGTCGCCGGTGGCCGCGTTCGTATTGTTGCCCCAGGTCATGCCGAATCCGCCGGCGGCCTGGATGCTGCAGAACGGGAAACCAAGCAGGATGACGGATAACAGGCGATGCGGCATGACGGTGCTCCGGAGCGGTCGGGAACAACCTCAACGTCAGCACTCCCGCCGCGGGGTTGCCATGCCGCCGCGGCATGAGGCAGCGGATGGAATGCCGCTAACGCAAACGGCCCGGTTGCCCGGGCCGTTGCGGAATACCGGGCGACGCGGGACGCCTTACGGACGCGCGGCGAGTTCCGGGTCTTCCTTGGTCTTCGGCATCAGGTCCTGCTTGGACACGCCGAGCCACAGCAGGATCGGGTTGGCGAACAACACCGACGACAGCGTGCCGATGAAGATACCGATCAGCATGATGAGGCCGAAGTTTTCCAGCGCCGGGCCGCCGACGAAATACAGCGTGCCGACCGCAAGGCTGGTGGTCAGGCCGGTCATGATCGTGCGCGACATTGTCGAGTTGATCGAGCGGTTGAGGATTTCGTAGGGCTCGCCCTTGCGCGAGGAGCGGAAGATTTCGCGCACGCGGTCGAACACCACGACCTTGTCGTTGATCGAGTAGCCGACCACCGATAGCACGGCGGCGAGCGCCGGCAGGTCGAACTCGCGGCCGGTCAGCGCGAAGATGCCGACCGTGATCAGGGTGTCGTGGATTTCGCTGGCGACGGCCGCGACGGCAAAGCGCCATTCGAAGCGCAGCCACAGGTAGACCATGATGCCGAGGATCACGAACAGCACCGCGACCAGGCCCTGTTCGCGCAGTTCCTCGCCGACGCTGGAACCGACGAAGTCGCTGCGCGTGACGCTGGCGTCGGCGCGCGTCTTTTTCAGTGCCGCCAGTACTTCGACGGCGATCTTGTCGGTATCGGCTTTGCTGATACCGCTTTCCGGCGTCGCGGCGGCGGCCTTGTCCGTGGCGGCCTTGGCCGCATCGCCCTCGGGCTTGGCGGCCTCGTTCGTCGACGGATCAGGCTTGATGGCCTCCGCGGCCGGTACCGCCGCGCCGTCTTCGGGCTTGATGCGGATCGCATATTTCGTCGTCGTGCCCAGACCTTGCACGATCGCGTTCTCGAACCCGGCTATGGCGAGCGCATTACGCACGTCGGCGATTTCCGCCGGCTGCGCGTATTTGACCTCGATCATCGCGCCGCCTTCGAAGTCCAGGCCGTAATGCAGACCGCGACCGAAGATGATGGCAACCGCGAGGATGATCAGCAGCGCCGAGATGATCAGGCTCGGCTTGCGCCAGGCCATGAAGTCGAAGTTGGTTTCGGACTTGAAAAGTTCCATGGGTGTCGAATTCCTGGATCAGACCGAAAGGGTCTTGACGCGGCGGCCGTTGAAGATCAGTCCGACCAGCACATGCGTGACCATGACCGAAGTGAACATCGAGGTCACGATGCCGAAAGCCAGCGTGATCGCGAAGCCCTTGATCGGTCCGGAACCGAAGGCCATGAGGCCGAACGCGGCGATCAGATGGGTCACGTTGGCGTCGAGAATCGTCGCCCAGGCCTTGTCGTAGCCGCGGCTGATCGCAGCCATCGGCGTGGAGCCGTTGCGCAGTTCCTCGCGTATTCGTTCGCAGATCAGCACGTTCGCGTCGATGGCCATGCCCAGCGTCAGCACGATGCCGGCGATGCCGGGCAGGGTCAGCGTGGCCTGGACCAGCGACAGGATCGCGACGAGCAGCACGAGATTGAGCAGCAGCGCCGCATCGGCGATCAGGCCGAACAGCTTGTAATACAGGCCGACGAAGATGACGACGAGGGTCAGGCCGAGGATCACGGCGATGACACCCTTGCGGATGTTGTCCTGGCCGAGGCTCGGACCGATCACGCGTTCCTCGACGATGTCGACCGGCGCGGCGAGCGAACCGGCGCGCAGGAACAGCGCGAGCTCGTTCGCTTCCTTCATGCTTTCGAGGCCGGTGGTCTGGAACTGCGAGCTGAAGACGCCCTGGATGGTCGCGACGTTGATGACCTCTTCCTTGATCCGCGACGTGCGTACTTCCTTGCCATCGACGATCTTCACGTCCGGGATGCGCTCGGTATAGACCACGGCCATCGGCTTGCCGACGTTCTGCATGGTGAAGTCCAGCATGCGCTTGGCGCCCTGGCTGCCGAGCTTGATCGACACCGACGGCGTGCCGCTCTGCTGGTCCGGAATCGCCGTGGCGCTGACGAGGTCCGCACCGCTGGCAATGACCTTCTTCTTCAGCAGCACCGGCGCGCCGCTGCCGCGGCGGTAGTACAGCTTCGCGTCGGCCGGCACGATGCCGCCGCTGGCCGCGGACTGGGCTTCGATGCTGGTGTCCACGGCGCGGTATTCCAGCGTCGCGGTCGCGCCGAGGATTTTCTTCGCCGCGGCGGTGTCCTGCACGCCGGGAAGCTCGACCACGATGCGCGAATCGCCCTGCTGCGCAATGACCGGTTCGGACACGCCGAGCTCGTTGACACGGTTGCGCAACGTGCCGAGGTTCTGCTTGATCGTGTTCGTCGCCAGTTCGCGCACTTTCGCTTCGCTGACCTTGGCGATCAGGGAATAACCGCTGTCGCTGCTGGTGCCGTTGCTGAGCTGCAGTTCTGGCGTCGCCTTCGCGAGTTCGGCGGCGAGGCGATCACGATCCGCGGCGCTGCGCGTGATCGCGACGATGCCCTGGGCGCTGCGGCTCGCGGTGACGCCGGGAATCTTCTTGTCGCGCGCGATCACGACGATCTCTTGCGAGTAATGCGTTTCCTGCTTCTCAAGCACGTTCTTCTGGTCGACTTCCATGAGGAAGCTCACACCGCCCTGCAGGTCGAGGCCCAGCGGCATGGACTGCGCATAGATCGCGTCAAGCCATCCAGGCACCGTCGAAGCCAGATTCAGCGCGACGACGTAGTTTTCGCCGAGTTCGCCGCGCAGCAGGTCGGAACCCTTTATCTGCACGTCGGTGTCCGGGAAGCGGACCATCAGGCGGTCGCCGTCGATATCGATGGAGTCGAAGGCGACTTTCTGCGTTTCCAGGATGCCCTGAATCTTTTCCTTGAACGCCGTATCCACGGTGAAGCCGCGGTTGGCCGAAATCTGCACGGCCGGTTCCTTCGGGAACAGGTTGGGCAGCGCGTAGAGGAATCCGAAAAACAGCGCTACGGCAACCAGCGCGTACTTCCAGCGGGGAAACTCGTTCATGCCATGAATCCCAGGTTGATCCGGTGTGGCGGGGCCGGCCCGCGCACGTTCGACGTGTCTGAAAAGTTGTCACAGGTTGTTTTCAACAGCCTGCCAGGCAAACTGCGCCAGGGTCTCCGGCGCAGCAGGTTTCAAGCGGACTTCAGCGTGCCCTTGGGCAGCACGGCGGTAACGGCCTGCTTCTGCAGCTTCACGACCACGTTCGGCGCTATCTCGACGCTGATGTAGGTCTCGCTGATGTCGGTAATGGTGCCGAGCATGCCGGTGCTGGTGGCCACTTCGTCGCCCTTGGCGAGTGCGGCGACCATCGCGCGCTGTTCCTTGGCGCGCTTCATCTGCGGGCGGATCAGCATGAAATAGAAGATCGCGAACATCGCGATCATCATGAAAATCGAGCTCATGCCGCCGCCCGGGGCGGCGGTTGCGCCGGCCTGGGCCTGCGCCGTCGAAATCAGAAAGTCCATGGTTCTCTCACTGGTTGGAGGCCCAGGTCAGAGCGACGCCCAGGCTTGCAAAGTCCGGCAGTATGCCATGCAGCCCGGCCCTGCGCACCGCAACGGATTGGTGGCTGAGCCCGCCCGGTTCAAGGCCGGGGCCGCGGCCGCCTACAATCCCGCTCATGTCCCTGCATCGCATTTCCGGCGGTCTCGTCCTGGCCGCGCCGCCGCGCGCCAGCGCCGTCGGCGCGATCCGCGTCTGCCCGCTGCCGTCGCGCCTGTACCTGCCGCTGATCGAGAGCAACGGCCGTGCGCTGCATTGCCGGGTCGTGCCCGGCCAGCGTGTGCGTCGCGGTGAAGCGCTCGCGCACGCCGCCGACGCGCTGGCCACGGTGCTGCCGGCGCCGACCTCGGGCCACATCGTCGCGATCGAGGACCGCACGATCGCGCATGCCAGCGGTCTTACCGCGCCGACGCTGGTGCTGGACGCCGACGGCGACGACGAGACCACCGCGCTGCCGCCGCTGCCCGGCTGGGCCGACGAAACGCCGCAGACCCTGCGCCGCCGCCTCGCGGACGCCGGCATCGTCGGTCTCGGCGGCGCCGGCTACGAGACCGCGGAAAAACTCGTTCGGCCGGTCGATACGCTGATCGTCAACGGCGCGGAATGCGAGCCCTACATCGGCTGCGACGAGGCGCTGATGCGCGAGCGCGCCGCCGACGTGGTCGCGGGTGCGGCCGTGCTCGCGCACATCGCCGGCGCGGCGAACGTGATGATCGCGCTCGAAGACCGCATGCACGAAGCCGCGGCGGCGATTCGCGCGCAACAGCATCGGTTTCCCGCGCTTCGCGTGGTGCTGGTGCCAACCGTGTATCCGCAAGGCGGCGAACGCCAGTTGATCGAAGTCCTCTGCGGCCGCGAGGTGCCCAGCGGCGACTGGCCGGTTGCCATCGGCGTGGTCGTACAGAATGTCGCCACCGCCGCGGCGGCCTGGCGCGCGGTGGCGCACGGCGAGGCGCTGACCACGCGGATCGTCAGCCTGGCCGGCCGCGGCGTCGTCGCGACGGGCGTCTTCGACGTGCGCCTGGGCACGACGATCGAAGCGCTGGTCGCCGCGGGCGGCGGCTATACGGCGGACGCCGCGCGTCTGGTGCTCGGCGGCCCGCTGATGGGCCTGGCCCTGCCGCACGATGGGATCGCGCTGACCCGGACCAGCAACGCCGTCCTCGTGCTGGCCGGCGACGAGGTGCGCCCGTCGGCGCCGGAGTTGCCGTGCATCCGCTGCGGCGACTGCGCCGACGCCTGTCCCGTGCGATTGCAGCCGCAGGAACTGCTGCGGCTGCTGCGCAATGGCGACGAGGCCGGCACCGGCGCGCTCGGCCTGGCCGACTGCATCGAATGCGGCTGCTGCGCCTATGTCTGTCCGTCGCAGATTCCACTCGTGGATTGGTACAGAAGTGGCAAGTCCGCCCTCGCGACAGCGGCCGCGGCGCGCCGCCGCGCCGACCATGCGCGCGAGCGCTTTCTCGCGCGCAACCGGCGCCTGGCGCGCGAACAGGCCGACAAGGTCGCGCGCGTCGCCGCACGGCGCGAACGGCTGGCGCAGGAACAGGCCATCGTCGCGCCGACGCGCAACGAGTTCGCCGAAACCGAAGCGAGCGGCGCTGCAGTGACCGTCGCCGAGGCACCTGAGACGACCGCCCCGACTATGGACAAGTCGGCCGTGCTGGCCGCGATCGCGCGTGGCAAGGCCCGGCGCGCCGAGCGCGGGAAAGCGCCGTCGCAGGAATCTATACCCGTCGATCCCGCCGATGCGCCGCCGCGCGAGGACGCGCCATGAAGACCTTCGCCACGGGCGGCGCGCCGCATCTGCCGGCACCGGTGCGCGTGCGCCGGGTCATGGCCGAGGTACTGCTCGCGCTGCTGCCGGGTATCGCGGTACACGCGTGGATCTTCGGCATCGGCGTGCTGATCCAGCTCGTGCTCGCGATCGCGTTCGCGCTCACGGTCGAAGCTGCCGCGCTGCGCCTGCGCGGCGTCGACGCCGCACCGTTTCTCGGTGATTTCTCGGCCGTGGTCACGGCCGTGTTGTTCGTCCTGTGCATCGGCCCATTGAGTCCGTGGTGGATCAGCGCGCTGGGCATGCTCGCCGCACTCGCCCTGGCCAAGCACGCCTACGGAGGCCTCGGCTGCAACCTGTTCAATCCGGCGATGGTCGGCTACGCCGTCGTGCTGCTGGCCTTCCCGCGGCTGGTTTCGCAATGGCCGGCCGCGACGACGGATCTGCCGACGGCCGCGCAGGCGATCTTCGCCGGTGCCGCGCCTGAGAGCTGGGACACGCTGTCCTCGGCCACGCCGCTCGACGCGTTGCGCCAGCTGACGACACAAGGACGACGTCTCGGAGAAATCCACAACGCTGCGTTGTTCCAGCACAGCCAGGCCGCCGCGTGGACCGCGATCGTGACGGCCTACCTGCTCGGGGGTCTGTATCTGTTGTGGCGCCGCATCGTCGGCTGGCAGGCACCGGTCGGCGTGATCGCCGGCTGCGTGCTGCTGGCCCTGCCGTTCTGGCTGTTCGACGCGGAAACGCACCCGTCGCCGCTGCAGCACCTCGGCAACGGTGGGCTGCTGCTCGCCGCGTGGTTCGTCGCGACCGACCCGGTCAGCGGCTGCACCTCGCCACGCGGCCGTCTCGTCTTCGGCATCGGCGTCGCCGCGCTGACCCTGGCCATACGCCGCTGGGGCTACTATCCGGATGGCGTCGCCTTCGCCGTGCTGCTGATGAATGCGGCGGCACCGCTGATCGATCGCGTGACGCGGCCGCGCATCTACGGGCACGCCACGCGCGTGAACGATGCGCATGACTGACACACGCCCGGGACGGCATCGACTGCTGCAACTGCTGCTCGCGGCAGGCCTGCTCGCAGGGGCCGCCTGGCTCAGCACCGACGGCCTGCGCCGGCGTGCGGACGCACAGGTCAAGGCCGAGATCGTCGGCGTGCTCGGGGCGCTGGTCTACGACAACGATCTGTTGCGGGACCGCATCGATATCCGCGATGCGGCGGCGCTCGGCAGCGCGGACGCGTTGCCGCTATGGCGCGCGCGGCGTGACGGTCAACCCATCGCGCTCGTCGTCGATGCGATCGCGCCCCAGGGCTACGGCGGATCGATCCGGCTGCGCATCGGCATCGCGCTCGATGGCCATGTACTCGGCGTGCGCGTGATCGACCACCGCGAGACGCGCGGCCTCGGCGACGCGTTCGAGCGCGACGACGGCCGCTGGCTAGCCGGTCTATCGCAGCGTTCGCTGCGCGACACTCCGCCAGCCCGCTGGCGCGTACGCCGCGACGGCGGCGACTTCGACCAGTTCTCCGGCGCAACCGTGACGCCGCGCGCGATCCTGGCGCGTGTGCAGGCCGTGCTTGCGGCGTATGCGGAGCAAGGCCCGCAGTGGTTCGACGAAGAGGCTCATCCCTGATGTCATCGACGACGCCTTTCGCTGCGGCCGCGCCACCCCTGCTCGAGCCCACGCCCCGACACACCGCCGCGCTGCTGTTCCTGACGCCGCTGCTGCTTTCCGCACACGACGCGCGTGCCGGCCTGCGAATGGGACTTGCCGTACTCGCCACGCTGCTGTTGGTGCAGGTGCTGCTGGGTCTTGCCGGCGCGGCGCAGCGCCGCGGTGCGTTCGCAGCCGCGCTGTGGAGCGCCGTGGCGGTCGCGCTCGCAAGCTGGTTTCTGCCGGCACACGCCATGCTCGAACCAGAGCAGATCGCGCTGTTGCCGCTGATCGCAGCGAATGCCGCCTGGTGGCGGACGCAGCAGACCCAGAACGCCATCGCGCTGGGTGCGGCTAGCCTCGTTCTTGCTCTCGCCGGTGTCGCGTTCGGACTGCTGCGTGGCGTCGTCGACGCGCTCGCGCCGGACAACAGCCGCATTTTCTTCGGCGGCCTCGCGCAGTGGCTGGCGTCACCGCCCGGCCTGGCGATCACGGCCGCGCTTGCGCTCGCGCTGTGGCAGCACGTGCGCCCCCCACCGGCCGCCGCGCCGCAACGAGATACCAACGCCCCATGAACGACGCCAAGCGCCAGGAAATCTTCCGCCGTCTGCGCGAACTCAATCCGCGGCCGACGACGGAGCTCGACTACTCGACACCGTTCGAGCTGCTGGTCGCGGTCACGTTGTCGGCGCAGGCCACCGACGTCGGCGTCAACAAGGCGACACGCAAGCTGTTTCCGGTCGCCAATACGCCGGCGGCGGTACTCGCGCTCGGCGAGGAAGGCCTCAAGAAATACATAGCCACGATCGGCCTGTACAACGCCAAGGCCAGAAACGTGATCGCGACCTGCCGCATTCTCGTCGAGCACTACGCCGGCGAAGTGCCGCGGACGCGGGAAGCGCTCGAGGCGCTGCCCGGGGTCGGGCGCAAGACCGCGAACGTCGTGCTCAACACCGCGTTCGGCGAGCCGACCATCGCGGTGGACACGCACATTTTCCGGGTCGCCAACCGCACCCGACTGGCGCGGGGCAAGACCGTCCGCGCGGTCGAAGACCAGCTCGACAAGACCGTGCCCGCGGAGTTCAAGCGGGATGCGCATCACTGGTTGATACTGCACGGCCGCTATGTCTGCAAGGCGCGCAAGCCGGATTGCCCGGCCTGCGTGATACGCGACCTGTGCGAGTACCCCGACAAGACGGCACCGACCGAAAGGCCATAAGCACAGTACCGCACGCAACTTGGGGACACGGGGCGAGGGTGCTGCAATCGCAGCAACTGGCTCGACACTGAAAGGACAGCCATGAAGTACCTGACCGACCACCCGCCGCTGCGGCGTCTTGAATCCTTGCCACGGCTCATGCTTGTGGCGGCGGTCGCATTCGCTATCGCCGGCTCGGCGCAGGCCTACGACCTGCTCAACGACTGGCCGACCAAGTTCAAGACCGGATCCGGCGTCGAATACGGCGTGCGCGGCACGATCCAGTACGACAGCAACCATTTCTCCGACGACACCCTGCCGAACGGCACGTCGCGTTTCGAGGACCTGCAAACCTGGCGGCGCAAGGAAACCTACCTCTACGCGCGCAAGAACGGCGTGTGGGAAATCGCCGCCGGCTACGATTTCCAGTCGCACCTGTGGGTCGACGCGTATTTCCGCCTGTTCACCAAGACCGCCGGCGATTTCCGTCTCGGCCAGATCAAGACGCCGGTCAGCTTCGAGGAAGGCGCGATCGGTTCGGGCTCGACCACGTTCATGGAGCGCGCGCTGCCGGTACAGGCGGTCAACCAGGGCCGCCGCATCGGCCTGGACTGGACCTACGAGAAGGTGCCGGGCTGGCTGCTCAACGCCGGCGTGTTCAACGGCGGCGATCTCAACGGCGACAACGACGGCACGACCTGGGCCGGCCGCGCGGTATACAACCCGGTCAAGAGCGAAACCTCGGTCGTGCACCTGGGCATCGCCGGTTCGATCGAGGAACGCGACGACGAGATCGCGCGCATCCGCGCCCGTCCCGAGGCCAACCTGACCGCGATCCGCCTGATCGACACCGGCAACCTGAGCGGCGCCGACCAGATCAAGCGCGTCGGCCTCGAAGGCGCCTGGGCGCAGGGACCGTTCTCGCTGCAGGGCGAATTCCTGACCATCGACGCGTCGCGCCGCACCGCGCGCGACTTCGCCGCCGAGAGCGCCTATCTGTATGGCAGCTGGGTCGTCACGGGCGAAACCCGGCCGTATAAGAGTGGCGGGTTCGGCAACGTAAAGCCGAAGAACGACTACGGCGCGGTCGAAGTCGGTCTGCGCTATTCCACGCTCGATCTCAACGACGGCATCGTCGCCGGCGGCAAGCAGCACGACTGGACGCTCGGCGTGAACTGGTATCTCGGCCAGCACTTCAAGCTGCAAGCGAACTACATCCGCGCGTTCAGCGACAAGGGCGCGCTCGCGCTCGATCCCAAGATCACTGAGTTGCGGGCACAGATACACTTCTAAGTATCCGAAAACAGCGCCGTACTTGGGCCGACCACCAGATCTCCAGAACCCTGGCCAACGCTGCGCGTTGGCCGCCCCCTTAACTTAAGGGGGCTCCAAGAGCACGGGCAGCTTCTCGCTAGTTCAGAAGTTGCCTAGTTCCTATCGCAACAGTTCGCTGCCCGCGCAAGGCGGGCAGCGGCGAGCGGTATGACTCGCTGGCCCAAATGACTCGCTGGCCGAACGCACAGCGGGGGTGATCGACTCGCCTTCTACTCGCGTACAGCCGCCCTTTCAGAGCCTGCAGGGAACTCCTCGCGCTTCCCATGTTGCGTAATCGCGCGGGAACCGCCTGGCCGCCGCAGCCCTGCGCCCAGCCGAATGCCGGCCTCGCCGAGGCGACAACCGCGCCTCTCGCCGCGCGCACTCAGTTGATCCACCATCTCGGCATCGCATGTTCTTAACCGACATATCGGTATGAAAGGATTTGCGTATGCGTCCGGTCTGGTCGTTCAAGCTGATGCGTTGCATCGCAGCATGAATCCGCCTTGCATGGCTCAGCGTATCGTCTCGTGCCAACGCGGACGGAGGGCAGAACCCCGGTTTCCGGCAGGTTCTCCGCCGCTCGGCGCGTTACCGCTGCTGTAGCAGCTTTTACCCCTGCGGGCCCATGCCCGTTTACCCACGGAGAACTTGCAATGTCCACCAAGATCGCGAAACCGCTGACGCTCGCCCTCGGCACCGCTTTCATCGGCACGATGTCGCTGGCCCAGATGGCCAGTGCCGATACGGCGTTCCAGCTCAACCAGCTCACCACCGGCTACATGACCACGGCCTTCGGCGAAGGCAAGTGCGGTGAAGGCAAGTGCGGCATGGACAAGATGGACACGAACAAGGACGGCTCGATCTCGAAGGCCGAATTCGAAGCTGCCAAGGGCATGCATTTCGACAAGGTCGACACCGACAAGAACGGCTCGCTGAGCAAGGCTGAAATGGATGCGGCGCACAAGGGCAAGGAAGGCTCCTGCGGCGGCGACAAGAAGGGCAAGGAAGGCGCCTGCGGTGGCGACAAGGACAAGAAGGGCAAGGAAGGTTCCTGCGGCGGCCAGGCCTAAGCAGAATCTGCCATGAGCCCGCGCTGCATTCCTGACGGTGCGGGCCTCGGCCTGCGGCGGGCCCTGCTGGGCCCGCTCGCTCAACACGGTTTTCCCGCTGCCGCCGGCGCACCGGCGGCGGCGATCGATTTCTTCGAGATCGCGCCGGAAAACTGGATCAACGTCGGCGGCGCACTCGGCCGACAGCTGCGCAGCTTTACCGAGCGGCACGCGTTCGCCTGCCATGGCCTGAGCCTGAGCCTGGGCGGACCCGAACCGCTGGACGAAACCCTGCTGATCAAGATCCGCCGCCTGCTCGATGCCCACGGCATCGCGCTCTACAGCGAACACCTGTCCTACTGCTCCGATGACGGCCATCTCTACGACCTGATGCCGATTCCGTTCACGCGCGCCGCCGTCGACTGGTGCGCCGCGCGCATACGCCGCACACAGGATCTGCTCGGACGCCGCATCGCGGTGGAGAACGTTTCCTACTATGCGGCGCCGGGGCGCGAGATGGACGAAGCGGATTTCCTGCGCGAAGTGCTGCAGGCCGCCGATTGCGACCTGCTGCTCGACATCAACAACATCCACGTCAACAGCGTGAACCACGGCTACGACGCGGCCGCGTTCCTCGACGCAATGCCAGGCGAACGCATCGCCTATTACCACGTCGCCGGCCACTACGACGAGGAACCCGGGCTCAAGATCGACACCCACGGCGCGCCCGTGATCGATCCGGTCTGGACGCTGCTCGAACGCGCCTACGCACGCTTCGGCGTGCGCCCCACGCTGCTCGAACGCGACTTCAATTTCCCGCCGCTGACGGAACTCGTCGCGGAACTCGACCATATCCGCGCGCTGCAGCAGCGCCACGCCGTCGCCGAGCGCCATGCCGCCCACGGCTGAACTCCACGCGCTGCAGCGCGAATTCGCCGCGTGCATCCGCGAACCCGAGCGCGGCGAGCTGCCGCCCGGTGTCGCGACGCGGCGCATGCAGGTCTATCGCGAACTGTTTTTCAACAATGTGGAAGGTTTGCTGTCGAGCAACTTTCCGGTCATCCGCACCTTGTATGACGACGCGGACTGGAAAGCGCTGATCGCGAGTTTCCTTCGCGACCATCGTGCGCAGACGCCGCTGTTTCCCGAGATCGGCCGCGAGTTTCTGCGCTGGCTCGAACAGCGTCAGCACGACGGCCACGACGACGCACCGTTCCTGCTCGAACTCGCGCATTACGAATGGGCCGAGCTCGCGCTGTCGCTGGACGAACAGGACGTCGACACGATCACTCACGACGCGAACGGCGACGTGGTCGACGGCGTACCCGTGGTATCGCCGCTGGCGTGGGTGCTCGGCTATCGTTTTCCGGTGCATCGCATCGGCGGCGATTTCCGTCCCGGCGAAGCACCGGCCGAGCCGACCCTGCTGCTGCTGATCCGCGACCGTGGCGATCAGGTCAGCTTTCTCGAGATCAACGCGCTGACCGCGGCACTGATCGAGCGGCTGCAGGCCAACATGCTGGCCAGTGAGCCCACGAGCGGCGCCGCTGTCGTCGCCGCGCTGCTGGCGCAGATCGCACCCGCCAATGCCGCGGCGCTGCAACCGGCCGGCTGCGGGATCCTGCGCAACCTGCGCGCGCGCGAGGCACTGCTCGGCACGCGTTGAGCGCGAAAGCGATCGTCCGCGAAACCGGTCTCGTGCGGCATCCTCCACCGCCGGCCGCCGCCATGACTACCCTGATCGCCCGCACCATCACATTCTGGGATGCGCTGACCGCCCGCCTGCAGGGTGCCGCCGACGTCATCCCGCCTGCCGTCCTGCGCCTGATCATGGGTTGGGAATTCTGGGAATCGGGGCTGGAGAAACTGCGCGGCGACAACTGGTTCGCCGATATCCAGGGTTCGTTTCCGTGGCCCTTCAGCGTGATCCCGGCGAATCTGTCCTGGGGCATGGCGACGTGGTTCGAACTCATCGGCGGGCTGATGCTGTGGCTGGGCCTCGGCACGCGCTTCTTCGCGTTCTCGCTGATGTTCCTGACTTTCGTCGCGACCGCCGCCGTGCACTGGCCCGATATGTGGAGCCTGTGGAGCGACCTGCTCAAGGGCTATTCGATCAGCAACAGCGGCCACGGCAACTACAAGCTGCCACTGCTGTTCGTCGTGATGTTGCTGCCGCTGATTTTCAGCGGCGCGGGCCGACTGAGCCTCGATCACCTGATCGCGCGCCTGGCCGGCGCGGCAGATCCGATCACGCCGCAGCGCGACCTGTGGAGCGCGTCGCTGGCCGCAGCCGTGCTCGGCCTGCCTTTCCTCATGCTGATTCCGGCGCTGGGTATTGCCCTGCTCGGTGTTGCCGCGGCATTGGCGATGGCCGCACGCTGGCTGCGCACCTGAACCCGCGTTGCCAAGCAGGTTGTTGAGAAAGGAGCAAAAGCTCCTTTCTCAATCGAACGGTGCAAGCCGAGCTTGCCCACGTTCTCCGAGAATCAATCGCTTACGCGATCGACCCTCGGACGATCCATTCTGGATCGCTCTAGCAGGCTGTCTGTGGACAGCCTGCTAGTGTGATGGGCGGCACCGGCGGCATCCGGTATCCTGCGGCCATGTCCGAGCCCGCCCCTGTCATCAGCTACGCCCAGCGTTTCCGCGGTTTCCTGCCCGTCGTCGTCGACGTGGAAACCGGCGGATTCGATTCCGATCGCGATGCGCTGCTGGAAATCGCCGCCGTCATCATCCGCATGGACGCGGATGGCTGGGTACATCCCGAACCCGCCGTGTCCACGCACGTAGTGCCGTTTCCGGGCGCGAACATCGACCCGCGCGCGCTCGAGATCACCGGCATCGATCCGACCCATCCGTTCCGCGCGGCGCTGGACGAAAAGGAAGCGCTGGACCACATCTTCCGACCCATCCGCAAGGCCATGCGCGACGCCGACTGCCAGCGCGCCATCCTGGTCGGCCACAACGCCTCGTTCGACCTCGGCTTTCTCAACGCCGCGATCCGTCGCACCGGACACAAACGCAGCCCTTTCCACCTGTTCAGTTGTTTCGACACAGCCACGCTGGCCGGCCTGGCCTACGGCCAGACCGTGCTGTCCAAGGCGGTCACGGCGGCGGGCTTCGACTGGAACAGCAACGAAGCGCACTCGGCGGTCTACGACACCGAACAGACCGCACGGCTGTTCTGCAGCATCGTGAATCGCTGGAAGGCGATGGACGATGTCTATCGCAACAGCGCGAGCGCGAATGCGGGGGTGGCCGCTTGAAGCGAGCGCGCCCGCCCTCACTCTGACGACCATGCCGATCTACGAATACATCGCTCCGGAAAACGGCTGCCCGCGCTGCGGCCCAGGCTTCGATCACCTGCAGAAACTCAGCGACGACGAGCTGCGCTGCTGCCCGGATTGCGGCGCATCCGTGCGACGCAAGATCTCGGCGCCCAATACCATCGTCGGCAACAGTCACCTGACCAGTGAGGGCCATGCCGCGAAGCACGGCTTCACGCAATACCGCCGCGCCGGTGGCGGCGTCTACGAGAAAACCGCGGGCAAAGGCCCCGATTTCATCAGCGGCGACTGAACGCCGCCGCGCCGCTCAGGCGATGCCGAGGCCTTCGATCGCCGCAATCGACTGCGGATCGAATCCCGCCAGCAAGGTGAACGCGCGGCCGCGGTCGGCATAGTCGCGGAACTGGTCGAAGCTCGGCGCGCCCGGCGACAACAGCACCACGCCGCCGGAGGGTGTCCACTGGCGCGCAAGAGCCACCGCTTCGGCCAGCGCGCCGCACTGACCCAGCGCATAAGCCGGCTCCGCGCTGCCGAGCTGCTTGGCGATACGCGTACCGCTGGCGCCGAGGCAAATCACCGCGTGCGGCGGCCGCAATCGCGCATAACGCTGGAATTCGCTCCAGTCCAGGCCGCGGTCGAAGCCGCCGACGAGCACGCTGACCGCGCGGCCCTCCAGGCTGCGCAGCGCCTCGATCGTCGCCTGCGGTGTCGTCGAGATGCTGTCGTTGACCCAGGTCAGGCCGCCCTGCTCGCCCAGCGTCTGCAGCCGGTGCGGCAGCGGCTGGAACGTGCGCGCCGCGGGCAGCGCCTCGCGCGCGTTGAAGCCCATGGCGTCGATGACAGCGAGCGCGGCGCAGAGATTCAGGCCGTTGTGGTCGCCGGCCAGCGGCAGTTGGCGCAAATCGAACAGGCGTTCGTAGCCGCGCATGATCATGCCTTCGGCCACATGCCATCCCGCGACGGTTCCGAAGACGCAGCGCTGCGGATGCGTCGCGGTGCGCGCGACCAGTTCGTGCTGCAGGCCGTTGACGACAAGGGTCGCGGCGCGCTCCGCCAGGACCAGCTTGTCGGCGACATAGCGTTCGCGCGAGCCGTGCCAATCCAGGTGTTCCTCGTAAATGTTGTTGACCAGGCCGACGTCGAGGCGCTCGATCTCGGTGGTCTGGAAACTCGACAATTCCACCACCCAGCAATCGACGTTTTCCGGCGTGTCCAGCAGCTCCAGCAGCGGCAGGCCGATATTGCCCGCCAGCGCGACGCGCTGGCCGCGGCTGCGCAGCAGATGCGCGATCAGCGCGCTGGTCGTGCTCTTGCCCTTGGTACCGGTCACGCCGACGACGCGGGCGAGCGGGTTCTCGCCGAACCACAGCGCCGTGGACGACGTGACACACACGCCGGCGCTGCGCGCCTCCACGAGAGCCGGCAGGTAGGCGCTGACGCCGGGCGACTTGACCACGACGTCGAAGCTCCACAGCAGCCCGGCATACGGTTCGGTCGTGATGTAGTCCAGCGCGTCCTGGTGGAACGGCTGTGCCTGGGCGGCTTCCGCCTCGCTGCAGATCAGGGCGATGCGCTGGCCGGGCAGGCGCCGGCGCAGCGCGGCCAGGGTCGCGCGGCCTTCCCGACCATAGCCCCACACCGCGACACGCTTGCCCGCGAGATCAGCAAAGCGCATCGAGAATTCCGGCCAGTCGCGGCGGCAGGCCCTGCGGACCAGCCGGCCGCAGCAGCGCTTCGAGATCCAGTTCAGCGGCATCGAGCTGCGGCAGCACGACCTGGCGGAAGCGCGCCACCAGCGTATCCTCGCGCCATTCCGGGCGCTGGCTCAGCGCGTGCAGCGCGGCGCGCGACTCGCGTCCTTCGCCGACGCACTCGAACGGCTTGTGCTCGCGGAACTCCAGCAGCGCGTCGAAGCCCTGCTGCTGCGCTTCGTCGTCGAGCAGGTTGCGCCCGAAGATGCCGAGCAGGCGCGGCTTGGGCACGAACGGCGCCAAGGCAAGAAAGACAAAATGGCACTTCGGACACTGGCCGCACCAGCGGTCCGCCGGACGCGGGCCGAGGATGCGGAAATTGCGGTTGCAGCTGGAAAAAACCCCGTCGTAGCGCGTTTCGCGCGCGAACAGGCGCGTCACCGCGAGCTCCGACAGCGGCCGCAGCAGTGAGCAGTAGTTCAGGTCCGCCGCGACATGGCTGCGCAGCCAGGCGGCGAGGCTTTGCTCGAACTCCCAGCTCTTGCTCCACTGGTGATTGACCGCCTGGCCGTCGTATTCCAGCGTCGCGCTCGAGGCCGAACGTTCGTTGGAGAACACGACGCTGTCGTAGCCATACAGCAGCGCCGCGAGCACGAGGATGGTCGAGTTGATCGCGGTGACCGGGATGTGCCCGTTCCAGGCGCCGGCCTTGTTGTACTCGAACAGTTCGGGCGCGAGTTCGCGGCGGATATTCAGGCCGGGCATCCCGGTCTGCGCCACACAGGCGGCGATCAGCGGCGAGTTGCCGACCCAGACCGCGGTCGCGTTCTCGCCGTGCTGCCGCAGCAGTTCGGCCGACACCAGCGAGTCCTTGCCGCCGCCGATCGGCAGCAGGCTGCGCGCGGGCAGGCCCAGCGCGGTTGCGGGCGTGCACGTGCCGGCGCGCGGAAAGCGGATGTGCTCGCGCAGGTCCAGGCCATTCTGGTAGGCGAATTCGCCGAGTCCGTGCAGGTAGAGCGCGTCGAGCAACTGCGCGGTCGGCGCGTCCGGCTCGCCGTTGCCGACCACGATCGCCGCGGGCACGCCAGCCTTGTAGTAGCTCACACCGGCGACGAGGTGCAGCAGCTTCAGCGCCGCGGCGAACGCGGCCTCGCGCTCGTGCGGCAGCACGGGCGCATCGGGAAACGTGATGCGTTCGACCAGTTCGTTGTCCTGGTCGAAGGCGTAGACGAGCTGCGCGACGCCGTGCGCGTAGTCGGCGCGGATGAAACGGAAAGCCGCGGCCTTGCGCGGATCAGACAGCGACACGGTGAAGCTCCTTGCGGTGCAGGCGGTTGACGAGCACGCAGAGCGCCATGACCAGCGGCGCGCTGGCCCAGCCGACGAATGCCGCCGCGTAGATCGAAAGTCCGAACATGACGGAGAAAATTTCCCCGGCTCCCAGGTGTTTTTCGGTGACCAGCAGGAGCGCGGCAAATATCGGCCCAAACAGGACGTGCGTCACCACCGCCATCAGCAGGCCTATTCCCAGCGGCGCCAGCCAGGCCGATGCGATGCTGCGCACCAGCAACGGCCAGCCGAGCAGCACCGCGACCTGCGCGGCCAGCACGGCCGCGATCGCCGCGCCCCAGAAATCGTCGAGGGACATCCGGAAAACCACGCACAGCACGACCGTGGCGAGCACAGGCAATACCGCCGCCGCCAGATGCAGCACAACGCGCGATGCGATCAAACCACGGACTCCCCCGCCGGAATGCGCAGATTGTAATGCGAAGCCATGGTCGCCCCGTAGGCGCCGGCCTGGGCGATCAGGATCACGTCGCCGTCGCGGCATTCGGGCAGGCGCCGGTTCGAGCCGAGCATGTCGCCGGATTCGCAGATCGGCCCGACCACCTGGTAAAGCACGTCAGCCGTGTCGCCCTCGCGTGTCAGGTTGACGATCTCGTGCCAGGCCTCGTACAGCGCCGGCCGGATCAGCGAGTTCATACCGGCGTCGACGCCGACGTAGTGATACTCGCCCTTGCGCTTGGTCTGGGTCACGCGCGCGATCAGCACACCGGCCTCGGCGACGAGGTAGCGGCCGGGCTCCATCCACAACTGGAACTGTGGATAAGCCTGCTTGATCTCGGTCAGACAGGCATCGAGCGCGGCGAGGTCGAGCGGCGCGTCGTCGGGGCGCGTGGGCACGCCCAGGCCACCGCCGATATTGATCGCCTCGATGCGCGTGAAGCGCTGCGCCAGCGCGGCGAGTTGCGCGTACACCTCGCGCCAGTGGCCCGTGTCGAGGATGCCCGAGCCCAGGTGCGCGTGCAGGCCGACGACGGCGACGTCGAAGCGGCGGGCGAGCTGGCGGAACTCCTCCACCTGGTCGAGGCTCAGGCCGAACTTGGAACCGGCGCCGCCGGTGCGCACCTTATCGTGATGGCCGCGTCCGGCGCCGAGATCGACGCGCAGGATGATTTCGCGGCCGCGGAAGGTTTCGCCCCAGTGCTGCAGCGGATGCAGATTGTCGAGCGTCACGCGCGCGCCGAGCACGAAGGCCGCCGCGTATTCGTGCTGCGGCGCGAAATTCGGCGTGAACAGCAGGCGTTCGGCCGGCACCAGCGCGGCGGCACGTTCCAGTTCGGCCGGCGACACGCATTCCAGTCCGAAGCCTTCGTCGGCAATGGCCTGCAGCACCTGCGGATGGCTGTTCGCCTTCAGCGCGTAGAACCAGCGATCGGTGGCCGCGAGCGAGCGCAGGCGCCGTGCGCGCTCGCGCACCGTGGCCAGGTCGTAGACGTAGCGCGGCGTCTGCTGCGAGGCCAACTGCAGCAGTTCGTCGCGGCGCAGGCGCCACCACGGCGTTTCGGCGCTGCTCGGCGCGGACGCGTACAGCTCGCTCCAGGCCGGACCGAACACGGCCGGGTCTTCGGCGCGCAGCGCCTCGTTCTTGATCAGCGCCGCGTGCAGCGTCGGCACGAGTCCGTCCGCCGCCGCCTCGTCGACCACGATGGTGAGATTGAGATTGTTGGATGACTGCGACACCAGGTGCACGCGCAGCAGGTCGAACTCGGCCAGCACACCGGCCAGACGCGGCAGCAGCGAGCGCATGCCGCGACCGACCAGGGTCACCGCGGTGCACGGCGCGATGACCTTGACCCGGCAGACTTCGGCCAGGTCCGCCGCGAGCGCCGAGAGCACGTCGGAATTGACCAGGTTTTCCGACGGGTCCAGCGACACGGTGACGTTGGTTTCGGCGGAGCTGATCAGGTCGATCGACAGACCGTGCCGCTTGAAGCGCTCGAACACGTCGGCGAGGAAGCCGACCTGCTGCCACATGCCGATGGATTCCATCGAGATCAGCGTGATGCCGCGGCGTTCGCTGACCGCTTTCACGCTCGGCGCGGCCGCCGCGACGGAGGCGCGGATCTCGGTGCCGGCCAGCTCCGGACGGTTGGTGTCGCGCACGACCAGCGGCACCTGCGCCTCGCGGACGGGGTTGAGGCAGCGTGGGTGCAAAACCTTGGCACCCGTGGTGGCTATTTCCTGCGCTTCCTCGTAATCCAGCCGCGACAGCAGGCGCGCCGACGGCACGATGCGCGGATTGGCCGAGAACAAGCCGGCGACATCGGTCCAGATTTCGACCTTTTCCGCCTTGAGCAAGGCGCCGAAATACGCCGCCGAGGTGTCCGAACCGCCGCGGCCGAGGATCACCGTTTCGCCGGCCGCGTTGCGCGCCATGAAGCCCTGGCTGATGAACACCTCGCCCTGCGCGGCCAGACCGGCCGCGAATGCCGCGTCCGGGGCGGTCGGTACGGAAGCCGACAGATAACAGTTCCACGCATTCTGGTTCGGCAGCGCCTGCGCGAGCAGGTGCTGGCGCGCGTCCAGCCAGCGCGTCGCCAGTCCCTGGGCGCTCAGATAGGCCTGTCCCAGCGTGGAGGACAACTGTTCGCCCAGCGCCAGCACTTCGGCTTGCCAGGGCAGCTCGGCGTTTTCGGCGCGCGTATCGGCGGCCAGTGCGGTCAGCCGGTCGAGCCAGTATTGCAGCGTCGCGCGTTCGGTCAGACCGAGTTCGTCGAACATGGCCTCGTGGCGCGCCGCGATTTCCGCCTGCAGCTGCCGGCGCCGCTCGCGATCGCCGCCCGCCTCGGCGATGGCCTTGAGTTTGTCGGTGATCCCTGAGAGTGCCGACACGACGATCAGCACGCGTTTTCCCTGCACATGCCAGTCGCGGGCGATGCGGCCGATGGTGTCCCAGCGGGGACGCGTGGAGACGCTGGTGCCGCCAAACTTGACGACGATCCAGCCGGCATGCGCGCCAGGCGCAGAATCGAGGGAGTTCACACCGTTCCTTTCATTGCAGGGGGAGGCCGCTGAACCGCGGCGACCGATTCTTTCCGCGCCCGCAGCAGAACGCAACGAAACGACCATGGCGAGGCGGAATAAGGGCGCGCGACGGGCGCCCGGCGTGATGCGGCTCGCGGCGAGTCCGCGCTGCGTCCGATACGATGCGCGCAAATTCGGGAGTTATTCATGAAATCGATTCTGCTGGCTTCGCTTGGACTGTTTGCCGGGGCCGCGACCGCCGCGGCCCCAACCGCCTGGCAGTCGCTGGATGCGCCGGCGCTTGGCGCCCTGCGCAATCCCGCCGCCACCGCCGTGCAGCGCATCCGTATCGACACGGCCGCGCTGCGGGAGTCCGATGAACTGAGCCTGGCCCTGCCCGGCGGCCGCAGCCACACGATCAAGGTGGTTTCGCGCGAGGCGCGAGGCGACGGCCTGTGGCTGCTCGGCAGCCTGGACGAGGAGAGCACCGCGCAAGTCAGTCTCAGCCTGACCGGCGGTTATCTCGGCGGTCTGATCAGCGCGCCCGAGGGCAACTACGAGGTCACGACGATGGCCGACGGCAGCCAGGTCGTCATCGCGCTGGACCAGGACAAGTTTCTCGAATGCGCCACGAGTGCCGCCGAAAACGTCGAGGGCGCGCCGCTGCCGAACACGCCTGTCGCGCCGCTCGTCGATGCGCCTGCGCAAACCGACGTGCTGATCGTGTTCTCACCCCAGTCGGCCACTGCGCTCGGCGGCGCCGTGACCGCACGCGCGTTCGCCCAGTCTGCCGTCGACAGCGCGAATACCGCGTTCCTCAACAGCGACATGACGACGCGCTTCCGCCTGGCCGGCTTCCGTATCACGACCCGTGCCGAGGCCGGCAACAGCGGAGACGACCTGACCTGGGTCCGCAACGATCCCGAAGTCGCCGCCTGGCGCAACGAGGTCGCCGCCGACATGGTTTCGATGATCACCGAGGTGATGTCCGACGCCTGCGGCCGCGGCTATCTGCAAGCCTCGCCCGGGGCGGGTTTCGCCCCGTCCGCCTATCAGGTTTCCGCGCGCGGCTGCGCGGTCGGTAATCTCAGCTACGTGCACGAGCACGGCCACAACATGGGCATGGGCCACGATCCGGGCAACGGCAACGGCGCGTACGCCTATTCGCTGGGCCACTTCGTCAACGGCTCGTTCCGCACGGTCATGGCCTACGCCACCAACTGCGTCGGCGGCTGTACGCGGCGGCCGTATTTTTCCAACCCGGCCGTCAGCTACAGCGGCAACCCCACCGGCATCGCCGACCAGCGCGACAACCACCGCACCGGCAACATGACCGCCGGCTTCGTCGCGAATTTTCGAGCCAGCAACATTATTTTCCTGAATGGGTTTCAGTAATCACCTAGGAAATCGTCATCTTCCAGGCAATTGGGCTGTGCACCAGATCTCCACAACCCCGGCCAACGCTGCGCGTTGGCCGGTCCGGCCCGTTGGGCGTTCAGAGTGATCAGAACCTGCGGTTCTGAGCGATCACTCTTCGTCCCGGCCCGTTGGGCGTTCAGAGTGATCAGAACC
>JBBQZR010000015.1:0-95990 GCA_038207515.1 Lysobacterales bacterium | reverse complement strand
CCCCTTGAAGGGGAGGGCTCAAGAGCGACGGCGCAGAGGCTCCCTCCCCTTCAAGGGGAGGGTCGGGGTGGGGATGGTGTTCTGCCCCAAACGGTTAAGTTGCCTCTTTACGTCATTGGAACTTGATAGCCATGTGGACTTTGTCGGAGCCGTGGTGGGAGTTGTTGCTGCGCGGCAGTCTGGTGTATCTCGTGCTGTTCGTGCTGTTCCGTCTCTCGGGCAAGCGCCAGGCGGGGCAGATGACGCCGTTCGATCTGTTGCTGCTGCTGATCATTTCCAACGCGGTGCAGAACGCGATGATCGGCGAGGACACGTCGGTCGTCGGCGGGCTTCTCGTCGCCGTGGTGCTGATCGCCTGGAATCAGTTGCTGGGCTGGCTCACAAGTCGCAGCAAGCGTATCGAAGGCCTGCTCGAAGGTCGCCCCGTGGTGCTGGTCCACAACGGCCAGGTGTTCGAGGACGAACTCAAGCGCAACCGCATGTCGATCGAGGAACTGCGCGGCGCGTTGCGCAGCGAGGGCTGCTTCGAGCTGGACGACGTCGCGTTCGCCATCCTCGAGACCAACGGCCATGTGTCGGTCAAGACGCGATCGGCGGCGTAGAATCCTGCGAGCGCTACCGCGGGACGCGACCATGAAATCCGATGTCGTCCGACTGTTTCAGACCCTGCCGCATGAATGCGGCTATTACAGCGGCCGCATCGCGCAGAACCTCGTCATCGATCCCAGCGCGCCACACCTCGCCGCCGTCTACGGCCTGGCGCTGGCGCGCGGCTTCCGCCGCGCCGGCGGCCACGTCTATCACCCGCACTGCAGCAACTGCCGCGCCTGCGTACCCTGCCGCGTCGTCGCCGATGCGTTCCGCCCGGACCGCAGCCAGCGCCGCTGCCGCGCACGCAATGCCGACCTGGAACTGCGCGTGGTACCGGCGCGCTACAGCGAGGAATATTTCGAGCTGTACCAGCGCTATCTGAGCGGCCGCCATCGCGGCGGCGGCATGGACGCGCCGCAGCACGAGGATTTCTCGCGCTTTCTGTACACCGAATGGAGCCCGACGCATTTTCTCGAGATACGCCGCAACGGCCGCCTGCTCGGCGTCGCCGTCACCGACGCCTGCGCCGAGGGACTGTCCGCGGTGTATACCTTTTACGATCC
Organism: Lysobacterales bacterium; assembly: GCA_038207515.1. Taxonomy (GTDB): domain Bacteria; phylum Pseudomonadota; class Gammaproteobacteria; order Xanthomonadales; family Rhodanobacteraceae; genus Tahibacter. The sequence continues at coordinate 94,836 of JBBQZR010000015.1, read as the reverse complement.
GGCTGAAACCGCCCGCGGCCTCGGCACCTTCGCGATCCTGGCGCAGCTCGAATGGGCCGCGCGGGAAGGCCTGCCGCATCTCTACCTCGGCTACTGGATCGCCGGACATCCGAAGATGGACTACAAGCGACGCTTCCAGCCTCTGGAAGTCCTCGTGCAGGGCAGCTGGGTCGGGTTCGAGGCGACGCAACCCGCCTGAGCGCATCGCGCCGCGGTCACCGCAACAGCGCCGCCCCAACCCGAATCTGACGGCCAGGAAGGGACGTATCACCGACGCAATCCGCCCACGTGTTCGCTATGCCACGCCCGCCACGTTCTGCAGTGCACTCATACCCATCCCACTGGAGCCCGCCATGTCCGCGCAGCCGTCCCGCCCGCGTTTCCTCGCTCTCGCGTGCCTCGCCCTGCTCGCCGCCGCCGGCAGCGCCACCGCGCAGACCCCCGCGAAGGAACCCGTCACCTGCAAAGGTCCGTTCAAGGCCCTGCTCGAAGCCAGCCACGCGAACAAGCGCGGCGTGACCCTGTTCCTCAACGGCCAGACCGTCTCCGGAATCGTCGCCGCCTGCAACGCCGACGGCAGCATCGAGATGACTGCCCAGCAATACAGCCGCATCGTCGTGCTGGCCGAGCGCATCGACGGCGCGGCGATGTAGCGCGACGCAGGACTGCGCCAGCGATCTACGGGCGGACCACGACGGCCATCAGGCAAACCCGATCCCGTGCTCGCTGTGCACCGACATCACGAGCCGGATCATCGCGTGCGGGATCATGATCTCGAGTTCGCTCGGCATGCCGCTCTGGTCCTTGCCCACGAGCGTCATCCCGAACAGCGGTCCGGAGGTATCGACCTCGGCACAGACGATATGCGGTCCTCCCGCACCGTCGAGCAGGTAAGGCTTGATCGGCTCGCCGAGCGCTTCCAGCGCCTGCGGAAACAGAAAGACGGCATACGACGAGGTTTCACTCACGGGCAGGCTCCAGAGGAAGGACGGGAAAGCGACCGCGCGCGGAATCAGGGCTCCGCATACGGATAAAGTTCGTCGAGGCGTCGCGACAAGCCGTCGTCGACAACGACGCGCGCGTGCCAGCGGCGCAGTTCGCGCGGTTCGCGCACGCCGCAGGCATGCGCGATCACGCCGACCTCGTACATCAGGTTGGCGGCGTAATGGGCGACGCGCGCGGACTTGTCGGTGACGACCAGGCCGCGCTGCAGGCGCGCATCGTGCGTGGTCACACCGGTCGGGCAGGTGTTGCGGTTGCATTGCAGCGCCTGGATGCAGCCCAGTGCGAACATGAAGCCGCGCGCCGAATTGACGAAGTCCGCGCCCATGGCCAAAGCCCAGGCCACTTCGTACGGCGTGATGCATTTGCCCGAGCAGACCACCCGGATGCGCTCGCGCAGGCCGGCACGGGTCAGCGTGTCGACGAGCAGCGGCAAGGCCTCGCGCAGCGGCAGTCCGACGCCGTCCATCAGCGACTGAGGCGCCGCGCCGGTGCCGCCCTCGGAACCGTCGACGATGATGAAGTCCGGCGCACTCGGAATGCCGCGCCGGTGCACTTCGACGCACAGGTCCGCAATCCAGGCGACATCGCCGAGCGGCGCCTTGAAGCCAGTGGGCTTGCCGGTCACGTCGCGGATGTGACCGATCAGGTCGAGCAGTTCGCCGACGTTGCCGACTTCCGGATGCCGGTTCGGGCTGATCGAATCGGTGCCGACCGGAATGCCGCGGATCGCGGCGATTTCCGGCGTGACCTTGGCGCCGGGCAGCACGCCGCCCTTGCCGGGCTTGGCGCCCTGGCCGAGTTTCAGATTGAACATCTTCACTTGTGGATGTGCGGCGATCGCACGCAGCTTGTCGTCGTCGAGGCGGCCGTCGGCGTCGCGTACGCCGTACTTGGCCGTGCCGATCTCGAACACGAGCGTGCAGCCGCCTTCGAGGTGATACGGCGACAGGCCGCCCTCGCCCGTATCGACCCAGACTCCAGCCTGCTGCGCGCCGCGCGTCAGCGCGCGCACGGCCGGCGCCGAGATCGCGCCGAAGCTCATCGCCGAGACATTGAAGAACGCCGCGTGCGCGTACGGCTCGCGCGCATAGGGGCCGATCAGCAGCGGTTTCGGCGCAACCGCATCCTCGTCCAGCGTCGGGAACGCGGTGTTGATGAAGAACACCGTGCCTTCGGGACGCAGGTCGCGCGTCGAGCCGAACGCGCGCGTGTTGTCGACGTTGTCGGCCGCGCGGTAGACCCAGTTGCGCTGGGCGCGGTTGAACGGCAGTTCCTCGCGGTCCATGGCGAAGAAATACTGGCGGAAGAACTCGCCGAGGTGCTCGAACCAGTAGCGGAAGCGGCCGATCACCGGATAGTTGCGCAGCACCGCGCTGCGCGTCTGGTTGCGATCGACGATGAAGAAGACCAGCGTGGTCAGCACGAGCGTGCCGACCACGAGCAGGAACAGCGCGGCCATGAACTCGATGGTGCCCAGTACCCATCCGGCGAGATCGGCATGCATGCGCGTAACTCCGCTGGCTGTTCGGCTGGCTGTTCGGCCGGTTATTCGATCCTAGCCCACCTGCACCGAAATTTTCGCCGCCGCGGCCCGGGCCTTCGCGCGCGCGCCGTCGATGTCATCGGCGCGCGCCAGCGTGACCGCCATGCGCCGGCGTCCGCGCACCTCGGGCTTGCCGAACAGGCGCAACATCGTGTCAGGCTCGGCCAGCGCGTCGGCGACGCCGTGGTAGGTCAGCGCCGTGCCTTCGCCGTCGACGAGTACGGCGCACGATGCCGACGGCCCCAGCTGGCGGATATTCGGAATCGGCAGGCCGAGAATCGCGCGCACATGCAACGCGAACTGCGACAGTTCCTGGGCGATCAGCGTGACGAGTCCGGTATCGTGCGGGCGCGGGCTGACCTCGGAGAAGATCACTTCATCGCCGCGCACGAACAGTTCCACGCCGAATACGCCGTGGCCGCCGAGGTTGCCGGTGACGGCCGCGGCGATCTCCCGCGCGCGCTCCAGCGCCAGCGCCGACATCGGTTGCGGCTGCCACGATTCGCGATAGTCGCCGTCGATCTGCAGATGGCCGATCGGCGCGCAGAAGCTCGTGCCGTCGCGATGGCGCACCGTGAGCAAGGTGATTTCGTAGTCGAACGCGACGAAGCCTTCGACGATGACGCGGCCCTGGCCGGCGCGGCCGCCGCTCTGGGCGTAGTCCCAGGCGCTGGCGATGTCCGCCTCGCTGCGGATCACGCTTTGCCCCTTGCCCGAGGAACTCATGACCGGCTTGATCACGCACGGCAGACCGAGCAACCGCAAGGCCTCGTGGTATTCGGTCTCGGTATCGCAGAACCGGTACGGCGAGGTCGGCAGGCCCAGCGTTTCCGCGGCGAGCCGGCGGATGCCTTCGCGATCCATGGTCAGCCACGCCGCGCGCGCGGTCGGGACCACATGCAGGCCGTCGCGCTCGAGTTCGATCAGGGTCGGCGTATGGATCGCCTCGATCTCCGGCACGACGAGATCGGGCTGCTCCAGCGCAATCACCCGGCGCAGTTCCGCGGCGTCGAGCATGTTGATCACGTGGCTGCGATGCGCGACCTGCATCGCCGGCGCGTTGGCGTAGCGGTCGACCGCAATGACTTCCACCGCGTAGCGCTGCGCTTCGATCGCCACTTCCTTGCCGAGCTCGCCGGAACCCAGCAGCAGCAGGCGCAAGGTGCGCGGCGAGCCGGGAGTGCCGAAAGGTTTCATGCCGTGCTCCGCCAAAAGACAACGATTGTAAGGGAAGGGCCGCGGCGGTCCCGTCCGCCGCTCTGGGCTGTGCGCATCGCGGAACTATCCACGCTGCGCGGCGGTTATTCTTGCCGCTGCTCTCCTGGCCCCGACTTCCCATGCCGCGATTCCTGCTCACCTGCCTGCTCCTCGTCTGCGCCGCCGCGCAGGCCGCGCCCGAAGAAACCTGGATGAGCGTCACGCTCGACGGGCGCAAGATCGGCCACATGCTGAACCGACGCGACGTGCGCGCCGACCGCGTGGTCACGACGCAGGAAATGAACCTCAGCATCGAGCGCGCCGGCATCACGGTCGCGCTCGAAGTCGGCGAGACACACGAGGAAACCAAAGCCGGCAAGCCGCTCGCGTTCCGTACGCGCTCGCGCATGTCGGGTGTGGAGTCCACCAGCGAAGGCACGATCGACGCGCAGGGCGGCATCCGCGTGATCAGCAGCGTCGGCGGCCAGAGTCAGAGCAAGACCGCGGCCTGGCCTGCGGGCGCGCTGTTCAGTGAAGGACTGCGCCTCTCCGCGATCGAACACGGCCTCGAGCCAGGCACGCGCTATGACAGCCTCGCGTTTCAGGCGCTGAACCTCGATGCGTTTCCGCTGACGACGACGGTCAAGCCGGCCGAATACGTCGATCTGCCCGGCGGCCGGCGCCAACTGGTCCGCGTCGAGCGCGAACTGAAGCTGCCGGGCCTGCCGCTGGCCAGCACGGACTGGATGGACCGCGACTACAACGTGCACAAGGTGACCATGGCGCAGCTCGGCCTGAAGCTCGAAGTGCTGGCCTGCGACAAGGCCTGCGCGCTCGCGCCGAACCAGCCCGGCGACAGCCTGCAGCAGGCGCTGGTGCCGGCGCCGCGTACGTTGCAGCGCAGCGAACTGGCCAAACCGCTGCGCTATCGCCTGAGCGCGCGCGACCGCGGCGCCGCGCCGAATTTCCCGGTCACGGGCGAACAGCAGGTCGTGCGCAGCGGCGCGAGCAGCGTCGTGACCGTGTCGCCGCAGGCGCGCAACCGCAGCGAGGAAGCGCCGGTCGCCGCCGACAGCCAGCCCAATGCCTGGCTGCAGTCCGGCGCGAGCGAGATCGTGCGGCTCGCCAACGAAGCCTCGCCCGGCGACAAGAGCGCCGGCGAACGCATGCGCGATCTCGAGAAATTCGTCTTCGGCTACATCGACAAGAAAGGCCTCAGCGTCGGTTATGCGTCGGCGCTGGAAACCGCAAAGACGCGCCAGGGCGACTGCACCGAACACGCATTGCTATTGGCTGCGCTAGGTCGCGCGCGCGGCATTCCGACGCGCATCGCGACCGGCCTCGCGTTCGTCGAATCCTTCGGCGGCGCCGAGCGCGTGTTCGTGCCGCATGCCTGGGTACAGGCCTGGGTCGACGGCCGCTGGCAAAGTTTCGACGCGGCGCTGGGCCAGTTCGATAGCGGGCATATCGCGCTCGGCGTCGGCGATGGCGATCCATGGCGCTTTTTCTCCGGCGTCGGCACGCTCGGCAATCTGAAGCTCGACCAGGTCGAAGCGGTGCCGGTGCACTGATGCGCGGGGCTGCGCTGCTGTGTGCGCTGCTTGCCACGCGCGTCGCGGGCGCCGAGGTCGTGCCGCAGGTCGTCGCCCTGCTGCGCGATGCACGCCTTGGCGAAATCAGCGGCATGGCGCTGTCGACGCGCACGCCGCAACGGCTATGGCTGCACAACGACTCGGGCACACGGCCCGAGCTGTTCGCGATCGACACGGGCGGCCGGCAGCAGGCGCGCCTCGTCCTGAGCGGCGGCAAGCCGGTCGACTGGGAAGACATGGCCGCGTTCGAACTCGACGGCAGGTCTTATCTGCTGCTCGCCGATACCGGCGACAACGGCGGAGTGCGCAAACGCAGCGAACTCGTGATCGTCGAGGAACCGGCCTTCGATGACGCCGACAGCGAAAAGCCGCTGACCGCTTCGCCGGCCTGGCGCATCGCGTTCCGCTACGCCGACGCACCGCACGACGTCGAGGCCGTCGCGGTCGACGCGCCGAGCGAAACCGTGCTGCTGCTGACCAAGCGCACCTCGCCGCCGCAGATCTGGTCGCTGCCGCTGCGCCCGGGCAACCGCACCGATCTCGTCGCGCAACTGGCCGGCACGCTCGCCGTGCCCCAGGAACCGGCACCGGCGGTGGATTTCCAGCGCCGCCTGCAGCCGGGCCGGCCTACCGGTTTTACGATCAGCCGCGACGGCCGCAGCGCCGCGGTGCTGACGTATGCGTCGGTCTGGCTGTATCGCCGCGGCGACGGCGAACGCTGGACGCAGGCGCTGACGCGCACGCCGCAGGTGTTTCCGTTCGCCCTGCTCGCCCAGGCCGAAGCGGTGGCGATCGATGCGACGGGCGCGCACGTCTTCGTCAGCGGCGAGCGCTGGCCGGCGCCGCTGCTGCGGCTGGATCTGCCACCCGGACCCGCGACACCTTAACGCTGCCGCGGGCATTGCCCGGGCGGCATACGGTTCATTGCAGCCACTCGGCCAGTTCGCTGCGCCGCCCGAGCACCGACTGCGCCAACGCACGGCCGCAGAGCGCGCCGAAGATATTGCCGGTGCCGTTGTACGCGCCGGTGACGAACAGCTGCGGCGACAGCGCGCCGAACTGCGGCAGGCCGCGGGTCGTGAACGCGACCTGCGCCGACCAGCGGTGCGTGATCGCCGCGCGCGTGCCGAGGGTGTCGCGCAGCAGCTGTTCCAGATGCGCCTGTACGTGCGACGAGATGCCACTGGCGTGTTGCCATTCGGCTTCGCCGCCGATATCGCGGCCGCCGCCGAGCACGACGCGGCCGTCGCCGATCTGCTGCCAGTAGTCGTGACCGTCGCGGTAATACACCGGCCGCGTCAGCGTGAGTTCGGGCGCACGCGCGGTCGCGAGCATCTGCAGCCGCGCCGAGCGCACGACCCCGGCAAGCTGCGGCAACAGCGTTTCCAGACCACCGTCGACCGCGACGAGTACGCATTCCGCGCGCACGCAGCCCTGCGCCGCATCGACGCGGCCCGCCTCGATGCGCTGTACCGGCGTATCGCCGTACAAGGCCACACCGGCTGCGCGCAGACGCGCGGCCAGTGCGCCCCAGTGCAGTGCGGGATCGAATACGCCGTCGTCGGGAATCAGCACGCCGCGGCCCTCGGCACCGAGATACGGTTCGGCGGCAAGGCCGTCGCGCTGCATCGCCTCGATCTGCCGCACACAATCGGCTTCCTCGCCAGCACCCGCGGCAATGCGCAGCGAACCGGTGCGGCGGCAACTCGACTCCGGTGCGGCAAAACGCGTGCCGAGTTCGCGCCGCGTCAGCGCGTAGATGCCCAGCGCGCGTTCGCGGCCGAAACGCGCGACCGCGTCGTGATGGAACTGGGCCAACCCCGCGAGCAGGAAGCCGCCGTTCGCGCCGGCCGCGCCCGCCGCGACGCGACCCGCGTCGAGGCCGATCACATCGACGCCGGCCGCATGCAGTTCCTCGATCGCACTGAGTCCGCTGCCGCCCAGGCCGACGACACAGACCTCGGCACGCCGCTCGCCGCGCAGCGGCGGCAGCGACAAGGCGCGCCCGTCGCGCCAGACCGAATCAGTCGCCTGGATTTCCTGCTGCACGCGATCGCTCCCGTCGTGAACCGCGCGAGTATCGCGGAAGGCCGGCGCGCGTGAACAGGCGTCGGCGGTGCGGCGGCGCCGCGGTGGATTCGCGCGACAGCAGCCGTCCCAGCTTGGCAACCTGATATCAAATTGATATCGTTCCGCCACACCTCAGGAGCGTCGCCATGAACGAAAGCACCGCCTGGTCCTTGCCTGGAATTCCCACCCTGCTCGCGCTGTTCGCGGGCTTCATCGTCGCCGTCGTCCTGTTCGTCAACGGCGCCGCCTCGCGCAATCCGTCCGGTCCTGCGCTGGGCTTGTTCCTGTTTTTCGTGCTGGCCTTCCTGAGCAAAGGCTTCTTCCAGGTGCAGCCGAACCAGGGCAAAGTGATGCAGCTGTTCGGCCGCTATACCGGCACGGTGCGCAACGCCGGCCTGCGCTGGACCAATCCGTTCTACGCCAAGCGCATCGTCTCGCTGCGCATACGCAATTTCGAATCCTCCCGCCTCAAGGTCAACGACAACGACGGCAATCCGATCGAGATCGCCGCAGTCGTGGTCTGGATGGTCGTCGACACGGCCGAAGCCGTGTTCCAGGTCGACGACTATGAAAATTTTGTACAAATACAATCCGAGTCGGCGCTGCGCGAGATGGCGACGAGCTATCCCTACGACTCGCACGATACCGGCGCGCCGAGCCTGCGCAGCCATGGCAAGGAAGTGAACCAGCACCTGCGCGACGAGATCCAGGAACGCCTCGGCAAGGCCGGCGTGAACGTGGTCGAAGCGCGCATTACGCATCTGGCCTACGCACAGGAAATCGCCCAGGCCATGCTGCAGCGCCAGCAGGCCGGCGCGATCATCGCGGCGCGTACGCGCATCGTCGAAGGCGCGGTCAGCATGGTGGAAATGGCGCTGGAACAGCTCAGCGTGCGCGGCGTGGTCAATCTCGACGAGGAACGCAAGGCGGCGATGGTGTCCAACCTGCTCGTCGTGCTCTGCGTCGAACGCGGCACCCAGCCGGTCGTCAACACCGGCACCCTGCACCACTGACCGCCGCCGTGAGCGAGAAGAAAGCCTTTCCGCTGCGCATCAACGCCGTCGTGCTCGAGGCCGTCCAGGCCTGGGCCGACGACGAGTTGCGCTCGCTCAACGCGCAGATCGAATACCTGCTGCGCGAAGCCCTGCGCAAGAACGGGCGGCTCAAGGCTGCCGCCGCCGGCGACGCGAAGAAAGCCGACTAGCGTCGCGCCTGTCCGTAGCGAACCCGCGCCGGTTCTCGCCGGCGCGCAAGACCAAGGAATCGGTAACGCCATGCTTGAAAGCCGCTCACTGCGCGTCGGAATCATCCTCTGGCTGCTCGCGATGAGCGGCGTCGTCGTCCTCACCGTCACGGTGCTGCCGCAAGTCATCGCGAAAATGCCGCAGCGCGTGCCGCTCGGGCTGCCGCTCGCGGCGGCGGCGAGCCTTGTGCAGAACGCCGTGCTCGTCGCGGCCGCGGTCTGGACGGGCATCTTGCTCGGGCGCCCGCTCGGTCTGTCGGCGCCCGTCATCGAGGCCGCGGCATCGGGCGGCAATATCCTCCAGGCGCTGAAGCCTCGACTCGTGCCGACGCTCATCGGCGGCGTCGCCGCCGGCGGACTTCTGCTGCTGGCCGCGCGCTGGGTGCCCGCAGCACTGGTCGACGCGGGCCGCAGCCTGGAGATTCCTCTGCTCGCCAAGGTTCTCTACGGCGGCGTCACTGAGGAAACGCTCATGCGCTGGGGATTCATGACCGCGCTGCTCTGGCTGCCCTGGCGCTTCCTGCAACACCGCGAGGGCGTACCGCGGCCGCACTACGTCTGGGCCGCCGCCGCCATCGCCGCGGTGCTGTTCGGCGTGCTGCACCTGCCGGCGGCGATGGCGATCGGCGTGCACCTGAGCGTGCCGGTCGTCAGCTTCATCATCGTCGGCAACAGCGTGCCGGGACTGCTGTTCGGTTACCTGTATTGGCGCTACGGACTCGAGGCGGCGATAGGTGCGCACAGCCTTGCCCACGTCGTCGCGACGCTGGCGGGCATCCTGTAGGCAACACCGGGGCGCGGCTGGCGCAGCGGCAAAGCCGGCTGCGACAATGCGGTGGTGAACCGCCCGCCTTCCCTGCCCGACAGTCCGCTACCGCCGGCCACCGCCGATCGCGAACACCGCGGGCGTCTGCTGGCGCAGGCACGCGATCTCGGCATACCGGCGAACTACGGCCGTGAACGCGGACTGCGCCAGATCGCCGAACCGCGCGCCCTGCGTTTCGTCGGCTTCGATATCCATCAGCGTGCGCAGTGGCTCGCGCCGCGCGCCGCCGCGGCCTGGCTGCGCATGCGCCAGGACGCCGCCGCGGGACAGGTCGAGTTGCAGCTGGTCTCGGCGTTCCGCTCGGTCGAATACCAGGTCGGCCTCATCGAACGCAAGATCGCGCGCGGCCTGGATATGGCGCAGATCCTCGCCGTCAGCGCCGCGCCGGGCTACAGCGAACACCACTCCGGCCGCGCCATCGATATCACGACGCCGGGCTTTGCCGCACTGGAAGAGGAATTCGAGCAGTCGCCGGCATTCCGCTGGCTGGCGCGCCATGCGGCGACGTTCGGGTTTGCGCTCTCGTTTCCGCGCGGCAATCCGCACCGCATTGCCTACGAACCCTGGCACTGGTGCTGGCACCGGTAGATTTTCCGGAGGGGCCGGGCGGCGCTGTCATGATGGAATACTCAACGTATTTTCAACGCTGGCGCTCGTGTCGACGCGCAAGTTTGCCTCGACGACGCTGCCAGGGAAGCCTGCTGCAACTTCAGACTGATCTTTTCCGAAGCGATCCGCGGCTGATCCTCGCCTCACAGACAACGTGGCACCGCGCTACCGCGCGAGCTTTTCCATTTCCGGCAGCAGCGTCTCATACGCCTTCCAGCGCCCGACCGAACTCGCGTAGACGCCCTGGCGCGCCTGCCACACGCTGGCCGTCGCGATCGCGTCGCGCGGCGCATCCGCGCTGCGCGGTGCTTTCTCCGCTGACGCCGGCGTCTTTTCCGCTGCCGGCACCGGCAATCCGAGGAAGGTGAACAGCCGTTTCATGTTGGCCGCGGTGGTGCCGACGAGGCTTTCGTAGTCGAGTTCCAGCACGCGCAGCGGCAATACCTTGCGCCAGTGCTCCATCAGCGTCTGGTAGCCGCGCGCGTAGGCGCCGATGTCACCGAAGTCGTAGGCCCAGTTCATGTCGTCGTGGGCGAAGTGCTGGCTCCATAGCGACAGCGCGGTGTCGCGCAGGTCGCGCCGGCAATGGATGATGCGCGCGTTCGGGAACATCGCCGCGATCAGGCCGAGATGGCGGAAATTCAGCGGATTCTTGTCGACGTAGCAGCGCACCGGGGTCTCATCCTGACGCAGCTGACTGCGATACAGGTGCGCCGCGGTCGAGAGCGCGCCGGCGCTGGGCGAAGGGCCGAGCTGCGCCGCCAGTGCAGCGATCCAGTTCAATTCGCTGCGATTGCAGACGTCCGGATGCTTGGCCAACTGGCTCGCGACGAGCGTGGTGCCCGAACGCGGCAGGCCGACGACGAACACCGGCACGAGGCGGTCGTCCACCGGCAGCGGCAGCGGCACGCGGTTGCGCGTCTGAATCTCGACGAAACGTTCCCAGCCGCGCGAGTCCCACGGAAACAGCGCGCGGCAGCGCTCGTTGGCCTTGCGCAGCACGTCTACCGCATGTGCCTTGTCGCCCAGGTCGTCCCAGGCCTTGCCGAGACCGAACGCGGCGCAGAGCGCGGCCGCGTCGCCGAGATCGCCGCGCTGCTGCGCTTCTTCGAGCAGCTGCAGGTCCGGATCGTCGAGGCGGGTGAATTTATGCGTGTGGGCCAGACGCAGCCAGGCCGAAGCCTGACGCGGATCGAGTTCCACTGCCAGACGCAGACGCCGCCGCGCCGAACCGAAGCGGCCCAGCACCAGCGAGATCTCGCCGGTCATGGACAGCAGCTCCGCATCGCGCGGATGGGCGTCGAGGATGGCTTGGGAAATCTCCTCGGCTTGCGCGTGGCGCTGGCATTCCTGCAGGAAGCGCAAGGTGCGCGCATCGCCCATGCGCGTGCGCGCATGGCGGTGCCACAACGCCAGCACGGTTTCGCTCGCCGCGCCGAGACGGCCCTGCTCGCGCAGCATGAAGGCCAGCGCGAGCGGCGCGTCCGCGTGGCTGGGTTCGGCCGCGATGACTTCGCGGAACATCTGTTCGGCTTCGCGCAGATGCCCGCTCAGGCGCAGCGCGATGCCGTAGAGGTAACGCAGCGTCGTCGCTCTCGCCCAGCGGTTGAGTCCCGCTTCGAGCAGCAGCCCGGCCGGCACGGGCTGACCACCGCGCAAGAGGTCTTCGGCACTGCTGATCCATTGCTGGATGCCGGCCTTGCCGGCTTCAAGGCGGGCGAGGAACTGCTGCAGGGCCGGCCCCAGCTGGCCCTGGCCTATGCCGCGCCGCAGGTCTGCCAGGGCGACGGCATATTGTTCGGAACTCAAACTCATGCGGAAGGACTGCTCGGGATGGCCGCGCGAGAGCGCGGCCCGGACGCGCATTATCGTCGCGCCGTCCGGGCGCACAAGCGCAGCACGTCGCGAATCCCGCCGCGACCGCAACAACGTGTACGACGCCGAGCCTCCATCCCCTATAAAGGCGAGAACGAGCACTCGCTCTTGGAGCCCCCTTAAGTTAAGGGGGCGGCCAAACGCAACGCGTTTGGCCGGGGTTGTGGCGATCTGGCGCACGGCCCAAGAACGGCACTGCAGTCAGCTACTCAGAACCCTCACGGAATGAAGTCGAGCACGGCCGGCGACGCGGCCGTCGTCGCCGCGATGTCCACCGGCAGCGCGTGGTAGTTGTTGGTCAGCCAGCGTCCGAGCTGGCTCGCGTACAGCGGACTGCCGAGCACCGCGCTCTGCCCGCCCGGAATGATTTCGCTCGCGGCGATCGGCGTCGTCATCTCGCCGACGAAACGGCGCGCCGGACCACTGGAGTACATGAACTCATTGACGCCATTCGCGCGCGCGTTATGGCTCGACGCGTCGACCGCGTCGAAGCCGCCCGAGCGCGGCACGCCCGGTAGCGTTGGGGAAAAGTTGCTAAATCCATAAGGATTCGTGCCGGGCAGGTTGAACGGACCGCCGAGCGGATGCGCGAACACGATGCGATGCAGCTTGCCCCAGCGGTAGTCGGCGAGAGTAGTGGAACCACCGAATGCCGCGGCAAAATCCGCGCTCGCGAAACGTGCGAGGCCGTCCTGCATGCTCTTGAGCAGCAGGTAGTCGCGTGCATCTTCGGGCGTCGGCGCCGCGCCCACACTCGCCGGCACGCTGAAGAAGTTCAGGCCGGACGCGCCCTTGCCGCGCAGCACGCCGAAGTTGTCGAGCAGGAACTTGAGTCCGGCGTAGCCGTCCGAGCCGCCCGGCAGCGCCGAGCCGAGACCGACCTTCGTCACCGTCGCATCGACGGTGTTGCGGATCGCCTGCGAACGCCAGATCGCGAACAGGCTCGCCGCGACGCTCGCGTCAATCTGCGCCTGGCTGGGCGCGGCCAACGCATTGGGGTTGTCGCCCGGATCGAAGCCTTCGGTGAGGCCGGTCGGCGTGCTGAAGTCCCAGGCCTGGATGCGCGTCACGGCTTCGGTGACCTTCGCGTCCGCGGCGAGTGCGGCGAGCGGTGCCCAGGCGCCGGCGGTCTTGCCCCGGTTCAGCGCGGTGATCAGGTACGGCGACAGCAGCTCCGCGTCCATGAGCTGGTTGTTCGCCTGCAGGTTCTTCATGTCGGCAACGCTGATCTTCTGCCCGCTCGCGACCTGGGCGGCGAGCTTGCGGTCGATGCGGCCTTGACGGTACGCCGAATACTTGAAGTTGAGGTAGTACAGACCGCCGCCGGGACGGACCTGGTTCAGCGGATTGTTGTCCAGCGTCGTGCCGACCGGATCGTTGTTGGCATTGGCGAACCAGCCCTTGGCCGGATTGATGACCTGCGGCATTTCCGCAGTCGGCAGCACCTGGAACGGAACGGCCTGATTGGTCTGCGGCGTCTGCAGCGCGAGCCAGTCGTGCTTGAGCGTGCCGGAACCATCGCGGATCAGCCACGGCGGACGGCCGCCGTCGGGCGCGTTGAGGGTCTGCAGGTCAGTGCGCAGCGGCAGCTCCGCACTCGTGAAATACGCGATGTTGCCGTCGACGTCGGCATAGGCGAAGTTCTGCGAACCGACGTCGAAATAGCTCAGCGCCTGCTGGAACTCGGCGAGGTTCTGCGCGCGATTGATGCGGCGGAAGGATTCCAGCTCGCTGGTCGCACCCCAGCCGGTGTAGGCGACCGACAGGCCGCTCGCGCCGGAGATCTGCACGATGGGACCGCGGTTGCGCCGCGGCACGATCACGGTCACCGCGCCATTGGTGTAGCCGACCGAATTGTCGCGCGCGAGATTGTTGGCCTGTCCGTCGCCGACTTTGTTCACATAGAAATTCTGGAACACCCATTCGACCGGCTCTTCCACGCCCGCATGCACGGTCGCATACGGCAGGCCGTAGCTGTTGAGGCGCAGGGTTTCCTGGAACACGTCGGTCACGTCCAGCGGATTGGTCGTCGTGCCCCAGCACAGCTTGTCGTTGCAGCCCTGGATCACGCCGGGCGCGCCGGCCACGGTCACGCCGGTGACGTTGATCGCCGGATTCGTCGAATACAGGTGCTGCTCGACGAACACCGACGGCAGCGCCAGGCTCAGGTGCGGGTCGTTCGCGAGGATGGCCTTGCCCGACTGGGTCAGACTGCCGGACACGGCCCATTCGTTCGATCCGGCGCGGCCTTCGCGCGGCTTGAGGTGCGGACCGATCAGCGGGTGGTCGGCGATCTTGTCGCGGTAGGCGCGGGCCAGTTCCAGCGTCGTTGCATCGAGCAGCGGCACGCTGGGCGCCGCCTTGGGCATCTCGCCGAGCAGCGCGCCGCCGGGTGCCGCGCCGGCCGCCGGCGCGATCGTCACGCGGCTGTCGGGCGGTGCAAAGCGATGGGTGTCGCCGAAGTACAGCACCGCGCCGTCGAAGCCACCGGCCTGTCCGGCCTGCTGGTAGCCGCCGAGTTCCAGCGTGGTCTGGATGTCCAGATCGAACGAGAGCTGGAACGCGAGCGCCTTGCCGATGACGATGCTGTCGACCGGCGACCAGGGGTCGACCTGGCTGATTTCCAGCGCCGTGTATTCCGGCGGAAGGCTGGCGGTGGAGCGCAGCCAGTAATTCACGCCGTCGGCATACGCCTTGAGCCAGCCGCGCGTGTCGTCGCTGGCCGCCTGCCAGGTCGCCCAGGCGGCGCGGCGCAGGCCGAGCGTGCGCGTCTGCACGTCGTTGGCGAGCGCAGCCTGACCGACGAGCTCAGCCACCGTGCCGCTCGCGCCGCGGCGGCTGAAATCCATCTGGAAGAACCGGTCGCGCGCATGCGCGTAGCCCTGCAGGAAAGCCAGGTCGTGTTCGTTCTGCGCCTTGATCAGCGGAATGCCTTCGGCGTCGGTGGCGACGCTGGCGGCGGCCCTGAGTTCGGGAATCTTGATCGGCTCCGCGGACGCCGCGCCCGCGAACGCAGCGGCAACGACGAAGGCGAGCAGGCGGCGCTGACGGCCGCGCTGCGCACAGGTCTGAAGCATGACGGTTCTCCCAGGTAGGCCGCGCACGATCGCCGCGGCGGCGAACCCCGAGCGTATACGCCTGAGCACTTCCCGGCATTCGGCGCTGCAACACGAACGTTTGAATGGCATCGCGGCGGAACGCGGTGCGCGCGCGTCAAGTCTTGTCCGCCCGGGCCAGGGCGCTTAACCTGCCGGACCGCCAGGCTGCCGAACGGCCAGGGCACCCTGCACGATCTCGATGACCGCCCGCTTCGTCCATCTGCATGTCCACAGCGAATACTCGCTGATCGATTCGACCATCCGCATCGCCTCGCTGATCAAGGGCTGTGCGAAGGCGGACATGCCGGCGATCGCGCTGACCGACCAGGTCAACCTGTTCGCGCTGGTCAAGTTCTACCGGGATGCCGAGAAGGCCGGCGTCAAGCCGATCGCCGGCGCCGACCTGTGGATCGCCAATCCGGCCGACCGCAACAAGCCGACCCGGCTGACCGTGCTGTGCCGCAACCGCGCCGGATACCTGAATCTGTCGCGCCTGATCTCGCGGGCGTACACCGAAGGCCAGCACGGCGATTTCGCCCAGGTCGAGGCGGGCTGGATCTACGGCCAGAGCGAGGGCCTGATCGCGCTGCTCGGCCGCGAAAGCGACGTCGGCCACCTGCTGTTGGCCGGCAACGCCGAACTCGCCGCGACGCGCTGCGGCCAGTGGCTGGGACTGTTCGGCGACGGTCTGTATTTCGAGCTGTGCCGGGTCGGCCATCCCAACGAAAGCGTATTCAACGAGGCGGCGCTGCGCCTCGCCGCGTCGCTGGCCTGCCCGGTCGTCGCGACCAACGACGTGCGCTTCCTGCTGCGCGAGGATTTCGCCGCGCACGAGGCGCGCGTGTGCATCCACCAGGGCCGCGTGCTGGCCGACCCGAAGCGTCCGCGCGACTACACCGCCGAGCAGTACCTCAAGTCGCCGCAGGAAATGGAGGAACTGTTCGCCGATCTGCCCGGCGCGCTGCACAACAGCGTGGAAATTGCAAAACGCTGCAATCTGGAACTTTCCTTCGGCACCTACTACCTGCCCGCGTTCCCGGTGCCGCCGGGGCACACGCTCGACACCTTCATTCTCGACCAGGCGCGCCAGGGTCTGACCGCACGCCTGGACAAGCACGGCCCCGCGCCGGGCCGCAGCGTGCAGGACTATGTCGAGCGTCTGGAAATCGAGGTCGGCGTCATCGTCAGCATGGGTTTCCCAGGCTACTTCCTGATCGTGGCCGACTTCATCAACTGGGCCAAGCAGAACGGCATCCCGGTCGGCCCGGGCCGCGGCTCGGGCGCAGGCTCGCTGGTCGCCTACAGCCTCGGCATCACCGACCTCGATCCGCTGCCCTACGATCTGCTGTTCGAGCGCTTCCTCAATCCCGAACGCGTGTCCATGCCCGACTTCGACGTCGACTTCTGCATGGACGGGCGTGACCGCGTCATCGACTACGTCGCCGAGGCCTATGGCCGCGACCATGTGAGCCAGATCATCACCTACGGCACCATGGCGGCGAAGGCCGCGGTGCGCGACTGCGGCCGCGTGCTCGGTCATCCCTACGGTTTCGTCGACAGCATCGCGAAACTGATCCCGATGACCCTGGGCATCAGCCTCGACGATGCGCTCGGCGAATCCGACGCCGCGCGCAAGGATTCCTCGCTCGCCTCGGCGGAACTGATCCAGC
Organism: Lysobacterales bacterium; assembly: GCA_038207515.1. Lineage (GTDB taxonomy): Bacteria > Pseudomonadota > Gammaproteobacteria > Xanthomonadales > Rhodanobacteraceae > Tahibacter. Next base: position 78,108 of record JBBQZR010000015.1, on the reverse strand, counting down.
GCTACCACGCCGAGGAAGAGGTCAAGTCGCTGCTCGACCTCGCGCGCGAACTCGAAGACCTCACGCGCAACGCCGGCAAGCACGCCGGCGGCGTCGTCATCGCGCCGTCGCGGCTGACCGATTTCGCGCCGCTGTACTGCGAAGCCGGCGGTGGCGGCGTGGTCACCCAGTTCGACAAGGACGACGTCGAATCGGTCGGCCTGGTCAAGTTCGACTTCCTCGGCCTGCGCACACTGACCATCATCGACTGGGCACTCAAGGCGATCAACGCGCGCCGTGCGCGGCGCGGTGAAGCGGCCATCGACATCACCGCGCTGCCGCTGGACGACGTCGAGTCGTACAAGCTGTTCGCGCGCGGCGACACCGTCGCTGTGTTCCAGTTCGAATCGCGAGGCATGCGCGAACTGCTCAAGCGCGCCCGGCCCGACCGCTTCGAAGACATCATCGCGCTCGCGGCCCTGTTCCGACCCGGCCCGCTGGGCTCGGGAATGGATCGCGACTGGGTCGACCGCAAGCACGGCAACGCCGCCGTGACCTACCCGCATCCCTCGCTGGAACCCGTGCTCGCGCCGACCTATGGCGTCATCGTGTACCAGGAACAGGTGATGCAGATCGCGCAGGTGCTGGCTGGCTATTCGCTGGGCGGCGCCGATCTGCTGCGCCGCGCCATGGGCAAGAAAAAGCCCGAGGAGATGGCCAAGGAGCGCAGCAAGTTCGAAGCCGGCGCGGCGGCCAATAACGTCGATCCGCAGCGCGCCAGCTCGATCTTCGACCTGATGGAGAAATTCGCCGAATACGGCTTCAACAAGTCGCATTCGGCCGCCTACGCGCTGGTCGCCTACCAGACCGCCTGGCTCAAGGTGCACTATCCGGCCGAGTTCATGGCCGCGGTGCTGTCTTCGGACATGGACAACACCGACAAGGTCGTCAATTTCCGCGACGAAGCGCGCGCGATGAACATCCGCGTGCTGCCGCCGCACGTCAATGCCTCGGCCTACATGTTCGAGGCGCAGGACGACGGCGCGATCCGCTGCGGCCTCGGAGCGATCAAGGGCGTCGGACACGGCGCCTGCAATAGCATCGTGCAGGAACGCGAGCGCGGCGGCGACTACGTCAGCCTGCTCGACTTCTGCCAGCGCGTCGACGCGCAGAAGCTCAACAAGCGCGTGCTCGAAGCGCTGATCAAGTCCGGCGCGGTCGAGGGCCTCGCCGGCAAGAACCGCGCGACGCTGATGACGCATCTGCCGGAAGCGGCCAAGGCCGCCGAACAGGCATTGAAGAACCGGCAGAGCGGACAGGTCGACATCTTCGGCACCGGCACGGGCACGCAGACCATCGTGCAGATGCCGCCGGACGTGGACGAGTGGCCGCTCGAACAGCTGCTGGCCGGCGAGCGCGAGACCTTGGGCTACTACCTGTCGGGCCACCCTACCGATACCTGGAAGCCTCAACTTGTGCAGTTGGCCACCTGTGAAATCGGCCAGATCGAGCACAAGTTCCAGCCGCCGAAATTCAAGAAGAAGGACGGCGACGAGGGCGACAACCGCTTCCGTCGCGGCCCGGACACGCCCTGGACCGTCGCCGGGCAGGTCGTCGCGCTGCGCAAGCGCGGCGATTCGATGGCCTTCGTCACGCTGGAGGACTGGAGCGGCCGCATCGAGACCAGCTTCTTCAGAGACGCCTACGCCGAATACGGCCATCTGCTCGCGCAGGGCGCCACCCTCGTCATCGAAGGCGGCCTGTCCTTCGACGATTTCTCCAACGCCAACCAGCTGCGCGCACGCAGCGTGCTGACGCTGGAGCAGGCCTGCGAACGCTTCGCGCGCGCGCTGCATATCGGCATCAAGGCACCGGCACCCGGCTATGTCGACCAGCTCAAGGCCACGCTGCTGGGCTATCGCGGCGGGCAGACGCCGGTGCGGCTGGAATACACCAACGGGCACGGCGGCGGCTGCAAGCTCGACCTGTCGGCGGAATGGCGCGTGCGCACCAGTCCGGCACTGCTGCGGGCGTTGCGCCAGCTGCCCGGCACCAGCGACAACCTCATGCTCGCGCGCGCGCAGGCACCGTCCAACGGCGGCGGCGAGTAATAGAGTGTTGAGAACGGGGAAAAAACTCCTTTCTCAATCAAACGGTGCAAGCGGAGCTTGCCCACGTTCTCCGAGAATCAATCGCTTACGCGATCGACATCACCCTTCCCGAGTAGATCGCTACGCGATCTACTCTCGGGCGATCCATCCTGGATCGCACTAGCAGGCTGTTTCTCAACAGCCTGCTCGGCCGGCCGAGGCCGCGGTCTGCCCCACTCAACAGGTTCGCCCGGCAAGCCGCTATACTTCGCCCCTTTGTCCGTACATGCGCCACGAATGAACCCGAACTTTCTCGACTTTGAGCAGCCTATCGCCGAACTGGAAGGCAAGATCCAGGAGCTGCGGCATGCCAGCCATGGCCAAGCGTTCAATATCGACGAAGAGATCGCGCGCCTGCGTGACAAGCTCAAGCTGAAGACGGCGGAGATCTTCAGGAATCTCACGCCCTGGCAGGTTTCCCAGCTCGCGCGGCATCCGTCGCGCCCGTATACGCTGGACTACATCAGGGCGATCTGCGAGGAATTCGTCGAGCTCGCCGGCGATCGCGCCTATGCCGATGACGCCGCCATCGTCGGCGGGGTCGGCCGCATCGACGGACGCAGCGTCGTCATCATCGGCCACCAGAAAGGCCGTGATACCAAGACCAAGATCCGGCGAAATTTCGGCATGCCGCGTCCCGAGGGCTACCGCAAGGCACTGCGCCTCATGAAGCTTGCGGAACGCTTCCGCCTGCCGATCCTGACCTTCATCGACACGCCGGGCGCCTACCCGGGCGTCGGTGCGGAAGAACGCGGCCAGTCCGAAGCGATCGCGCGCAACCTGCTCGAGATGTCCGAACTGCGCGTACCCATCATCTGCACCGTGACTGGCGAAGGCGGCTCCGGCGGCGCGCTCGCGATCGGCGTCGGCGATCGCACGCTGATGCTGGAATACAGCACCTATTCGGTGATCACGCCGGAAGGCTGCGCCTCGATCCTGTGGAAGAGCGCCGAACGCGCGAAGGATGCGGCCGAGGTCATGGGCCTCACTGCGCCGCGCCTGCTTGAGAACGGACTCATCGACCAGATCGTCAACGAACCGCTCGGCGGCGCGCACCGCGACCCGCAGGCGATGGCGGAGAAGCTCAAGCAGGTGCTGGTGGCGCAGCTCGATACGCTCGAACGCCTCGACGCGCCGACCCTGCTCGAACAGCGTTACCAGCGCCTGCGCAAGTACGGCGCCTACAAGAGCTGATGCCGGCCGGGACGTTTGAACGATGAGCGCCCTGGCCCTGCAACGACACCTCGAGACGGCGCTCGCCGCGCTCGTCCCCGGACCGCTCTGCGTCGGCTACAGCGGCGGACTTGATTCGCTCGCCCTGCTGCATGCGCTGGCCAGCCTGCCCGCGGCGCGCGCGCGCGGCCTCAGCGCGATCCACGTCGACCATGGACTGCAGGTGGAAAGCGCTGACTGGGCGCAGCACTGCCAGCTCACGGCCGCAGGCCTGCAGCTGCCGCTGCGCATCGTGCGCGTCGCGGTGCGGCGCGCCGACGGCGACGGACTCGAAGCGGCCGCGCGCACGGCGCGCCTGGCGGCGTTCCGCCAGCATCTGCCGGCAGGCGCGACTCTCGTGCTGGCCCACCACGCCGACGACCAGACCGAAACCGTGCTGCTGAAACTGCTGCGCGGCGCCGGACCCGAAGGCCTGCGCGGCATGCGCGCGCTGCGCCGGCTCGGCGAGCACCTGCTCTGGCGTCCGCTGCTGCCGTTGCCGCGCGCGGCGCTGCAGGCCTATGCGCAGGCGCAGTCGCTGCAGTGGATCGACGACCCAAGCAACGCCGATACGCGTCACGCGCGCAACTTCCTGCGCCACGCGGTGCTGCCGTCGCTGCGGGCACGCTGGCCGCGCCTGGATACCGCGGTTGGCCACAGCGCGCGCTGGATGAACGCCGCGGCGGAACAACTGCAGCGCGATGCGGTGCTGGCGCTGGCGCAGATTCAGGGTCTGGATCCGGCCACCCTGGCCTGGCCGGCGTGGCTGGAGCTCGGCGACGCACTGCGTCCGCTGACCTTGCGCCTGTGGCTGCGCGGACTGGACCTGTCCACTCCGGAACATGTCCACATCGATCAATTGCAGCAGCAGCTGCGCGATGCCGACGACGATCGCAACCCGTGCGTGAGCTGGCCCGGCGCCGAGCTGCGCCGCTACCGCGGCCTGCTCTATGCGCAGACGCCGCAAATCGCGCCCGATCCCGCCTGGGAACAGGCCTGGGACGGCTGCGGCACGCTGCAATTGCCAGCCCGTTGCGGCCGCCTCGCACTGGCCGCAGCGCCCACACAGCCGCTGGCGCTGACGGTGCGGTTGCGCCGCGGCGGCGAGCGGCTGCGCCCGCACGACCAGACGCATACGCGCGAGCTGCGCGACCTGCTGCAGCAGGCCGGCGTTCCGCCCTGGCAGCGCGGCCGCCTGCCGCTGGTCTACGCCGGCGACGAACTGCTCGCGGTGGCCGACCTGTGGCATAGCGCGACGGCCGAAACCCTGTTCGGCGGACCGCTGCGATTCGACCCGAACGCGACGGAACACGCATGAGCAAGGACAAAGCGTGTCCTTGCTCTCATTCCCCGGGTCTTCCTGTCCCCTGCTCGATTGACCGCCTCCAGGCACTACGTTAGGTTTCGTCCATGTCCAACGCCGCCACCCAAACGCCCGACCAGATCGTCGACTTCGAGAAGTCGCTGGACGAACTCGAGCAGCTCGTCGCCCGCATGGAACACGGCGATCTCAGCCTCGACGACTCACTGAGTTCGTTCGAGCGCGGCGTATCCCTGTACCGCAATTGCCAGAGCGCGCTGGAACAGGCCGAGCTGCGCGTGCGCCTGCTGCTGGATCCGGCCGATCCGGACAGCGCCGCGCCGTTCCAGCCCGAAATGCCCTGATGAGTAACACCGCCGTACCTGCCGCCGCAGCCTTGTCCGCTGCGCTGCTGGCCTATTCCGACCGCGCCGAAGCGCAGCTCTCGCGATTTCTGCCGCCCGAGAATCAGGCGCCGATCGAGCTGCACCGCGCCATGCGCTACGCGGTGCTCGGCGGCGGCAAGCGCCTGCGACCGCTGCTGGTCTATGCGACCGGTCGCGCACTGGGCGCTAGCCTCGACGAACTCGACGCGGCTGCGGCTGCGGTTGAAATCATCCACGCGTATTCACTGGCCCACGACGACCTGCCGGCGATGGACGACGACGCCTTGCGCCGCGGCCGGCCGACCTGCCATATCGTGTTCGGCGAAGCCATGGCCATATTGGCCGGCGACGCATTGCAGGCGCTCGCGTTCGAACTGCTCGCCGCGGATATGGGGCTGCGAGTGGACGCGGCATCGCGCGTGGAGATGCTCCGCGTGCTCGGCACGGCCTGCGGTTCGCATGGCATGGCCGGCGGCCAGGCACTGGACCTTGCCGCCGTCGGCAAACACCTGGACGCGGGCGAGCTGGAGCGCATGCACAGCCACAAGACCGGCGCACTGATCCGCGCTTCGGTACGACTGGGTGCCCTGTCCGCGGGCTGCCACGGCAGCGCGGAGCTGGAAGCGCTGGAACGCTATGGTCGCTGCATCGGTCTGGCCTTCCAGATCCGCGACGACATCCTCGACGTCGAAGGCGAAAGCCACGTCATCGGCAAGACGGCCGGCAAGGACGCGGCCAACGACAAACCCACCTACCCCGCCATCCACGGTCTGGCCGAATCGCGGCGTCTGCTGGAGCAATTGACGGAAGAAGCGGTTGCCGCCGCCGATACCTTCGGCACGCGCATGCAGGAACTCGTGCAGATTGCGCATTTCGTGGCCGAGCGCGCGAACTAGGAAAAATCCAAGGCTGCAGCTTGCGGTGATCCCGGATGACGTCGGCGCGTTCGGGCTGTGGCGAATGCGTCCGCCGGGCGCTGTACTGAAAAACAGTTACATTTTTACAGTCGCCGCTACGCGGCAGACGAAACAGCGAACGACTGCATCGATCACCGCCGGCGACTTCATAGGAAGAACGGGCAGCCCATATCGGCTGCCCGCATGCTTTCCTGGCCATTGGCGAGAAGTGGCTCAGCCCCTTTCAGTCTCGGAGCGCTTCGGCTGGCTGTTTCCACAGCCAGCCGACGGTCTAACTGCGCGCTTACTTGATGAGCCGCAACGTCAGCGGATACCGGTAGCTCACGCCTTCGCTGGACTTGATTGCCGCAATGATCGTGAACACGAGCCAGGCGACGGCAGCGGCGAGGCCGACCGGGATCGTCAGCAGCATGCCGATGCCGAGCGTGATGACCGTCAGGACGATCAACGCGACACCGAGGATCGCCATCGTGATGTTGAAATTCAGCGCCTCCTTGCCCTGATCATCGACGAACGGCATGGTCTCCTTCTTGATGAGCCAGATCACGAGAGGACCGACGAATACGCCGATGCCGCCGGTGATGAGGGCGCCGATCAGCGCGGAGAGGTGCGCGAACATGGCCCACTGACGTTCGTCCTGGCTCGGCGAACCGAACGGCGAAACCGGCGGGGGCGGCGGGGGCAGATCGGACGGGGGCAACATGTCCGGGCCATTGGGTTGCGTGCTCATGGTGGTCTCCTGCGCGGTGTGGGGTCCACAATCGTCTTCGCGGCGCGCGGCGTCAACCGCTGTAGGTCAGGGATTGCAATGGCAAGCCGCGCCACTATTTCCGCTGTCGAGCATGCTGTCCGCGCGTAGCCGGGGACAGCGGCGCGGCGCAGTGGGCGCAGCCCGTTGCTCGGGCCGGAGTCGGTTTGCCGCAACGCGGGCAGCGGCGATCGGGCAGCGGCAGCAGGAACGAGACGATCCATCCCAGCGGCCCGAGCGCCGCGGCCAGCGCCACGTCGCGCCAGAAGCTGCCGCGCCACCAGCCGATCAGTCCGCCTACGGCCATGCACAGCAGCGTGAGCCAGAGCAGCAGCCACCAGTCGACCATGCCCATGAGGCGCAGGAACACCAGCAGCGTCGCATCCGGCGAGTCCGCATCGATGCCCTGCATCAGACGTTCGAGCCAGGCTTCCATCGTCAGACTATCCACGCGCCGGTATGCTGCAACGGCAATGAGCGTGTCACGGCCGGTTCCGAAGTGACAGGACGCGCCGCATCATGCCTGTCATCAGGCGCCAGCGCGCTTGAGCGCTTCCTCGACGCGGGCCAGCGCGCGTGACTGACCGGCGAGATAGACCGTCTGATCGATCGCGGGCGAAACCTGCGTGCCGGTCATGGCTACGCGCAGCGGCTGCGCCACTTTGCCCATGCCCTCGCCGATCGCCGCGGCGGCCGCCTCGATCGCCGAGTGCACCTGTTCCACTTTCCACTCCGTCACCGCCGCCAGCGACGCGTGCACTGCCTGCAGCGCCGGCACGGCGGTCGGCGTGGTCAGGTGCTTGGCCACGGCGGCATCGTCCCAGCTCGCGATCGGGCCGTACCAGACGGCGGCCTTCTCGGCCAGTTCCTTCAGCGTGCGGCAGCGCTCGCGCAGGGCGACGATGACGTCGGCCGGTGCCGGACCCACGGACAGGTCGTAGCCACAGGCGTCCAGGTGCCACTGCAGATGCGGCACGAGGCTGTCGGGATCGTCGCTCTTGAGGTACTGCTGATTCAGCCAGGACAGTTTTTCGAGATCGAACCGCGCCGCCGAATGGTTCACGTCGGCCACATCGAACAGCTTCACCATCTGCTCGCGCGAGAAGATCTCCTGGTCGCCATGCGACCAGCCGAGCCGGACGAGATAGTTCAGCAGCGCGTGCGGCAGGAAACCGTCGTCGCGGTACTGCATGACGCTGACCGCACCGTGGCGCTTGGACAGTTTCTGTCCGTCGGCGCCGAGGATCATGGGCAGGTGCGCGAAGTTCGGCGCCGTCGCATTCAGCGCGTTGTAGATATTGATCTGGCGCGGCGTGTTGTTGACGTGATCGTCACCGCGGATCACGTCGCTGATCTTCATGTCGATGTCGTCGACGACGACGGCGAAGTTGTAGGTCGGGAAGCCGTCGGAACGGAAGATCACGAGGTCGTCGAGTTCCTCGTTGCTCCACTCGATGCGTCCCTTGACCTTGTCCTGGAACACGACCGAACCGCTCTGCGGATTCTTGAAGCGGATGACGCGGTTCGGATCGTCGCGCACCGGCTCGTTGCGCTCGCGATACGCGCCGTTGTAGCGCGGCTTGACGGTGGCGGCCATCTGGGCCGCGCGCAGGGCCTCCAGCTCGTCCTTGGTCTCGTACGCGTAGTAGGCCTTGCCGGCGCGCACGAGGTCCTCGGCGACCTGGCGATAGCGCTCCATGCGCAGCGTCTGATAGTACGGGCCTTCGTCGTGACCGAGCTGCAGCCACTGCATGCCGTCGAGGATCGCCTGCACCGCGGCCTCGGTCGAGCGTTCGCGATCGGTGTCCTCGATGCGCAGGATGAACTCGCCGCCGCGATGCCGCGCTTCCAGCCAGCAGTACAGGGCGGTACGCGCGCCGCCGATGTGGAGATAGCCGGTAGGGCTCGGAGCAAAGCGGGTACGAACGTTCATCGCAGGCGTCAACGGCAAAAGGGCGCCCATGTTAGCAAACCGCGACGCGCTGACCCGCGCTCAACCGCCGTTACGTTCGCCGGCGCGCACCGGCGTGATCGGCCGCGAGCGCGAGCGCTGATACACGAACACGGAGGCCGGCGGAATGTTCCACCAGGCAAAGCCGCCGCGGCGGACGGTCAGGCCGAGCTCGTCGAGCGTCTCGCGCGGCACGGGACTGACCGGCCCGTAGGTAAATTGGATCATGCGTCCTTCCGCACCGAGCACGGCGAACGCGGCCTGCATGATGTCGCGCTGCAAGGTGCGTGGCATCGACAGCAATCCCAACCCACTGACCACGGCGTCGACGCTGCCTTCGGCATCGAATGACGTCTGTTTGACCAGCGCGGGAAGCTGGCACGCGTCTCCACAGACCACCTTGACGTCGGAAAACCGGTCTTGCAGGAACTTGTGCAGTTCCTCGTTGAGTTCGACCACGAGCACGTGCTGCGGCGCAATGCCGTGATCGAGCATGGCCTGGGTGAACACGCCCGTGCCGCCGCCGAGCTCGACGACCCGCTGCGCCGTCTTCGGCAGTTCACGCACCATGAGGCGGGCCAGCTGCTTGCCCGAGGGCGAGAGCGCCGCCACCGACAGCGGGTTCTTCAGCCACTGGCGAAAAAAAGTCAGGGTGGGAGAAGGCCCGTTGCCGCCGCGAGTCGGCTTGGCGCGATGTTGCATTGAAGTTACCGTCGAGAACGGCGCCCTTTGTACCACGAGCCCGCGCGTACGCGCGACGCCCGCACGCCATGCCCGGAGCACGGCGAACGGACGGCCAAAAAGAAAGCCCCGCCACCTCAGGGGAAGATGGCGGGGCCGGTTGCCGGTAGTGTCCGGACGACGCCGGACGGGATCTACCGGTTGGAACCGATGCGCTCAGCGAGCGTAGTAGCGGTCAATCGTAGTAGCGATCACGGTCGTCGTAGCGGTCGTCGCGATCGTAGTAGCGATCGTTGGAACGTTCGTAATAGCCGTCATCGCGGTCATAGTATCGATCCACATGACGCACCACGACCGGACGACGCACCACTACAGGGCGATGGTGAACGACGACGGGACGATACGCGGGATACGGCGCGTAATAGTGGGAATAGCCGCCGCGGTAGGGACCACGATAGCCGCCATGGTGACCGTAGCCATAGCCGTAGCTGGGACCATAGTTGCTGTAGTGACCGCCCCAATATCCGCCACCCCGGTGAGAGTTGGAGTAGCTGACGCCGTAGCCCGGACCACCGATGCTGATGTTGAAATGATCTCGTGCGCTCGCCGCAGAACCGAAAGCCAGCGCGACGAACGTTACGAGGACGAGGACGATGCGGCGAAACGAGTTTTTGGTTTGGGCATGCATGGCGATGATCCTGCGAAATTGCGACTCGCATGCTGGGGCGTTGCGGCTGAATCGCCGCTTATCGAATCTTTACGCCGTTTGTCAACGCCGAATTAACGATTTCCTGACATTTCCCGGAGTGTCGTCGCCTGCACGGCCGGTCACGGCGCGCGCAGTTCCCAGGCGCGATGGATGCGCGCGTTGCGCTCGAAATCGAACGGAATGGTGCTCGCGCTGATTTCGCGGATATCCCAGCCGGCCAGCGCTTCGGTGTCGAGCTGGAACCGCCGGTAATTATTGGAAAACAGGATCAGTCCGCCGGGCGCGAGACGCTCGGCACAGAGCTTCAGCAGGCGCACATGATCACGCTGCACGTCGAAATCCTCGGCGCGCTTGGAGTTCGAGAACGTCGGCGGATCGACATAGATGAGTTCGTACTGTTCGCGATCGCGCTCGAGGAAGGTCGCCGCATCGGCTTGCACCAGGCGATGGCGCGCGCCGATGAAGGTATTCAGCGCGAGGTTGCGCGAAGCCCATTCGAGATAGGTCGTCGACAGGTCCACACTGGTGGTGCTGGCCGCACCACCGGCCGCGGCGTAGACGCTGACCGCACCGGTATAGCAGAACAGGTTGAGGAAGCGCTGGCCGCGCGCGAGTTCGCGCACGCGGCTGCGCAGCGGCCGGTGATCGAGAAACAGGCCCGTATCCAGGTAGTCCCACAGATTGACGAGAAACTGCAGGCCGCCTTCCGGGACAGTCAGGAATTCTTCGCGCTGCGCCATGCGGCCGTACTTCTCACCGCCCTTGCCGCGATAGCGCTGCTTGAGCGCGATGCGCTCGCGCGGAATCGCAAAGACCTCGCTCGCGACGCGCACGATCTCGCGCCAGCGCTGCCGAGCGGTTTCCTCGTCGATGGTCGAGGGCGCCTGGTATTCCTGGATGTGCAGGTGATCGCCATAGACGTCGATCGCGGCCGCATATTCGGGCAGATCGGCGTCGTAGATGCGATAGCACTGCACGCCTTCACGTTCCAGACGCTTGCGCAGGTGGCGCCGGTTCTTGTCGAGGCGATTCTTCAGCATCTGCGCGCCGGCCGACAGCGGCTTGGCCTCGCGCGGCGCCGACGGCGCGCTTTCGGTCAGATCGAAGTTCAACAGCTGGCATTCCAGCGCGCCGTTATAGACCGCGTAGCGCTTGACCGCGCGCAGGCCGATCGCGCGGCCGAGATCCGCTTCGGACGTAATCACGCTCGCGCGCCAGCCGGAAAACTCTGCGGTGAGTCTTTCGCCGAGCTCGCGATAAAGCGGCTGCAGGTCGTCTCGCTCGCCGAGGCGCTGGCCGTATGGCGGATTGGTGATGACGAGTCCTGCCTCGCAGGCCTGTGGCCGCTTGAGCTGCGCCAGCGACTGCCTTCCCAGATGCACGAAACCGGCGACGCCGGCCTGCTGCGCATTGTGGCGCGCGTCTTCGAGCGCCTGCGGATCGTCGTCGAAACCGAAGAACTTCGGCGCCAGCGCCGACAGCCCGCGCTGGGCGCGTTCGTCGACTTCGCCGCGCAGACGCTGCCAGAGCGCTGCATCGTGGCCGAGCCAGCCGTCGACGCCGTAGTACTCGCGTTTCCAGCCCGGCGCCACATCGGCCGCCATCCAGGCCGCCTCGACGAGCAGGGTGCCCGAACCACACAGCGGATCGACCAGCGCACCGCCGGCCGCGTGTACGGCCGGCCATTGCGCACGCAACAGCAGCGCGACGGCGAGATTTTCCTTGAGCGAGGCCTTGCCATGGCCACGGCGCCAGCCGCGCTGGTGCAGCGGCGCGCCGGACAAATCCAGCGACAGCGTGCCGCGCTCGCGCCGCAGCAGCAGATTCAGGCGCACATCGGGTTTTTCGGTATCGACATCCGGTCGCGTGCCGAGGCGCTGGCGGAACTGATCGACCAGCGCGTCCTTGACCCGCTGCACCGCGTAGTGGCTGTGGCTGATGCCGCGCGTCGCGCCGACCGCGTCGATCGCGAAACGGCCTTGGTCGGCCAGGTGCGCGGCGAAATCAACGCCGGCGACGCCGTCATACAAAGCCTCGCCGTCGGCCGCGTCGAACTCCGCCAGCGGCAGCAGCACGCGACTGGCCAGGCGCGACCACAGACAGGCGCGATACGCGGTTTCCAGCGTGCCGCTGAAATGCACGCCGGCCAGCGCCTCGCGCACCTCGATCGCGCCGAGTTCGGCCAACTCGTCGCGCAGCAGATATTCCAGGCCCTTGGGACAGGTCGCGAACAGCTTCAGCACGGTGCTCATTCGACCACTTCGACCAGCGCGGCCAGATCCGGTTCGGCTTCGATCGTCGCGAGGAACAGACGGAAGTGTTCGGCGATCAGGTCGACGTGCTCGGCCAGGCGATGGGTGTCCGGCAGCATGAGCAGCGTGGTGCGCCGCTGCCGCGCGAACGACACTACCTCGGAGGCGGGACACAGTTCGTCGTTCCAGCCGTGCACGACGGCCGTCGGCACGCGTGCCGCGTCGAACGGTTTTTCGTAGCCGGGAATCTCCAGCGGTAGCGCGATCAGGAACAGGCCGGCGATGCTCATCTCGATCGACGCGAGCCCCGACACGAAGGCGCCCATGCTGGAACCCGCCAGCACCGTTCGTTCGCCCGGGCGCATCTTGTGCCGCAGCCGTGCGATACGCGGATCGATGCAGGCCACCATGCCGCGCGCATCCAGGTCACGATAGTCGGCGCGGCTCGCGCGCCAGCCGCAGGCCGTCGCCACGGCGGCGAGCGCCATCACTTTGGTACCTTCGGGACCACTGTCCGACCCATGCGACAGAATGACGTGGCCTTTCATCGGATTCCTCGCGTACGGCGGTGCGGCAACGGGCGCGAATGCTAGCACGCGCCGCGTTGGCAGCCGTCCGCACGCATGCCAGACTGCGGTCCATGCCCGCTGCCCTCGCCTTGCACGATCAGCCCCTGCCCTACGTCGAACGCCTCGCCCTGCGCCGCAGCGCGGACATCGATCTCGTCGTGATCCACTGCACCGAACTGCCCGATCTCGCGACCGCGCGACGCTACGGCGAGCAGGTCGTCTACGCCTCGGGCACCGGCAACAGCGGCCACTACTACATCGACTACGACGGCAGCATCTATCGCTATGTCGCCGACGAGCGCGTCGCGCACCACACCCGCGGCTACAACGAACGTGCGATCGGCGTCGAACTGAGCAATCGAGGACGCTGGCCGGACTGGTTCGATTCGCGCCATCAGGCGATGGACGAACCGTATACCGAAGCGCAGATCGAACGCCTGCTCGCGCTGTTGCAGCAACTGCGCGCCGATCACCCCACGCTGTACTGGATCGCGGGCCACGAAGACCTCGACACGGCCGACGTCGCCGCCCGCGACGATGCAACGCGGACGGTCCGGCGCAAGCGCGATCCGGGACCGCTGTTCCCGTGGTCGCGCTTGTCCACGAGCGGACTCATGCGACTGCAGGCCGGGCCCAAATCATGAGCGCGCCCGTACGCCGCATCATCGCCGCAGTCGTGTGGCCGCTGCTCACGCTGTCGATCGGAACACTGTCGCTGACGGCCTGCGGCTCGCGCAGTCCGGCCCGGCCGAGCATCGTCGCGCCGCGCATCGAGGCCAACCCGAACGACATCCTGTTCCGCGCGATCAGCCTCGTCGGCACGCCCTACCGCTATGGCGGCAATACACCCGAGGGCGGCTTCGACTGCAGTGGCCTGATCGGCTACATCTTCAGCGACGTCGCCGGGGCACGCCTGCCACGCAGCGCCGCCGACATCGATCGCCTCGCCGCGCCAGCGGTGTCGCGCAAGGAACTCATCGGCGGCGACCTCGTGTTCTTTCGCGACGGCAGCAGCGTCAGTCACATCGGCATCTACGTCGGCGAAGGCCGTTTCGTGCATGCGCCGAGCCGCGGCGGCACGGTGCGTCTGGACGCGCTCGATGGCGACTACTGGCGCCAGCACTATTCGGGCGCGAAACGGCTGATCCGCTGAAGAACCCGGATTGCCAGGGCAGTCGCTACTGAATGTGCAGGCGCCGCGTCCACACCACCAGCGCCACCATCAACTTGTGCACAAGTTCGCGCGCCTTCGTATCGGTCAGCCGTCCCTCGGCGTCGAACTTGCTCTCGGCCTGACCGACCATCACCTCGGGCCGGTTCAGCGCGAGCAGATCGAGCGACACCGCGATCTGGCGCAGGTGGTACTGCGCTCGCGCGGTGCCGAGCAGCCCCTGGCTCGCGCCCATGATCGCGAGCGGCTTGTCGCGGAACGGGTTGTCCTGCGTCGGACGCGAGCACCAGTCCAGCGCGTTCTTGAGCGCGCCGGGAACCGAGTAGTTGTATTCCGGCGTCGCGATCAGCAGCGCATCCGCGGCATGGATCTGCTGCTTGATCGTCTGCACGGATGCCGGCAGCCCGGCGCTTTCCAAGTCGCCGTCGTAGATCGGGATGCCGGCGATATCGGCCAGTTCCAGCCGCGCGCCTTCCGGCAGTCCCTCACGCGCGACCTGCAGAAGGCGCCGGTTGAAGGAGCCTTTGCGCAGGCTGCCGCAGATACCGAGGATGCGTATTTCGTCCACCGCTCAGGCCCGTGGTCAGGAAGACTGAATCATGAGTGGGAAGCGGGCCTCCCGAGCGCTCATTCCTGCTCGGCGTGGGCGTGGCCGCCGCTGCCGTGGGCGTGGCGGTGCTGCAGTTCCACCGGTTCGGCATCGCGTACGCCGATGAGTTCCACATCGAACTTGAGTGTCTGGCCGGCGAGCGGATGATTCAGATCCACGTCGACCGCGGTCATGCCGACCTTCAGCACGGTGACGACGCGCTTGCCGCCATCCTTGAGGCCCAGCACGGTGACGTCGCCGACCTTGAGCTTCTGCGCGCCCGGGAAGTACTTCTTCGGCACACGCTGCTTTGCATCGGGATTGCGCGGACCGTAAGCCTCCTCGGGTGCGACCTCGACGTCAAACTTGTCGCCAACCGCCCGTCCTTCAAGGGCTTTTTCCAGTCCGGGGATGATATTGCCATGGCCCAGCAACACGGCCAGCGGCTCGCCGCGTTCGTGCGAGTTGTCGACGATTTCGCCGTCCTCGGCGGTCACGGTGTAGTGGAAGCTGACGACCTTGTTCTTTTCGGCGTTCATGGCGATACCTGCGGCTGCAAAAGGCGCGCATGGTAACGGCAGGGGGGCGTGGCGTCATCTTTTAACACCTCCGCAATTGAACACAGCTTCGCCCTTGGGCCGTGCAGCCAGATCTCCATAACCCTGGCCAACGCTGCGCGTTGTCCGCCCCCTTAACTTAAGGGGGCTCCAAAAGCTAACAGCTCGCCCGGGGCCTAAGGCGCCGGGGCAATACGCCGGACCGAGTCCATGCGCGCGATGCGGCGGCGCATGCGTTCGCGCAAGGCATCGCGCCGACGCGCGAGCAGGACGCTTAGCTGGAGCCGATCCGGCGCAGCGGCGGCAGCCTGCAGGTCGCGCCGGCAGGTACAGAAATCCACATAGGCATCAATGACGTGGCGCAAGCGGCGCAGCAGCAACTCGAGCATGATCGCGTCGTCGAGCAAGCCGATGACGGCGACATCGTCAGGAATCAGGTCTTCCGGATCGGCGAAATAGATCAGCGTGCGCAGCACTTCGCGGCGTTCTGCCGTCGGCAGGCACCAGGCCTCGTCTTCCAGCATGAGGATCATCTGCTGCACGCAGACCAGGCGCTGGCGCACATAGCGTGGCGCGCTCGCGAGCGGCAGGGTGTTGAGGGCTTCCTTGGCCGTGTCCACGACTTCGCACTCGTCCATGCAGTCGGCCAGACGCTCGGCGCGCGCCAGTGCGGCGTGGAAACGGGCAATGTCTTCAGCTTCGAGTACGAATGAAATGCGCACGGCGCGCGAGCCTACGCGCCATCGCGGCAAGCGTCAAAGCCGCCGGTCCGGGCGAGGCTCCGTCCCAGGCCATGCCGGCACACGTGCAGCGGCGCGCGGTAGTGCATCGCACGACGCATGGCTGTTGCCGGTGCTGCGCCGGAGTCGACGCGACGCCGATGCGCTGCATCGTCTACGCTCGCCCGACTGACCGCCGCGACGAGGTTCCGCCATGCGCAAGGCCTGCTGCACCATTGCCTTCCTGCTGCTGCCCAGTCTGCCGGCGTTCGCACTGGAGCCGCCACCTTGGCTGGCCGGTCATTGGCGCGTCCAGGCCGAGGGCCGCACGACCGACGAGTTCTGGCTGGCGCCGGTACAGGGGCTGATGACCGGAATGAGCCGCACCCATGGCGGCAAGAAAGCGTTCTTCGAGTTCGTGCGCATCGAGCAGCGGGGTGAGGCGCTGTACTACATCGCCCAGCCGCGTGGCGGCCCCGCGACCGAATTCCACGCCGTCCGCGCCGACGCCGAAGGCGTGGAATTCGAGAACGAGACGCACGACTTTCCGCAGCGCATCGTCTACGAGCGTCGTGGTGCCGACGGTCTGTCCGCGCGCATCGAAGGCAACGTCGACGGCAAGCCGCGCACCGTGCGCTGGGAGTATCAGCGCGTGCGCTAGCAGGCTGTTGAGAAACAGCCTGATAGAGCGATCCCGCTGGGATCGCCCGAGAGTCGATCGCGTAAGCGATTGATTCTCGGAGAACGTGGACAAGCTCCGCTTGCACCGTTCGATTGAGAAAGGGGCTTTCGTCCCTTTCTCAACAACCTGCTAGTGGTCTGTAACGGATGAATCGGTAGAGGGATCGCGAAGGACTGGTCGTGCAGGACGCCGCTGCGGAGCGCGGCCAATAGCCCACGCTATTGGCCACGTGAGCAGCAAGTACAGCGCGGCCAGGACGAGCGAGCTGCTATCGATTTGTCCGTTACAGGCCACTAGTCGTCGCCGCCTACGGCAGGCACGCGCCCGCAACGTCGCGAAGCGCGGCCTGGATGCCGTCGAGCATCAGCTCGGCCTGCAGTGCCGCGCCCTTGTCCGGCGCATCGATCGACAGGCGCAGACGCCGGGCTTCCGACGCGAGCGCGGCCTTGATCAGATCGCTCAAAGCACCGGGCCGGCCGTTCGGCTGCGAGCGCGAGAAGATGAAGCCGTCGCCGTCGACACCGTACCAGCCGCTGATCGGCCCCTTGACGTTCAAGCCGTCGGCGCGCGTATCGACGCTCCAGCGCGCGAAGTCGCGCTGCTCGCCGATGCCGTCGGGTCCTTCAAAGCGATCCTGGGCGAAGCCGCCGGCGGTTGCCGTCCTGGCCAGCACGAGGCTGATACTGAGACTGCCGTCCTTGGCCGGATGACAGGCAACCTCGAACTGGGCGCCGGCAATCTGCAGGTCGCCGACATGCACATTGGCCGGGAAACGCTGCTTGCGCAGCTGGCCGCCGTCGGACGCAACGGCCGGCGCGGCCAGCACGGCACACGCCAGCAGCACAAGACAAAATGATTTCGGACGATTCATGCGGGTCTCCGGCGCTGCCTGTGCGGCATCGTCGCGCAGACGCGCAGGCCGCACAACGCGCCCCCGACTTCCTGCACTGGGTCGCGCCGCGATCGCAGCGCAGGCTGAGCGCTGGCCAAACAGCGGTTCCTCACCATGCGACACGAACAAGCCTGGCGCGATGCGCAGCGCATCGACACGCTGGTGCGGGCAATCTACGCCTGCATCTCCGGTCCTGCCGGCGCTGCGCGCGACTGGGATCGCTTTCGCGCACTGCACCGTGCCGACGCGCGCAGCCTGCGCACCGTCGTCGCCGCGGACGGCACGCCGCGCGCGGAGAGCTTCGGGGTTGAGAACTACATCGCGAACGTGACACCGTTCTTCGCGCAGAACCCGTTCTTCGAGGTCGAGACCGCGCAGCGCGTCGAGCGCTTCGGACAGATCGCGCATGTCTGGAGCCGCTACGACGCGCGCCCGGCACCGGACTCCGACGTGCTGCTCAAGCGCGGCGCGAACTCGATCCAGCTGTTCCACGACGGCGAACGCTGGTGGGTCGTGTCGACGATCTGGGACAACGAGCGCGACGGGCTGCGTTTCGGTCTGTTTTGAGCAAGAACTCGCCGCACCCTGTTCAGAGGCGCCTAGTGCGCGGCGCCGACGCCACAGGCGTCTCTAAAGCTGCAATGTTTATATTGCATTAAAATAAACAATAATACATCAGCCAAAATCTGCCAGACGCCGTCTGCCGCCGGTGCATCAGGATGCAGCTACGGCCAGTACCCGTCGCGCCTCGATCTAGGCCGACCCGACTGACGCGCGCAGCGCGCGCCTGAGTGATGCCGCGAAGCCGCCCGGTTCGCTGCGGCCTATCGTTACCTTCGGCGTCCCGTGCCAGTCCGCACACTGCCGGATCGCGTTCGCGACATCGGCCGCGAGCGCGTCGTCCGCGGTCACGCCATCCTGCAGGAATACCGCCTTGACCTCGAACACGCCGTCGCGCCGGTGCGCCTTGGCATCGAGACGTCCGACCAGGCGCCCGCGCCGCAGTATCGGCAGCACGAAATAGCCGTAGCGGCGCCTGGCCTCGGGCGTGTAGCACTCGATGCGATAGTCGAACTCGAACAGAGCGGACGCGCGCAGGCGATCCCACACCACCGGGTCGAACGGCGACAGCAGCGTGCTGTGCGTCGCGCGCAGGCCGCCGGCGGCCGCACGGCGCGCCAGCGGCAGATGCTCGGCGTGCACGTAGGCCGGCTTGTCCCAGCCGCTGACACGAACCGGCACGATCTCGCCGCGGGCCAGCAGCGGTTCCAGTTCGTCGCTGCCGACCTGCCGGCCAAGCCGGAAGTAGTCAGCGATCCAGCGCGCCGGCGTCACACCGAGCGCCTTGACCGAGCGGGCGATCCATTCCTGTTTGACCGCCTGCGGCGTCTGCGGCGGACGTTCGATGCGGTGTTTCCGCGCGGCCAGCAGCACGCGTTCGCTCAGATCGTAGACGCGCTGAAAATTCTCGCGCCGGCTGACCATGAGTTCGCCCGTGCCGAACAACGATTCGAGCCAGCGTTTCTCGGCTTTCCAGCCCCACCAGCCGGCGCCGCCCTGCCCATCGGTGCGGGCGAAATCGGCCGAGCGCACCGCGCCGCGTTCGGCCACATGCGCGAGCAGGTCGTCGGTTTCGCGCCGGTGACTGCCGCGAATGCGTGCCGCATGGCGCATCGCCCAGTGATTGGCGCGGCCGCCGCGGAAATCACGATGCAGGTCGAAATCGGCCATCGGCGCGAAACAGGCCTCGTGCGCCCAGGTTTCGAACAGACGTCCGCGCGCGAGCGCCTGTTCGAGCCACGCGGTCGGATAGCTGCCCAGACGCGAAAACAGCGTGAGATAGGGACTGCGCGCGACGACGTTGATCGTGTCGATCTGCAGCAGTTGCATACGCGCGATCGCCGCGAGCAAACGCGCCGGCGTCGCGGTGGCGCGCGGGGCGCGCAGCAGGCCCTGCGCGGCCAGGTGCAGCAGGCGCGCCTGGGCCGGGGAAATGGTCAACGGATCCGGCGCGATCACTCGACTCATGGCAGCACGGGGAAGACCGCAACGGATGCGGCGGCACAGTGTAGCCGGACTCGCGCCGGGCTCTCGCGTCGCGGCGGCGAGGCACGAGGAACGCAACACCGCGGGCTCGTGGCAGACTCGCATTCCCGCCGACGACGAGTCTTAAGCCCATGCGCTCCACCGCCACCGTCTCGCGCCTGCTGCCACGCGTCGTCGCGTTCCTGCTGCTCGCCGCACTGAGCCCGCTCGCGAGCGCACTCAGTGGCGCGGAGCCGTATCCGCTCGCGCAGCGCATCGACCTCGCCAGTCTGCTGCCGCCGCCGCCGGCTGCCGGTTCCGACGCCGACCGCGCCGACCTCGCCGCGGTGCTGGCGCTGCAGCAGTCGCGCAGCGAAGCCCAGCTCGCCTTGGCCAAGGCCGATGCGGAGGCGTCGGTATTCCGTTTCGCCGATGCGGTCGGCCAGGACTTCGATGCCAAGCACCTGCCGCACACGGCGCTGCTGTTCGAGCGACTGACCCGCTCCATCAGCGCCGTCGTCGGGCCGGCCAAGGATCACTGGAACCGGCCGCGTCCGTTCGTCGTATCGAGCGATGTCCATCCGACCAGCCGTCCGGACGGTTCGACCTATCCCAGCGGTCATGCCGTACTCGCGCGGCTCTACGCGATCGTGCTGGCCGATCTTTTGCCGAAGAAACGGCGCGAGATCTTTGCGCGCGGCGACCGGTTCGCGCAGGGTCGCCTCGTCAATGGCGTGCACTACCCGACCGATGTCGAGGCCGGCCTGATCGCCGCGACGGTGATTGCCGCCGAACTGCTCCAGCAGCAGGCCTTCCGCGACGATCTCGCCCGCGCTCGCGAGGAACTGACGGCCTGGCAGGCCGCGGCACCCTGACCTCTACGCGGCGTGCACACGCGCCGCGCACAATGCAGCGACCGTCACCGCCGTTGGAGCCGCAATGCTTGCCGCCTACCTACTGCTCAACGCCGTGCTGTATGCGATCTTCGCCGTTGCCACCACCGTCGTGCCCGCGCGTATCGCCGCGGCGCTGGGTTTCACCCTGGACACGCAGGGCCGCATCGAATTCCTGACCGTCTACGGCGGACTCGAACTCGGTCTGGCCGCGTTCTACGCCTGGGCCGTCTACACCGGTGCGCCGGCGCAGCGCGTCGCGCTGATGTTCTCGCTGTTCGTCTACGCCGGACTCGTGCTGTACCGCGGCGCCGGCTTCGCGCTCTACGGCGCGCCCGGCACGACGCTGATGGGCGTAGCCGGGCTGGAACTGCTGATGCTGATCGGTGCCGTCGTGCTGGTACTGCGCAGCGCCTGAGGCGTTGCCGTAACCGCGCAGTATCTACGAGTCAGGAACTGCCGTTGTTCACGGGCGGCGCACCGAGCAGCGCGAGGTAGTTCTCGCCGCTGTGCTGCAGACCGGCCTCGACGAACCAGTCGTCATTGAGATTGATCGTGCCCTGCAGCGACACGCCGGGGCCGGGCTGGGCGTAGCCGACGTGTTCGAGATCGATCACGCCTTCGATCGCGTCGATCAGGGGTATCAGCTCCAGCGGCAACGACGGCGAGCCGGGGAACGAGGCGCGGATCCAGGCCAGGTCCTGCCACGCACGCGGCACGATGTCGTCGTCGTTGAAGTAGCGACTGTTGGTCATCGCGAACTGGCTGAGCAGCCAGCCGGCGAACGCGGCGTCACCGGCGCTGGGACCGGCAAAGGTCACCGGCCAGAAATCAAGCACGTCCTGGCCCGGCGAGAATTCCTGGTGCAGATAGGCCGCAAGCATGGTCGCGAGTGCGCCGCCGAGGCTGTGGCCGATCACGGCGGTCAGGTAGGGCCGGTTGGCGTTGGTGCGCAGGAAACTCACGAGGTCGACGCCGCTGGCATCCTTCAGCGTCAGCAGGCTGCCCAGTCCGTGCAACGAGCCGCGCGCGACGCGGGCACCGTCCGGCGCGCCGCCGTAAGGCCACAGCGCGGTGCGGAACACGCTGAGATCCTGGCCGAACCAGTCGATCCAGAACGCCTTGGTCTTCGGATTGGTGACCGAACCGCGGATCGCAATGGCGTACTGGCCGCTGGTCCTGTCCTGCGCGACGAAGACCTGGTTGCCCGAGTCGGTCGCATACCACGCCAGGCTCCAGTTGCCCTGGGTCGCCAGACCGGGATCGGCGAGCAGGCTCACGATCGTGGCCTGGTCGGGCGCATAGGCGATCGACGCCAGGGTCATGCCGATCTGGCCGACGCTGTCGCCGCCGGTGGTGCTGAACGCTGCTGTCATGCTCGAATTCCTCGTCGTGGGCCGCCAGTGCGGCGTGCTGGGAGTGGGATGCTGGAACCGCGGAAACCGCGGCACGGGCGTACTTTTGCCTTTGTCGATTTTTACCGCACAAACAGCCCAAGCGAAACACGAAATCGTGCCCTATCAAGCATTTCGCGGCCGCATCGGCGACAATAGGGCGCCCCGTAGCGAGCCTGCCCATGACCGAACCCACCGAAAGCGCCCTGCCGGCTCCGTCCACCTTCCGGGAATTGGACCTGCCCGCGCCCCTCCTGCAGGCGCTGGAAGCGGTCGGTTATGAATCCCCGTCACCGATCCAGGCCGCCACCATCCCACCGCTGCTGGCCGGTCGCGACGTGCTCGGCCAGGCCCAGACCGGCACCGGCAAGACCGCCGCATTCGCGCTGCCGATCCTCGCGCGCATCGATCCGACCCAGGCATACCCGCAAGCGCTGGTGCTCGCGCCGACGCGCGAACTGGCCATACAGGTTGCCGAAGCCTTCCAGAAATACGCCTCGCACCTGCCCGGCTTCCAGATCCTGCCGATCTACGGCGGCCAGGGCTACGGCCCGCAGCTGCATGCGCTGCGCCGCGGTGTGCAGGTCGTGGTTGGCACACCGGGCCGCGTGATCGATCACCTCAATCGCGGCACGCTCGATCTTTCGCGGCTGCGCTGCCTGGTACTCGACGAAGCCGACGAGATGCTGCGCATGGGCTTCGTCGACGACGTCGAGGCAGTGCTCCAGAAGACCCCGCCGACGCGCCAGATCGCGCTGTTCTCCGCGACCATGCCGGCACCGATCCGGCGCATCGCGCAGACGCATCTGAAAGATCCGGTCGAAGTCACGATCAAGTCCAAGACCAGCACCGCGACCAATATCCGCCAGCGCTACTGGCAGGTCAGCGGCCTGCACAAACTCGACGCGTTGACGCGCATCCTCGAAGCCGAGCCGTTCGACGCGATGATTGTCTTCGCGCGCACCAAGGCCGCGACCGAGGAGCTGGCCGAGAAGCTCGCCGCACGGGGCATGTCCGTCGCGGCCATCAACGGCGACATCCAGCAGCAGCAGCGCGAACGCACGATCCAGCGCCTCAAGGATGGCCAGATCGACATCCTCGTCGCGACCGACGTGGCCGCGCGCGGCCTCGACGTCGAGCGCATCAGCCACGTGCTGAACTACGACATTCCGTACGACACCGAAGCCTACGTCCACCGCATCGGCCGCACCGGCCGCGCGGGCCGCAGCGGCGACGCGATCCTGTTCGTGGCACCGCGCGAACGCGGCATGCTGCGCGCGATCGAACGCGCCACGCGCCAGCCCATCGAGCAGATGAGCCTGCCGACCGTGGAAGCGGTCAACGACCAGCGCATCTCGCGCTTCAAGCAGCGCATCAGCGAAACGCGGGCGGCCGGCGGCCTGGAACTGTTCCAGCAACTCATCGAGCAATACGAGCACGAACACGACGTGCCGGCGATCGAGATCGCCGCCGCACTCGCGCGGCTCGCCCAGGGCGACACGCCGCTGCTGCTCGAACTCGAAGCGAAGTTCGAGCGCAACGAACGCGAGAAATGGTCCGAACGCCGCGGCAACGAAGGCTCGACCCCCTATGGCGCGCCGCGCAACGATCGCGACCGCGCACCGCGCGGGGAGCGTCCGCGCCCCGAACGGCGCGACCGCGACGAATCGAACGCCGCCTCGCCGCGTCCGCGGCACCCGACGCCGGCCTATGCGACGCCCGCACATGCGACGCCTGTGCATGCGACGCCCGTGCATCCAACACCCGCGCACGCGCCGGCTCCGCCGCACAGCGCACCCGTCGCGCCGACGCCTGGCAGCACAGCGCCGGATAGCGCGGCGCCGTCGTATAACGCCGCGCCATCGCAGGACGCCGCGCCATCGCATGACGCCGCACCATCGCATGACGCCACGCCGTCGCAGTACGCCACGCCATCGCAGGACGCAGCGCCTTCCCGCAACGCCGCGCCGACTCACGATGCAGCGACCGTCCATAGCCCGGCACCCGTGTCCGGCAGCGATGCGCCGGCACCGGCGCATCGCATCGAGCGCTTCGACACACCCGCTCCGGCCGCACCTGCCGCAGCGCCGCTGCCGCCGTTCGATGCCGCGCGTGAACGCCCCGTGCGCAAGGAACGCGATCGCAAGCAGGAACCCGGCATGGAGACCTTCCGCGTCGAGGTCGGCCACAGCCACGGCGTCAAGCCGGGCAACATCGTCGGCGCGATCGCGAACGAAGCGGGCCTGGACAGCGCCAACATCGGCCGCATCGACATCCGCGACGACCACAGTCTCATCGACCTGCCCGCCGGCATGCCGAGCGACGTGTTCAAACATCTGAAAAAGGTCTGGGTATCGGGCCAGCAACTGCGCATCACACGGGCCGAGGACCAGCCGGAATCGCAGCACCGCGACCGTCCGCCGCCGCGTCCGCGCTCATCGCAGGGTGAACGCAGGCCAGCGCCGGGCGGCGACCGCCGTCCTCCGCCGAAGCGGCGCTGAGCCGGCACGCAGCGTCACACGAGCGGCTGCGCCATTAGCCGGTCGCTGACGCCGCACACAGCAGGTTGATGCACACGCGCCGCTCACAGCGCGTGAAGCCCGACCGGGCATGCATGCCGCCCGGTCCACGGCTAGATTCGAGCAAATTGCGGCAGCACGACACGGGTTGCCGCGCGCATAGCCATGAGCAAACCCAGCAATGACCGGCACTGCGGCAAGGCCGCATCGCCGGGGTGTGCTGGCACGCCCCCTGCGTCGGAAGGAACCACCCCTTCCTGCTACGGAGGCAATCCTCATGCGACTCAACGCCCCTCTTCCCTGCGTCGCGTTGCTGGCCACTCTGGCCGTTGCCGGCAGCGCGTTTGCCCAGACTCCGGTGCCACCGCCGCCGAGCGTGCTCGAACCGTCGTCCGGTATGAGTTCCATGGCCCAGCTCGACGCGAACAAGGACGGCTTCGTCGACAAGTCCGAAGTGCCTTCGGGCAACGAGCTGGCCGGCAAGTTCGCGCGCCTGGACACCAACAGCGACGGCAAGCTCGATGCGGCCGAGTTCGGCCGCTATCAGGACGAAAAGCGCTGATTGCCATGCAGCGGACATGCATTGAACCGCAGCGGCGCAGGCCGCGGCACCGTTCCACCCGCGCCGGGAGGCCGACATGAAAAGGCATTGGGAATTCTTCAAGGAAGGCGATCATTCCTTCGGCATGTTCTATCCGCGCCACTACATTGTCGCGGGTTTCGAGAATCACGCTCTGGCCGAGGCCGCCGAACGCGATCTGCTGCGGCAGGGGTTCGGCGACGAGGACGTGCGTGCCGCCACGGGCGATTTCGTGGCCCATGAACTCGAGTCGATGGACGACGCCAGCTTTCTCGACAAGCTCAAGATCCAGATTTCCAAGGCGGTCGGTACCGAGGCCGGCTACATCGAAGACGATCTCGAACTCGCGCGCCAGGGCGGCGGCTTCTTGTTCGTCTACGTGCCTACCGACGAGGACTGCGCGCGCGCGATGGCCACTCTGGAGCCGCTGTACCCCGTGTTCGCGCGTCGCTACCTGCCGATGGCGATCGAGCGACTGATCTACCCGGCGCGCGTGCAGCCCGACGTGTGACACGTTGTTGAGAAAGCCCCCCCTTCTCAATCCAACGGTGCGGGCCGGGCTTGCCCATGTTCCCGAGAGTCGATCGTTTACGCCGTTGATTCTCAGCGATGCATTGCGGGTCGCCCTGGTCGGCTGTTGCTCAACGGCCGACCAGGCGCTGCGACTATCGAAACCGCGAACCGGCCGCCGCGTGCGGCTGTTTTTTGTTGCCCGCGGTAGAGCGGTACCCGAGCACTGCGCCGCAACGCGTTGATGCCACGCCTTTATGTGTTGCAGGCCTCAACACATCGATACCGAAAGCTCATATCGACACAGCCAGAGGCGATGACCTGCCTGTGCGAAACCCGGTTTCATTTAGCAATCGTTTAACTGCGGCAATGGCGTCATAGCACCGCCATACGGCGCGCAACGGATCGCCGCCGCCCCGCCGGCTTGCTCATATCGCTTTCAAGGAACCACCATGGGTACGAAGGTCGCCATCATCGGCGGCGGCGCCGCCGCCGCGTTCGTCATCACCGAACTGCTCGAGCACGGCGTGGGCATGCCCGCCGAACTGCACTGGTATTCGGGCCGGCGCGGCGGCAGCCGCGGCGTGGCCTATGGCACACCGGTCGACGAACATCTGCTCAACGTGCGCGCCACGGCCATGGGCCTGAACTCGGCCGAGCCGACCGAATTCCTGGACTTCGCACGCCAGCACCTGCCCCACGCACGCGGTGCGGATTTCCTGCCGCGCCGGCTCTACGGCGACTATCTCGAGGCCCGCGTATCGCGCGCGTTCGAAGGCGCCAGCTTCCGCGGCATCCGCGCCTCGCGCCTGCGTACCGAGATCGAAAGCGTCGTGCCGTCGCCGGACGGCGGCTATGTGCTGACCGACACCAGCGGCTATCCAAGCCACGCCGACATCGTCGTCGTCGCGACCGGCGCCCTGCCGGGCCGCGCGCTGCCGAACGTCAGCGAGGCGCTGATCGCCGCCGGCCGCTATGTAATCGATCCGTGGCAGTGGCTGTCGGCCAACACGCTGCCTTTTGAAAAATTGCGCAAAGTGCTGATCGTCGGCTCCGGCCTGTCCGCGGTCGACCTGGCACTGAGCGTGACCGAACGCTGGCCGCAGGTGCACGTCACCCTGCTGTCGCGCCGCGGCCGACTGCCCGCGGCGCATTCACGCGACGCGCAGCTGCCGGCCGAAGGCCTGGCCGAACTCGTCGAGGATCTGCGCGAGCAGCCAGACCTGCGCCGCTGGACGCGCCTCGTGCGTGCCTGCTGCGACGAGGCAGACGACTGGCGCAGCGTCATCGACAGCCTGCGCCACGCAACACCGCAGCTCTGGCGCGCGCTGACCCACGACGACCGGCGCCGCTTCCTGCGCCATCTGCGCGGCATCTGGGAAATCGGCCGTCACCGCATGCCGCCGCAGATCGCGCGGCGCGTGCTCGAGCTGCAGGCCGACCGGCGCCTGGAAACCCGTGCCGGCCGCGTGCAGTCGTTCCGCGCCGGCCGGCAGAACCGGCCGGTCTTGACCTGGACCCAGGGACCGCAGCACGAGGTCGCGCAGGTCGCGAGCTACGACCTGGTGCTCCAGGCGGTGGGCATGGATACCGATGCGCGTGCCACGCCGCATGCGCTCGTGCGTTCGCTGCTGCGCGCGGGACTGGCGCGCGCCGATGCGCAGGGGCTCGGCCTGCAGGTCGACGACACCGGCCGCCTCGACCCCGGACAGCGCGTCTGGACCCTGGGTGCGCTGTGCCGCGGCCGCGACTGGGATTCGACCGCGATACCGGAGATCCGCCAGCAGGCGCGCAAGATCGCGGTGCAGTTGTTCCGCGAACTGGCGAGCGAAACCGCGCGCGAGCGTGTCAGCGAACGGCGCATCGCCGAGGTCCTGGAAATTCACGGATAGCCGCCGCAGGGCCGCCGCGCAACAACCCTGCTTGTCGCGACACGACCACAGCAAGACACGAAAGCAGCGCGACCGGCCTGCGGCACACGCCGCAGGCCGGTCGCGCGTCGCTATTCGCCGACGAGATCCTTTAAGGCCTGCGCCCGTTCGCGCGTGAAATACGTGCGCCAGGCGTCCGCGCCGACGGCGGGATATTTCTGCGCACCGAACGCGACCCAGGCATCGCGGTAGCGGATCCAGGCACGCTCGGCGCCGCGGATGCCTTCCGGCTTCACGCTGCCGGCCGTGCCTTCCGCGGCCTGCGCCTTGTAGTAGTTCATCGCCGCCGTGTAGTTCGCGTTGAGCTGCTTGTCGGCGGCGGCGAATTCGGCAGCACCGCCCTGCGGCAGCTGGCCTTTCCCGAACGCGTCCAGCGCGCCGAGCAGGGCGTCCTCGAGTCCTTCACGCGCCCCGACCGCCATCGCGCCGCGGGCGGTGCCGCTCATGTCGACCTCGCCGTCGACGCAGGCGTCGAAATACGCATCGGCGGCGGCGCGGACCTTGGCGAACGCCGCGCGCTCGGCCGCACTCCAGGCCGCCGTCAGAGCGGTCACGCGCCGGTCGCGGTCGACCTTGGCCGCATCGGCGCCGCGGCTTGCGCAGAAGCCCATCATGTAGCCGCTGGTGATGTCGTCGCAGAGGTCGAAGCGTTCGCTCTTGCCGGATGCACCGGCCATCGCGTCGAGATGTTCCAGACGGCCGTCGAGTTCCGCCGGCGCGCCTTCGACAGCGCAGGCGAACTTCTTCGCGAGCTCGATGTTGCGCGCCACGCCATCGCCGTTGGCGTAGATCATCATCAGCACGGCGGAGCCGCCGAACATGACTTCGTCGCCGGCATCACGCTCGACATAGGCGCACAGCCGCGCCTGCACGTAGTCGGGCTTGCTGCCGTCGGCGTAGTAGAAACCCTCGGACTCGCAACCGGCGAGCCGCGCGCGCGCCGCCGCATCAGGCATATCGGCCGCGGGAATCGCGAGCTTGGCCAGCGCGGGACATGCGGGATTGTCCGCACCGCCCTGTGCCATCGCCACGCTCGCCATCACCACCATTCCTGCCAATGCCACGAGTGTCCGCACGCCGCGCACCATGCCGCTACTCCTCTCGCCGGAAAGGCCCAGTGTAAGCTGCGGCCGCGACCGAACGCAGGCGCCACCGCGGCGACGCAGGCGCCGGCACTCGACGCGCATCCCACGGCACGACAGGACACTCGCCGCATGCCCAAGCCGTTCCGCCCCCACCACGTGCTCGTGTTCTCGGTATTCGTCGTCGCCTCCAGCGGCCTGGCCTACGAACTCGTGTCCGCGGCGCTCGCGAGCTATCTGCTCGGCGATTCGGTGCTGCAGTTTTCCACCGTGATCGGCTGCTACCTGTTCGCCATGGGCGTGGGCTCGCACCTGTCGCGGTTCGTCAGGGACGCCGACCTGCTGCGCGTGTTCATCGAAGTCGAGCTGCTGATCGCGCTGGTCGGCGGCCTGTCGGCCACGCTGCTGTTCGTGCTGTTCGGCGCGCAGGGACTGCCGTTCCGCACCCTGCTCTACGCGCTGGTGTTCTGCGTCGGCGTGCTGGTCGGCAGCGAGATCCCGCTGGTCATGCGCCTGCTCGATGCGCGCAAAACAGTGACGCGCCTGGCGCTCGGCGACATGCTCAGCCGCGTGCTCACATTCGATTATCTGGGCGCGCTGATCGTCTCGCTGCTGTTTCCGCTGCTGCTCGCGCCGTGGCTGGGCATGGCGCGCACGGCGCTGCTGTTCGGCCTGCTCAATGCCGTAGTGGCGCTGTATACACTGCACGCATTCCGCGCCGAACTGCCTGCACGGCGCCAACTGCTGTGGCGCGCGCTGCTCGTGATCGGCGTGCTCGCGGCGGCGATGGCCGGTTCGGGGGCGTTGACCGGCTGGTCGGAGCGGCGCCTCTACGGCGACGACATCGTGCACGCGCAGAGCACACCGTATCAGCGCATCGTGCTGACGCGCTGGCGCGACGATCTTCGCTTGTACCTCAACGGCGAGCTGCAGTTTTCCTCGCGCGACGAATACCGCTACCACGAAGCACTCGTACACCCGGCGCTGCAATCGGCCGGTACCGTGCGCTCGGTGCTGGTCCTCGGCGGCGGCGACGGGCTGGCCGTGCGCGAAGCGCTCAAGCATGCGACGGTCGAGCGCATCACCGTGGTCGATCTCGACGCCGCCGTGACCACGCTGTTCGCGCACCAGCCCGAGCTGGTCGAACTCAACCGCGGCGCGCTGGCCGATGCGCGCGTGCAGGTGATCAACGCCGACGCGGGACAGTGGCTCGAACACAATACCCAGCGTTTCGACGCGATCCTCGTCGACCTGCCCGATCCGACCAATTTCGCCCTGGGCAAACTCTATTCGGTACCGTTCTACCGGCTGCTCGCGCGTCGCCTCAGTGACACCGGTCTCGTCGCGATCCAGCGACTTCGCCCTACCACGCGCCGCACGCGTACTGGTGCGTCGAGGCCAGTCTGCGCGAAGCCGGCTTCGCGACCTGGCCGTACCACGTCAACGTCCCCTCGTTCGGCGAATGGGGCTTCCTGCTCGCCGCGCGCCGCGCCGACGCGTTCGCGCCGCCGCAGCGCTACGACGTCGCGACGCGCTACCTCGATGCCGCCACCACGGCCGAGATGTTCCGCTTTCCGCCGGATATGCCACGCCCCGCGGTCGACGCGAACCATCTGGATTCACAGGCGCTGGTGCGCTACTACGAGCGCGACTGGCGCAATACGGTGCGCTGACGCGCTACTCGGGCCGCCACCAGAACACGCGTCCGGTCGCGCCGGAGGCGAGACCCGCATCGATCGAACCGCTGACCACGTAGAAGCGACCGTCGAGGCTGACGCCAGGCACGCCATGCACGGCCTGCGGCAGCCGCGGACCGCTGAGCCAGCGTTCGTTGCCGGCGGTGTACACCTCGGTGACACCGACCAGCAGCGCCGGAAAAACGTGCGACTGTTCGCCGCCGGTGATGATGAGCTGCTCGCCCACGACGGCGGCGGCGAAACCGCCGCGCGCGTGCAGGAACGACGGACCGGCGCGCCAGGTCTGCGTGACCGGATCGTAGATCGCCGTCGTGCGCGAATCCGGATAGCGTCCACCGATCATCCAGACTTCGCCCTGGAACGCGATGACCTGCGAGTGGTCGCGTTCGGTCAGGTCGGCCGCGCCGATCCGGCGCACCGCCCGCTGGCGCGGATCGAATTCTTCCAGCGTGCCGTCGCCGCGGCCGATGTAGACGCGACCGTTGAGCGTGGCCGCGTGGCTGCCGAAGGTCTGCGACAGCTCCGGCACCGGCTCCCAACGTTCGGCCGCGATGTCGTAGCGGAAACCGGCCGCGCTCTGGTCGCCGCCGCCGACCGGTTCTCCGCCGACGAAATAGACAGCGCCGCGATCGGCGAACGCCGCGAGATGATGCCGTCCCGCGGGCAGCGGTGACAGCGTCGTCCACTGGTTGCTCGCCGCGTCGTAGCGCTTGAAGCCGCGGTTGTCGCCGAAGCCGCCGAGCGCATAGATCTTGCCGTCGTAGGCCGCCGCCGCATGTTCGGACTGCGACGGACCGGGCATGCGCGCGGCCTCGACCCAGTCACCGCTGAGGCGCGCCTGCGGCGTGCCGTCGATGCACGGCGCACTCGCCAGCAGCGTGACGCGGCCGGCCGCGTAGCTGCCGCTGCCATAGGCCGCAGCGTCGCCGACATAGCGGAACGCCGCGCCCGTGCAACTCGTGAAATCGAACTCAAGGCGTCCCCAGCGCTGTTGGCGCACCGCGGCAGGATCGAACGCGCTACCAAAGCGCGTGCCGCGCGTGACATAGGCATCGACGACGAGCCGGTTGTCGGCGCCGCGTTCGCCCACGCCGGTGAGCCAGAGCTGATTGCCGGCCGGATCGAACGTGAACCAGTAGACCAGCATGCGTCCGCCGGGCAGATCCTCGATAAACCAGCCTTCACCGGAGCGGCCCGGCACGAACCAGTTGCCGCTGCGACTGCGCAGACCTTCCAGTGCACGACCGCCGCCCGCGGCCAGCGCGCGGCCGCCGTTGCAGTCGAGCTGATCGATGCTCGTGATACGGCGCAACGCGCGCGTGCCGCTGCCGTAGTCGCCGCTGCCGGCGTAGCGCAAGGTCGCCGACTGGCAATCGTGGAACTGGAACTCGAAGCGTCCCCAGGGCACGTTGTCGATCTGCGCCGGATCGAACGCGGCGCCGAAACGACCGCCGCGCGGCCGGTAGACCTGTTCGAACACGAGTGTGTCGGCTTGCACCCGCCCGCCGGCGGCGACCAGCCAGATCTGCTCACCGCTCTCGCCGGCCGCCGGAAAGGTGAACCACGCGGCGACCGCATTGCCATCGGGCAGGATTTCGAGGATGAAGCCCTCGCCACTGCGATCGGGCTGGAACCACGAACCGCTGTGCGCAGGCCCGACCCAATACGGTCCCTGCACCACACTCCCGCCGCCGCCATCGTCATCGCCGTCGCGGGCGCTCAGGCACGGTGGCAGCAGCAGGCTCGTCAACAGTCCCAGCAGCAGGATGGCACGCATCTCCGGCTCCGCACGAACGGGACCTGCAGTGTCTACGAACATCGTCGTATGTCAACCGTGGCGCGTCGGCGTCGTGGACTCGGCTATGCTCGCGACTTTCCCCTGTCTTTGGCCGCGATGCGAATCCCTCTGCCGCGTGCATTGTTCGCCGTGCATGCATTGTTCGGCATGTGTTGCTTCTCCACTGTCGCGTCCGCCGCTCCGTCGGCGTCCGACGACTGGCTCATCGTGCAGGCCGGCGAGTTGCTCGACCGGCCGGGACAGCCGCCGCGCAAGGCCAGCACGCTGCTGATCCACGCCGGCCGTATCCAGGCCGTGCACGACGGCCACGTCGATGCGGCCGCGTTCGCCGACGCGCCGGCAGCGACGCGCATCCTCGATCTGCGCGATCGCTTCGTGCTGCCGGGCCTGATCGACAGCCATGTGCATCTGACCACTGACAAGGCCGGCATCGAGGCGCAACTCGAATCGGTCACGCGCGGCACGGCATTCTTCGCCTACGAGGCCGCGGTCAACGCGCGTAAGACCCTGGCCGCCGGCTTCACCACGGTGCGCAACCTCGGCGATCGCGGCGGCGTCACGCTCGCGCTGCGCGACGCGATCGCGGCCGGCAAGCTGCCCGGCCCGCGGATTCTCGACGCGGGTTCGGCGATCTCCACGAGCGCCGGGCACATGGACCCGACACTGGGCTTCCGCGACGAACTGCATGACGCGCTCGCCGCCGAGCACACGACCTGCGACGGTGCCGACGACTGCCGCCGCGCCGTGCGCCAGCAGATCGCGCGCGGTGCCGACGTGATCAAGATGGCGACCACCGGAGGCGTGAACAGCCGCATCGGGACGGGTCTCGGCCAGCAGATGTTCGATGACGAGGCACGCGCGATCGTCGAGACCGCCCATCTCTACGGACGCAAGGTCGCCGTACATGCGCACGGCGCCGACGGCATCGCGCTCGCGCTGCGCGCCGGTGCGGATTCGATCGAGCACGGCACCCTGCTCGACGCGGACACGCTGGCGCTGTGGCGCAAGACGCGTGCCTGGTACGTGCCGACGCTGTCCACCGTCAACGGCTACAAGGAACGCCTTGCGGCCAATCCGGCCGCGTATCAGGGCGACGTGCGCGCCAAGATCGAATGGCGCATCGGCATCACCGGCAAGGCGCTGCGCCAGGCCGTCGACGGAGGCCTGCGCATCGCCTTCGGCACCGATGCGGGCGTCAGCCTGCATGGACGCAATGCCGATGAATTCGAACTGCTGGTCGAATACGGCCTGACGCCACCGCAGGCGTTGCGCGCCGCGACGCTGGACGCGGCCGAACTGCTCGGCCTGGAGAAGGAACTCGGCAGTCTCGAGATCGGCAAGCACGCCGACCTGATCGCGGTCAGCGGCGATCCTCTGCAGGACGTGCGCGTGCTCAAACAGGTGGACTGGGTGATCAAGGGTGGACGCATCGAGAAATCGCCGCTGCCTTGAGCCTCGATGTCGCATGCATCGCGCTGCGGCCGCGTTCGCCTGACGCGGGGCAGCCGAGCTCGGATACAATTGTTGACTTTTATAATTCACCGCATCCATACGCGGCGCAGCGGACTTCTACGCCCATTGCGTGAATCCTTCGTGGACGACACGAAGACTTCGTGCGCAACGCAGGAAATGCTCGTCGGCAATACACACGGCGAGAGGACCAGATTGCCGGCGCGTGTAGCTCCCGAAGATACCAATGGCCTGCAACTCTCAGATCGGCAGCGACTGGCTCGTTCTGGCCGCGCCGGACTGGCTTCTCATTCGGCCGGCTGTAGATGGATAGGTAGCGCTGCTGCAGGCCTCACTCCGAAGCGGCGTCCGACACGACCAGCCCTTCGCCATTCACTGCCGATTCTTCGGTTACAGGCCACTAGAAATCGCGCTCCTGCCGCAGTTGCAGTGCAACACGCGCATGAATCGCGGCTTACGCAGGGGCGCAATCGAAAAAAATGCGCGCAAACCGCTTAAATCTTGCGGTCCTGATGCAGTAAAGTGTCGCCGCCGACACTGGCCGCCCGCCGACGACCGCGCGGGCGAAACACTCTGTCACCGAGAACCAAAGCCCATGGCCAAGAAAGCAGCAACCAGCAAGACCAAGAGCGCCGCCAAGCCCGCCGCGGCCGCAGCACCGAAGCCGATCAAGGACACCTTCACCAAGTCCGAACTCGCCCGCTACCTCGCCGAACAGACCGGTGTGGAGCCCAAGTCGGTCAAGTCCGTCCTCGCCGCGCTGGAATCCACCATGCTCGGTTCCATCCACAAGAAGGGCGCCGGCTCGTTCACCCTGCCGGGCCTGCTGAAAGTGACGGCGACCGCCGTTGCCGCGAAGAAGAAGCGCTTCGGCAAAGACCCGTTCAGCGGCGAAGAACGCTGGTTCCCGGCCAAGCCGGCGACCGTGCGCATCAAGGCACGCGCGCTCAAGAAGCTGAAAGACGCAGCACTCTGATGTTCGTCCGCAGCGGCCAGGCCGCTGCATCCGGATGAACCCACCAACCGGGCGCTCGTCGCCCGGTTGCTTTTTGGAGTATGTACGGGCGCTCGTCGCCCGATTGTTTTTTGGAGTATGTACCGGCGCTCGTCGCCCGGTTGTCGTTGGCGGCATCGCAAACCCGCCATGCGCGGTTCGTTTGAGCTGCAGACGCGTTCGAAAATCCGCGCACCGTGCCGCGGAAAACACCGCTACTCGCGCAGCAGGAAATACGGCAACAGGCACAGCGCGACCAGGGCGGCCATCACGATCAATGCCGACACCACGCGCACGGGCTGCTGACGCAGCACCTGCAGGAACGTGGTTGGCTGGCCCTCGGCGCGTGCCGCGTCGAACGCGGCCCTCGCCTCGCTGCGGCGCCGGTCCTGATAGTCGTCGAGCAACCGGCGCGCCTCCGCCGCGCGCGCCTCGTCGGCGAGCCAGATCGCGCCGGCGGAAATGCCGAAGCGGCTCGGTGGTGTTTCGAATATCGGGATAGCCTCGGTTTCGAACAGGCGACGGATATCGTCGGCTTCGTCGTCGGGAACGTGACGCAGATTCAGCAGCAAGGTCGGCATCGGCGCAGCATAGCCGACCCGCCCGCTTCCGCGCCGCCTCCAGCGGGACGCCGCCATGGTGCCGCGACAGCCTGCGCTATGACACGCTGTTCGCGCTGTCGAATCTGTGGATGGCCCGAAAGCGACTACTGGCGATGACGGGTGAGTTGCGTCCGAAGATGGCGTTCTGAGGTACAAAGGCTGCTGTTTGCAGCCTTTGCAAACGCATCACGCCCGATTCGAGTCGCCGTTTCTGCTTCCGTGCATGCGAAACCATCTCAGGCAAGCAGTTTCGTTGACGTTCAGACCTTCCCTTCCATGGATGCAATAGGCACTCGCAATCGACTAGTTTTTCTTCATCGCCAAGGACAGAACGCGCTACCACTTCGCCGATCCCGACGGCCCGCGGTTGAGCTATGTCGAAGACACCAACGGCAATCGCGTGACCTACGCCTGGGAGCGCGACGCGACACGCCGCGCGTCACGTCCATCCGCGATGCAGCCGGCCGCACGATCGCGCTGACCTATGAGGTCAAGACCGTCTCGCGCCCCGTCGGCGACATCGACATCCTCGACAGCTACACGCTCGTGACCGCCGCGTCGTGTCCCGAAGAGCTGCGCATCGACTACCGCTACGACGACACCGGCAACCTCGTCGAAGCGAGCCGCAGCGACCGCACGAACCTCGGTACGCAACGCACCGAGTACGACTACGCCGACTACGACGACCTGTACTACCTCCAGCCCGACGGCGAGATGGCGTATGCCCGCTTCGGCTTCCGCCTGACCGCCGTGCGCGACGCGATCGATGGTTCAGTGCGGCGCTACCGCTATGCGGCGGACGGCGCGACGCCTACGCCGTACTGGACCGGCGTACAGACCACCGACCGCACCTTCTACTACCCTGAATTGCGCGTCACCGAAGTCGTCGAACCCGATACCGCCGTGACCGCGTTCGCCTACGACGAAGGCGTGGCCGGCGCGATGCGCGGGCTGCTTGCCGAACCCGTCACCGTCGTCACCGACGCGCGCAATCATCCGACGGAAACGCGCATGAACCGCTACGGTGCGGCCACACGCGTGACAGACCCGGCCGGCACCACGCTCACGACCTGGGATAACGTCCATCTGCAGCCCGCGACGAAAACCGACGCGCTCGGCGGCATTACCACTTTCACCTACGACGCCCACGGCAACACGACGAGCGACGTCTTCGTCACGCCGCATGGCGAACGCCGCCAGTCGTGGACCTACCATCCCGGCAACGTCTTCGATCCGCCGCACGTGACCAACCGTGTCGCAACCGCGACCGATCCGCGCGGCCATGTCACACCGCATGGCTATGACCGTCGCGGTAATCCGACCACAACCACGCGCGGCGGTGTGGGTCACGCGGCCAACGGCGACCGCACCAGCCTGATCGACGGCAACGACGGGAGCTGGCTGATTCACGGAGAACGCGGCCAAGCTCCCTTGCGCCATTCGATTGAAAACTGGCTTCCGCCTTTTTCTCAGCTCTGCCGGGGCAATCGCACCACGATCCGGCTCGCTTCAATGACCCGGAATCCGCAGCCAGCACAGCACCCGCATCGCGGTCACTACTGGCACACGACCAGAACCATTGCACCACGCGCGCCGACGCGTCGACGGATCAAGCGCGTATCAGCGCTGACAACGATCTGAATGGATCAAGCACGTGGCACGCGCAGCCAACGATCTGGAATCTGCCCACGCCCGAATTGGAACGCGTTTGTAAGCCGTATGGAAAGCCCGCGGGTGAGATGGCGCGCACGCTGCCGGGCAGATCGCCGCAAAGCCGCGTCAGTCCGCGCGGCCAGGGATTGCCGCGATCGTGCTGCCGTACCGGGTTTGCGCACGCCCTGGCGTGCCACCGGAAGCCCCGGTGCGCAGCAGCTCGCGGACTTCGCCCGGCGCGGTCGCCCGTAGCGGCTGCGCCGGCTGTTCCCTATGACAAGGATCACTCATGTACACAGTTACTGTTTTCTCCCGCCTCGCCGCCGCGCTCGCCCTGAGCGCCGCCCTGCCCGCTTTCGCCGCCGATACCACGCAAGGCTATGCGGAAGCGTTGTACGCAGACTTCGCCGCCGGCACGACCACGGCCACGTTCGCGGTGGACACCGTGCGCGCCGGCAAGCTCGGCGAAGTCGCCGGCCTGAGCATGGAACAGCTGATCGGCGCGCCGGCCTACCTGATCGACGCCGAAGACGGTGCGCTCGCGGTCAGCGACGTGCGCATCACGCCGCTGGATCTGAACAAGATCAACAGCGAGGCGTTGGCCGCCCGTGTCGATGGCTTCGACGCCGTCGGCCTCCCGGTCGACAAGGGCAGCTATCGCGTGCTGCAGATCACGGTGGAAGCCGACAAGCAGCTGCAGCGGCATCAGGCGGTCGAATTCTGCTGGAAGGCGGCGAGCCACTGCGTCGTATTCGACGCGAACATCGAGTTCCTCGACTCCATCGTCAACGGTCACCGCGAACTCAAGGCGCAGGGCTACGCACCGCGTGAAACGTTCGAGCTGGCTTCCGGCGACAAGGCCATCATGGGCTGCGCGCTGGCCAGCGATACGCGTTACATCATGAAGTCGCTGACCTGGGGCTCCTACCAGCGCACCTACAAGAACGTCTACGGCATCACCATGGTGACCAAGAACATGGGCGGCCAGCAGGCCGGCATCCGCTGCAACAGCAGCTGCTACCCGGCGCCGTTCGGCTACAGCAATTCGTCCAGCGCGTTCGCGAACGTGCCGTTCTCGGTGGACTGCGGCAACGCGTTCGGCTCGGGCACGACGGGCCGCACCGGCAAGTTCGACGCCGAAACCAAGTGCTCGCACCGCCTGACTTTCAGCGCCAAGGCCGATGCTTCGGTCGCCAACCGTGGTTCCGCATCGGTCGACATCAAATGGGACACGACCGGCAGCATCGATGGCAACGGCGGTCAGATGATCGATACCTGCGGCTTCTTCTGAGCGTGCTCACACAATGTCGGTGAGCTAAGCAAACCGACGACATCAGTCGCTCCGTTGAAGGGCGTGCAGGCAACCGCTCAGAGCCGAAGGTTCTGGTTGTCCTGCACGCCCAACGGGCGGAAGGCCCCGGGGATCGGGTCATACTGCGTCGCGCGAGCGAGAGAGCCTGCCGCGCATCGTGAACACACTCTATGGCGCCAGCGGCGCGCTACGTCGAAACCCTCTCCACCTTCTGCATACAGTGACGGAAGGTCGACGGTCGCGGCCCGAAC
Source organism: Lysobacterales bacterium (assembly GCA_038207515.1). Taxonomy (GTDB): domain Bacteria; phylum Pseudomonadota; class Gammaproteobacteria; order Xanthomonadales; family Rhodanobacteraceae; genus Tahibacter. Next base: position 39,933 of record JBBQZR010000015.1, on the reverse strand, counting down.
CGGACGACGCGATACACCGTTGTTTCTGTCGGCTCAGACAACTGCCCAGCACCGGACGCAACGCAGGTCGCAGGGCCTACCGCTATCGCGTTGTGGAAAAGTTGCTATCGGCAACGTTACGGAACGCACCAAACACTTCCTCAGCGCAATGCCGCGCGCGCGACCTGCGGACCCTGCATGTTCTCGCCTTCCCGCTGCCACGGCAGCGACAATGCCTCCGGTACGCGGCGTTCGCCGGCCAGAGCGGCGGCTTTGTGCAGCGCGGAGCGCCACTTCTCCGCGTCCGACTGTTCGCGATGCAGGCGTACGAACAGCAGCGCCGTGTCGTAGTCGCGCGACACCTGCATGGCCAGCGGTGCGGCCAACGACAGGACCTCGCCGCTGCGTCCCTGGGCTGACAACAGGCCGGCCAGCGCGAGCGCCGCCTGGCGTTGTTCTCGCAGATCGCGCAGCGCCGTGGCCCGTTGCAGACCTTCGCGCAGGCTGCTTTCCGCCTCTGCGACGGCCTGGCGCGACTGATGCGCGAGTCCGCGCAACAGCCAGCCATCCACGTCTTCCGCGGCGCCATTTTCCGCCGTCGGCATGGCAAATTGAGGCAGCGGCAACTGCACCGCTTGCAGCACCTGCGCCGCGCGCAGCCGCAGGTCGCGCGGCGCGCCGTCGCGCATCAGCACGCTGCGCGCACGGGTGGCCGCGGTGCGCTCGCCGCGGGCCAGCGCGAGTTCCGCGGCCAGCAGTTCGCTGCGCGCGGCGGCATCAGCGTCATCGGCCGTGTCTTCGCGCGCGACGATCTCGAGCGCCGCGCCCGCCTCGGCGAGTCGTCCGAGGCCGAGCAGCACTTCGGCACGCGCCTGCAGCACACGGGTGCGCAACAGCCGGTCGATCAGCTGCGGCAGCAGGCGTTGCGCGCGATCGCTGCTGACCAGTGCGTCGTCCCACCGCAACAGTCCGCATTGCAGATCGACGATGCTGCCGAGAGTCGCACTCAGTTCGTTGACGGCCGCGTAGTTGCCGAAGCGCGTTGCGGCGGATTGCAGCTGATCCAGCGCTTCCAGCGGGCGTCCCTGGCGGCGATCGAGCAGCGCAAGATTGACCTCGGCACGCGCGACACCGAGATCGTCGCCGGCCGCATCGAGCAGGACGCGCGCGCGCGAAAGGTCGGCCTGCGCGTCGGCGAGCCGCTGCTGGCGCAGCGCGATGCCGCCGCGTCCCATCAGGGCACGACCGAGGTCACGGCCACCGCTGCCGGCCAGCGCGACGATTGCCGCGGCGAAATCGCGTTCGCTCGCGATGTCATCGCGCTGGCGCATCGCGATCGAGCCCCGCGCCGCGAGCACGCGGCCGCGAAAGGCCGCATCGGCGGCCAGTTCGGCATCCTGCAGCAAGTCGTCCAGCGCGGCGCGCGACTCGCCCAGGCGACCTGCGCGGTAGTCGAGTTCGGCGGCGAGATAGCGCGTCTCGCGGTCGCTGCGCTGCGCCGGCGGCAGCGCGGCGAGCCAGCTGCGGATCGTTTCCAGTTCATTGCCTAGCAGCGCGGCGCGCACGCGCAGGGCGGTCTCGCCGCTGCTGTCGTTCTTGCCCGCCTGCGTCTGGCCGAGGTTCGCGAGCAGCGTGTCGCCGACCAGGGCGGCAGCCTGCAGCACTTGCGGATGCTGATGCTGCAGGCGCAGGTCCGCGCCGTTCGCGCGGCGCCCTTCCAGGCTGAATTCCCAGCCCGAGGGCAGCCGCGACAGCCGCGGCTGCAGCAGCAGGTCGGCCTGGAGCATCTGCGGACGCAGCGCGGTTCCCGGCGGCGGTGGCGGCAACGCGGCCAGCGCAGCGAGCACGCTCTCGCTCGGCGGCACCACGATGCCCTGCGCGCGCAGGCGGGAGGCCAGCAGATCCATGAGCCCCAGCCGCGCCCAGGCCACATCGGCAGCAGCTGCCGGGTCCATTTCCACCGGCAGGATCACGACGCGACGCGGCACCGGCGCAGCGGCGGCGACACTGGCCGGCAAATAGGTCGCGGCGAACTCCAGCAGCAGGATCGTCACGGCCGCGGCGATGGCCACGCCCGCCGCGAGCCACCGTCCGCTGCGCTGGCGCGGCGCGAGGGGCGACACGAGCGGCAATGCGGAAGCCCTCAATTCCTGGCGTGCGTCGAGCGACGGCGCAGCACCCGTCATGGTGAGAAATAACGGCGGCTCATCTGCCGGAACCGCAGCGGCAATGTCCTCAGCCGTGGCGGCGGCGGAAATCGCGGGTAGCGCTGCGGCAGCATCCGGCGCGCCGCCCTCGGCGCACGGGACCATGCCGATCCAGTGATAACCGAATCCGGGCACGGTACGGATCAGGCGCTGTTCGCTGCCGTCATCGTGGAGCAGGCGCCGTGCACGCAGCACGGTCTGCGCCAATTGCGTATCGGATACGTTGGATCTCTTCCACACGTATAGAATGAGCTCGTCTCGCGCGACGGCGCGCTCGCGATGCTCGATGAGATAGACGAGGCAATCGAATACGCGTCGCGGCACCGGCAGCGGACCCTGCGGACCACTGACCAGGCGCGAGGCGCTGTCCAGCACGATATCGGCAACGTGGTATTGCACCGTTCGGCCACTCCCCATGGCGAGCGCGCCGCAGTCGTCCTGCGGACATACGCAGCCGCCTCGCGCACGAGCGCGGCTGCTGCGACAGACATTGCGAAGGTACAAGCCCCCCGGCCATACCGACGGATGATCGGTACAGCCCCCCGACTATACCGACGGATGATTCTAGTGAAGAAAGTCATGACTGACGAGGGCGGACCATTGTGGATTGCCGCACAGTTCCGCTTATTTCAGCTCAGTGAATCGGTCTGAAAGAGCTGCACAACGTATCGACACCTGTGGCCGCGTCTGCTTTGGCACGCGTACCGGGACCCGCACTCAGGCTGCGCCGGCATCGCGACACCGGCATCAAAAAGTACGACGGTTATCGCGTGCTGCACTGCCGCAAATGGCGGCCGTGATGGGCATTCCGAAATTTCCTACCGCAGTGAGCGCCGGGTTCCGATGCGGGCAGCGCAGCGATAGTGCGATGCTTTCCGCAACATCAGCGTATCCCGGATGCTATCTGTCACGAGCACGATGACACGGTCGCCAACGCCGTTGCGCCACGATCTGCGGACGGCACCGTTCGCACTCTTCGCAGCTGGCCATGCGATTGGAATCGTTTTGGAATGACGCCGCCGCACGACCGGTGCAGGGTCGGGCGTCACGGTTTGCGGCTGCGGGGGCGGCCGACCTCGATCGACACCGATTCGCCGACACGCTGCTTCACTGCGGCGCGCGCCGGCACCCCATTGAATGCAGTCGTCACCTGGAGAAGCTCGCATGCGTCGTTCCCGCCTGACCCTCGCTGTTTCCGTTCTGCTGCTCACCGCCACGCCCGCCTGGTCGCAAGCGCTCGATCCGTCGTCCCGCACGGATGTCGCGCAGGAAGCGAGCGTTGTCGCCGAACAGGCAGCGCTGGCCAACGCCCGGCGTGATTTCCCGGCGCTGTTCGCCGCCGCCTATGCGCGCTATCCGCAGTTGCCGGCCGGTTCGCTCGAAGCGATCGCCTATGTGCAAAGCCGCTGGGTCATGCTCGACGGCGCCACACTGCCGCTGGCCGAAGCGCCCGCCGCCGCGGGCCTGATGGGCCTCTATACCGGCAACGGTTTCCACGATCAGGCCGGCGCCGCCGCGCGTTTGCTCGGCGTCGCGAAATCGCAGGTCGAGAGCGATCCCTACTGGAACGTGCTGGGCGCCGCCGCTCTGCTCGACGAGTTGCGCCTGACGCTTGCACGCGGCGCCAGCGAGGCAGACCTGCTGCGCGCCTACGCCGGGCACGCCGACGGCAAGGCCGGTGCGATCGATGCGGTATTGCTCGATGCGGAGATGGTCGATGAGTTCGCCCGCGAAGCCTTCGCCTACGACGTGCTGCTGACGCTGGATCGCGGCATCGACGACAACGGCATTCGCGTCGCCGCGCGACCAATCGCCTGGGAAAGCGAATTCGCGCCTGAAGCGCTGGTGCGCCAGCGAGCGCCGTTCGTGCGCCTTGACCTGCAGCGCGGCCGCATCGAGGTCGACGGCTATCGCATCGATCCCGTGACCGAGGCGCTGGCCGCCAGCGCTGCCTCCGGTGGGCCGGTGCTCGCCAGCACCGACTACGCGCCGGCGCTATGGGTCGCGTCGCCCTACTTCCATGCCCGCAGCCAGTCCGCCTCGGCGGTGGCGATCCACACCATGCAGGGCTCCTACGCCGGCAGCATTTCCTGGTTCAAGAGCAATCCGAACTCGGTCAGCGCGCACTACCTCATCCGCAGTTCCGACGGCCAGATCACACAGATGGTGCGCGAATCCCAGGCAGCGCATCACATCGGCAGCGAGAACGGCTATACGCTGGGCATAGAGCATGAAGGCTATGTAAACAACGCGAGCTGGTATACAACGGCGATGTACAACGCCTCGTCGGCGTTGACGCGGCATTTCTGCGCGCGCTACGGCATCAACTGCGCGACCGCCTACAACGGCCCGGCACACAGCGGCGTCGTGGTGCTGTCGAGCACGATCCGCATCAAGGGCCACCAGCACTTCCCGAACAACACGCATACCGATCCGGGCATCAACTGGGACTGGCCGCGCTACCACGGCCTGCTCAACCCGGGCTCGGGCGGCGGCACGACGCGCGTGCTCGATACCTTCGAGAGCAGCGAAGGCCATTTCGCCTCGACACCCAGCTATTCGGGCAGCACCACGGGCATCAACGCCACGTCGACGGCCGAACGCGACTGCGCGATCTCGCGCATCGGCAGTTGTTCGGAGCACCTGACCCTGATCGACAACCCCGGCAATACGCAAGCCTGGGCCGTGCGCTTCCTCTCCGGCAGCGGCACGCCAGGCAGCAATACCAGCGTCGCCCGCAACGGCCGCGTCGGCTTCTGGGTTTACGTCGGCGGCAGCGGCTTCACTGTCGGCGTCGGCATCGACGATGGCGCCGCAACCGAGCGCTCCACGCTGCGCAGCGTTGCAGCCAACACCTGGACCTACGTCGAGTGGAACCTTGCCGACGCGAACCAATGGGACGCTTGGGTCGGCGGCAACGGCGCGATCGATGCGGCCAATGTCACGCTGGACGCGATCTGGCTCGAACGCGCGCACACGACCTTCAGCGTGAATGCGTATATCGACGAGGTGCAGTGGCGTTCGAATTGACGCGCGAAAAACTCGGGAAACCGGACGGATGAGCGAACAGGAGCATCAAAACAACCCCATCCCCCCCCAACCCTCCCCTTGAAGGGGAGGGTTTTTCGGCAGCCGCGAACTCACTTTCGAACCGTTCAGGCGGACATGTGCGCATCAGGAAAATTGCCTTGCCGCTAAATGCGCCAATTTTCTGGTCTAGGCTTTACCGACCAGCGTGCGCGCAAAGCCGAGGTTGGTCTCGACGCGCATGTACTCGCTCTCGGGCAGCTCGCCGTCGGACAGCAGTTCCTCGCACAGGCGTGCGCTGAGCGCGCCGTCGCCGCAGTACCAGCTCGATACGGCAAGTTCGTCCTTTGCGCGCCAGGCCTGCACGGCGCTGTCGACGAACAGCACGTCATCGCTGGGCGGCAGATCCAGCGCGAGGCGCGCGAAAACGGCGGCCATGCGGTAGCGCTGCTGCAGGCGCAGATAGCGCGCGAACTCGCAGGGTGCCTCGCCGCGCGATGCGCGATGGTCGCAGGCGTCGAGGTAGGCGGCGGCGACATCGGCGTAGCTCGCGCTGGTGCGCTCCAGCAGCAGGGCGATCTGCAGCTTGGCGTAGTAGACCTCCTCGTCCCAGCCAGCCAGTTCGACGCGGCGCCGATAGGCGCGGATGGAGTCGACGGGGCGGCCCGCGTCGCGCAGGCTCTGCGCGTAGTAGAACGCGTTGCGCGCGTGATTCGGCTCGCGCTCCAGCGCGCGGCGCAGGATCTCCGAGTCATTGCCGTATTTCACGCTGGCCGGCGCCTGGCTGCGCGCGCCGTCGGCGAACGTGGCGATCTGCCAGCCCGGCAGTTTCGACACCTGCGCCGCATGCGTGGACACCAGTACCTCGTGCAGTACGCCTTCCCAATGCCAGTCGATATCCAGGCGCGCGATGCAGACGCGCCAGTATCGCGTGATGCCGAACAGGTATTCGAACATGTGTCCCGGCAAACGCGAGTCCGGCCGGGCTGCGCCGTCGGCGATCTGCAGGATTTCGTCGGCATCGATGACCAGGGCCATCTCACCGTACCGGCGCGCGAGCGCCAGGGCTTCGTTGCGGTTGTGGGCGAAGTCGACCCAAGGCCGCTCGATCAGCTCACCCGGCTTGTCCTGCAGCACTCGGCGGATGGCGTCCTGGGTACCGTCGGTCGAACCGGTGTCGGCAATGGCCCAGCTGTCGATATGCGGCAGCACCGAACGCAGGCAGCGTTCGATCACGGCCGCTTCGTTCTTCACGATCATGGATAGGCACAGTCGCATCGACCGATTCTGCCCAGTCCGCCGCCGCATTGGAATCGGCGGACGTCCGCACACGCAAAAACGCCGCGAGGCATCCCTGCCCCACGGCGCCGTCTGCGTCACACGGATGGCACATGTTGTCGAGAAAGGAGCAGAAGCTCCTTTCTCGATCGAACGGCGCAAGCGGAGCTTGCGCACGTTCTCCGAGGGTCAATCGCTTACGCGATCGACCCTCGGGCGATGCACGCCTGGATCGCATTAGCAGGCTGTTTCTCAACAGCCTGCTGATACTTACCAGTAGAACTGGGCGCGCGCTTCGAGGATGTTCGGATCGTCGTCGCGATCGGCGCGCAGCGCGCTGACGTACTTGCTGCTATTGACCTTGACGTAGTTCACCATGAATTTGAAGTTGGAACGCCAGTACCAGTTGACGCCGAGGGTCAGGTTGCGCTCTTCGCCGCCGAGGATGGGACCGTCGTTCAGATCGGTCGCGTCGTAGCGCAGGCCGATCTGCCACATGCCGCTGGCGGGATCGTCCGGCAGGCTCGTGGTCGGCAGGCCGGCCTTGTAGCCCCAGGTCTCGCCGGTCAGGTTCCACACGCCATAGAGGTACCAGCTGTCGCCGGTCCAGTCCGGCGCGGACGTCGCCTCGGTGCGCGAGATGCGCGAACGCATGTACTCGCCCTGCACCTTGATCGGACCGCCGACCCACAGGCCTTCGAGGCCGATGGTGCGCTGGCGGTCGGCATTGAGGATGTTGCCGGTATCGACGAGGCGCACGGTAGCCTGATCGGCATCCGGACGCACGCGCGGACGCGCGGTGTCGGCGTCAGTATCATAGTCGATGGCAGAAAGACCAAAGTGGAGAATGTTGCCGGTCGCGGCCATCGGCGCGAAGTAGACGCGACCACCAAAGCCCTGGCCCTGGTTGAGGTTGCGCGTGAGTTCGCGGCCGAACATGCTGACCTGGTAGCCGAAGTTCGTACCGTCGTCGCCGTAGGCGACACCGACGCGTCGCGCGACGCCGAACAGGTTCGTGACCATAGCCTTGGCAATGAAATCGTTGTGGCGCGTGCTGGTCAGCTCTTCCAGACTGTTGGGCTGCTTGTACTGGCCGGCCAGAACATAGTTGGTGCCGAGCTTCCACTTGATGTTGGCGTCCAGCCACTTGTTGGCCTTGCCGTCGTAGCCCGCAGTCCAGTCGAAGCGGCCGCCCTTGCCCTTGAGGATGACTTCGGCGCGGCGCATGTCGAATTCGCTGTCCTTGCCGTCGTTGCCGGCGGGCGAAGCCGCATTGAGATCGGCGAAGTCGTTGTCGAACCAGTTGCCGTCGGCCTGCATCAGTCCTTCCAGACTGATTTCGCTGCCGTTGATCACGTCGATCGCGATTTCGGCCTGGGCGGTCCCGGCCAGCGCCGCGGCGACGGCGAGAGCGAGAAGACGCTGGGTACGCAGTTTCATGGTTAAAAGCCCGTTAGCGTGGTGAGGCGCGCAGGGTATGTCGGGTTCGTTACGGAAATATTGCAGTTCGCGGTACAAAACGATGACGGGTGCAGTTGTCACACAACGGCAATGCATCATTGTGACGATGCAGCGACGAACGACGCGCGCGATCAGCCGTCAGGCGCAGGTTATCTGCATCTGACGACGTAGTTATTGCAATGCGATACCGTCAGCGCGCGACGCGCGAGCCGGTCTGACGGTACGCAGCGACGTGGTGGGACGTGTCCCGGCGCAGGCTTCGTCGAATCACGAACTGCACGACAACATCGAACACCCCGCCCGCGATCGCGCCCAGTCGGGACGCCGCTGCGCGAAGGCCTCGCGGCCGGGCTGGTCGTCGTAGGGGCGGCGCAGCACGTCGAGCAGATCGTGCACACCGGCGAGATCGCCCTGCTCCGCGCGGTCGATCGCCTCCTGCGCCAGATAATTGCGCAGCACGTAGCGCGGATTCACCGCGTTCATGCGCACGCGCCGCTGCGCTGCCGGCAGGCCGTCCTGCACAAGCCGCTGCGCGTAGCGTTGCAGCCAGGCCACGAACGCCGCCTGCGAGGCCTCGCGCTTCTTCTCGTCGTAGAACGACTCGCGCAGCGGCGTCATCTCGCCGGCCGGTGCATCGACATCGGCGAGATGGCGGAAGAACAAGGTCATATCGACTTCGTTCTCCTGCAACAGCGCATGCAATGCCTGCATCAGCGCGACGTCGTCGTCGCTGCAGTCGAGCAGGCCGAGCTTCGCGGCGATATGCCCGCGGTCGGCGTCGACGACGGTGTCGACATAGCGCTGCAGGCCCGCGTGCAAGGGATCATGGTCGGCGAACAGCGGCGCGATCGCACCGGCCAGGCGACCGAGATTCCAGTACGCAATCTGTACTTGTTGCCCGAAGCGATAACGGCGCCGTTCGCGGTCGGTCGTGTTCGGCGTCCAGTCCGGATCGAAGTTGTCGATCCAGCCGTAGGGGCCGTAGTCGATCGTCAGGCCAAGTATCGACAGGTTGTCGGTATTCATGACGCCGTGGACGAAACCCACACGCATCCAGTGTGCGACCAGCAGCGCCGTGCGCGCGCAGACTTCGCCGAACCAGTCCGCGTACAGCGCCTCGCTGCCCGGCGCATGCCGCGCGGCGATGTCGGCAAAGTCGCGCCGTATCGTGAAATCCGCAAGCTGGCGCAGCAGCGCCGTATCGCCGCGCGACGCGGGCAGCTCGAAATTGCCGAAGCGGATGAAGGACGGCGCGACGCGGCAGACGATCGCACCGGGCTCGGCGCGCGCGTTGCCGTCGTAGAACATGTCGCGGACCACGCTGTCACCGGTGCCGATCAGGCACAGCGCGCGCGTCGTCGGCACGCCGAGGTGATGCATGGCCTCGCTGCAGAGGAATTCGCGGATCGACGAGCGCAGCACGGCGCGGCCGTCCGCGCCGCGCGAGTACGGCGTGGGTCCGGCGCCCTTGAGCTGCAGCTCCCAACGCTGACCGGCGGCATTGACGGTTTCGCCGAGCGAAATCGCGCGGCCGTCGCCGAGCTGGCCGGCCCAATTACCGAACTGATGCCCCCCGTAGTTCGCCGCGTACGGCTGCATGCCGGGCAGCACACGATTGCCGCCGAAGACCTCGGCGAACGCGGCGGACTCCACGTCCGCAGCGTCCAGACCGAGCAGTTCCGCCGTCTCGTGCGACCAGGCCAGCACGCGCGGCGCCGCGACCGGGGTCGGCATTACGCGCGAATGCAGCGCGCCGAGCACCTGACGCGGCTGTGCATCGGTTTCGGGATCGCCGGGCAATTCGCGGACGAAGGCATTGTCGAAGCGCAGGTCGAGCACGGCAGGATTCCGAAGACCAACGTGAAAGTGGGCAACACTGCCCGCCCGGGGATTGGAGGGCGGACGAAGAAGTTCTGGCACGTCCGCAAACTCACGGCAGCGGGGGCGCAGTCGCGAGAAAACAAGGATTGGGGTTACACGAAGAAGCTCAAGTATGCCGGTGGACCTGCGCTGCGTTACGTGTACCGATGCCGGTGCCATTGGCTTCGGACGCCGAGGTGACTTTCCCGCACTGCCGTACCAGGCCGCCGCCGCTCATACGGCGAGGATGCGATGCGCCAGTGCGTCGAGAAAGCGCTCCGGCAACTGGGCCTGCACCAACACCTGCCACCAGCCGGTCTGTGCGAATGCGCGGCATTTGATCGCGTCTTTCTCGGTCATCAGCACCGGCAGATCGTCGTCGAACGCCAGGTCGTCAGGACGGAACAGGTGATGGTCAGCGAACGCATGCCCGATCACCTCGATGCGGCAAGCACGCAGGCTGTCGAAGAAGCGTTGCGGATTGCCGATCCCGGCGACCGCGTGCACGCGCCGGTGGGCGAACGATTCGAGGGCGACGTGTTCGCCGCCGCGCAGCGCGGTTGCGCCCTCGTCGCGCAGGTGAAGCTGCACTTCGTCGGCGCGCGCCAGGCCGCCGTTGCAGACGCGAAAGTCCACGCGTTCCAGGCGCGACAGCGGTTCGCGCAGCGGCCCGGCCGGCAACAGCCGGCGGTTGCCGAAGCGGCGCGCACCGTCGATCACGCAGATCTCCACGTCGCGGCGCAGGCGGTAGTGCTGCAGGCCGTCGTCGGCGAGGATCACGTCGATCGGCGCGCTGGCCAGCAGCAGCCTGGCCGCAGCGACGCGATCGCGGCCGATCGCCACCGGCGCGCCGCTGCGCGTGTGGATCAGCAACGGCTCATCGCCGACCTGCTGCGGCGTGGACGCGGCGTCGAGCAGCAACGGTCCCTTCGCATTGCCGCCATAGCCGCGACTGACCACGCCGGCGCGCAGGCCGCGCGCGGCGAGCGCGCGCACCAGCGCGAGGGTCAGCGGCGTTTTTCCGGTGCCGCCGACGCTGAGGTTGCCGACCACGATGACCGGCTTGCCGACCGCATGCGAGCGCAGCCAGCCGCGCGCGTACGCGCCGCGGCGCAGCGCGGTGACGCCGCCGTAGAGCCGCGCGAGCAGGCGCCAGGACAGCGGCACGTCCGCGCCGTGATACCAGACCGCCTCGCGCCGCGCGCCGCTCATCGCGGAACCTCGAACGACCGCCGTCCGGCGATTGTTCGGCCGGTCGATTCCCGCGCGGTTCCGGACGCACCTGCACCGATCGAGGGCCTGTGCGCCCGATCGCAAGCAGCGCATCTGCATCCGCGTGCCGAGGGCAGCTCGACGTTTTTCGACGTGCCCATCAGGCGGTCGCGTCGTGGAACTGCATGCGGTGCAGCGCCGCGTAATGACCGCCCCGGGCGAGCAGTTCGTCGTGACGCCCGATCTCGACGATGCGGCCCTGGTCCAGCACGACGATCTGGTCGGCGTGCTCGATCGTGCTCAGGCGATGGGCGATGACCAGCGTCGTGCGTTCGCGCATGAGCCGGCCCAGCGCGTCCTGGATCAGGCGCTCGGACTCGGTATCCAGGGCGCTGGTGGCCTCGTCGAGAATCAGGATCGGCGCGTTCTTGAGAATCGCGCGCGCGATCGCGATGCGCTGGCGCTGGCCGCCCGAGAGCAATGCCCCGCCCTCGCCTACCTTGCTGTCCAGTCCTTCCGGCAGGCGCTGGATGAATTCCAGCGCATTGGCTGCCTCGGCCGCGGCGAGGATGCGTTCGCGCGACGCGCCGCCGAGCGCGCCGTAGGCGATATTGCGCGCAATGGAATCGTTGAACAAAACCACATGTTGACTGACCAGCGCGATCTGGCTGCGCAGGCTGTCCAGCGACCATTCCGACAGAGGCTGCCCGTCGAGCAGCACCTGGCCCGAATCCGGCTCGTAGAAGCGAGGAATCAGGTTCGCCAGCGTGGTCTTGCCGCTGCCGGAGCGGCCGACCAGTGCCGTGACCTTGCCCGCGGGACAGACCAGGTCGATGTCGAGCAGCGCGTTCGCGCCGGCGCCCGGATAGCGCAGCGATACCTGCCGCAAGGCAATCTCGCCGCGGCTGCGCTCCATCCGCAGCGTGCCCGCGTCGGTCTCGCCGCGCGCATCGACGATGGCGAAAAGATCCTGCGCCGCGGCGACGCCGCGCTGCATCATGGCCTGCACCGTGGTCAGCCGCTTGAGCGAGGGCAGCATCGCGATCATGGCCGTGATCGTTGCCATGAAGCTGCCGGCGGTCATGGTGGCGAGCGTGCTCGGCCGCGTGGCGAAGAACACCACGGCCGCGAGCGCGCAGGCGGCGATGATCTGCACCAGCGCGGTCGACAATGCGTTGGTCGACGCGACCTTGAGATTCAGGCGGCGGTTCTGATCGTTGATCTGCGCGAAGCGCTGCTGCTCGTAGTCGCGGCCGCCGTAGACCTTGACCTCGCGCTGGCCGCCGACGACTTCCTCGACGATGCCCGTGACCGAGCCGACCGAGTGCTGGATGCGATGACTGATGCGCCGGTAGCGCCGGCCGACGACCCAGACCAGCGCGGCAATCAGCGGCGCCATCACGAACAGCGCGAGGGTCAGGCGCGCGCCGTACCACAGCATCACGAACAGCATGCCGAGCACGGTCAGGCTGTCGACGATCATGACCTTGACCGCATCGGTGCTGGCCTGGGCGACCTGCTCCACCGTGTAGGTCACGCGCGCGATGAGCTGGCCCGAGGGTTCGCGATCGAAATAGCCGGCCGGCATGACGAGGTAGCGCGCGAACACCTCCTCGCGCAGGCGATGCACGACACCGCGGCCGACGCGGGCCACGCCGTAGTCCGTCAGCCAGGTCGCGATGCCGCGCAGCACGAACACGATGACGATGACGATCGGCATCCAGAAAATGGTGTTCTGGTCCTGATGCACGAACAGGTCGTCGAGCATCGGCTTGATCAGCCAGGTGAAGCCCGCGGTGGCGCCGGCGTCGATGGTCATGCCGAGCACGGCCAGCGTCGCTATCGGCCAGTGGCGCGCGGAGTATTCGAGCAGGCGCCGATAAGCCGCCGCGGCGCTGGCCGGCGCAGCCTGGTTCACTTTTTCGGCGCTTCCTTCGACGGCGTCGTGGCGATCGACAGACGCGTGAAGCCGACCTGGCCCAGTGCATCCATCACCGTCACGACGGCCTGGTGCGCAGTCTGCGCATCGGCGCGGATCATCACCGGACGCGAGCGGTCGTCGCCGGCGATCTGCACCAGCGCATCCTTGAGCGTGTCGACATTGGGATTCAGCACTTCATTGCTGTCGATGAAATAGCGTCCGTCACTGTCCACCTGAATGGTAATGCCGGCCTCGGCCTCGGCCTCGGCCGCTTCGCTGGCCTGCGGCAGCGACACGCGCAGGCGCGCGGTCTGGTCGAACGTGGCGGTCAGGACGAAGAACATCAACAGCGTCAGCATGACGTCGATCAGCGGGATCACGTTGATCTCGAAATCGTCGTCGCGACGCGCACCGAGCTTCATGCGGTCGCACCCGGACGCACGGCGCGCACGGAGGACGCTGCGGCGGCCGGATCGGGTTGCTGCTGCGCGGCCAGCTCGTCGAGCAGCGCGATGGCCTCTTTTTCCATGACCACGACGAGGCCGGATACGCGCGAACGGAAATAGCGGTGGAAGATGTAGGCCGGCACGGCCACGACCAGGCCGGTCGCGGTACAGACCAGCGCCTCGCCGATGCCGCCGGCCATCTGCTGCGCATTGCCGATGCCGTGCACCATGACGGCGAGGAACATGCGGATCAGGCCGATGACGGTGCCGAGCAGGCCCAGCAGCGGCGAGATCAGCGCGATGGTGCCCAGCGTGTTCAGATAGCGCTCGAGGCGGTGGACCACATGGCGGCCGGCGTCCTCGATGCGTTCCTTGATAATCTCGCGCGAACGGTTGCGCACGGACAGCGCCGCGGCGAGCAGTTCGCCGAGCGGCGAATTCTTGCTCAGGGTGTCGATGTGCGAGGGATCGAGCTTGCGCGTGCGCGCCCAGGTACGCACCTGTTCGCCGAGTTCGGGCGGCGCCACGGTGCTCTGCCGCAGGGACCAGAATCGCTCGAGGATGATGGCCAGCGCCACCGCAGAACAGATCAGGATGGGCACCATCGCCCAGCCACCGGCCATCAGAATCTCAAGCACGAGCACTCACTCCGGGCTGCAGGAAACGTGGCGCGCTCAAGCGCGCGCCGAACGGACCGATCATAGCAGCGAATCCGGCGCGGCTTGTGCGGCGGACGTCGCGTCGCGGGGATGCGGGCGGGTGCGCGCGCCGCCTCGCGGCGTACCGGTCAAACGGTCCGCAAACGCCGTGCCCATGCGGTTTTCCGGCCTGTCGGGTACTTCCGACGAGGCGCCGCTCCCGCGCTACGCATCGGTGCTGATGCGGGCCGTCCAGGCTCGGCGTACACCGTCCCGCGCACGGAGCATGTCCGCGCGCGGGACGGTCGGTCGAGCCTTATGCCGCGGTCGCCCTGCGCCGTACCTTGCCGGCGAGCGCATCGCGGAATACGCGGCGCGTCCACATGCGCATGTCGTCGAGCTGGGCGTAGATCACCGGCAGCGCCAGCAGCGTCACCGCGGTCGAGAACACCAGGCCGCCGGCGATCGCGCGCGCCATCGGATAGTACGGCGGACCGTCTCCGCCCATCTCGGTCGTGCTGATGCACAGCGGCACCATGCCGAGAATGGCCGTGCCCATGGTCATGAGGATGGGTCGCAATCGATCGCGCGCGCCCGCGACCAGCGCCTCCGTGCGCGCCAGCCCTTCGTGACGCAGCTGGTTGACGTGCACGATCATGACGATGCCGTTGTTGACCACCACCCCCATGAGGATCAGCACACCGATCGAGGCCATGATCGAGAACGTGGTTCCGGTGATCAGGAACAGCCAGAACACGCCGAAGATCGAGAACAGGAACGTGGTCAGGATCGCCGCCGGGAAGATCAGCGATTCGAACATGGCGCACATGACGACATAGACCAGGACCAGCGCGAGCAGCGTGTTCAGCAGCATCTGCTGGCCGGCTTCATCGGCCTCGTCGAAGCTGCGCCCGAAGCTCCAGCGATAGCCGGCCGGCAGACTGACTGATTTCATCGCCGTCTCGATCGCCTTGCGCGCGTCGTCCTGAGTCGTGCCGGGAGCGAGGTTGGCGGCGAGCGGCAGGGAGGTCTGGCGGCTGTCGCGCTGGATCGCCGAGGCGGCCTCCTGAGTGCGCACGTCGACCAGCGACAGAAGCGGCACCAGCGTGCCGTCGGCGCGGCGAAGCTTGAAGTCCGCCATGCCCGACACGCTCTGCGTATCGGCACCCTGGAAGCGCAGCCAGACCGGGATCTCGGTATCGCCGTTGCGGAACTCCTTGAGTGGCGCGCCGCGCAGCGCGATGCCGACGTAAGTCGCGACCTCGGTCGCGGAAAAACCATAGGACTTGGCGCGTTCGCGATCCACGCGCACGGCCACCTCGCGGTCGCCGGTGCGCTCGGCCGTGCGCACGTCGCGCAGGCCGGGCACGCGGCTGAGCACCGGAATCACCGCGTCGGACAGATCGTGCAGCACGTCCATCGAATCGCCGATCAGCGACACGCGCAGTCCTTCGCCGCTGCTGCCGCCGCCGTTCTGGTCGAAGCTGGCCTTGCCGATCGGGATCTTGGGCAGGTCCTTGCGGATGTCTTCCATGATTTCCGTCGAGCTGCGCTTCATCTGCTTGGCATCGACCAGGATGATGTTGGTCATCGCGTCGCCGCGCTCGTTGGCGTAGCTGTAGACCGACTTGATGTCGAACTCCTGCTTGTGCGCGAGCAGGTACTCCTCGATCTTGGCAATGGATTTTTTCAGTTCATCCAGGCGATACAGGCCGGTGAGGTCGTACCGCAGGCGCAGCGTCGAACCCTCGCCGGCCGGGAACATGTCGAACTTCACGAGGCGCATCGGGATCATGATGCTCGCGATGCTCATCACGATGACGCCGGCCGTGGTCAGCTTGCGATGCCTGAGGGTCCAGTCGATCAGACGCGCGTAGCGGTGCTGCATGCGCGTGACCAGGGTCTTGCGGCCGACGAACTTCGGCGTCGGCAGTCGCGCCGACAACATCGGCACGAGCGTGACCGCAACGAGCCACGAAGCCAGATGCGCGATCGACATGGCGACCGCGACCTGGGTGAGGAAGATGCTGATCTGGTTCTTCGCGCCGAAGATGTTCGGCAGGAAGACGACGATGCTGGAAAACGTGCCCGCAGCGATCGCAATGCCGACGACCTGGGTGCCTTCGACCGCGCAATACCAGGGCTTGTCCGGGTATTTCTCGCGGTATTGATAAATGCTCTCGACCACGACGACGGCGTTGTCGACGAGCATGCCGACCGCGAGCAGCAGTCCCATCATCGACAGGATGTTCAGCGTGATGCCGAAGAAATACATGCAGCCCAGCGTCATCACGAAGCAGATCGGGATCGCGAGCGACACCATCAGCGTCGAGTTCACGTCGCGCAGGAAGTAGAACAGCACCAGCACCGACAGCAACGTGCCGATGATGCCGGCTTCGCTGAGCTCGTTCAGCGAGGAGGTCACCGCATTGGCCTGATCTTCCAGCGCATAGACGTCGATGCCGCGCATTTCCGGCGACTGCTTGATGCGCTCGACCTCTTCTTTCACGAGCCGGCCGACTTCCACGAGGTTCGCATTGCGCTCCTTGTAGATGTCGATGCCGATCGCCGGACGCGTGTCGAGGCGGCGCATGTAGTCCAGCCGCTCGGGCTTGAGCATCACGCTGGCAATGTCGCCGAGCTTGAGGCCGCGGTCGTTGATGACGAGGTTGCGCACGTCCTCGAGGCTTTTCCATTCGCCCTGCGGCTGCACGCGGTAGCGCGTGGAACCGTCGAGGATCTGCCCGGCCGACACCGAGAAGTTGGCCTTGGACAGCTGCGCATACAGTTCGTTGAGGCTGACGCCGGTTGCGGCAAGACGGTCCGAGGACAGCTCGATCTGCAGCTCCGGCGGCGACACGCCCTCGATCGACACGCGCGCCACGCCCGGAATCTTTTCCAGCGGGCGTTTAGCGCGCCGGTCCAGCAACTCGTAGGAGTTCGCCATGTCGATGTCGCTCGCCACGCGAAGCTGCAGCAGCGGTTGATCGGACGCGGAGAATTTCAGCACCTGGTAGCGCTGCAGGTCAGAAGGCAGATCCTTGCGGATCGCGTCGATCTTCTCGCGCGCCTCCACGGCCTTGACCGCGACTTTGTTGCCCCATTTGAACTGGATGAAGATCTGCAGGCCGTCGGCGCGCGAGGTTGACTGCATGCGCTGGATGCCGGGCACGGTCGACAGTGCCTCCTCGATCGGCCGCGCCAGCACGCGCTCGACCTCGGCCGGCGTCGAGCCGGGATACGGCACGTCCACGAACAGGAACGGGAACTCGATATCGGGAAATGACTCCAGCGGCAGGCGGAACGCGGCGATCAGGCCGATCACCATCATCGACAGAAAGAACATCGTGACGGTGACCGGACGCTTGAGACTGAGCTCGGCGAGGTTCACGGCGCATGCTCCAGCGTGGCCGAGGCCTGGCGCGCGGCCTGGCGTTCGGCGCGCGCGCGGTACCAGGCGTCGCCGCGGAAATCGAGGCGGTCATAGACGATCGGAATCACGACCAGGGTCAGCAGCGTCGACACGAGCAGGCCGCCGATCACGGTGATCGCCATCGGCGCGCGCACTTCGGCGCCGTCGCCAAGGCCGATCGCGAGCGGCAGGAAGCCGATCAGCGTGCACAAGGTCGTCATGACGATAGGACGCAGGCGTGATTCGGCCCCCTGCACGATCGCGGCGCGCTTTTCCTCGCCCGCTTCTCGCAACTGGTTGACGCGGTCGATCAGCACGATCGCGTTCTTGACCACGATTCCCACGAGCATGATCAGGCCGATGAAGACCACGACGCTGATCGCATTGTTGGTCAGCTTCAACGCGAGCACCGCGCCGACCGCGGCGAGCGGGATCGAGAACATGATCACGAACGGGTGCAGCAGCGACTCGAACTGCGAGGCCATGACGAGATAGACCAGGAAGATCGCGAGCCCGAGCGCGAAGATCAGCGAATTCACCGACGAATCCAGTTCCTCGCTCTGTCCGCCGATGTTCACCGAGATGCCGGCCGCGAGCGGATTCTTCGCGAGGATGCCGCGCACTTCCTCGACTGCGGTGCTCAGATCGCCGTAGGCGAGATTCGACGAGACGATCGCGACGCGCTCCTGACTGACGCGATGGATCTCGCTCGGTCCTTCGGTCGCGATCACGTCGGCGACGGCCGACAGGCGGATCGGCTTGACCGCGGTGAGCTGTCCCGGCGCCGCGGTGGAGGCGGCGGCTTCGGCGGCCGCGATCTGGTCGGAGTTGACGATGAGGTTGCGGATGTCGTCGACACTCGCGCGATCGTCCTCGCGGGCACGCACCAGTACGTCGATCTTGCGGTCGCGGAAGTTGTAGCGCGTGGCCACTTCGCCACGCACCTTGCGCACGACCTGATCGGCAATGGCGCGCGTGGTCAGCCCCAGTGCGGCGGCGCGATCCTGGTCGAAGCGGATCTGCACTTCCGGATAGCCGTTCTCGACCGTGGACTTGACGTCGGCGAAGCGGTCCGACGCGCGCATGATGCCGGTCAGCTTCTGTCCGGCCTTCTTCAGCGTATCGAGATCGTAGCCGCGGATCTCGATCTCGAGCGGCGTGGAGAAACTGAACAGTTGCGGGCGGGAGAACTTCACTTCGCCGCCCGGATGCGTCGCCATGGTCTTGCGCAGCGCGTCCATCGCGGCACGCTCACCGGCTTCGCCGGCCTCGGGCTTGAGCGCGATCAGCAAGCGCGCGATGTTCTCGCCCGACTCGGTCGGGTTCGCATCCAGACGCGTACCGACGCCGGACACGCCGTAGATCGAGGCGATGTTCGGATCGCCCGCGTGCTTGAGCTGCAGCTCTTTCGCGAGACTGTCGCTGTTGGCGAGCGGCGTGCCCGGCGGCAGCTTCACGGTCATTTCGAAGCGCCCCTGTGCCAGCTGCGGGATCAGGTCCATGCCCAGCGTCGGCACCAGCAGCAGCGTGCCGAGGAAGGCCAGCAACGAGAAGCCGAGCACCAGCCACGGACGCCGCAGCACATTCGGCAGCGCACGCGTATAGCCCGCGGCGAGCCGGTTGTACGGCGCCAGCAACACGCGGCCCACAGCGCGCAGTACCGTGCCGATCAGGCCGCCGACCGTGCGGAACGCGCCGAGCATCAGCCATACCAGTCCGCGCGGAATCGCGCCGAGGCGGCCCTGCGGCTTGGCGTCTTCGAGTTCTTCGCGATAGGCCAGCGGCGCGGCGCCCTTGAGCGAGGCCAGCATCGGGATCAGCGTCATCGACACGACCAGCGAGATCAGCATCGCGAACGTGATCGTCAGCGCCTGGTCGCGGAACAGCTGGCCGGCCACACCCTGCACGAACACGAGCGGGAAGAACACGGCGACCGTGGTCAAGGTCGAGGCGGTCACCGCCATGCCGACTTCCTTCGTGCCCTGCACCGCCGCGTCGAGGACGGACAAACCCTTCTCGCGCAATCGGGCGATGTTTTCGAGTACGACGATGGAGTCGTCGACGACCATGCCGGTCGCGAGTGCCAGCCCGCCCAGCGACATGACGTTGAGGCTGAGGTCCGCCTGTCCCATGAAGAAGAACGTCGTGATCAGCGAAACCGGCAGCGACAGCGCGATGACGAACGTGCTCCAGCTGTCGTGCAGGAAGAAGAAAATCACGAGAATCGCTAGCACGCCGCCGAGCAGCGCATCGAAGCGCACCTCGTGCAGCGCCGCTCCGATGAACAGCGACTGGTCGTCGATGACCTTGAGTTCGGCATTGGCCGGCAGCGTCTTGTTCTCGCGCATCTTCTCGATCGTCGCCTTGACGCCGGTCGCGACGCTGACGGTGTTGGCGTCGCCTTCTTTGTAGACGGCCAACTCGATCGCCTCGCGTCCGTCGATGCGCACGATGCCTTCGCGTTCCTTGAAGCTCTGGTGCACGCGCGCGACGTCCTTGAGCCGGATCGGCACGCCCTTGTCGATCCTGACGAGCAGCTCGCGCATCTCGTCCACGGTCGCGAACTGGTTGATGGTGCGCACGAGATAGCGCTGCGAGCCTTCCTCGATGCGTCCGCCGGAGATGTTGACGTTCTCGTCCTTGAGGCGCTGCACGACTTCCTGCGCGCCTATACCGAGCTGCGACAGCTTCTGCTGGTCGATCTCGACCGCGATCTCGTCCTCGAGGCCGCCGCCGACCTTGACCGCTGCGACGCCGGCGATCGGCTCCAGGCGTTTTTTCAGCTCGTCGTCGGCGAAGCGGCGCAGCTGCTTGAGTTCAGCCTCATTGAAGCCCTTTTCGTCGCTCTTGCCGGACAGGCCGTAGCGCACGATCGGATCGGTGGACGGATTGAAGCGCAGCAGCAGCGGCTTCTTCGCTTCGAGCGGCAATTGCAACAATTCCAGTTTGTCGCGCGCTTCGAGGCTGGCCATGTCCATGTCCGTGCCCCAGGTGAATTCGAGGATCACGTCCGACTGGCCGGTGCGCGACACCGAATGCAGCTTGCGCACGTTCTTGACCACGCCGAGCACTTCCTCGACTGGCTGAGTGATCAGGTTCTCGATTTCCAGCGGCGCGGCGCCTTCATATTCGGTGCGTACGGTCAGCGTCGGATAGGACAGGTCGGGCAGCAGGTTGACCTTCAGCCCGAACAGCGCGATCACGCCGAACAGCACGAAGGTCAGCGTGAACATCATTACGGTCACGCGACGGCGCGTGGCGATATCGACGACGCTCATGGCGTTTTCTCCGCGACCGGCACGCTGCTCGCCGGCAGCGGCGCCGTATCCAGCACCTGCACCAGCGTGCCGTCGCGCACGGCGTTGCGGCCCACGGTAATGACGCGGTCGCCGGCCTTCAGGCCATCACGCACCTCGATGTACTCGCTGTCGGAGAAACCGATGTGGATCACGCGACGCTGCGCATGTAGCGTCGGCGCGGCAGGTGCGGCGGCAGGTGCGGCGGCGGTTGCCGGCGCCTTTGCGGCTTCGCCATCCTTGGGCTTGACTTCGGCGGGTGGCGGCGCGTCGACGACGAGATAGACCGCAGTTTCGCCGTCTTCCTCGATCAGTGCGCCGCGCGGAATCGCGAGCGCGTCCTGCTTGCGGTCATAGACCACATCGATGCGGCCGAACATGCCGGGCTTGAGCGTCTGCAGCGTCGCGTTGAAGCGGCAGGTTACGCGGAAGGTACCGCTCGCGGCTTCGACGACCGGGCTGACGCGCTCGATCACGCCGGGAAAGCGTTGGCCCGGCAGAGCATCGACGCTCATGCTGACGGGCTGGCCCGGCTTGAGAATGTTGAGTTCGCGCTCGGGCACGTTGAGCACACCGAGCAGCGGGTCGAAATCGACGATATGAAACAGCGGTTGGTTGATCTGGATCAGGTTGCCTTCCTTCACCATGCGCTTGCCGATGACACCGTCGATCGGTGCGATGACGTTCGTGTAGGACAGCTCCAACCGGGACAGGTCATGCACGGCGCGCTGGTTGTCCAGATCGAACTTGATCTTGTCGTGCTCTTCCAGCGAGAGCAGCTTCCTGCCGAACATCTCGTCGGCGCGGCGGTAGTCCGCCTCGAGCTTGCGCAGCGTAGCCTCGGCCTTGGCCAGGCTCAGGCGTGGACTGGCGTCATCGAGCCGGGCGAGTACCTGGCCCTGGCGCACCGCATCGCCTTCTTCGACCAGCAGCCGCAGCAGCACGCCACCGGTTTTGGCCACGACATCGGCTTCGCGGTCCGCCTCGAGCGTTGCGGTGCCGGAATAGCTGGCATCAATGGGACGTGCCGCGGCGGTGACGGCCTCAACGGGCACGAGCGCCGTGGTTTCGGCAGACTTGTCTTTGTCCGCGCCGCCTTTACCGCAGGCGGCAAGCAGAAGAGAAGTCATTACTATCAACAACGTACGACACATTGCTTGCCGTTGGGCGTAGACGGAAGGACGCGGGTCGGGAAGCATGGCGGAGCCCTGTGTGCTGGTATTGTGGTGTTATACTAGACTACATCACTACTCGTGACAACAACCGTCACGGGCGTCTTGGATGCCGTTTCGTTGACAATGGATGCACCGGGTTTGCCCTCCGCGGCGACGGTTAGCATTGTGTGAAACCCGCAGCGCCATGTCTTGAGCCGGTAGTCACGCGACGACCACGCGATTGGCAGACGCGGCGGCGCGCCGGCTATACTCGCCGCTTTAACAGCCAGGCAATCGCCCCCGCCGGAACCCCCACGATGACCCGATCGCTACTGCTTGCTTCCCTGCTTGCCACTGCCGCCCTCGCCGCACCTTCCGCGCATGCCGCGGGCGACAAGGAAGCCGGACGCCTGAAGACTTACTCCTGCCACGGCTGCCACGGCGTCCCGGGTTACAAGAACGCCTATCCGAACTACCACGTACCGCGCATTGCCGGGCAGAACTTCGAGTACCTCGTCGTCGCCCTCAAGAGTTACAAGACCGGCGAGCGCGATCATCCGACCATGCGCGCTCACGGCGAAAGCCTTTCCGCGCAGGACATCGACGACATTGCGGCGTATCTCGCCGGTCTGACCCCGTAATTCCCGAGGACGTCCCGGATGAACCGCACTTTTTCGTTGATCGCACTGGCCGCGACGCTGGCCGTTTCGTCGTTCGCCCAGGCCGCCGGCAACGCCGAAGCTGGCAAAGCACTGGCCGTACCCTGTGCCGCCTGCCATGGACCGGATGGAAACCCGACCGATCCGCAATACCCGCGTCTGACCGGCCAGTACCGCGACTATCTGCAGGAAGCTATGTTGCAGTACAAGAACGGCAAGCGCAGGAACGCGATCATGGCGGGCTTCATGCAGCCGCTGACCGAGCAGAACATCGCCGACCTGGCCGTCTATTTCGCGACGCTGCCCGGTGGCAAGCTCGATGACCTGAGCCATCCCGCCAAGGGCCAGTAAGCCCGACCGCGTTCCACGAAAAAGCCCGGCGATGCCGGGCTTTTTCGTTGCGGATTTGAGATTCAGGCCAACGCGGACTGGCCGCCGTCCTGGGCCGCGAAATACGGGTTCTCGCCGCTGGAATGATCGGTCGCATCGCGCACCGCGGTGATTTCCGGCACGCGCTCGCGCAAGGTCTTTTCCACTCCGTGCTTGAGTGTGACATCGGCCATGCCACAACCGTGGCATCCGCCGCCGAAACGCAGCAGGACCACGCCGTCGGCGGTGATCTCCTCCAGACTGACGCGACCGCCGTGCGAGGCCACGCGCGGATTGATCTCGGTTTCGATGACGTAGCGGACCCGTTCGACGAGGCTGGCGCCTTCGCCCGGGACCTCGCCCTTGATGCGCGGCGCGCGGATGGTCAGCTGGCCGCCGGTCGGCGAAGTGTCGTAGTCGATTTCGGCAGCGTCGAGGAAGGTCACGCTCGCGGCTTCGACATACAGCGGAAAACCACGGCATTCGACGGTCCACTCGTCGCCGGCGAGATCGGCCGGTTCACAGAACTCTAGCTGGCAATCCGCCGCTGGCGTACCCGCCTTGACGGCGCGCAGGCGAATACCAAGTCCATCGATGCCCTGCTGCTGGATGAGCTTGAGAAAATGCTGCTGGGCGCGCTCGGAGATATTGATCATGGGGGCTTCCGTTGAATCTGGACCATTGTAGTCCTGATTCAATACCCGACCAAGCGCGCGCCGCTATACTCGCGCGCTGTTTCCTGCCGCCGGAGCTGCCGTCATGACCAAGGATGAGCTGATCACGACCCATTGCGTGCCGCGCAAGGGCGCCGCCGATGCACTCGGCGCCGCGACGATCGACGAGCTTGCCGCGCTGCTGCCTGACTGGCGCATCGAGGACAATGAGCTCCGGCGCGAGTTCCGCTTTCGTGACTTTCATCAGACCATGGGCTTCGTCAACGCGGTCGCCTGGATGGCCAACCGCGAAGATCATCACCCGGACCTGGAAGTCGGCTACAACTACTGCCGCATGCGCTGGTCGACGCATGACGTCGGCGGCCTTTCGCTCAACGACTTTCTCTGCGCGGCCAAGGTCGACGTCCTCACCGCCTGAGCCCCGTGGCCGCGCGCCTGCTACGGCTTTCCGTCTGGCTGCTCGCGGCCATCGCGGTCGCCGTGGCGCTGCATGGGTTGGCCCTGTGGCAGTTGCGTCGCCAGCTGGTGCACGAAGCAGCGGTCTTTCTCGCACCGTTGGCGCGCGGCGATACGCCGTATCGCTGGTCGCTACGCAAAGCCGGCGATCTGGTCGGCAGTCGCGTGTTCGGCGACTGCGATTTCGCGCTCGACAGCGGCGGCCTGCTGCTGCGCCGCGGTTCGCGCAGCTGCGAAATCGGCGTGCCGCTGCGCACGGCGCTGGACCTGCGGCGCTTCGATCGGCTGGAGATCACCTCCGCAACACCGCTGCCGTCCTTCTGGCTGGTGCTGCGCGAACAGCTGGATCAGCCACAACAGATTGCCCAAGTAGACGCCGCGGCGCAGACGCCGCTCGAGGCACGACTCGGACTGCTCGCTTGGCGCCTCGACAGCGGTGAGGTCTGCCACCCGCCGCCGCGCGCCGCCATGCTGCGCCTGCGCTTCGGCGAGTTGACGCAGGACTTGCGCGTGCAGGCCATCGCTCTGCAGCCGCAAGCGCCACGGGACTGGTCCGCTGCAGCGTGGCTTTCCGCGGACAGCGCGACCGAAACGCTGGCTTCGGCGCAATTCCCACTGTTTCCCATCGACGGCAGTCCGCGGCCGGAAACCGTGCTGCGTTGGCGCGAAGTGCTGCGCAACCGAGAGCCTGCGGCGCTCGCGGTCTTCCGTACCGATGTCGGTCGCGTCACCGGGGCTATGCATGAGATGCGGTCAGATGCGGCGCGCCCCATATCAGCCTGGCCGTGGGCGATGGTGGTCGCGGTGGCGCTCGCCATGCTGGCGACGTTCGCGCGCCCCCCCGATTCCGTCCGGACGCGTGCCTCCCTGCAGGCCGTGCTCGCGCTGATCTTGCCGGTATGGCTGGTCGTCGGTTTACAGCTCGGTGACGATATCGAAGGTCCTGCCGCTGTCGCGATCGCGATTGCCCTGCTCTACGCGGTGGTGCTGGCCTGGAGCGACACAGCCAAGCGCTGGCACTGGATCGGCGGCCAGCGCGCCTGGCTCCCCGCGTCGGCAGCGCCGCTGCTGGCCCTGGGTCTGGTTCTGACCCTGGGCAGCCCCGGCGAGTACGCCACGATTTCAGTCGCCAGCCTCGCCGGCTATGCGCTGTGGGCGTTGCTGCAGCAGTACCTGATCTGCGTCGTGTTCGCCGACCGCCTGTACCGCACCGGACTGCCCGCGCGCTGGACGGTCCTGGCGGCCGCCGGCGTGTTCGCACTGCTGCATGCGCCGAATGCCACGCTGATGCTGACCACATTCTGCGGTGGATTGATCTGGACCGCCCTGTGGCTGCGCGACCGCAGCCTGATTCCGCTCGCGCTTTCGCATGCGACTGCCGCCCTGCTGCTCGGATCCGGGCTACCGCCGGCGGTGCTGCGCTCGGCGGAAGTCAGCCTCAGGTACTACCTGTGATCCTCCTCCTGGGTCCCGACGCCGTGCGGCTGCCGCAGACGCCGGCGGACTTCGCCCCAATGTGCAGATATGCGCAATAGCCAAAACGTCGATTCGCGGGCGTGAAAGACTCGTGATACCCGTCGTCCGCCCGGGACCCGTACGTGGCGTCCGCCGCGGATGGCCCTCGGAGCCGCAGCGCAGCATGTGTGGCTGCGGCACGACATTGGTCGCATTGAACTACACGGCGAGCGCAATTCCGGCAGGTCGACCGCGCAATCGGAGCCGGAATCCGGTTGTAACGGATGGAATCCGGCGTACCCGCTGCTGCCACAGTGGGGCTACACTGCGGATCGCAGGCAGGGGGTTTGTGATGTCCTCGATCACGGAACTGCTCGATCGCTGGAAACGCGGCGATCGGAGCGTGGAAGATGCGTTGGCAACCGACATCTATCCGGTGCTGCGGGAGCTTGCGCGCGCGCAGGTTCGGCGCCATGGCGGTGCCCTGACCTTGCGCGCGACCGAGCTGGCCAACGAGGCGTATGAGCGGCTGCACCTGCAGCAGGGCGTGAACTGGCAGAACCGCGCGCACTTCCACGCCATCGCCGCCACGCTGATGCGCCGCGTGGTGGTCGACTACCTGCGTGAACGCCAGGCCGAGAAGCGCGGCGGCGACCAATTGTTCATCGCGCTCGACGACATGAACCAGCGCGAGGCGCCGTCGCAGGGCGACCATGTCGACTGGCTTGCCGTCGATCAGGCGCTGACCGAATTCGCCCAGGCCGCGCCGGACGCGGCACGCGTCGTCGAGCTGCGCCTGTTCTCGGGCCTGACCAAGGAGGAAATCGCCGAGGTCTGTGGTTCCTCGCGCGCGACGGTAGGACGCCAATGGCGTTTCGCCCGCGCCTGGCTTGCGGAACGGCTGGACGTAGTGCCCGGCGATGAAGACGCCGGCTGAGCGGATACGCCGGCTCGGAGAACTGTTCGACGAAGCGCTGGATCTCGATCCGGTCGCGCGCGAAGAGCTCGTCGCGCGCTGCCGCGCCGAAGATCCGGATCTGGCCGGCGAACTCACACGCCTGATCGAGCGTGACCAGAGCCTGATCGGCAGCGAACCGCGTACGGCACTCGGCCTGGTGGAAACCAGCCTCGACGCGCGCGATCCCGACGCACTCCATCCCGGCCTCGTCTTCGGTGTCTATACCCTGGAGCAGGAAATCGGCCGCGGCGGCATGGGCCGCGTGTTCCGCGCCACGCGCAACGGCCCGGATTTCCGCCAGGAAGTCGCGATCAAATTCGTGCGCCGCGACCTGTTGCATCCGGCCCTGCTGCGCCGCTTCTCGACCGAACGCGCCATTCTCGCCGCACTCGACCATCCGGGCATTTCGCGACTCATTGACGCGAACACCACGCCGGACGGCACGCCCTACGTCGTCATGGAGTTCGTGCGCGGCCAGGCCATCGACGGCTGGGCCGACGTGCGCACGCTCGGGCTGAACGAGCGTCTCGCCCTGTTCCGCAAGGTGCTCGCCGCGGTCGCCCACGCCCATCGCAACCTCGTCGTGCACCGCGACATCAAGGCCAGCAACGTGCTGGTGACCGACGACGGCGAGATCCGCCTACTCGATTTCGGCATCGCCAAGCCGCTGGGCCGCATCGGCAACGCCAACGCGACCCTGACCATGGATCGCTTCCTGACGCCGTCCAGCGCGGCGCCGGAACAGCTCGTCGGTGGGCCGATCACGGTCGCTTGCGACATCCATGCACTGGGCATGCTGCTGTACGAACTGCTGGCGGGCCGCCTGCCGTTCGCCTTCGCCAATATGACGCCGGGCGAAATCGAGACCGCGATCCGTCAGGTGCCGCCACCGTCGATGACGAGCCGGATCGGCGACGGCGACCTCGTACTGGCGCAGGCGCGCGGCTTCACGAGCGTGCGCGAACTGCGCGAGGCGCTGCGCGGGGATTTCGAACACATCGTGCAGCGCTGCCTCCGCAAGCTGCCGGCAGAGCGTTACGGCACCGTCGACCAGCTCGACCACGATCTCGACTGCGTGCTCAAGGAACAGCCGATCCGGGACCGTCAGAGCGACCGCTGGTATCGCTGGCGCAAGTTCGTGTCACGCCATCGCGTGGCCTCGGCGCTGACCGCGGTGCTGTTCCTGACCGTCGTCACCGCGGTCGCGGCGATCCTGCGCCAGAACGTGGCGATCACACACGAACGTGATCGCGCCCAGCGCGCCGTCGGTCTGCTGAAGAACGCGTTCACCGCCGCGAATCCGATCCAGGTCAGCGGCGCGAACGTGACTGCGCGCGCCGTGCTGGAAGCCGCACGGCCGTCGCTGGAAGCCACGTTCGAGTCGCAACCCGACGTCTATGCGGATCTGGCGGGCACACTGGCGGAAGTCGAACTCGCCGTCGGCCTGAGCCCGCGGGCGAGCGAACTGGCGGAGCGCGCGGTGCAGGCTGCCGGCAACGCCAACCTGACTCCCACGCAGATCGGCAGCCTGCTGATCCTCGAAGCGCGGGCGCGCACCAGCGCCGGCGACTACGCAACCGCTGAAAAGCGGCTCGAGCGGGCCGCCGGCCTCGGCCTGCTCGAAACACCGGAATGGCAGCTCGCCATGGGTACGCTTTGCTACCACCGCAGCCAGACGCAGGAAGCCATCGCGCATCTGGAACGGGCCGTACGCGATACCAGCGGCCGACCGCCGTCGGAAGACACGGCCAACCTCGCGCGTTTGCAACTGGCCTCGGCGCTGCGCGTTGCCGACCGCAGTCCTGAAGCCCTGACCCTGCTCGACCAGACGCTGGCTTGGCAACGCGCTGGGCTCGAGCCCGATCACCCGCGCCTGACCCTGGTCCGCATGTATCGGCTGGACGTGCTGCGCCGCGTGCGTGGCGCCGCTGCCGCCGTGCCCGAAGCACGCGCGGTGGTCGAGGAAGTCGATCGCATCTACAGCCCGAACAGCACGGTCGCTGCGCAGGTGCGCAGCTCGCTCGGGATTTCCCTGTACGAAGCCGGCAGGCGCGAAGAGAGCGTGCAAGCCGTCCGCGAATCGCTGACGGCGTGGCGCAACTCAGTCGGCAGCGACCACCAGAACACCTTGCGCACGGCGTTCAATCTTGCGCAGATGCTGACTGAACTGGGCAACCACGATGCCGAAGCGGAGGCGCTCTACCGCGAAATTCTCCAGCGCGGCGAATTGAGAACCGAAGAAAGCCGATTGCCGTTAGTGTTCTGGCGCAACCAGTTCGCGCGTTTTCTGATCCAGCGGCAGCGTTCGCGAGAAGCGCTGGAACTGCTGGTCAGTCCGGAAAGCTGGGCTCAGACTCAGACCGGTAGCGCCAAAGCCAGCCACCGTAACGCTTATGCGAAACTGCTTGACGAAGCCGCAACGTATGTTGGCTGCCATGGTCCGGCAGTAGCGGCTGAGCTCGCTTCCTTCTGCACGCGATCGAGCGAATTCCTGAGCGCACTCAGAAATGCAGCTGCCGGCACAGAAGCTGACAATCCCGACTGAGCCGCCAGCTCGATCTTTTCCGAGTACGCTTTTGAGGGCCGATCAATCGTGATCGTTTTTGTCCTATACACCACAGCCTCAGGGGGCTACCCATGTTCCGGTCTTTCTATTCCGTCGCTTGTTCTTCCTTGGTTGCCTCGGCCTGCCTCACCAGCGTTCCGGCGAATGCGATCGAGCTTTGCGAAACCCGGCTTGTTATCCATTGTACCGACGGCTGCTACAACTACATGGGTCCGGTAATCCAGGGCGTGGACGTGCGTCAGTGCGACGAGCAGAACTTCGTGATCACGCAGGATGCGTTTTCCGCACCACCCGCCGACCCCATCCTGCAGTGCGACCGCACATCCCAGGGATATGATTGCGAAGCGTGGCCACAGGGCGAGGAGATTTCCTATGCCTGGGTCAGCGAGCAGGCCGGCACCGTCACGATCAACGCACTGAACCCGCACCGGTATTTCAGCTGTGGCGGCGGCGAGGTCAGCGTCGCGGTAATCGGACCGAGCGGTGCCGCGTCGGTAGCGACCGCCACACTGCCCGACTGCAACTGACGGGCTCATCGCCACTGCGTCACCTTTGGTAACAAATTTTTTCGCTCCTGCATGAGCCCACAGGGCATTCCGGTCCGAGTAGGAATGATCGGGCTCCGCAACGCCCTGTCGCATCGCAGTCGCCAACGCACCCCCTGAGCGTAGCGACTGCGATGCGGTATTTGCGTCGCGAGGCTGTCAAACATCACTTCAGGGGGAAGTGCATGCATTCCAGCCACGTTCTATTGCGCTGCAGTCTCGTCGGACTCGCGCTGATCTTCTCGGGCACCGCCGGTGCCGCGAACCTCGCCTGTACCTCGAGCCACGAAGGCTATCGCTGCGAAGTGTGGCCGCAGGGCGCGAACTATCGCTATGAATGGCACGTGGCCGGCAGCGTCGCCGTCGCCGGCGATACTTCCGATGCGGCGCAGCGTCGCATCCGCTGCCCGTCAGGCCATGCCAGCGCGATCGCCGTGAGCATCATCGCGCCGGCCGGCTATGTCGAGACGGCGACCCGACTGCTGCCGGTCTGCATCGACATGCAAGGCGCTACAAGCGCCAGCACGGCACTCGCGTCGTCGCTCTGAATTCATTGCTGCAGGTCTGTAACCGCATGGCAGCGCTGCGGTGCCAGGG
This sequence comes from Lysobacterales bacterium, assembly GCA_038207515.1. Lineage (GTDB taxonomy): Bacteria > Pseudomonadota > Gammaproteobacteria > Xanthomonadales > Rhodanobacteraceae > Tahibacter. Next base: position 9,763 of record JBBQZR010000015.1, on the reverse strand, counting down.
AGGCACTCACCCCGCCGCTCTGAACTCGATGCCAATCTGACTTCGTGCCGCGGCCAGCCGCTGCCGCCACCGGCCGTTGCCGCGACATTTCGCCATCCGCGATCACGCGAAAACGCATGACGCTGCCGGCAGCAACGAGCGCCGGCGAGCGTCCGAAAGCAACTACGTCGAAACTAGGGCGAACCGGCGCGCTGGCGCAAGGCCTCGAACAGCGCGACGCCGGTCGCGACCGACACGTTGAGGCTTTCCACCGAACCACGCATGGGAATGCGCACCAGATAGTCGCACTGCTCGCGCGTGAGCCGACGCAGGCCCTCGCCCTCGCTGCCGATGACGACAGCGATCGGGCCTTTGAGATCGACGCGATAGAAGTCCTGCTCGCCTTCTCCGGCCAGTCCGACCAGCCACACGCCCATGTCCTTGAGCGCGCGCAGGGTGCGCGCCAGGTTGGTCGCCGCGATGAACGGCACGCGATCGGCGGCGCCCGCGGAGGCACGACGTACGATGGGCGTGATGCCGACGGCCTTGTCCTTGGTCACGACCACGGCGGTCGCGCCGGCCGCTTCGGCACTGCGCAGGCAGGCGCCGAGATTGTGCGGATCGGTGACACCGTCGAGCACCAGCACCAGCGCCTCGCGCCCGGCCGCCTCGACCAGCGCAACGAGGTCGCTTTCGCTGCGCGGCGGCGCCGCGCGGTATTGCGCCACGATGCCTTGATGGCGGGCACCGCCGGTCATGCGGTCGAGCAGTTCGCGGCTGCGTCCGTGCGGCTTGACGCCGAGATCACGTGCGCGTTCCGACAGTTCCTTGAGGCGTGCGTTCGTACTGCCGGTCTCGATGAACAATTCCACAATATTCTTCGGATCGTGGCTCAGCGCCGCTTCGACCGAATTGATGCCTACGAGCAACTCGTGACTCATCGCCGCTTCTTCTCCTGGGATTCGTCCACGACGAGGCGGAAATCGATCTTGCGGTCTTCGAGACTCGCGCGCAGCACCTGGATGCGCACGGGATCGCCGAGGCGAAACTTCAGGCCGCGGCGCTCGCCGGTCAGCAGGTGCCGGATCGGATCAAAATGATAATAGTCGTTCGGCAATTGCGTGATATGCACCAGCCCGGTGACCTTGGAATCGATCAGCTCGACGAACAGGCCGAACGAGGTCACGCCGGAGACGATGCCTTCGAACTCGCTGCCGACGTGCTTTTCCATCCAGGCGCACTTGTAGCGCTCTTCCACGTCACGCTCGGCCTCTTCGGCACGCCGACCGCATTGTGAACAATGCACGGCCATGCTCGCCATGGTCGTCGGCGAGTAGCGATAGCTGGCCGGCTTGCCCTTGGCAATTGCATGGCGGATCGCGCGGTGCACGAGCAGATCCGGATAGCGCCGGATCGGCGAGGTGAAATGCGCATAGGCGTCGAGCGCCAGGCCGAAATGTCCGCCGCAGTCGGGCTGATAGGCCGCGAGCGACTGCGAGCGCAGCAGCACCGACTGGATCAGGCTCGCATCCGGCCGTTTCTGGATCTTCTTGATCAAGCCGGCGAAATCGGCCGGCTCCACGTCCTCGGCCGACGGCATCTTCAGACTGAAGTCCTTGAGGAACTCGAGCAGGTCCTGGTATTTGCCCGCCGGCGGCGGTTCGTGCACACGGTACAGCGCCGGGATATGCAGCTTGTCGAGGTAGCGCGCGGCCTGCACGTTCGCCGCGATCATGCATTCCTCGATCAGCTTGTGCGCATCGTTGCGCGGCTCGGCGCCGAGCTGCACGACTTCGCCCGACGGCGCCAGGCGGAACTTCACCTCGGCGCTCTCGAAGTCGATCGCGCCGCGACGCTTGCGCGCCTTCGCGAGCAGTTTGTACAACTGGTAAAGATGCTCGATATGCGGCATCAGGCTGCCGATCTGAGCGCGTGCCCCCGCGTCCTTCTCGCCGATGGCCTGCCAGACCTGATTGTAGGTCAGGCGCGCATGCGAACGCATGACGGCCGGATAGAACTTAGCCTTGAAGATCTCGCCCTCGGTGTCGACCTGCATATCGCAGACCATGCACAGGCGTTCCACTTTCGGATTCAGCGAACAGATGCCGTTGGAGAGGGTCTCCGGCAGCATCGGCACGACGAAGCCCGGGAAATAGACCGACGTGGCGCGCTTGTAGGCTTCCTCGTCGAGCGCCGTTTCCGGCTGTACGTAATGCGATACGTCGGCGATGGCGACGACGAGGCGAAAACCGCCCGGCACCGGTTCGGCGAATACCGCGTCGTCGAAATCGCGCGCATCTTCGCCGTCGATCGTGACCAGCGGCGTGCCGCGCAGGTCCTTGCGTCCGGCCATGTCCTCGCGACTGACTTCCGGTTCGACGTCGGCGGCCTCGCGCAGCACATTGGCGGGCCAGTCGTGCGGAATGTCGTGGCTCGCGATCGCCATCTCCACCGTCAACGACGGCGTCAGACGTTCGCCGAGCACGGTCAGCACGCGACCGATCGGGCCACGATGCAATTCCGGCGGCTCGGTGATCTCGGCGACGACGATCTGGCCGGAACGCGCACCGAGTGCCTTGCCCGGCGCGATCAGGATGTCCTGATGCACACGGCGATCGTCGGGCGCGACGAGCACGAGGCCGTCTTTTTCGATGATGCGGCCGACCAGGCGCGGCGAGCGCCGCTCCAGCACTTCGACGATGGCGCCCTGGCGCCGGCCGCGTCGGTCGACGCCGACGATGCTGCCGAGCACGCGGTCGCCGTGCAGCACCTTGCGCATTTCGTACGGCGACAGATACAGGTCTTCGCCGCCGGCGTCGGGCTTCATGAAGCCGTAGCCGTCCGGGTTGGCCAGCACTACGCCGGCCACGAGATCGAGTTTCTGCGCAACGCCGTAGCCGCCACGACGGTTCTGGATCAGCTGGCCGTCGCGCAGCATCGCGGCAAGGCGTTTCGTGAGCGCGTCGAAATCGCGCTCCTGGGTCAGAGCCAATCCCTTCGCAACGGCTTCGGCGTTCATGAGCTGGCCCTGCTCGACCAGGAACGCAAGAATCGCTTCGCGACTCGGGATCGGATGTTCGTAGCGCTGCTGCTCGCGCTCGGCGTGCGGATCCGCACCACCGGCTGCAGCGGCCGTGCTCTTGCGGCTTCTCGTGACCGGCGCGGCGGCAACGGGTGCAGCACCTTTGTGCGCAAGCGACGCGGACTCGGTGCCGACCGGCTTGCGCGGTTTTGACGATGCGGTCTTGGGCGGCGTGGCAGAGGCGGCGATCGCCGCCATCTTGCGTACCGCGGAGGCCTTCGGCGCGGGACCGCCGGCGGCGGGTTCTTCGGTGGGACGCTTACCGCGTGCGGCAGCGGTATCCGGCATCCAGCCGGGACGCGCGCCCTTCTTGTCGGAGCCGCGCGAAGTCGATGGTGTCCGTGTTTTCTTCATGTGTTCTCTCGTTGAATGGAATCAGCCTCGCCCACCTGCGCAGCGAATGCAAGCAAAGCGTTGACAAGGCCGTCGACGCTCCATATAGTTCGCGGCCTTCGCGGCGCCTAACGGCGCACAAACGAAGCACCTGCCCAGGTGGCGGAATTGGTAGACGCACTAGTTTCAGGTACTAGCGGGGCGACCCGTGGAGGTTCGAGTCCTCTCTTGGGCACCAGATGAAGTACAGAAGGCCCGCCTAGCGCGGGCCTTCTGTCGTCTGCACGCTGCAAAAAATCGCCGCATCGCGGCACCGTGCTTAGCGTCAGTAAGGAGTCGTCATGGCCAGCAACTGTCCGCATTGCAAAGAGCGCAGCCTGCATCCGTCACGCATCGAGGCCGACCTGCCGGCCCTGTCCTGCGACGGTTGCGGCGGCAGCCTGCTCTCGCTCGTCGCCTATCGCCACTGGCGCGAAAACCAGCCCGAACTCGCGAGTGGCAATGGGGACGACGAGAGCCTCGACGAAATCAAGGACACGTCCATTGCACTGTGCTGTCCCAAGTGCCAACACTTCATGACGAAGTTCCGCGTCAGCGCCGATGCCCGCAATCAGATCGACCTGTGCGTGCAACTGCGACGAAGCCTGGCTCGATCGCGGCGAATGGCAACTGCTCGACCGCCTCGCGCTCGCCGGCAAGCTGACCCTCGTGTTCACCCAGCCGTGGCAGAACCGCGTGCGCTCCACCGAGGCCGAACGCCGTGCCGAGCAGTTGTGGAACGAACGTCTCGGCGACGACTACGTACGCGCGCAGGAGATCCGCGAATGGCTGCGCAGCACTACGCAGGCGCGCGAGATCCTCGCCTACGTCAACCAGGTACGCGACGATATCCCGCTGTAGCTTTTGCAACTCGTCAGCAAAGGCGGCCCGCAGGCGATCCAGACTCGAGCCGCGACGACCGTGTGAACGCTTGCCGCCACGATCCCAATAGCGCCGCAACGGCGTTTTCGCACCGACTCAAACCGGCCCGGGCGGACCCTTGAGCTCGATCGTGTTGCCTTCGATATCGCTGAGGTACAGCGATGGGCCTTCGCCCTCGGCGCCGTAGCGAGAACCGTAATCCCCGGGCTCGACGCCATGCGCCAGCAGATGCGCGCGAATCGCGTCGACATCGAACGGGTCGACGCGCACGCAGAAGTGGTCGAGGTTGCGGCCTTCGCGGCCGGGTGCGGCACCGCCGAGGCGTCCGAGCTTGCCCTCGACCGTGATGATATCGATCAGCGACGCGCCTGCACGCAGCTGCACGAGGCCGATCGCGTCCTGGCGCTTCTCCACACTGCAGCCCAGCACTTCGCAGTAGAAGCGCACGAGCGCGTCCTGGTCGCGGGCGCGCAGCACGAGATGATCGATTTCACGGATGCGAAAAGGCGTCATGACTGCTTCCGGACAGAAATTGGATCGGCTGCGCCGTCGGCGAACCGACACCACCGCGGTTTCGTCGATGGCGCCGGGGGCTATCGGCGCGGCATCACGTTGCAGGCGCCGGTGCCGCGGAACGCGCGGCACCGGCGTGCGTCCTGTGCGGTGGATCGCGCGGGTGCAGGAAAGCACCACACGGTATCCGCAGCGTTGTCAGGCGAACGGATCACGCAGGATGATCGTGTCGTCGCGATCGGCACCGGTCGCGACCAGCGCGAGCGGACATTCGGCCAATTCCTCGACCGCGCGCAGGTAGGCGCGCGCCGCGGGCGGCAGCTTGGAGAATTCGCGCACGCCCGAGGTCGGCTCCTGCCAGCCTGGGAATTCCAGATAGACGGGCTTGCACTCGTCCCAGCCGGCGGCGTCGAGCGGCGCGAGCGTGCGCTGCTTGCCGCGGTATTCGTAGGCGATGCAGACCTTGATCGACGCCAGGCCGTCGAGCACGTCGAGCTTGGTGATGGCCAGACCCGAGATACCGTTGATCTGCACCGCGCGCTTGAGCGCGACGAGATCGATCCAGCCGCAGCGGCGCGGCCGTCCCGTGGTGGCGCCGAACTCGTTGCCGCGCTTGCGCAGCAGTTCGCCCATGTCGTCATTGAGCTCGGTCGGGAACGGACCGCCGCCGACGCGCGTCGCGTAGGCCTTCGCAATGCCGAGCACGTAGTCGATGTCGCGCGCGCCGACGCCGCTGCCCGCATACGCACCGCCGACCGTGGTGTTGGACGAGGTTACGTAGGGATAGGTGCCGTGGTCGATGTCGAGCAGCGAACCCTGCGCACCTTCGAACAGGATGTTCTTGCCGGCCTTGCGCAGGTCGTAAAGGATGGTCGAGACGTCATCGACCATGGGCTTGACGTAATGACCGAAGGTCAGCGCCTCGTCGAGCACTTTCTGGTAGTCGACGGTGTCGGCCTTGAGCCAGTTCTCGAGCACGAAGTTGTGATAGTCGACCGCGTCGCGCAACTTGTCGGCGAGCTGGTCCGGATAGAACAGGTCGGCGACGCGGATGCCGCGGCGGGCCACCTTGTCCTCGTAGGCCGGGCCGATGCCGCGGCCCGTGGTGCCGATGGCCTTGGCACCGGACGCCTTCTCGCGCGCCTGATCGACAGCGATGTGATACGGCATGATCAGCGGCGTCGCCGGCGAGATCTTGAGGCGCGAACGCACGTCGACGCCGTTGGCTTCAAGTTCGCCGATCTCGGTCTGCAGCGCCGCGGGCGACAGCACCACGCCGTTGCCGATCAGGCACAGCGCTTCCTCGCGCAGGATGCCCGACGGAATCAGGTGCAGCACGGTCTTCTTACCCGCGATGACGAGGGTATGACCGGCGTTGTGGCCGCCCTGGAAGCGCACGACGGCGCCAACGTCTTCGGTCAGCAGGTCGACGATCTTGCCCTTGCCTTCGTCGCCCCACTGGGCTCCGAGGATGACGACTGATTTGCCCATGGCTGTACGTTCCTCAAACTGGAAACATGGAAACGCCCGCGTTCGCGACGAACGCAGGCGCCGAAAATCCGCGGCGTCGATGGCCGCCGGGCGATCCGTCCCCGGATCGCTTCAGAAAACTAAAACACGCGCCGCACCAGTTGCAGGGCGAGCAGGCCGACCACGACCATGACCGCGCCGGCGATGCGCAGATCGCGCTCGCTCAGGCTCTGCAAAAGATCGGCCATGCGTTTCCACACGGCCGGCAACGCGAACAGAAACACACCCTCGACGACCAGCACCAGGCACAGCGCCGCGTTGAGGTCCTTCACTGATTATTTGCTGTCGCCGAAATAGCGGAACAGCTCGGACTTCGGGTCCAACAGCAATACGCCATTGCCGTTACGGAACGACTCGCGATACGTCTCGAGACTGCGCGTGAAGGCATAGAACTCCGCGTCCTTGCCATAGGCCTGGGCGTAGATTTCCGCAGCCTTCGCGTCGCCTTGGCCGCGCACGGACTGGGCTTCCTTGTTCGCCTCGGCCAGCAGCACCTGGCGCTGGCGGTCGGCGTCGGCCTGGATCGTCTCGCCGGCTTCCTTGCCGCGCGCGCGCAGGTCGTTGGCAACCTGGGAGCGCTCGGCGCGCATGCGGTCGTAGACCGACGCGAGCACGGTGCCCTCTTCCGGGAAGTTGATGCCCTTGATGCGCACATCGACGATCTCGATGCCAAGCGAGCTGCGCGTCGCCAGGTTGGCCTTTTCGCGCACATGCGAGGTGATGTCGACGCGGCCGTCGGCGATCAGCTCATGCAGCGGCCGCGCATTGAATTCGAAGCGCAGCGCGTCCTTTACGATCGGCGTCAGGCGCAGGGTCGCCTGATCCTCGGCACCGCCGGAGGCGCCGTAAAAGAGGGTCACGTCGTCGATCTTCCACTTGACGTAGAAGTCCACGAGCACGCTCTTCTTTTCCGAGGTCAGATAGCGTTCCGGCTTGGTGTCCAGGCCGAGGATACGCTTGTCGAAGCGCAGCACCTGCTGCACGAACGGCAGCTTCCACTGCAGGCCGGGTTCGTAGCCGGCGTGGACGATGCGGCCGAACTGCAGCAGCAGCGCAGTCTCGCCTTCGCGCACGACGAACGTGGAATTGACGCCGAGCAGCAACAGCAGCGCGGCGATCAGGGCGGCAAAGGACTTCATTGCTGAGCTCCCGGCGTAGCGCGGTTGGCATCGTCGGCGGACCGCAGCAGCACGCCGGCACCCGGCGAGAAGCTGGTCGCGGCCGGCACGAGCCTGTCCATGGGCAGGTTGATCAGATTGCGGCCGTTAGTCGAATCGAGCACCTTGACGTTGTCCTTGAGCACCTGCTGCATGGTTTCGAGATACAGGCGCTTGCGCGTGACGTCCGGCGCGGTCTTGTACTGCGTCACGAGCTGGTTGAATCGATCGGCGTCGCCTTCGGCGCGGGCAATGCGTTCGGCGCGGTAGCCTTCGGCCTCGGCCTTGATGCGTGCGGCCTGGCCGCGCGCTTCGGGCACGACCTTGTTCGCGTAGGCCTGCGCTTCGTTCTCGGTCTGCTGCTTGTTTTCGCGCGCATTGGTCACGTCGTCGAACGACTCCTTGACCTCATGCGGCGGCGCGACCGACTGGAAATTCACCTCGGTTACGGCAATGCCGGCGTCGTAAGAATCCAATGTCGTCTGCAGCACCTTCTTGGTTTCGGCGACGAGTTCGGAGCCCTGCCCCGACAGGATCGTATCCATCGCGCTGCCGCCGATGACCTGGCGCACGGCGCTCTCGGCCGCGTGCTTGATGGTGGGATCCTCGACGTCCTTGACGTGGAACAGGTACTTCTGCGCATCCGAGACCTGATACTGCACGTTGAAGTCGATCTGGACGATGTTCTCGTCCTTCGTGAGCATGCGCACGCTGTCGGCGAGCAGGCGCACATCCTTGATCTTGACCTTGGTGACAGTCTCGATCGGCCGCGGCCACTTGAGGTTGAAGCCCGGGCTCATGACGCGGGTCTTCTTGCCGAAGCGCTGCACGACGCCGACGTCGCGCGCATTGACCACGCTCCAGCTGTCCAGCGCCACCCAGGCCAGCAGGATCGCGACGACGGCGACGAGAACGCCGATGGAACCGGCGTTGCCGCCACCACCGCTGCCACTGCCGCCGCCGAACAGGGATCCGAAACGCTCGCGCAGGCGGCGCAGCATATCCTCCATATCCGGGCCTTTCTGGTTGCCGCGCCAGGGGTCGCGTTTGCCCGGCTCATTCCATGCCATGAGTTGACCTCGTGATTGTCGTGCCGTCGCCGGCGCGCCGTTGGGTGTTAGCTGAAGCTTGGGGAATTCGGTTGTCCGGTCGGCAACCGCGGTGGACGCACGCAGGGCGTGGCCGGGACGGATTGCGGCAGGATTGTACCGGACGAAATCGATGACCGGACACGCCCGCGATCCGGCAGAACCTTCGAACCTGCCGACATGCGCCTTGGTTTTCGGAGCCCCCTTGAGTCAAGGGGGTGAAGAGTGAGCGCTCAGAACCACAGGTTCTGATCACTGTGAACGCCCGACGGGCTGGACCGGCCAAATGCCTGCGCAGCAGGCGTTTGTCTGGGTTGTGGGGATCTGGTGCTGAGTACAAAGAGTGACACCGCCCGTTCTTCTTCAGAACGTCCCTGAGGAACCGTGGTCTAGATCGGGACAGCCGCGCCGGAGTCAAGGGCTGCGCCGGTTGCAGGGCAGGAAAGCCCTGTTTTCCGGCGTCACTCCGCGCTGCCGACCGGCGCCAGCAGTCCGCCCAGAGCCTTGCGCAGATAGCTGCCGTCGCCATCGGACAGGCCGAACAGGTAATGCAGCCGCTCGCGCGGCGCATCGAGCGCGAGTTCCCAGCCGCCGTCTTCCGCGCCGCTCTCGTCACCGACGACGCCGGCCTCGTAAAGGCGCGCGCGCAGGCGCCCCTGCGCCGACGAGACGTGCAGGGTGATGCGGATACGGTCGCGGCCGATCTGGTCGACGATCGCGTCGCGCAGCAAATCGATGCCCATGTCCTGCGCCGCGGAGATCCACACGCGAGGCTGCTGCCCGCCATCGACGTCGTCGCGGCGCGGCTGCGCGCCGTCGAGGGTGTCGATCTTGTTGAACACCTGCAGCTGCGGCACGTCGTCCGCACCGATCTCGGCGAGCACCGTGGCCACGTCGGCCATGCGCTGGTCGCGCTCAGGATCAGCCGCGTCGATCACATGCAGCAGCAGGTCGGCATCGCGCGTCTCGGCCAGGGTGGACTGGAACGCCGCGACCAGGTCGTGCGGCAGGTCGCGGATGAAACCGACCGTGTCGGCGATCACGAACGGGCCGCAGGGCAGTCCGTCGATGCGGCGCAGGGTCGGGTCCAGGGTCGCGAATAGCTGGTCGGCGGCATAGACGCCGGCACCGCTTAGGCGATTGAACAGGGTCGATTTGCC
>JBBQZR010000014.1:0-97056 GCA_038207515.1 Lysobacterales bacterium | reverse complement strand
AATCTCAGCGCGAAGGCCGCAATTTGCGGCCTTTCGCCCTCAACAAGCGACCTGCGGACGCAACTTCCCCGTCATCGCCAACAATCGCTTTCTCGCCATCCACAGATTCGATAGCGCGAACAGTGTTACGACCTGCGCGGTGTTCTTCGCCAATCCCTTGAAGCGAACCATCACGTAGCCGAACTGGCGCTTCACCACACGGAATGGATGCTCCACGATCGCTCGGATGCTGGCTTTCTGCTTCTCCGCTTGCTCGATCAACCGCTTTTCACGCCCTTCCGGCATGGCCTTCACGCTGCCGCGCTTGCGCGCAATCTTCCACTCCAGACCTTTGCGCGCAGCGCTCTTGTCCGCACCGGTATAGCCTGCGTCCGCGTAGGCCACTTGCTCTTTACCGTGCAGCAGGTACTCCGCTTCATTGACGTCTGCCTCGTTGGCCGCCGTCGTCGTTACCGTGTGCACCAGACCCGAATCCACATCAACACCGATGTGCGCCTTCATGCCGAAATACCACTGCTCGCCTTTCTTCGTCTGATGCATCTCCGGATCACGCTGACCCTCGGCATTCTTGGTCGAACTCGGCGCCGAGATGATCGTTGCATCCACAATCGTTCCCCGCTTGAGCATCAGACCTTTCCGCGACAGATACCCGTTCACCCGCGCCAGAATCTCCGGTGCCAACTCGAACTGCTCCAGCAACCGTCGAAAGTTCAGGATCGTCGTCTCGTCCGGAATCGGCTTGGTCAGCGAAAAACCGGCGAACTGCCGCATTGATGCGATCTCGTACAGCGCTTCTTCCATCGCCGGATCGCTCAGCCCGAACCAGTTCTGCATCAGATGAACCTTCAGCATCGCCTTCAGTGGATACGGCGGACGGCCGTTCCCCGCCTTCGGATACACCGGCTCGATGAGGTTCAGCAGAATCGTCCACGGAATGATCTGCTCCATCTCCGCAAGGAACGTCTCGCGGCGCGTCTGTTTGCGCTTGCTCGCGTACTCCGAATCACCGAAGCTCATCTGCGACATCGACCGATTCCTGCTGGCGGGTTGACGCTATTTCAGCACAAGGACTTGTTCAGAGGTTCCTTAGCTGGCGGACGCATCCGCTAAGGGCGTAAACAGCCAGCGTGCCACCAACGCGCTTACGGCCGCGCCGGCGCATTGCGCGAGCACAAACCCGGGCACGTCGACCGGCCGGATGCCGGCGAAGGTATCGGTCAGGCACCGCGCGATGGTGATGGCCGGATTGGCAAACGACGTCGATGCGGTGAACCAATACGCTGCACCGATCCAGGCAGCCACCATCCAAGGAGCATCGGCCGCTCGACGGTGCCCGATGACGACGAAAAGCAGGCCGAACGTCGCGACCGCCTCAGCGAGCCACTGGGCCGTTCCTGTGCGCACGTGCGTCGAGGCCTGGAGCAATGGCAGCTCGAACATCGCATGGGCCAGCACGGCGCCGGCGCAGCAGCCGATCACCTGAAGGGCAACGTAGAGCGCGGCGTCGCCGGCCGCGAGGCGCCGGCGCAGCACTTCGACCGCCGACACCACCGGATTGAAATGCGCGCCGCTGATCGGTCCCAGCAGCGCGATCAGCGCGGCCAGCACAGCGACGGTCGCCGCTGTGTTGGCCAAGAGCGCGACTGCGACGTTCCCGCTGGCCAGGCGGTCGGCCATGATGCCCGAACCGATGACGGTCGCCGACAGGAGCATGGAACCGATCGCCTCGGCAGTGCCGCGGCGCGCCAGTGAAGCCTGCTGAGACATGGTTTACGCCTTGCCGATGTCGCGCACGTGGTCGTGAATCGCCATGCGATCGAGCGAGGCGAACGGCAGGCACGTGAAAAGCTCGATGCGCCGCTGCAGCGTCGTGAACGCCTCGCGGAAGGCGTTGGTCTTCTCGACATCGGTCCCTTCGACCGCCGCGGGATCGGGTACGCCCCAATGCGCGGTAACAGGCTGACCTGGCCAGATCGGGCAGACCTCGCCGGCGGCGTTGTCGCAGACCGTAAATACGAAATCCAGCATCGGTGCGCCGGGCTGCTCGAACTGGTCCCAGCTCTTGCTACGCAGCCCGTCGGTCGGGATGCCCATGCGCTGCAGCAACGCGATCGCGTAGGGATTGACGGTGCCGTTGGGGTGGCTGCCAGCGCTGTACGCACGGAAGCGGCCTTGCCCTTTGTGGTTGAGCGTGGCCTCCGCCAGGATGCTCCGGGCCGAATTGCCCGTGCACAGGAACAGCACGTTGAAGACGCGATCAGTCATGGGAGGCTCCGGATTTTTGGCGGGGGCTACGCGTGGCAGGCAGGCACGGGCGGCCGCCGCAGCAGTTTTCGGTGAGGAAGCCGACCAGGTCGTTCATGCGCTCGAAGTTCGCTGCGTAGTAGATGAAGCGCCCTTCGTGCCGGGCCGAGACGAGATCGGCCTGGCTCAACGCTTTCACATGGAACGAAAGCGTGTTGGCAGGGATGCCCAGGCGTTCGGCGATCAGCGTCGCCGGCAGGCCTTCTGGCCCAACCTCGACGAGAAGCCGGTAGACGGCCAGGCGGCTGTCTTGGGCGAGCGCACTGAGTGCCTGCACGGCGGTTTTTGATTCCATGAATCCAGAATAATAGAATTTTTTGACGAGTTAATGACACGCGCCCGACCCGCGACCAAGACCCCATGCATACCTACAGCGCCGAGTCGACGCGAGCCGCCGGCGCAGGGGCCAGGCCGATCTTCTACCGTTGGCAGGCGGGTCCGGCTGCCGGTGCTGCACGCGCCTTGCCCCCAACGCGTTGGAGATGGTCATCGAAAATCTGCATGACGCGCTGATTGACGCCGCGAATGCCTACGTGATCGCCATCGATACCGATGCCGAACTCCAGGCGCGATTGATTGCGCACCTGCCGATTCTGCTGTGTTACCAGCCCTACCCTGAGGTCGCGCCGGTGCGATGATTCACCGGATCACGCTGTCAAGCACTTGATTACACGCTCTCCAACTCGATGGCCAACTCTCGCCAGTTCGCGGCCTGCGCGCCAGACGCACATAGTGAAATTCACGTCGACCAGGAGACGAGACTCCGCCAATTCACCGTCGTTGACAGTCTTACGTTGCTTACGCAGCTGCCCCTAAAATTCGCCAAAGGCGACGTACGCAGCGACGATGAGCTGAATTTTCTGTGCTTGGACATAGACACGATCACCGGTTCCGCTGCGTAGGCCGCTGCGCGTTTGCGGGTAGCGCCGCTTACAATGACAGCTTCGAAATCCCACGGCGCCCTCCATGACTGAACCCGTTCGTCTTTCCAAGCGCCTTGCGGCGCTTATCGGCTGCTCTCGCAGCGAAGCCGAGCAATACATAGAAAACGGCTGGGTCAGCGTCGATGGCAGCACGGTCGAGGAGCCGCAGTTCAAGGTTTCCGACAATATCGTCAGCCTGGACCCGGCGGCCAGCCTGGATGCAGTGCAACCCGCGACCATTCTGTTGCACAAGCCCGAGGGCGCGAGTGCCGGAGAAGGTGCGGATCTTGCGTGGCAGAAGATCTCGCTGGATGCGCGCAGCGCCGACGACAATTCCGGTGTCCGCGCACTAAAACGTCATTTTCACAAGTTTACTATTCCCTTGGGGCTTGAGTCCGACAGCAGCGGCCTGACCGTGCTCACGCAGGATTGGCGCGTTTCCCGGCGATTGATTGAGGAAACGCTCAAGATCGAGCAAGAGTATGTTGTAGAAGTCAGCGGCGAGCTTATGCCGGGCGGTCTCACACTGCTTAATCATGGACTGAGTTTTGGTGGTTGGCCAATAGCGCCCTGCAAGGCCAGCTGGCAGAGCGAAAACCGCCTGCGTTTCGCGATCAAGGCGCCACAGCCCGGTCAGTTGCGCGCGATGTGTGCCCAGGTCGGGCTGACGCCTCTGGCGGTCAAGCGTATTCGCATCGGGCGTATATCCATGGGCAAGTTGCCCGTCGGGCAGTGGCGCTACTTGCCGGTGAACGAGCGGTTCTGAATCTCCGCCTATTCGAGCTTGTTCTCTTTTGTGTACTCGCGGCGAACCCCATCAAGGAAATCTTGAAGGCGCAACACGCGCTCATCGCGGGAAATCGCCTGCAGCGAAACGTAGCGAATGACATTCATGATCATTCCCCCGCTCAGCTCATAGCGATTGGCGATCTGCGCAAGATCGACGCCCGGTTCCAGCGACGCCACCGGCGGCAGCCCCTTCTTCCAGATGAGCAGGCGCTCGTTCGGTCGCGGCATCGGAAAGTGGACCAGGTGCTCGAAGCGCCGCGCAAAGGCTTCGTCGACGTTGCCCGCCAGGTTCGACGCCAGGATGGTCAGGCCGCTGAAGGTCTCGATCCGCTGCAGCAGGAACGAGACCTCCTGGTTGGCGTAGCGATCATGCGCATCGCGCACCTGCGTGCGTCTGCCAAACAGCGCGTCCGCTTCGTCGAAGAACAAGATCCAGTCCTTGTGTTCCGCACGGTCGAACAGTGCTGCGAGATTCTTCTCGGTCTCACCGATGTATTTCGACACCACCATCGAGAGGTCTACGCGGTATACGTCGTGCCCGGTGACCTTGCCGAGTACCGATGCGGTCACGGTCTTGCCGGTGCCCGGCGGACCGTAGAACAGCGCGCGGCAGCCCGGGCGCAGCTTGCGGCGCATCTGCCAGTCATCGAGCAGCACGTTGCCGCGGCGCACCCACGCTTCGAGCTCGCGGATCTCGGCCATGGTGCGCGTGGGCAGCACCAGGTCATCCCACTCCATGCCGGTCTCGAGTTTTTGCGCGGGAAACTTCACCGATCGTCGCGGCGGACGCGGCTTGCCGCTGATGAAACTCTCGGCCAGATCCTGGTCGATTTGCAGTCGCCCGCTCATGGGCGGGTCGCCGTCCACGGGGTCTTCGAGATAGACGACCTGCTTGCGGACCAGCGAAAGCTCGCCGCTCAGAAGCTTCTGCCAGTGCAGGCGCTCGGCCAGATCGTCACCGGCCAGAAGGAAAAGCGCGCTGTCGCCGGTTGGCAGGAAGCCGCGATGCTGTTTGCCGCGAATGCCGCCGAACTGCGGATAGTCGCCTGCCCCTGTCTGCAGCCTCTGCACGATGCGGTCGAAAAAACCCGGCATGAGCCAGGGAGCGAAGGCGAGCAGCAGCAGCAGCTGTGACTCGTTGTCCAGCTGCTGCTCCCTGACGAAGCCGCCGTAGGGCGAATCGTCATCCGGCGCCGGCGGGTCGATCGCGCCAGGCGCCTCGGCCCGTTCCGCGTCCTGCTGCAGGTGCGTACGCAGACGATGCTCGAGCATCGCCTCGAATTGCTCGAACGCGCGATGCAGATAGCTGCGCTCAGCGCCGGCGTTGACCCCGATCCGTGGCGGTTGCTGGCTCATCGCAGGTTCACGAACTTGTTCACAAGTTCAATGGTCGCGGGGAAGAACGTGTCCTTCTTCTCCTCGAGGAACGACATGACCTGCTGCTCGGTCCCGTCCTTTTCCTTGACCCAGGCCTGGATCGCGGTATGCGGGATCTCGTCGAGCGCGTAGAACTGCGTGATCTTGACGATCATCGGCGCTTTCGTGCCACGGAACTCCCGCTCGGCATAGTGGAAGAATCCGCCGATCCGGCCGCCGGCGTCCGTCTTGATGGCGACCAGGCCGCCATCGTTGAACCTGAAGAACCGGATGCCGCCTGCGGGGACCTGGGTCCAATCCAGCGCCGCCAGGTCCTTCTTCAATTGATCATTGGAGGGAAGCGCCCTGGCCATGGCCGCCTTGACCGCAGGCTCTTTCTGGATGGCTGCATTTTCCTTCTCCAGCTCGGCGCGTTCCTTGTCGTCGGCCGCCCGCTGTTCCGCCTGCCTCACGAGGTCGGCGGCATTCGCGTAGGCGCCGTCTTTGGGCTGCCGGTTGGCCTCGTAGTACATCTTGGTCGTCCCGGGCCCTGCCATGCCGTCCGGCTTCAGGCCGAGGATCTTCTGGATGTCGTAGATGGCGTCGGCAAACTCCCTGGAGTCCGATGCCACGCCCGATTTGACGAACAGTTCGGGTTTCCAGCCGATCTCGCTGCGCTCGTATTTCCGGTTGCTGCGCAGCGCCTTGTCGTAGTCGATCTTGCGTTCCTCCTTGCGCTTGCTTTCATCGGGCGTGAGCGTGGCGATGTTTTTGAGAAATTCCTCCGCCGACACGGGGATGCCGTCCTTGGGCATTTCCTTCTGCGCGATCGCCTTCATCTGATCGACGGTCAACGACTTGATCAGCGACCCGAGCTGCCGGATCCGTTCCGCATCGAGCTGCACGTTGTAGTCGACCGCGCGCTTGGCAGCCATTTCCAGGAAGGCCTCCATTTTCTCGTCCCCTACTTCCTTGGCGAGCTCCATGAGCGCCTTCTGTTCTTCGCTCGGCTCCTCGCCGCTGCCGCCGCCACTCTCGCCCTCTTCATCGCCGCCACCGCCACCCTCGCAATTCATCTTGAATTCGTTGTGGTCTATCGTGATGTCGGCGAACAGCGGTCCTATGCCGTCCGGCAGCATTTTCTTCATGAGATTGTTGGCCGCCCCTGCGATGTACTGGGCAACCTGGGTGGGGAAGCCGAGTATCGCCTGGATGCCGCTGTCCCTGACCCAGCCCATCACCTTGGCGCCGAACCAGCAGGTCTCCATGAGCTTGGCGAAGGCCCATTCGAGCGCAGCGATGGCGAGGTTCCACAGACAGCCCAGCAGCGGCGGCGAGGCGCAGGCGACGATGCGGATGCCCCACTTCACCACGCTGACGATCGTACTGACCGTGCTCGCGATCTCCATGTACTTGGCGAGCTGGCTGAATAGCTCCAGCTTGTCGCCGAACAGCTTCTTTTCGAGACTCTGCTCCGCTTCCTGAAGCATTTCCTCGAACCTGGCCTTGAGCGCCTCGACTTCCTCGATCTTGCTCTTCACCGACTCGGGCGTCGCCGCCTCGGCCAGCTGCCTGAGGATGTTGATCACGCCCTCCTGCAGTGAATCGAGCAGCTTGTCGAGGATGATCGAAATCGCCCAGGCACCGAGTTTTTTGGCCACCTTGAACAGCGCCATCGCGGCGGCCTTGATCCAGTTGCCGAAGCCGCTGCCGCCGGCCGATTTGACCAGGCCCTTGACCTTGTCCTTGATCCATTTCGCGAAGCCCGCGAGTTTCACGTAGACGCGATCGAAGGTCTTGCGCAGCCAGGCGTATATACGGCCGAACTTTATCCAGTGCCGGACCTGCGTGAAGGCCTTCGCGCGATCCTTCACGACTTGCGGAAGCTTGGGATCGAAACCGGTGCGCTTCTTGCCCTCGGTCACCGCCTCGAGCACCGCCTCGTTGTTTTTGCTCTTGGTGTCGCCCAGCGCCTTGTCCGCGTCCTTTCGCCACGGCGTATACGCATCCTGCCAGCCCTTCTCGTTGAACTTCTTGTGTGGCTTGGCCTTGCGGCGCACGACGGTGCGCTGCCGGCGCCGCACCGACGTCGCCGCCTTGAGCTTGGGCGCGACCAGCCGTGGCCTCACATCGTGGTTCAGCCGGTCGAGCAGCTGCTGCACATCGAAGTCTTCGCCGAGTGAGTCGGGCACGTTCTCCGGCATCCATTCGTAGGCCCAGATGCCGGGCACCGAACTGCGGTAGACGATCAGACTACCCATCAGCGAGGTGAAGCTGTGCCGCTTCGCCTTGCCGGTCCATTCCCAGACGTCGAGCTTGCTGTAGCGGGTTCCCGATGGACTGGAACGGGTCAGCCTGTCGGGCACCGTGAGTTCATTCATGGGCCGCGCCTTGGGCAGCGGATTCCACTGGTCCGGGTGGCTATATTGCTGCTGATAGCTGTTCACGGCGTTGGCCGTGTTCTCGATGCCCTTGATGTAGTTCCTGATCTGCAGCCTGCCCAACTGCTCTTCCGGCGAGTGGCCAGGCTTGAGATCGCCAAGCTCGATATCCGAGGGGGCGCTGCCCAGATCCTGTACCGGGCCGCCTGGCACCAGCGGTTTTTTCGGCGCCGCGGCGGCGACGTTCATGTTCTGGAAACCGCCTGCCTTGCGCTGGTTGAGGCCGATGGGTACGCCGTTGGCGCCGTTGTCGCGGTAAAAATCGGGCTCGCCCTTGAGCCCGACGCTGACGATGTCCTTGTTCGCCCCGGGTATTCCGGGCTCGAGCCAGAGTCCGGGATTCAGACCGTTCTGGGTGAACTGCGGCAGCACACCGTAGTTGTGGATCAAGGTGCCGCTCGGGATACCGGTCGTAGGGCCGAATACCAGCAGTTTGCGCTGGACGCGCTTAGGCGCACGTCGCACGGCGCTGTTCTGCTGCACCACGTGGGTGAGCTCGTGGGCCAGCAAGTGCGTGCCGCGCTGAGTTCCCGGCTGATACTCGCCGTCGTTGAAATGGATGTCGGTGCCGTAGGTGAATGCCCGCGCGCCGATCTCCTCGTTCATTGTCGAGGATTCGGATCCGGTGTGTATGCGCACCGCAGAGAAGTCCGCTCCGAAAGCGTCCTCCATCTGGTCGCGCGTGTGCGCCGCCAGCGCTGCGCCCGAGCCGGTGGAATGGGCGATGGAAGATTCCAGGCTATCGCCCGTCGACGCCGACGAAGACGCCGACGAATCCGCGCCTTCGGCCTTGGCCAGCACGCGCCGCTCCTGCGCAGCGTCCTCGTTGCGGTCGGCGGCCTGACGCCGCACCACGCGGTCCGCCATCGCATCCGCTTCGACCTCCAGCGGATCGTCGACCGGGCCGATTTCGAGTTGCGGAAGGATGGTTGTCTCGCTCTGGCACGTAGCGCATTGGCGCTGCACGGCGTGATCCGGCAGGGTCTGCAGCGACGGCGCCTCGGCGTCGGGTCCGCCCGTGTCCAGCGCCTGGCGACGCACGACGCGATCCGCCATCGCGTCGGCTTCGATCTCCAGCGGATCATCGACCGGGCCGACATCGAGCTGCGGCTGGAGCTGCTGCTCGCCGTCACAGGTTTCGCACTTTCGCTGCACGAATTCGGCCGCCGCGGGATTCGAGAAGAAACTGGCCGCGGGTGGCACGTGCGAGGCAAAGAACGGCTGCGTGCTGTGACTGGCCGAATCCTTCGCTGGGGAATGCGTGTGCATACGGGCCTCAGAAGCGCTTCTTCAGGCCAGGAAACAGCTTGAGCAGATCTGCGTTCAACATGAACTGGAATCCCGAGGCCTTGGTGTCCGGAATTCCGGGCGTCTGGTTCATCAGCCAGCTCGGTTCGTAACCTGGCCCCATGCCGGGCATGAGCAAGGGATATGGACTCAGCGACTTGAACGTCTTCCCTTCGGCTTTCAACGCGCCGTCGAAGAAATCGAGACCAAACTTCCCGCCGGTGAGGTCCAGGCCGCGGCCATTCGGGTCGTAGCTCGATTCGAGACCGAAGCTCGCGCCCGACGGCAGGAAGGATGGCCTCTTTTTCCACAGATCTATAAATGGATCCAGCGTGAAGTCGGTCGTGAACTCCGTCGCGGTCTTGCCGGCGCCGGGCAGTTTGTAGTTGAAGCCGCTGATCGGTGAGTGGGGAATCCACCCGAACGGCTTGCCGATGTTCACGCCCGAGAGGCTCTGGCGTAGCTGCGGATTCGACGCGAACGCGAGGCCGGCCATGCCCAGGTTCACGCCCAGGAAGCTCAGCATCTCGGCTTTTTCGCCGGGGCTGGCCTTGTCCCACAGCGTGTACTTGAGGCTGGCGAGCCGCGGCTGGTACCACTGCTTGAACGCCTCGTTCTCGGCGAGTTTCTCGCCAACGGACTTGAGCCCTTCGGTGACCGGATCCTTCTTCTCTTCCTCGGTCCCGGTGCTGGGCGCGTCCTCCCTCTGCACCTTGGGCACATCGCCGGCCGTGGTGGGCTTGAAGAACGGATCGCCGGACGCGGACCCGCCCTGCAGCTTGAAGAACCCCGCGCCGCGGTTCTGCGTGCTCTCGACGTGCCTGCGTCTGCGCTTGCCCATTTTTGCCACCTAGTGAGGATGACCCGGTGGACCTTCGACGGGTGTCTGCACCAACGAAATGATGGAGAACTCGCTGGCGTTTCCCGCACGATCGAAGGCACGCACGCGATAGCGATAGGCGACGTCGAATCGCAGATGCTCGGAATCTGCGGTGCGCGTCGTGGTGACCGACTTCAGGGTTCTGAAATGGGGGCAGACCTCCCCGTCGAACCTGCGCTCGCCCTTGCTGTTGAGCAGCTCGATGCGCGAGTCGACGGCGGCGCCCACCTTGGCCTTGAAGACATGCGGGGGCAGTTGCGTGCAATCGAGCCCGAAATCGATGTCCTGAGGCGCGGACCAGGCGCTGCCGCTCAACAGCAAGACGGGCACGGCGCGCAGCAGCGATGCCGGGCGGAGCCCGTCTCCACCCGACATCCGCTTCGCCTGTGGTCGTGAATGACTCACACGGCGGCTCCGGCTACTTCTTCCGGAACAGCAGGAACAGCACGATCAGGATCAGCAGCAGGATGAGCCACCACCACTTCTGCAGCAGTTCGGCCATGCCGCCGCCCGTTTCTCCACCGCTGCCGATGGTCGTGGGCGGCGTGGGTCGCTGGATCGGTGGCGAGGGGCTGTACCAGGTCCCGGTGCCGATGGGCTTGAAGGCCTGCGCGGTCTGGAGGCTCTTGCCGAAGCCCTCATGCCCCGTGACCATGACGTCGAACACGCAGTCGGCCTTGCGTACCTGATCCTCCACCGCCGCGCACGCGGCCTGCGCCACTGCTTCGGTCGCCGGTTCCAGCGAAGTCTGGCCGGCCACGTCACAGGACTCCGGCGAATTGCGCGGCCACTCGTCCAGCGTGAACGTGGCGGTGCTGGTGCCCGGCGCGTAGTCGAACAGGCTGGTCGTGTCGGTTACGCGCCACGCATCGGCGAATTTTTCGTACAGGTCCTGGTAGCGCTGGTCGATGGACTCGGGCTTGGGCCCCATCGACGTGCCGTCGGGCAATGCGGGAATCCAGCTGCCGTCGGGGATCCGGCCCATCGTGCCCGCAATGGCCGAGGTCTGGTATACGTTGATATTCATATACCAGGCTTGCGGGCCGTTCCAGAACTGCGGCGTAGCCAGCAGCTGTGTGCCGCGCGCATCGACGATCTCGATGGCGCCATTGGCGACCATCCGGATGTGGCCATCAATGCCGCCAGGGGCGGCGCCCGGCACCCCGCTTTGCGCCTTGAGCGTGATCCCCTTGTCGGTGAGCACGACCAGCTTGCCGTTCACGCGCAGCTCCATGCCCTTGCGTGATTCCTCCACGTCCGGATTGGGCTGCAAGCTGACGCGGTTGCTGCCGACACGCGCCGCCACGGCGGTATACACCGCCACGCAGTGCTTGATGCCCGTATGCGGGTTGGTGATGGGGATGGTCGCCGTCGGCACGGCGGTCTGGCGTGTCTGGATTTCCAGCCGGTCATCGCGCAACGCGGTAAATTCGCCGGCACTCTGGAAGTCGTAGTTCACGCCGTCGACGGTGGTCAGATGCGGGTCGCCCCAACCGCCGCCGCCGGCGGTGACGTGGACGAGATAGGTACCCTTGCACGACTTGTTGGTGTCTGCGGCGTCGGTGACGGTCAAGCTGAACTGGTCCTGCTCGCCCAATCCCGCCGCCGTGCCGGTGATCGTGGTCTTGCCGCTGGGCGCCGCTGGTGAGTGGACGACGTCCGGTGCGGGCACCGTCACCGTGAGGCCGGCACAGGAGTAAGGGCCTGCGCCCGCACAGGCCAGGTTGCCTCCCGCATTGGCGAACGTCCAGTACGCGTCCTTGTTGGTCTCGATGTCCGTCGGCGTGATCGCCTGCCCCGCCTTCACCGCGTACGAATACTCAAAGTCCGCGCAGGGAATGATCAGGTCCTGCGGGTCCGCGCGTACCACTCCCGGACTGAGGCTCGCCGCCGCGGTCATCAACATCGCCAGCAGGCCGGGCTGCCAGGTGCCTCTCGCTTTCTGTGTATCTGCTTTCATGGGTTACTCCCTATGGAATGACGACGTTGCTTGGCCCAATAGCTCCCTGATCTCGGCCCGCGCTCTCCTCAGTCCAGCCATTGCACGAAGATCCGTTGCTGCAGCCACGGCAAGCTGATCACGCCGAAGCCCCAGGGCAGACGTGCGAGCAGCACATCCTGCGCGCGCCGCTCCACCGTCACGCGGAAACCGCCGTCCACCGTCTCGAGCTTGCCGTCGCGCAGAAAGAACTGGCTGCGCAGCCACGCGGCCGAACTGCTGCGCAACGCGGTCCAATGCCCCAGCACCGCAGCGAGCAGCGCGTCGCACGCAGCGATGTCCGGCTCCTCGAACCAGGCGCTTTCCAGCGGCGCGTCCAGATCGACGCCGGTGAGCAGCTTGGCGAAGCCCAGCTCGTACTCCGGCGTCCGGGCGCTGCCGGTGGCGAGATAGCCGAGCAGTTGTGCGCCGCGCTGCCGCGCCTGGTCGTCGATGAAGTGGCCACCTTCCAGCAAGCCACGGTCGTGGAACAGGGTCTTGAGGAAGGGATGCAGCAGCAGGATTCCTGCGCAGGGTAGATAGATGATCTCTCCGGTGGCGGACCTGAGCTCGCGTCCTCGCGACTCATGGCGCTGGCGGCCTGGTGCGGACGCCGTCTGCACGGGCTCGCCCGTGGCCGATGCAAGCGGCGTGGCGTATTCCATCTGCTGAAACGCCGCTTCGCAGTGCTCGCGCCAGAATGCGGGCAAGGCCGCCACGTTCACCGGTCTGATCAAGGGGGCGAAGCCGCTGCTGCCGGACTCACTCGCCACAGCGGGCCGCTGGCGCGATTGCTCCAGCGCCAGCTGGCAGCGTTCGGCCATCAGCGCGTGGACCAGCGTGGCGCCCGCTGCGCCGTCGCGCAGCGCAATGGATCCCGCAACCACCGTGCTCCAGAATTTCAGGCGCCAGCGGTGATTCAGCACGGCGGCGTCCGAAGGCCGCAGCTCGCGCAGCGCGAGCGTGCAATCGCGCAGCGGGCCGATGCCCGAGACCAGCGTTTCCAGCGCTGCGTCGTCCAGTGCATTGATCAGGCGCGTCAATGCGCGCGGCTCCTCGTGCAGCAGGGAGCGCAGTGCCCGGATGTGCCGCGCATCCGTCGCTGGGAATGCGCTCGACCACGCCGGCTCCGGAGTTCGGCTCCACCAGGGCAGCCGGCCATGCCGCAGGAAGAAGACGAAGGCTTCGAACTCGCCACCGCCCGCCTCGGCGATCTCCGCGGCGCGTTCGGGCTCCATCTGCGCGGCGCAGCTTTGGAGTTGCCGCTCCAGCTCGGCCAGCAGGCGTCGCTCGAACTGCGGCGCCCAGTCGCCCCCCTCGATACGGCCCACGTCGATCTCCAGCCGCTCCAGTCGCAGCAACTGGTGCGCTGGCGCCACCGCATCGAAGACCGACGTCATGCCGGCGAGCAGCGGCTCGCGGCAGGCGCGCGCCAGTTGCTCCTGGATGCCCGGTGCGGCGTTGGCATCGCCGACCGTGAGCTCCAGCACCTGGCGCTGGATACGATGGCGATTAGGCGTCATTGGCGATCGCGTTGAGCGCCTGCACCAATGCGTTGCGCGCAGTGGACACGGCGGCGGGCGCTGCACCGGGGATCAGCACCGTGTCCAACCAGGCGTGGTAGCGGGTTTCGAACGTGTCGAAGCTGGCCGTCGAAGCGCTCGCTGGCGATTCGCGGTCCACCCAGAACACCTTCACCAGCAGATGAGCCGGGCAGCAACGCTGGATCATTCCCTCCAGGTGTCGGCGGAACTCTGCGCTGCGGAAGCGATCGGGCGTCACCAGGATGCGGCTGGCGCCAGCGGGAGCCAGGGTGAAGTCGCGCGCATGACCCGAAGGCAGCACCAGCGACAGCCGATGACTGTACGGATCGCGCTCCCGCCCTTCGCCGTCGGGCAGCGACAGGAAGGTGTCTGTGTTCGTGCGCGGGCGCAGCAACACGTGTTCAAGCAGGTAAAGGGTCTCGGCAGCGTACTCGCGGTACAACAGCGCAACCGCAGCGTCGATGCCCGCCTGCGCCAGCGCGGCGCTGGCGAAGGTGCCCTGCCCCACCGCCAGCAACACGTCGGTGGGGTCGCGCAGCTCGATCACGAAGGTGTTGCCGGCTGCGGCAACCACGCGGTAATTCCATTCGTCCAGCCCGTAGCGGAGCACTCGGGCTATGGACCGCTGCGCCAGCACCACGGCACCGGCCGCCGTGGTGTCGTCATAGCGCACGTCGCTGGCCAACAACACGGCACCCGCCGGCATGGTCTCGCGGAGCCGCCAGCGGCGCCCGACGAAGCCCGGCGGCGCGGGTTCATCGAAGATCTCGAAGAAGTCGCCCGTGGGGCGCAGCGCACGGCGCCGACGCGCATTGCGGATTCCGCTGTGATGCGCCACCCGGCGCTCCAGCGGCGACAGCGAGGCCTCGATGCAGGCGGTGGCGAACAGCGCCGCCAGTGCCGCTGCGGCCGCGTTGGCGGCGACCAGCGAGGCGAAAGTCTGGATGCTCTCGGCGATCACCTGCGCCGCGCCGCTGCCGCCGTCGCTGAGGCGCAGCCGGAACACGCCACCGCCCGTGTCGAAGCCGGCGTAGTGGGTCGCCCGGCCCGCGAAGGCCAAGGCGCGCTCGGCCGAGATCGTGGCCATGACCTCGGTCTGCTCGGCAGCAGCACCGCGCAGGCGCGGTTGAGCGTCCGGGCTCAGCACCCAGCGGAAGCCCGCGCCATCGGCCTGGACGGTGAGGATTTCCGCGCCACGCCGGAAGGGATTGCTGAAGGCCAGCAGTCGCAGCGCGCTGAGCTCCGGTGTTTCGCGCAGCAGTGCGGACTTCAGCCGGAGCAGGCGCGCATTGGCCGCTTCACGCCGCTCGGCGACCTGTTTTTCCTGTTGCTCCGGCAGCAATGTGCGTACGTCCAGCTCGGCGCGCGCCCAACGATGCACCTCCTGCGCCAGTGCCGTGGCTTCCTCGCCCTGGCGTGCGAGCCGGTAGTCCAGCACGCGGTTGCGCCGGTCGAGCAGGCGTTCGCGCGTCTCCGCGGCGTCACGCAGCGCGCGGGCCACGGCGTTGTCCGGGTCGGCGATGAAGACCGCCCAGTTGCCGCCCGCGGGGAACCGCCGCAGCAGCTGCGGCGCCCCCGGCAGGTCGAAGGGCGGGCGCGTGAAGCGGGTGGTCCCGGCCTCGCCGTTGCCGGAATAGAAGCGGTTGATGTTGCCCAGCTGCGCCGTCATGTCGCCGAGGAACTGCTCGAACAGGAGCAGATACCCCTGCAGCTGACGGACGGCGGCGTGCCGCTCGGCGCTTGCGCTGGACGGCAGTGCCGCGTCGCCGGTGCCGAACAGGGCCGGCAGATCCATCTGCAGCGGCGTGTAGACGTCTACTGCAAGCGCATCGCCGGCAACTACCGGCCAGACGGGTGACGGATCGTCGGTGAAGGTCTCCCCCGCGGCCTGCTTGTGCAGGCTCTCGAACAGACTGACCACCCGTGCCGTGTCGTAGGAGACCTCGGCATCGTTGCGCACCACGGTGATGCGCGACTTGGCCAGACTCAGGCGCGGCCGGTAACGCGCGATCTGCACCAGATGCAGACAGTCCTCGGCTCCCGAGGTGAGCGGCCGGTTGTTGACGAAGTTCGCCAGGGTGAGGTCGGTGACGGCGACGATGTCTCTCGCCGCGACGTTCTCCTGTGTGACCACGTCGGCAGCGTCGGCGCCGCGGCGCTGCATGATGAGCCGCAGGATGTCGGAAGTGTAGATGACGTCCGCTACGGCCCGGCCGCTGCTGGCGCGGTCGAGGAATCCCCGACGCAGCAGCGGGCCGTCGTAGATCACCGCCGGATCGGGCTCCGCGGCGCGACGCTGCGCCAGCGGCTGGAAACGCACGCGCGGCGACAGCATCGCGTCGATGTCCATGAAGATGCGTGCCAGCAGCGCTTCGACGTCGATCCCGCCGGTCACTTCAAGACGCGCGCTCACACCGATCTCCTGCACGCGCGCCAGCCCGATGCGCACGGCCTGTTCGCCGAGGTTGCGCCAGCCGGCAAGGTATTGGGCCAGCTGCGCGACGGCGACGGCCGCGCCGCGCACGCGCGCGGCAAACTGCGACAGAGGCGATCCCGGCAGGGGCGATTCGATCGCCGCGCGTGCCGCGACCAGGATGGCCGGCACCACCAGGCCGGGCTGCGCGATCGGCTTCACCACGCGCAGCAGCACCCAGGACTGCATGCTGCCCGGCGTGCCCGAAAGATCGGTGTAGTTCACCTGGATGCGGCCGAAGAAGCTCAGGTTCTCGGGAAGCGCGCGCCAGAATTCTCCCGCGTCGGGGACCATGGCGATGGTGTTGAGCACCACGGGCTGGCGGAAAGGCGCGGCTTCGGCGTCGTCCCAGCACGGCAGCGCGACCTCGATGTCGAAGGTGTCGCCGGCCGCCAGTACCTGCAACGCATAGGTGTTGCTATTGAGATCGATGTCGGGCGCAGGTTTGGAAAGCTCGACCAGCACTTCGTACAGTCCAGCGGTGCGCGAGCGCACCGGCGCCAGCAGCGGCGGGATGTAAGTCAGTGGCGGATCGGCATTTAGTTCGTAGAAGGCGACCTCGTTGTCTGCCGGGTGGAAGATCTGTGCATTGCTGACCAGCGGGTGATCGAGCAGCAGCGCGCGCAGGTCCTGCGCATTCACCGGCCCCACCGGCAGCACCTGGTGCGCCGGTTCGAACTCTGCCTCGCCATGGGTCTCGCCGCTGCGCAGCAGGTCGGCGATGTCGAGCTGCAGCTTCAGCCCCAGCTCGGTCATGGCGTAGCTGGCGGCCTCCAGCAGCGTGATGCCGGGGTCGTGGACGTTGTGATCCGTCCAGCTGTCTTTGGCCCACAGCCGGATCGACTGCATCCCGTCTTCGCGCAGCCTGGAATAGTCCAGGCTGGTCCGATCGGGCGGTGTGGTTGAGATGCGCAGCGTCTGGCTCACCGCGCGGCCTGCGCCCGTGCGTCGTCCAGCGCACGCTCCAGCGACTCGACCTTGTCGGCGAGCTGCTTCACCGCGTTGATGAGCACGTAGGTGAGGGCCGAAGGATTGAACACGCGCAAGCCGTCCATGCCGTCGGTATTGGAATCCAGGGGAAGTTTCTCCACGGTCTCGGGAAGTACCTCCTCGATCTCCTGGCCAAGGATGCCGACGCCTTCGAGGCCGGCGCGGGTACCCGCCAGGCCGTTGTAGCGATAGCGCACCGGTCGCACGCGGCGCAGCTCGGCGAGACCGGCGTCCAGGTCGCGCACGTCTTCCTTCACGCGCGCATCGGAGGTGAATGCCCAGGCGCCGTTGCCGTCGTTCTTGAACGCGCCGCCGGCCACCTGGAACACCGCCGTGCCCGAACCGGCAAGTTCGGACTCGGAACCGACCACCACATTGCCGTTTACGGTGATGCCCAGCCGCACGGAGTTGCCGCCCTGACGCAGGCTCAGCACCTGCCCGGTCGCCGCGTTGAGATGTACCACGCCAGTGTTGGACTGCCGCAGTGCGAAGCTCGCATTCACCGCGGTGACGTTCGCGCCCAGCGCCTGGTGTCCGTACACCGCGAACGAGCTGAAGGCGGCGCCGCCGCTGGCGACCATGGCGTTGCCGAAACGCACCTGTTCGGTGGGCCCGGTGTTCGCGCCCAGGGCCACGTCGAGTCTCGCGGCGGGCTCCGCCGCGCCCGTGTTGATGCCGACACGTCCGGCGCTGTAGGCGATCGCGCCGGCGCCGCCCACCGCTGCGAATCCGCCAGCGCCACCGCCGATGTTGCTCCAGCCGGCGCCATTGTTGACCTGTACCTGGCCGCCGTTGAAACGCAGTCCGCCGGGGATGTTGGCCACCGCGCTGTCGCCCAGACGCAGGCCGCGCGAGAGCATCAGCGTGCCGTCGGAGTCCAGGTCCAGACCGTCGGTGGCCTTGTTCAGCCCGCTGTCGATGAGGTCGATGAAATCGTCGGCATTCGGCCGGTCGCCGTTCTTGAACCGGCCCTTGAGGAAGTCTCGTGTTTGATTGCTCATAGTCACTACTCCGCCCGTGTTGATGCTGGAAATCTCATGAGGCCTCGAGACCGACTTCGAAATCGAGATCGACGGTCATGTAGCCGATGCCGAGAGTGATCACGCCCGGACAGACCTCTTCTCCGGGCGCCACGGCCGTGATGAGGTGCTGCGGATGCGAGACCAGGATGGCGTGCGCCTGCGTGGTGCCGGCTGCCTCGACGGCGCGCCCGACGATGAAGTCGTTGCCGATCCGCATCTCGCCGAGACCAGGCTTGGGCCGCGCATAGATGATGAAATCCTCGCCGATGGTCATCGTGCCGATGCCTTCGGCCTTGGTCCCCGAGTAGGTGTGGTAGATGTGCAGGCCGACCAGGTGGTCGACGTATTCACGCCCCTCGATGAAAGCGAGAATTTCCGAACGATAGATGCGCGCACCAAACTGGATGTCGTCGCCGTCCTGATACGCCCACGGCGACAGGAAGCGGCGCAGGTCTTCGTTGAGCACGCCGCTGTAGTAGCCCGGGTCGCGGCCGCGCGTGAACACCACCTTGGCCTCGACGCGGAGGCGCTCGAACACCGGCCGGATCACGTGCAAGGTGAGGAACGCGGTCCCGAGGCCATCGAAGTATTCGGCGATGCGCGCCAGAAGTTCCTCGGCCGCGCGCGGCTCCAGCGGATTCGCGGCACCGCCGCGACGCAGGTTCGGCACCACCACGAGCGCGGCATGGCCGGCACGCCCAATGCCATCGGCATCGGTATGCGGCAGGCACTTGGCCTTGAAAACCTCGGGGAAGCGCTCGAGCGCCAGACGCTCGATGTCCCAGGGCGTGACGGCCCGGTTCCGGTGCCGCAGGCGCTCGCTGGCACGGCGGATATAGTCGTCGTCGCTGTCCGGGCCGCGGCCGTCGAAGGAGGCGCGTGGCTGCGTGATGCCGCGAATCGCGACATTGCGCCGGACCAGCGCCTTGATGCTCGCTGCCGGCAGGCCCTGGCGCAGATGCGTCGCGAAATCCGCGAGCGGCGCCGCACCCGGCTCGAAGCGGGCCAGCGCGGCCTGCGTACGGATGGACAGCGTGCGCGCCGCGCTCTCGGGCGGCTTGTCGATTGCAGCGCGCAGCCAGACCAGTCCCGATGGCAGGCTTTGATGCACCAGCGCGGCCTCGGCAGGCACGTCGATGGCGATGATGCCGGCGCTCTGGAATCCCAGCGTGCTGTCGACGAGCAGCGAACCCGCACTCAGCGGCCGCCACTCGTCACCGGCCGCGAGATAGCTCCAGCGCGTTTCGCCAGTCTTCAACGCCTCGGCGGCCGTGGCCGTGCCCGCGTCGATCTCGAAATACAGGGTGATTGCACCCGGCGGCTGCAGATTCCGTATACCCAGCAACAGCTCTGCGCGGGCCTCGATGACGGGCACCAGCCGGGCCTGTGCGACACCCAACGCACGGACGGCGCCATGTGGCCCGACGACGAAGTACGCCGCCGGCTGATCGGCACCGGGCACGAGGCTGGCGCTGGCGCGATAGTCGATGGTCAGCGACTTCAACACCGGTGTGTACGGCTCGCTGGGCAGATGGGGTTTCGGTCCGGAGGTCCAGGTCGCCAGCGCGATGGCCTGATAGGCGTAGCGCCGGGCGAACACCGGATGCCCGAAAGCCTCGAACGGCACCTCGCTGGCGAAGATCGCGAAATCGTCCCGCGTGGGTTCGCTGAGTACCAGACGCGCGAAGCCGGCCCGGCTCTGCGCGGTGAACGCAGCGGGCACCTGCAGGTCGGGCTGCTCGCGGTAGTCCAGCCCCTGCAGGGCGAAGTCGAACGCGGCGGCATTCGCGGTGATCGCGTTGATGTCGGTGGTGACCGGCTCGAACAGGGTCTGATTCACCAGCATCGGGCGGAACGCGCGGTCGTGCAGCAAATCCACGCTGACGCGGAAGTTGTTGGCGAAGGTGTCCGACAGGACGTTGGTGACGGTGTCGAAGTAGTAGCGGTAGTGCTCGAACAGATCGTCAGGCGGCGACTTCCACTCCAGCTTGAACGTCAGCGATTCCAGCTTCTTCGAGAACACATCCGCGCTGCCCACGTAGAACACGCTGCCGATGCGCGGCTGGCTGCCGAACAGCGGCATGGGCTTGTTGGGATCGAGCGCGGTCTCGTCGTTCTGCACCACGACGTTGCGCAGCCCGCTCACGTCCACGGCGATATCGATGCGCACGACGCGGAAGCGATCGAACAGATCGAAGGCGCCGGACGCGCCGTGCACCAGGCAGCGCAGTACCGGGCGGTCGCTGAGCATGCCGGCGCCGTGCAACGCAGGATCGAAAGCGACGACAGCCGGCGCAGCCGAGCCTATGTCGACGCTCAGCACCAGCGCGGGCATGCCCGAGCCGCCATCGGACGTCAGCGTGGCCTCCACGCGGTCCGGCGCGAGCCAGCCCTTCGCACCCGTCAAGGCGACGCTGACTGCCTCGCTGAGGCCTTGCGTATTCACGGGTTCAGCGGTGCCCATGCGCAGGTGCGCGCGCAGCGTGATGCGGCGCGCGCCCTCGGCGAGGCTGAGGATGGGCGCGGCCACGGCAAAACCCAGCGGCGCTTCCTGCATGAAGCGCTGCGAAACATCGAGATCCAGCTGCCGCCGTCCGAAGGTATGACCCCCCGGCCCTTCGAGGGCGGCGAAACCGTCGGCGACGAACACGCGGTGGTGATGCTGGATGTCTTTCTCGACCACCACGCGGCGCAGGCCGGCTACGACCGCGGCATTCACCACGATCTCGTTGTGCAAGGCATAGATCAGCGGACGGCCCGAGCCGTCCTTGCCGCCATCCAGCAAGGTGCCCGCGGGCAGTCGTGCCGGGGCGGCGTTCTGCGCCAGCTCGAAAATGGCGTGCACCGAGTCACGCTCGGGCGCGTGGAGCTGCAGGCCCAGCTGCTTCAGGTAGTAGTGCAGCAGGTGACGGCGCGTGAGTTCGTTGAGATCGTGCTGCAGGTGCTGGAACAGCCTGAGGAAGGCGAGGAACAGCACCAGGTGCGGCGGCCAGTCCGAACGGGAGGCCAGCAACCGTTGCAGCTCCTCGGTGGAGCGCATGCGGTCGGTGCCAGGCACCAGCAGCGTTTCCAGGAAGGCCTGCCAGTCGCCGGTGGACTGACCGGAGAGATCGTAGTAACGCACCTCGGCCGCCACGCGATGCGCATAGTCGAGCAGGTCGGCGAAAGTCCGCTCGTCCGGCACTACGTAGTCTGCCTCCAGCCCGGGCAGCAGTCGCTGCAACTGGTTGGTGCCGTCGGGCCGCAGCAGGCTTCCATAGCGGCGGAACAGATTCATGGTCAGGCCTTCGCCTGCGGATGATCGAGGTAGAAGGGATAGACCAGGTTGGTGCGCGTGTTGGTGGTGCGCACGGTGTAGTCGAGGTGGATCAGGATGAGCCCGGCCTGGTCGGCGGCGACCTCGAAATCCACGCGATTGAGCTCAATGCGCGATTCGTAGAACAGGATCGCGTTCTCGATCTCACTCGCCAGGTACGCCCCGAAGGACGTGGACAGCGGCTCGAACATCAGCGCATCGCGCTTCCAGCCGAATCCCGGGCGCATCACGCGCTCGCCGAGGCTGGTGGACAGCAGGATGTCGAGGCTCTGACGGATGTCGTCGTCGGCCTGCGCCATGCCGACACTGCGTCCCTGGTTGCCGAACGTCACCGGGAACGACCAGCCCTTGCCGAGGAACTGAGGATTCTCCGCCACCTCAACCTCCGATCATCACGGTGAAGCAGCCGACGACGAGACTGCCGCCGTGTGCAGTGCTGTCACCCAGACGCGCGGCTGGCATGCCCGCGATCAGTACGCTGCCGCTGCCCGCCACCACTGAGTCCGGCGGCCCCGTGCAGGTCAGCATGTCGCCGACGCGCAGTGCGGGCATGCCGCCGATCATCACCGTCATTGCCCCGGGCAACGCCGGGCCACCCACATGCGGTACCACGCCGGTGACCAGTGGGCAGACGTGCATGTCGTTGGCGCGCGCAGCTGGCGGCATGGCAGTCGATCCGTTCCTCAGTTGATCATGACCATCGACCCTTTGAGGGTCAGGTTGCCGCTGCTGGAGACCTCGGCATTGCCCTGCGCCTTGGCTTCCAGCGTGGTCTGCGACGCGAAGGCGACCTTGTTGGCCTTGGCTTCCAGCGCGGTCTTGGCGGTAACCGTCACGGCCTTGTTCGAACTCTCGATGACCACGCCGTCCTTGCCCAGCACCAGCTTGTTGCCGTTCTGGTCCTCCAGCGTGATGCCGCCGTCATCGTCGCTGAGGACGATGCGGTTGTTGCCCGGCGTCTTCAGCGTGAGTGCTTTCTTGTCATCGTCGAACTCGACAGTGATCCCGCTGCGCGATACGTAGGCTTTCTGGTGATTTTCAGCCGTAGCCTCGAGCGGCGGCGCCTTCTTGCTGCTGTGGAGCATGCCGAGGATCACAGGCTGCGACGGATCATCGTGGAAGAAGCCGAGCACCACCTCGTCGTCTTTTTCGGGACGAAAGAACGTGCCGCGCTTGTCGCCCGCGTCGAGCGTGGCCACGCGCGCCCACACACCCTGCTCGCCCATGCCGGCCAGCGGCACCTTCACACGCACCCGGTGTTCCTTGCCGGGATCGCTGGCCAGTTCGGTGACCACACCCACCTGCAATCCATGCACGGCGGCCGCGAGCCCCGCGGCCGGCAGGTGGCTGGTCGGCATGCGCGCGGCATGCGGCTCGCGCGGCAGCCCGAACTCGGCATCGGTAGTCCATTTGCCCGAGCTGAACTCGTGGCGCACACCGGTGACGTATACCTTTCCGTTGAAGCGCTCACTGATGCGCGCGAGCTGCAGCACTGCGCCCGGCTTGACGGCGGTGAGGCCGCGGAAGCGCACGCGGCCGCGGGCCGCGGCCAGCCGCGCACGCAGCAGCGCGCCGTCGGCCCATTCCTGCAGCGCGTCGTTGGCCAGGCTGCCGCCATGCCAGAGCACGTCCTCAGAGCGGCCGGCAGCGGCGCTCAGCATCGACGCACTGAGGTTGCCGTTGCCGCTCCAGCCGGGATCCGCAGCACTGGCTTCCTGCAGCGCCTGCTCGGCCGGATCCCATGCGACGGCGCGGACGGCACCCGACTGGGTGCGTGCGTCGATCTCGGCATCGAACTCAAGCACGGTGAAGCCGAAGTTGAGCTCCGCTATTGGCTGGTCGTCCAGGGTCGGCTTGATCGTGCGCACCTTGCCTGAGTCGGCGAAGCACAGCTGACCAGCCGCCTCGACGCGGCTCACGAGGAAATCCCAGTCGCTGGACTGATACTGCAGCAGCTGCGGATGCTTGACGCCGCTGCTGGCGACATCACCGGCGCTCACGCCAGAGCCCGGGTATTCGCCCAGCAGTTTGGAAGCCACGTCGCTGTCGCTCATTTCCTCGAAATAGCGATTGCGGCGGACCAGCGTCATGACGAACACCGGGTCTCGGCATTCGATTTCCAGCCAGGACGCGCCGTCGCGCGACACAAGGCGCTGCGTGAGGATGACGCCGCCGAAGATGGCCTCGGTTTCACCGTGGTAGCCGGCGGAAATCTGCACCTGGTTGCCCGGAACGAACAGCGTGCCGGTGCTGCGCGCAAAATCGCCGCGCGCCGCATCACCGTCACCGACACGCAGGCGCGCGTAGGGTACGCGGTTGGCCTGGCTGACCACCTCCACGCCCTGCAGGCTCACGGTACGCGGCAGTTCCGTACCGTCCACCTGCACGGTGAGGGTGATGACGTCGGTGGGACGCGTGATGGGCAGCGCGCTCATGCCTTCACTCCCACGGGCGGGAAGGCCACGCGGCTGGCCGGACGCAGCCGGCGGAAGTTCACCAGCTTGTTCACGCGCGCCACTTCGAGATACAGCTCGGGTTTGCCGTAGATGTCGTTCGCCATGGACGGCAGCGTGTCGCCGTCGCGCACATCGCGCAGGTGGGTGAGATCCGGCGAAGTGGCATTCTTCTTGCGCTCCGCGAGCGACCTGGGCACGTGTTCGCAGAACGCGCAGCTGGCGATGGCGCGCAGCGGCGTGCCGTCGGGCCGGAACAGCGTGTAGCGATAGCTCACTGAACTCAGCACGCAGGGGAACACCAGCGTGCCCCAGACCATGAGCAGCTCGCGCGGCCGGTGGATGGTGCCGTTGAACTCGTATACCAGCCGGTCGAACTTCTGGATCTCGTCCATGACCACGAACTTCTTCGCACCGGACAGCGCCGAGGAGACCGCGCCCAGCAGCGGAACGTCGCCAAGCTCGGAAGGCTCGGGCACGACACCGGTGCCGTCGAACAGGAACTCGAAGGAAAGGTTCGCGGGCGGCGTGTTGTTGTACAGCGCCTCGGTGGCCGTATCGCCCTGCCCGGTGTGCCGCGAGTAGTTGATCAGTTTGCTCAGCGTATACGTGCCCGGGTTCACCTGGACCACGTACGTGTCCTTCGGATCATCCGAGGGGATGGGCTTGTCGTCGGGATTGGATGCGGGCTTGTAGGCACGCAGCGTGAGCTTCTCGAGCTTGCCCTTGTCGAACAGCATCAGCGTTCCTCCTTGCGCTCGAGGATGCGCATGACTTCGCGCACACAGGCTTGCACCAGATCGCCGTCGGGCGTCGAGGTATCACCTGTGCGGGCGGACGCCCCGCCCTTGTCCTTGCCGTCCTTGCCCTGGGGCATGCCGCAACTGTCCGCACCGCCGCTCCTGGCCGCGACCGGATCCACCGTGGCGCGAATCACCAGCTCGCGGATCTCGATGGGCATCAGAGGCTCACTCCCACGCTGCCCGCGAGCGCCGATGCGGCGTCCAGGGCCAGGCTCGCCGGGTCGTAGTACTTGAAGTACTGATATTGCAGCGTCAGCGTCTCCACCAGGATCTCATTGCTGCCGGCGTTGATGCCGGAAATCTCCAGCCGCTTGGGCACCGCGCCGACCACGTACCAGTTGTACAGGGGCAGGTGCTCGTCATCGAGCAGCGAGATCATCAGGTTGGCGGGCTTGAACTCGAACTGCTCCATGGCCTTGCGCGCCCAGTGCAGCACGCCCGAGCCCATGAACTTGCCGCGTTTCAGCGTCAGTTCGCCGAATTGCAGGCTCTTCGGCAGCTGGTGCGCGTAGCGGTTCTCGCCGCCCTCGGGCCAGCTCTCGAACTCCGTGCTCACGCTGAGCCCGGACACTTCCTGCCAGCGCGTGTCGTACGGGAACTGCGGCAGCAGCTCGAACACCACCAGGAAATGGAAGCCAGGATGGGGGCAGCGCAGGTCCATGGATCAGCCGTTCTCCATGGTCAGGCCCTCATGGGCCAGCACCAGCGTCTCGATCGCGGTCTCGTTGCCTGAGGAGTTCAGGTCGGTCGACGTCACCTTCGTCGGCCAGGCGTTCTTCACCTTCCAGATCACCACTGGATCGTGGTCCTCGTTGAGCAGGCTGATGGTGATGTCGCGGCGCTCGATGGTGTTGAGCGCCACCGAGTTCCACCAGTCGTAGAACTCGTTGTCGCCGGCGAAGATGCCGCGCTTGAGCGTGAGGTCGCCGAAGGTCTGCATGCCGGGCATGCGGATCTTGTGGTACTCCTTGCTCGCACCGTCTCGGTACTCGATCTTCTCGGTGGTGATCTCCAGCCCGGTAACTTCGGTAAAACCGATGCGGGTGCCGCCCCACTGCACCTCAAAGTGGAATTTTGGCAACGGATACTCAGCCATGTTCTCGTCTCCCGGAGAGGTTGGTTAGGAGGTCTGCATCTTGTGCGCGAAGCGCAGCACGATGAATTCGGCCGGCCGGACCGCCGCCATGCCGACCTCGACGATCATCCGGCCCTCGAGAATGTCCTGGGCCGTCATGGTCTCGCCCAGGCCTATCTTTACGAAAAAGGCCTGCTGCGGGACCGAGCCGGCGAGCGCGCCCTGGCGCCACTGCACCGTGAGGAAGTTCTCCACCATGGCGCGCACGCGCACCCAGGTGCTGCGGTCGTTGGGTTCGAACACGAAGGGTTCGGTGGCCTTCTTGATCGACTCCTCGGCCATGTTGAAAAAGCGGCGCACGGGCACGTAGCGCCATTCGTTGTCGTTGCCGGCCAGCGTGCGCGCACCCCAGACCAGTGAGCCCTTGCCGGCGAAGGTGCGGATGGCGTTGATGCTCTTGCCGGTGGTGGTGACGTTGAGGTCCTCCTGCGCCCGGTCGTTGAGCTTCACCGCCACGCCGCTGATGTCGGCTACCGCCACGTTGGCCGGCGCCTTCCACACGCCGCGCATGCGATCCACCGCCGCGTAGACGCCAGCGACCGCGCCCGAGGGCGGCTGCAAGGTCATGACCCGATTCACCTGCTCGAGGATGTTGGCGAACACCGGATGTTTTTCGAACAGCTGCTTCTGGGCCTCGTCGGCCAGGAACTCCGCGCTGGTGAAGAGCGCAAGTACGGCGGCGGCCGGCAGATCGAACAGCCGGCGCAGCGCCGAGGCCGCATTCAACGCCACAGTGCGCACGGAGCCGCCGGTGAATACGTCGGCGCTGGCGCCAATGGCAGTCGCGGTGGCGTTGGGCGCGATCCACGGTGTGCCGTTGAGCGCGGCGTAGTCGGTCGCCACCTCGGCGACCGTGCGTGTGGTGGAGATGGAGCCCATGACGCCGGCGTTTTTCTCGTAGGCGATCAGCGCCGAGATGCGGGACGCGAGTTCAGTGTCCCTGCTCAGATCGGTCACCGCGAGATTCACCGATGCCGGCAGCGACGCCGCCGCGTTCTGCAACGCGCGCAGCGCCAGCACCACGGCGCGCGCCAGGATCACCAGGTTGGCGAAGCGTAGGCGCACGGTGGCCTCCGCGGGGGCCGTGTCCTCGGTCTGTCGCAGCAGGCCGAGAAAGGTCGCGTAGTGCTCATTGAGCCGGCCGAAATTCGCGCGGGTGAGCGTGAGCGCGTTCGGCCCGCTCATGGCAGAGACGTTCACCGTACCCACCACGGTGTTCACGACAGTGTCGGCCGCACGCGCCGCGATAACCAGACCGTTGATCGTCGAGTCGCTGGTCAAGGCATCTACCGTCGCCGCCGGGATGGGCACCAGCGCCGGGTCCACCAGGTTGAGCTGGCGGAAATCCACCTCCGGCCGGTAGATGGTCCGCACCCACGGGTAGTAGGCCGCACCGTAGCGCAGCGAGGAGGTCCCCACGTTCTGGCGGAAGTTGGCGATGGGATCCAGCGCCAGCGACACCGGCTGGTCGCCCTGTACCAGGTCCATGATGACGAAGCGATCCTGCAGCTTCTCGCATTGGGCCAGCGCCGCGGTCTGCAACGAGCCCATGTCGGCTGCGCTCAGCGATACGCCGTCAGGAAACACCAGGAGCGTGGGTTCGTCCACGGGTTCCACGCGCGACAATCCGCCGAGCAGGCCAGCAGGCGTGGTCACGTTGCCCAGCCCGGGAGCGTCGGCGTAGGAGCCCACGGAAACGACATAGCAGGGGCCGCCGCCGTTGGCGTAGTAGTGCCGCAGAGCGCTGGCCAGGTAGTACCGCCGCTCGGCGCCGGCCGCGTTGCGCGGCGACACCAGGCCGACGGCGTTGCCGTTCGCGGTGTCGACCACGACGCGGTAGGCGGCGGGCGTGAAATCACCGCCGTAGAACTGCTGGTATTCGAGCAGCGAGCGTATCCGCGTCGGTACGAAACGCAGGTCGCCGCCCGCTGCGTTGCGCGCGCTTTCGCTGTAGCCGACGAACACGGGGACGGCAGTCTCCACCGCCACGACGGAGGGCGCCAGAGTGGAGATCTCCTCCACGTATACACCAGGTGTCTTGTACGCCATGGATCAGGACTCCTGCATCTTGTGCGAGAAACGCAGTACCACGAACTCGGCCGGCCTCGACACCGCCATGCCGATCTCGACGAGCATGCGGCCTTCGAGGATGTCCTGCGCGGTCATGGTCGTGCCCAGGCCGACGTTCACGTAGAACGCGTCGTCGGGCTTGGCGCCCACCAGCGCACCGTCGCGCCATTGGATGATCAGGAAGTTCTCGATCATCGCCTTGACCTTGGCCCAGGTCCTCGCGTCGTTGGGCTCGAACACGAAGGGCTCGGTGGCCTTGCGCGTCGACTCCTCGACCATGTTGAAGAAACGCCGCACGGACACGTAGCGCCATTCGTTGTCGTTGCCCGCCAATGTGCGCGCGCCCCAGACCAGGAAGCCCTTGCCGCTGAACGCGCGCAGCGCGTTGATGGCCTTGCCGCCAGGCTCCACGTTCATGTTGTCGTTCAGGTCCTGGTCGATGCGCACGCTGAGATCGATCACCGAGGCCAGGCTCTCGTTGGCCGGCGATTTCCACACGCCACGTGTGCGGTCCACGGTGGCGTAGATGCCCACCACGGCAGCGGCAGGGGGCAAGGTGACCGTGAATCGCGCCAGCTCGTTGCGCGCGTTGGCGTAGATCAGCGGGCTGGAATTCGGCGATCCGGCCTTGAGCGCCGCCAGCGTCATGCCGTTGTGCGGGCTGGGTCGCGTGACGGTGCCGTCGTCGTTGCGGCGCGCGACTTGCGTGACCGTGATGGTGGACTCGTCCCAGCGCCACGCCATGGTGGTCTGGATGTACGGGTGGTACGCCGCGCCGTACTTGAGGTTGCGTGTGCCAATGCCGTTGCGGAAGGCGCTGATGCCGTCGCTGCCAGGGCGGTTGCCGTCCCAGAGATCGCAGACCAGGAAGCGGTCACCCAGTGCGGCGCACTGGTTCAACGCCTGCACCAGCACCGAATGATAGGCGGCGCGGATGGCGGCGATGTCCGCCGGTGTCGCCGCCGCCGGCGGCCGCATCCCGCTCAGGTCGGGGAAGACGATGAGCGTGGGCTCGTCCTCACGCGCCAATGCGTCGAGTCCCGCGACATGCGCATCAACGATGTCGCTGGTCACCGCGCTGGCGGCAAAGGTTCCCACGCTCACGACATAGCAGCGGCCGCCCCCGTTGTCGTAGAAGTGGCGCAGCGCATATGCCAGGCGAAACCGCGCATTCGCTCCCTGTCCCGGATCGGCCACGGGCGTGGCCACGTTGCCCTCCTCGTCCAGCGCGATGGCGAACCCCCCGATCTCCGACGCGAGGCCGAAGATCTCCTGGAACTCGAGCAGCGAATCCACCGCCACGGGACGGTTGAGCAGGTTGCTGCCCTTGTATTGCGCGTTGCGCGTGTAGCCGAAAAACGCGGGGATTGCGGTTTCGACCGGCACAACGGACGGAGGAAACTTAGACTCCTCCACAACGTACACGCCCGGCGTTCTCAGATTCAGAGCCATGGGTTACGGTCCTACGGTCAGGTTCGGCAGATGTGTTTCGGAAAACCATTCGGCGTTCTGGCGCCGCAGGCGGTTGACCTCGGGCGCGGGAAGCAGGATCTCTTCGGAAGCGGGTGTTCCCGAGACGTCGGCTTGCAGGCGCGATCCCGTGCCGAAGCGCGACAGCGGACGCGCGGCGGCGGTGACGAGAACGCGCGGGTCCGCGCCTTCATGCGCGACGTCCGCGCCTGTGCCGAGCGCCTGCGCGGTGGGAAAGATGTAGCGCCAACGTGTCGCCCGATTGAGGAAGCGCAGCGTATAGCGCGGCGAGCGCAGGGCGCCTGCCCCGTCGAGCAGCGCGTAGTCGGCCGTGCCGAGACCGATCTCGATCACGCCGAATGCGCCCGTCGAGCGCGCGTCGGCGGCGACGAACAACGGCGTCGTGTGACCTGGCACCGGTGCAAGCGCCTCGTCCAGGACGTCGAGGCGATAGGTGCCGGACGGCAGCGCGCGCAGATCCACTTGTATCTGGCCCAACATGCCCTGCTCCGCTGCAAAGCGCTGCTCGGATGCCGGCATGGCCGCACCGGATCGCGTCACGCGCACGGTAGCGCGCGGCAAGGCGGCTGCGGTGAGGTCGAGCATCGCGAACGCAAAGCCGGCGCGCATCGCATCCGCGGCACTGGCGTACTGGTTGCCGAGCAGCATGAGCGGCTGCCACTGCGCCGCGTTCGTGAGATCGGTCCCCGGCGCGTCGATGAGCGCGCGGTATACACGGTTCGCGGCAAGAACAATCGCCCCGGACTGATAGCTTGCGCCGGTGCTGAACGTATCGAGCGGAATGCGTCGCCAGTCCGCGGCAACCGGCGCTGCGGTCGGTCCGGTGTCGCGCAGCGCGAGAAACAGATCGAACGTCGCACCCGCAGCTTGCGCATACACATCGCCGGCGACGTAGCCGCGCGTCGCATCGAACGCCCGGATCGGCTGCGAGAGATAGCTGACGCCGGCGACGCGGTTCTGCGCATCGTTGCCGAAACGATAGAAACTCGATGGCTTGCCGAGCTCGGTGTAGTTCGCGAACCGCGCGTCACGCGCACGCAGCAGCAGGGCCAGTCTGAACGTATCGCCCGGTGTGATGACTGGCCGCGCTGGCGTCGAACCGTCGACCTGCGCGGCGACGAGGAATCCCGTGCGGGTGCTGCGGAACAGCAGCTTGTGGCCCGCCAACGTGGCGAGCGTGGCCGCATCGGGCTCGATCTCGACAACGTCGGTGGCAGAGTACAGCGCCGTCAGCGCAGCCCGGGCTGCGTCCGGCTGCGCTTCGAGCACCGTCTCGCCACGACTCGTGAAATAGTCATGCACGATGTCGACCTCGAACAATGTCCGGTAGCGGATCATGCGGTCGCATCCCGGCTTATGACGTCGATCTCGCGGATACGGCCGCCACCTGCCAGCACACGTTCGTCCGAGATCACCACAAGGCGCCCGCGGTAGAGGACCGAAACGCCTTGCTTGGCACCGAGAAACCCCCAGAGGTGATTAACCTGCTCGAACGTCGGTGACATGAGGTCCAGCGTGAGCGAGAACTCCGCGATCGGCGGCTGCGGCAGCGCTCCAGGCGAATTCGCCAACGTGAACTTCTGCTTGCCCTGGAAGAACGTGAGCACCTGCGACAGCCGGCGCAGCGAAGTCCCGTAGTTCTTGTAGTTGGCCGTGAACAGCAGGAACAGGTTCAGATGGATCGGGCGGTTGCGATACGCCACGTCGGACGAGCCGACGCTCGCGAACGACTTGCCGTTCTTGAGCGCGCGCTCTTCCTCGAGATTCACGAGCGTCAGCACGATGCGGTTCTCGAGCTCCGTTGCAACTTCCTGCCGGTCGAGCTGCGCGACGTTTCCCCAGACCGCCTGCACAGGCGCGCCGGGACCGCCGCCGTCCGCTTGCGCCAGGTAGTCGTTGAGCTGCTTGAGCAGCAGTGTCATCGCCTCGACCATCATCTGCCGCGATCCTTTGCTGCGATCCCTGCTTCCGGCGCGCTGTCTGTGGCGCGAGCCGAGCATCCGAACAAAGTCGTGCCGTCATTGAGACGGTGCGGCGTCAGCAGCTTGTGCTCGATCAGGTAGTCCACCGCCGCCTTGACCACCTCGCGCTCGTCCACCGAGTGCTCGCTCGCGAGCCACCATGCGATGCCATCGAGCGTGTCGCACGCATCGAGATGAGCATCGCAATAGCGTCTTATGTCAGCGGCCACTTCCTGCACCGAACGAATCACCGGCGGCCCTCCCTTCTTCCCCCTTCCCTACAAGGCAACTTCCTTGCCAATGCGTGATTTGACAAAAATATCCACAAAATCGCGGACTTCCATCACAAGAGTGGTAAGGCGGGTCGCCGATCACCCGGGGCAGCGCAGCATCGAGCGTACGCGATGACCCAGTCCAACCCGCGCGCGAACGACCACGCCCGATGCAACGGGCCCGGACGGGATTTCAATCGATGAATGGCGGCAAATGCCGACGCGAGATGCTTATTCTCTGGCTACGTAGCTGATGCCGTAGCGCTTCAGGAGTTTGCCCATCGCACGGCGCTCCTTGCCTGCGAGCACCGCGGCCTGCGTCACGTTGCCGCGCGTGCGGTGGATCAGATCGGTGAGGTAGTCCCGGTCGAACAGCTCAAGGGCGCGTGCCTTGGCGAACCGGTATTTCGTCGCAAGAGTATCCGTTTGCGCGGGACGTTCCGAACACCGTTCATCGGGTATCGCGCGCTGCTGAAGGCTCTCGCCAAGTTCACCAGGCGCCCGGATCAGAAGTTCGCGGTCTTCGCAGATCAGGTACTCGCGATGCACCAGATTCTCCAGCTCGCGGATATTGCCAGGCCAGCTGTAGCGAAGGAACCAGGCCAGCGTATTACGGTGCAGCGCCTTTTCGCACGAACCGTAGCGGCGGGCGCATTCACGCAGGAAGTACTCGGAAAGCAACGGGATGTCGGCACTTCTTTCGCGTAGCGGCGGGACGCTTATCGACAGGAGATTCAGCCGGTAATAGAGGTCGCGACGAAAATTCCCGGCCTTGACTGCATCTTCCAGACATCCGTTGCACGCAGCGATGACGCGAACATCGGACGCTTCTTCTCGTTGGGAACCCAAGGGGCGGTAGCGTCCGTCCTGGAGAAAGCGCAGAAGAACGATTTGTGCCTTCAGCGGCAGCGCATCGATTTCGTCGAGAAAGATGGTGCCGCGATCCGCCAGCCGGATGAGTCCTGCAGCGTCTGCCCGCGCTCCCGTATAGGCACCGGCACGGTGACCGAACAACTCATTCTCAATCAGAGCCTCGGGCAACGCACCGCAATTGACCGGCACGAACGGGAAACTGGCGCGCGGACCGAGGTAGTGCGTAGCTCGCGCAACCAGTTCCTTGCCTGTCCCTGTTTCGCCTCGGATCAGTACGGTGGCGTTGCCGTTATGTGCCACCCGCTCGACAACTTTTATCAGGTCGAGAAAGGCTTCTGACCTGCCGACGAGAGGGATGCCTATCGCACACGCTTGCTTGCACGTGTCAATGGCATCTTGAACAGTGATAGACACAATGGACGTCCTTGCCGGGTGGCGTCTTGACCGCTGGCCTAGTGCCTCTGAGACCCACGCGGACGGATCTTCGTCGAGAGGACTGAAAATATGACGGGATTGAACACACCTGCGCGCAGCTGGCCACTCAGCGCAGCTGTCATCGAAAAGCACGCGCGAGTGTTCGTCACCAGCTGGAGAACCCCAGGTAACGCCAGTCCCAGCAGATAGACCGGGGAGCTTCTCGCGTGAAGCGGTGCACGGCTTCGCAGAAAGACGCCGCCGCTGATGCGACAGCGTGACTGGATGTGGCTTTGCGCCAGGGAAATCTGCATAGCGTCCGGCCCCCTTGCGGCACACCGTTTATTTATACACTAGAGAACGGCCTTCACACTGTTCAAGCGACGTTTCGGGGAGCTGCGCGCGGCAGCGTGTGTAGGGCTCGGAGTGCGCTGCCCCCTCCCAGGATGTGACCCCTGATCAACCCCGCGACAGCCAGTGACTCCTATTCGGCCTCTACCCCGACAAGCCTCCGCGATCGCAACAGCTGTTCCCACCGGGAGCTGCCTCCCAGCAGCAAGCAGGCGCCCGCTTGTTGTTGTCAGTGACAATTTACGCTTTTTCCCCTTCATCCAGATGACGAGCCTCCATGACAATGCAGCAGACTTTTCCCATCTCAGCTGCTGTGTCGTCGGTGTTCGCTACGTCGGCATTTGCTCGTTAACCCCGGCATACGCGGCAACGCTGTCATTCCGAATGACTCACGCCAGCGTCCTGTTGACGTTCGCCAGGCGCGCATTAGCAAATTTTTAACAATCAGATGCGAATCGATATGCAAGGATAGCGGCTTTGCAAGAATTGACATTTGCACACATGGATGCACAAGCAACATTGGCGGTACGCAGGCCGCCATGGAATTTTGCGCTCAATGCCGCATCCTTACTTTTCCTGATCGTCGCGGCACTGGTCGCATGGCGGCTGGCGCCGGTCGCTCCTGTGGGATCGGATGCGACTGACAGGTTCTCCGCCGACCGTGCTGCCGGCGTCCTGGCGGGAATCCTGGCCGACGGCAAGCCACACCCGGTCGACAGTGTGGAAAATGCAAGTGTCCGGGAGCGGATCCTGTCCGCCCTGCGGTCCTATGGCTATCATCCTGAAGTGCAGGAGAGGACCGTCTGCCGTCGGATGGATGTCTACGTCTGCGCCAGGGTCCGGAACATCATCGCCCTGCGCACGGGTACGCCGTCCGGCGCAACGCTGATGGTGTCGGCGCACTACGACTCGGTGGCCGCCGGTCCGGGCGC
This sequence comes from Lysobacterales bacterium, assembly GCA_038207515.1. Classification (GTDB taxonomy): domain Bacteria; phylum Pseudomonadota; class Gammaproteobacteria; order Xanthomonadales; family Rhodanobacteraceae; genus Tahibacter. The sequence goes on along the minus strand of JBBQZR010000014.1, from coordinate 62,998 downwards.
CAACGACGATGGTTCGGGCGTCGCGATCCTGCTCGAGGCGGCGCGCATGCTGAGCCAGCGCCCGGAGAGCCGCAACAGCGTCCTGTTCCTGTTCACGGACGGCGAAGAGGCCGGGCTGCTCGGCGCACATGCGTTCGCCACCGAATCTCCGCTCGCGAAAGACGTCGCGCTGGCGATCAATGTCGAAGCCCGGGGAACGTCTGGACAGAGCCACCTGTTCGAGACCGGCGACCACAGCGGCTGGCTGGTCGACGCGTTCGCCAAGAGCGCCGCGCAGCCGCGGGCGAACTCCCTGCTCAGCACCCTTTACGCGCTCCTGCCCAACGATACGGACCTGACGATCTTCAAGTCGCACGGCATCCAGGGGCTGAATTTTGCCTATGGCGATCGCGTCGGGAATTACCACACGCCCTTGGACAGCCTGCAGTCGCTCGGTCGAGGCAGTCTGCAACAGCAGGGGGACAACGTCTACGACCTGCTGAAGTTTTTGATCGAAAAAGATATTTCTGGTCAGGACCGCATCAGTGAACTTGTTTATACCGACCTGCTGGGGCTGGGGATGGTCCGCTGGCCGGCAAGCACAGGTCCAGCGATCGCGCTCGTGCTGCTGGTCGCCTTCGCCTTCTGCCATCGACGCCTGAAGCGGCACGCGGGGACGACCTCGGACGTCGTCACGGGTGCGCTAGGCGCGGTGATCTCGATACTGGTGGGCGGCATCATTGCCTACCTGCTGACGTCGGCGCTGTCGCTGGTCGCCGGCGACGCGCCGGCGTGGCACAGCGATCGCACAGCCAACCGCTGGTTGCTGTGGAGCTGCGTCCTGCTGGTGGTGCTGGCGGTACAGCGTCGCCTCCAACGCGGTCGCGCCCCCTTGGCGCTCTGGTTCGGGGTGGGGTACAGCTGGTTGTTGGCTACGCTGGTCACTGCCCTGCTCCTGCCCGGCGTCAGCTACCTCTTCGCCCTGCCCTGCGTGGCGCTGGTCGCGGCGGCGTTGGTCTTCGCGATCGCCTCGAAGTCGCGCGACGCTGCGTCCCGGCTGTTTCTGCTGCCGGCCCTGCTTCCGACGGTCGCGGCCTTCGTTCTCGCGCTTTCGACGGTCTTCATCATCGAAATCATGCTCGGCTTCAACGAGCCTGTCGGCACCTTGAGCATGGGCATGCTCATCGGCCTGGCCGCTTCGTTCGTCGCGCCGCTGATGCCGCGCGACAGGCCGTCGAAAACGCTGCGTATCGGTGCGGTCCTGCTGGTCGCAGCCACGGTGGCCGGCGCGATCTTCTCGATCCGGGCTCCCGCATACCCGTCCGATCAGCCGCCGGCGCTCAACATCCTTTATGTACAAGCGGCCGACGGGAAGGCCTATCTCGTCTCGACCAACGCCGAGCCTCCCGCCGCCGTCGCCGGGGCGCTGGGCCGCGATGCGGCGATGACGCCCGTCTTCCCTGCTTCCCGCCACCGTTACCTCGCGGCGCCGGTGGCCTCGGCGGCATTGCCGCCGACGCAATTGACCGTGCTGCGGACCGGTACTCAGGGGACGGCGCGGACCGCCACGGTCCGCATCGATACGGACGGGCCAACGCAGCGCGTAAGCCTTCTCTTCCCGACGGACATGCGGCTGCGCTCGATCGAAATGCAGGGGCGGACGCTGGATTACGCCGGCGAGCGATCCGGGGACGACCGCTACAAAACTCTGGACTGCCGCGGTCTCACCTGTAACGGAATGGAACTCACCCTGGTCATCGACAACCCGGCACCGGCCACGGTGCTGATTCAGACGACCCGCACTATCGTCGAATCGGCCGGTGCGCTGCTGCAGGCCAGGAACACCGTCGCCGTACCGTCCCAGGACGGCGATCGCAGCATCGTGATGAGTCATGTCGGCCTGTGAACCGAAACGTCGTTTCGAAGGAAGGCCTTTGCGTCGAGCACTCCGTTCCCGGCCCGTCCGTTCCGGCCATGGAAGACATTGAATGAACCGGACGAATCTCGAACTGACGCCGGCGCAGCAGGACATCTATTTCGAAGGCAGGCTCTTCGGTGGTGTGGTGAACAACATCGGCGGCTATCAGGTGTACCGCTGCGATCTGGACGTGGACCGCTTCCGGGAGGTCCGCGATCGTCTGCTGAGGGACAATGACGCCTACCGGCTGCGTTTCGACGAGACCGACGAACGATGCGTGCCGTTCGTAAGCGATGCGCCACCGCCGGAACTGCCCGTCCAGACCGGTGTGACGAAAGCATCGGCGCTGGCCTGGGTCGAAGCGCGAATGGCCACGCCGTTCGCCGATCTTTCCAAGGACGTCTTCGAGGACGCTCTGCTGCGCCTGGATACCGGCGTCTACTGGTACTACGCCAAGGCGCACCACCTGATCATGGACGGATGGGGGTTCGCGCTGCAGATGCAGCGGCTGCTGGGCATGTACGCGCGCGCCGACGCGACGGTCGAGAGCGATGACGCATCGGCGGTCGCCCCATCCCTGGTCGAGTACATGCGGCGCCAGTCGGACTATCGCGACAGCCCGCACTACGCGAACAGCCGCGACTACTGGCTGTCGCGTCACGACGGCGCCGCGGAACCGCTGTTTCCACGTCTGCATGGCGCGCCGAAAGCCGCGAGCGGACGCGTCGGCCTGGTGCTGGAGCCAGCGCTGATCGCGTCGTTGCGGGCGCTGGCCGCGACCGCGAAATCCGATCTCGTCGTCGTCCTGTATGCGGCGCTGTACGTCTATTTTTCGAGGACCTGCCGGCGCCGCGACATCCTCGTCGGTTCGCCGGTACATAACCGGCGCACTGCGGCCGACAAGGCGATCATCGGTTCGATCGTCAATGTCAACATTCACCGGTTCTGCGCGACGCCCGATGTCTCGTTCACAACGCTGCTCGAGCGGATTGCAGCGGTGCTGCGACAGGACCACCGCCACGGGCGTTTTCCCCTCGGCGATCTGGTCAGGGCACTACGCGCGAGGCACGGCGCCAGTGACTCCGCGCCTTACGATGTCGCTTTCAACTACCAGAAGCTGGACTTCGGCCTTGCGCTCCATGGCGTGCCCGTGGAGACGCACTTCCTGTCGCATTCCCACGAGCGCGTCCCACTGACGTTCGTGCTTTGCGAATACGGCAGTCAGGACATGCGCCTGCATCTGGATTACGCCCTCGACTGTTTCGATGCGGCGCAGGCGCGCGACGTGCTCGAACGCGTCACGCGTCTGCTGCGGGAGGTGGCGGAGAACGACGGTCGACCGATCGGCGCCTATTCGTTGCTGCTGCCGTCCGAACGACACGAACAATTCGTCCAATGGCAGGGCGCGGTCGTGCCGCTGCGGTATGGCGCTTGCCTTCACGAGTTTTTCGAGGAACAGGCTCTGCGCACGCCCGAGCGGGTGGCTGCGACCTGCGGCCCGATGTCGCTCACCTATTCGGAACTCAACCGGCGAGCCAACCGTGTGGCGCAGCAGCTGATCGCGCAAGGCATCGGCCCCGGCGACAGGGTCGGCATCTGTCATGGCCGGTCGCTCGACCTCGTGGTCGCGTTGCTGGCCGCGCTCAAGTGCGGCGCGGCCTATGTGCCGATCGATCCCGCTTACCCGGCGCCGCGCATCGTCCACATTCTTGACGATGCGCAGCCCGCCGTCGTGATCGCCGATGCGCGTGGCGCCGTCGCGCTGGGTGGCTTCCGCGGCGTCACGCTGCGCACGGACAACGATTCGTTTGCCGCGCCGGTGAAAAACGGCCCCGACGCCACGAACCCGGCGCGGTCGGCGATGGGACTGACCGCAGCAGATGTCGCCTACATCATCTACACCTCAGGCTCGACCGGTCGGCCCAAGGGCGTGCTGATCGAACACCGCAATGCCGCCGCGTTCGTGCAATGGGCGCTCGCGCACTATTCGGAAGCTGAGTTGTCGGTGGTGCTGGCGGCCACATCGATCTGCTTCGATTTATCGATCTTCGAGATTTTCGTGACATTGGCGGCGGGTGGCCGTCTCGTGCTGGTCGAGAATGTCCTCGCGTTGCGCGACCGCGAGGTCGCGCAGCTCTCGCTGATCAATACGGTACCGTCGGCCATCCGCGGTCTGCTCGAGGCGGATGCCGTTCCGCACGCCCTGCGCTGCGTCAATCTGGCCGGCGAACTGCTGCATCAGGACCTCGTCGACGCCCTGTACGAACGGCTGCCGGAAGCGAAGGTGTACGACCTCTATGGGCCGTCGGAAACCACCACTTATTCCACCGTGTGTTTGCGCGTGCCGGGCGGCCAGCCACTGATCGGCAAGCCGATCGCCAACACACGCATCTATGTGCTTGACGACGCCGGCGATCCCCTGCCCACCGGCGCAATCGGCGAAGTGAATATCGGCGGCGCCGGCCTGGCCCGGGGCTATCTCAACCAGCCGGAGCTGACGTCCGAGAAGTTCGTCTTCAACCGGCACGCCAATGACCGGCTCTATCGCACGGGCGATCTCGCGCGATGGACGGCGGATGGGTCCCTCCAATACCGGGGACGCACGGACCACCAGGAAAAAATCCGCGGCTTCCGGGTCGAGCCCGGCGAAGTCGAGACTTGCCTGCGCGAACATCCGGCAGTCGCGGAATGCGTCGTCGTCGGACGCGAACCGCCCGGCGGCGGTGCGCGCTATCTGGCTGCGTATGTCGTCGCAGATCGCACGGTTGTGGCGGCGGCGGACACCGGAACACGCGCCCTGGCCGATACGATGGTCGTGTACCTCGCCGAACGCCTGCCGGCCCACGCCGTGCCGTCCCGCGTCGCGCTGCTGACGGCGCTGCCGTTGACGCCCAACGGCAAAGTGGATCGCAGTGCGCTGCCCGCGCCGGTTGATGCGGGACGCGACGACGACGGTCGCGACGCGCCCCGCACCGACATGGAGAAGCGCATCGCCACGCTGTGGCGAACGACACTCCGGCAGGACGCCATAGGCATTCGCGACAGCTTCTTCTCGCGCGGCGGCGATTCGCTGCATTTCCTCTCGCTCGCATCGGCCATCGAGCGCGAATTCGATCTCCGCATCGAGCTGCCGCAGCTGTTCGCCAGCCCGACCATCGAGGCCCAGAGCCGTCTCATCGCGCAGCAGGGAGAACTGGAGCGGTTGCGACACGAAGTCAGTGACCTGCGAAACGCGCGATCCGACACCTTCATCGACCTTTGACGCACGCCAGGACGGACCCTCGAATCATGGTGTTGGACCTCATCAAACGCAGCAGGACTCAGATCCTGTCCGCCAGCGCGCTGAGCGTCGCGGCGGGCGCTGCGAACATCTGGCTGCTCGCACTGGTCGCGCGCGACTTGGGTCAGATCGATTCGTCGCCCAACGCTGTCGTCGTTTACGCCGGCGCGCTGATGCTGATGGTCGCGGTCGGCCTGATCTCGCAGATCGCGCTGGCGCGACTCAGCGCGCGCATGCTCCACGGTCTTCGACAGCAGCTGGTGCTGGCTATTACACAGCTGTCGATCCGCAAGGTCGAAGCGATCGGGCGCCATCGCCTGTATGCGGCGCTGACTCGCGACGTGCCTGCCGTGCATGAGCTGCTCGTCCAGCTGCCCAACTACATCTTCAACACCACAGTGGTGGTCGCCTGCCTGATCTACCTCGCAACCGTGTCGCCGCGGCTGTTCCTCGTGTTCTTCGCGCTGCTCGTCGTCGGGCTGTACGTCGCCAAATTCACCATCGCGGACCGCGCGGAAAAACGCTTCGAGCAGCGGCGCGGGATCGAGAACGAACTTTTCCGCTGCTACGAGGCCGTCATCGACGGCGGCAAGGAACTCAAGTTGAACCGCGGTCGCGAGAAATGGTTGCTTGACCAGGAACTCGCGCAACACGCCGGGAAATACCGCGATATCACGATGTCTGCCGAAACGCTGTTGAGCGTGTCGAACTACTGGGCGACCGCGATCGTGTTCATCGGCGTGGGCGCGCTGCTGTACCTGTCGCCGCACATCGGGGTGAACGACCGGGCGCCGGTCGTGACCTTCGTGATGACCATCTTTTACATCGTGGGCCCGCTCACGATCCTGATCAATGCCTTCCGCACGGTGCATGGCGCACGCGTGGCAATCCGGCACCTGAGCGCGCTCGAACTAGACACCGGTGCTCCGGCCGGTACGACCCGCGCCCGCACCGAGGCCGCCGAACCGTTCCAGATGCTGTCGGCTCGCGGGCTGTCGTTCCACTACGACAGCCAGGACGAAGGCCGCGCCGGTTTCAACGTAGGGCCGCTGGATTTCGACATTGCCCGCGGCGAGATCGTCTACTTCGTCGGCGGCAACGGCAGCGGCAAGACCACCGCAGCGAAACTGCTCACCGGCCTGTACGGAAAACACACCGGCAGCCTGCTCGTCAACGGCGCCGAGCCCGCCGATACGAATGCCTTTTTCCATTATTTTTCCGCGGTCTTCCAGGACTACTACCTGTTCGAGACCCTGGTCGCGAAGCCGGGAAAATCCATCGATCCCGACGAGGTGCGGGTTTGGCTCGACATGCTCGACCTGACCGGCAAAGTGACCGTGGAGCACGGGCGCCTGTCGACCACCAAACTGTCGTACGGCCAGCGCAAACGACTCGCACTGCTCATCGTCTACTTCGAGCAGTCCGACATCTACGTCTTCGACGAATGGGCGGCGGACCAGGACGCGGAATTCCGTGAATTCTTTTACAGCAGTTTCCTGCCCGGGCTGAAGAAGCTCGGCAAGACTGCCATCGTGGTGAGCCACGACGACCGCTACTTCCACCTCGCCGACACGGTGATGAAGTTTGAGAGCGGTCGGATCGTCTCCATCACGCGCAGCGGCCCGGCCGCATCCGCCGCCGTGGAACGCCACGTCGCAATGGACGCGTAACCGCCCGCCATGTCCCCTATCCCCACCGCAGGCGATCGCATGAGTCTTCACGATCTTCTGGACGCCTGCGTTCGCAGCGGCATCCGTCTTGCCGTGAACAACGGCGACCTCCGCGTCTATTTCGACGGCGAAACGCCGGATCGTGCGCTGCTCGAGCGCCTGCGCGAGCACAAGCAGGCGCTGCTGCAGCATCTCAGTCGACAGACGCAGAGCAGCGACGAAAACATTCCCGCGTTGCCGGCTCGGATGCGGACGCGGTTCCCGGCCTCCGCCGCGCAGCGCCGCATGTGGCTGATCGACAAACTGGAAGGCGCGCATGCGGCGTACAACATGGTCGGCGCCTATCGCCTGCACGGCGCGCTCGACCTGCGCTGCCTGCGGGCAGCGCTGGATGCGGTCGTCGCCCGCCATGAGGCGCTGAGGACGATCTTCGCCGACATCGACGGTGATGTGCAGCAGTGCGTGATGCCTGCGATTCCGGTGCCGTTCGAACACGAGGACCTGTCGGAATTGCCCGCCGATCGCCGGGAGGCCGCGGTGCAGCGCCTGCTCGATCGCGAGAACGACCGGCATTTCGATTTGACCGTCGCTCCGCTGTTCCGCGCCGCCTGCGCGCACCTCGGCGGCGATACCTGGCTGCTGGTCCTCAACCTGCACCACATCGCGGGCGATGGAGCGTCCATCGACATCCTCGAGCGCGAGATCGGCGCGCTGTACGCGGCGTTTGTCGCCGGCGGCACCGATCCGCTGCCGCCACCGGCATTGCAGTACGTCGACTACGTGGCCTGGAGCCGGCAGCACGCCGACGATGCGGTACCGCAGGCGCAAATCGATTACTGGACGACGCGGCTGAACGGGTTGCCCGCATCGCACGGTCTGCCGCTGGACCGACCGCGCCCGCCGGTGCAGGTGTACAGCGGTGCCAGCGTGCGCCGCATCATGCCGGCGTCCTGGCTGCAGGGCGCACAGGCGCTGTGCCGCAACAGCGGCACGACGCTTTTCATGTATCTGCATGCGGCGCTGTCCACGGTGATCGCGATCTACAGCGGCGAGAAGGACATCGTGGTGAGCTTTCCGGTCGGCGGCCGGCAGCGCAAGCCGCTGGAGACCGTCGTCGGCCTGTTCGTCAACACGCTCGTGCTGCGGATCTCTCTGGAAGACGGCATGTCGTTTTCCGATGTGCTGTCGGCGAGCCGGCAGGCGCTGATCGAAGCGCTTGAACATCGCGACGTCCCCTTCGACACGCTCGTTGACGCGCTGCGGACCGAACGCAGCCCTGCCTACAGCCCACTGGCGCAGATTTTCCTCGCGCTGCAGGCGCAGCCGCGCGATGGCCTGCGCATGCCCGGCCTGGACATCGAGGCGCTGGACAACCCCGGCGCGCCAGTGAAATTCGACTTGCAGGTCGATGCCTTTCCGTCAGGCGACGGCCTGGTCGTTGACTGTCGCTACAACAGCAGTCTGTTCGATGAGGCGTCGATGACCCGCATGGCCGATGCCCTGGTCCGGCTGCTCGAGGCGACCGTGCATACGCCCGATCAGGCGATCGCGCGGATCGATCTGCTCGGCAGCGATGAACGCACGCTGCTCCTCGACACCTTTAACCGCACGGAGGCGCCCTACCCGGCCAACCGTTGCCTGCACCAGCTGTTCGAAGATCAGGTCGACCGCACGCCCGACGCGATCGCGCTGGCGTTCGACGACCGCACGCTGAGCTATGCGGCGCTCGATATTGAAGCCAACCGGCTCGCGCATGCGCTGATCGAAAGCGGTGTCGGCCCGGACGCGCCGGTCGCGATCTGCGCCGAACGCTCGTTCGCGATGGTTATAGCGCTGTTCGCGATCCTGAAGGCCGGTGGCGCCTACGTGCCGCTGGATCCGGATCATCCGGGCGAGCGTCTGGCCGCGACGTTGACCGATGCCGGTCCAACGCTGGTGCTGGTAGACGCCGCTGGTCGCGCCGCATTGGGCGAGGCGCTGGACGGGCGCGTCGCGCTCGATCTCGATGCGCTAAACGGTGATGCGACGCAGCCGACCTGGCGGGCGCAGCCGCGGACGCGTCCACAGGTCGTCGGCCTGACGTGGCGGCATCTGGCCTACATCATCTACACCTCAGGCTCCACCGGCACGCCAAAGGGCGCCCAGAACGAGCATCGCGCGCTGGCCAACCGGCTGACCTGGATGCAGGACGCGTATCGCCTGGACGCCGGCGATGTCGTGGTGCAGAAGACGCCGTTCGGCTTCGACGTGTCGGTCTGGGAATTCTTCTGGCCCCTGCTGCAGGGCGCGACGCTCGCGATCGCGCCCGTGGGCGCGCACAAGGATCCTGCGGCGCTGATCGCTCTGATCGAGCACCAGGGCATCACCACGGCGCATTTCGTGCCGTCGATGCTCGCGGTGTTCCTGCAGGCCGACGGCGTGGAGCGTTGCACCTCGCTGCGCCGCCTGATCTGCAGCGGCGAAGCGCTGCCGGGCGGCAGCGTACGTCTGGCGCAGCGCCGTATGCCGTGGGTCGGCATCCACAATCTCTACGGTCCCACGGAAGCGGCGATCGACGTGACCGCGTGGACGTGTCCGCCGGGGTTCGCGGGCGAGACGGTGCCGATCGGCCGTCCGATCGCCAACACGCGGATGTACGTTCTGGACGCGCACGGCGCGCCGGTGCCGCTCGGCGCCGTGGGCGAGCTGTATATCGGCGGCGTGGGCGTGGCACGCGGCTATCTGAATCGTCCGGAGCTCACCGCCGAGCGTTTCCTGCGCGATCCGTTCGTGGCCGATCCGGAGGCGCGGCTGTACCGCACCGGCGATCTCGCGCGGTATCTCGCGAACGGCGACATCGAGTTCCTGGGGCGCAACGATCAGCAGGTCAAGCTGCGCGGCTTCCGCATCGAGCTGGGTGAGATCGAGGCGCGCATCGCCGCGCATCCGGCGGTACACAGCGCGGTCGTGCTCGCGGTGGGTAAAGACGACCGCAGGCGGCTGGTCGCGTACGTGGTGCCGCGCGACGACGCGGCGACGGAAGACCTGGCGACGCTGCTGCGACCGTTTCTGTCGCGCACGCTGCCGGACTACATGGTGCCGGCGGCGTTCGTGCGTCTGTCGTCGCTGCCGCTGAACGCGAACGGCAAGCTCGAGCGCAAGGCGCTGCCGGCGCCGGACGACGAGGCGTTCGCGCGGCATGCCTACGCGGCGCCGGAAGGCGAGATCGAAGTCGGGCTTGCGGCGCTGTGGCAAGGCCTGCTGGGCCAGGCGCAAGTCGGCCGTCACGACCACTTCTTCGACATCGGCGGCAATTCGCTGCTCGCGGTGCGGCTGCTGAGCGCGGTGGACGCGGCGTTCGCCGTGCAGCTGCCGCTGGCGGACGTGTTCATGCATGCAACGCTGGATGCGATGGCCGAGTCCATCGCCCGGCGCAGGCACGATTCGCCGGCGACGCAGGCCGCATCGCCGCTGCCGACCGCGATCATGCCGGTCGACCGCAGCGAGCTGCTGCCCCTGTCGTTCGCACAGCAGCGGCTGTGGTTCCTGACCCAGCTCGATCAAGCGGCGGGTGCGGCATATCACATGCCGTCCGCGCTGCGGCTGGAGGGCGAGCTGGACGTCGCAGCGCTGCGCGCGGCGCTCGACCGGATCGTGGCGCGACACGAAAACCTGCGCGTGCGTTTCGTGCAGGCCGGCGAAGCGCCGGTACAGCAGTTCGCGCCGGCGGACATCGGTTTCGCGCTGACGGAAACTGATCTGACCGAGCCCGATCTGACCGCTGCCGACGACCCGGCGGCACTCGCCGCCCGTCTCGGCGCAGAGGAAGCGGTGGCGCCGTTCGATCTGTCGACCGGTCCGCTGATCCGTGGCCGCCTGCTGCGTCTGTCGGTGCGCGAGCACATCCTTCTGGTCACCCAGCATCACATCGCGTCGGACGGCTGGTCGGTCGGCGTGCTGATCGACGAAGTGACGAAGCTCTACGCGGCCTACCGTTGCGGCGAGCCCGATCCGCTGCCCGCGCTGTCGATCCAGTACGCCGACTACGCAGTGTGGCAGCGCCAGTGGCTGCAGGGCGAAACCCTGCAGACCCAGCTGGGCTTCTGGCGCGCGCATCTGAACGGCGCGCCGGCGCTGCTGGAACTGCCCGCCGACCGGCCGCGTCCCGCCGTGCAGAGCTATGCCGGCGGCAACGTGCCGGTCGTCTTGCCCGCGCCGCTGGTCGATGACCTGAACCGGCTGTCGCGACGCCACGGCACAACGTTGTTCATGACCTTGATGGCCGGCTGGTCGGTACTGCTGTCGCGCCTGAGCGGCCAGGACGACGTGGTGGTCGGTACGCCGGTGGCGAACCGGCAGCGCCCCGAGATCGAGCCGCTGATCGGCTTCTTCGTCAACACCCTCGCGCTGCGCACCACGCTGGGCGACGACCCGACGGTCTCCGAACTGCTGGCACGCACCAAGGCGAACGCGCTGCAGGCGTACGCCTACCAGGACGTGCCGTTCGAGCAGGTGGTCGACGCGCTGCAGCCGATGCGCAGCCTGAGCCATAGTCCGCTGTTCCAGGCGATGCTGACCCTGGACAACACGCCGGGTGACGGCGTTCTGGCATTGCCGGGCCTGACCCTGTCGCAGATCGGCACGACGCACACGACCGCCCACTTCGACCTCAGTCTGTCACTGCGCGAGCGCGGCGGCGCGCTGACCGGCGATCTGGAATACGCGAGCGACCTGTTCGATGCCGCGACGATCCGGCGCTGGGTCGGACATCTGACGACGCTGCTGGAAGCGATGGCGGCAGACGAACACCGCCGCGTCGGCGCGCTGCCGCTGCTGAGCACGGCCGAACGGCGCCTGCTGCTGGCGCGATTCAACGACACGGTCACGGACTACCCGCGCGATCAGTCGATCCATGGGCTGTTCGAGGTACGGGCGCGGGTCGCTCCCGACGCGGTCGCCGTCGTCTACGGCGACAGCACGCTGACCTACGGTGAGCTCAACCGCCGCGCGAACACGTTGGCGCATCGCTTGATCGCGCACGGCGTACGCCCCGACGAACGGGTCGCGATCTGCATGGAGCGCAGCCTGGAGATGGTGATCGGGCTGCTGGGCATCCTCAAGGCGGGCGGCGGTTACGTGCCGCTGGATCCAACTTCGCCGCCGGAGCGTCTGGCCTACATGCTCGACGACTGCGCGCCGGTCGCGCTGGTGGCGCCCGACGCGCTGCGCGCGATGCTCGCGGCGTCGATTCCCGCGGGCCTGCCCGTGCTGGCGCCGGACGACGCATCGTCAACGACGGCCGACGCATCGACGCACGATCCGCAGGTGTGCGGACTGACGTCGTCGCATCTGGCGTACGTGATCTACACCTCGGGTTCGACCGGCCAGCCAAAGGGCGTGCTGATCGAACATCGCAGCGTGGTCAATCTGATCGGCGCGCATATCGAATACTGCGCACTGACGCCCGAGGATCGCGTGCTGCAGTTCGCGTCGTTCTCGTTCGACACCTCGGTGTCCGAATTCTTCCCGATCCTGGCCGCAGGCGGCTGCCTCGCGATCCGCCCCGCGGGCCTGTTCCCGGCGCACCGCGAACTGATGGAGCTGCTGCGCCGGCACCGCATCACCGTATTCGAGCTGCCGACGGCGTACTGGCACCACTGGATCGCCGACGCGGATCCCACGGCGTTCGTCGGCAGCCCGTTGCGGCTGATGCTGGTCGGCGGCGAGAAGGCGGAACGCGCCGGCCTGCTCGCCTGGTTCGACGCCTTCAGGCTGCACCCGTGCCGGTTGATGAACACCTACGGCCCGACGGAAACCACGGTCAACGCGACCGAGATGTCGTTCGACAGCCGGTCGCCGGTCCTGTCTGAAGGGGACGTGCCGATCGGACGACCGCTGGCCAATACCTTCGCCTACGTGCTCGATGCGCGCCTCGAACCGGTGCCGATCGGCGTGGTTGGCGAGCTGTATCTGGGCGGCGCCGGTGTGGCGCGCGGTTATCACAACCGCACGGCACTGACCGCCGAACGTTTCGTGCGTGATCCGTTCGCGGCCGATCCGCAGGCGCGGATGTACCGCACCGGTGATCTCGCGCACTGGCGTCCGGATGGTCTGCTGGACTATGTGGGCCGCAACGATTTCCAGGTGAAGATCCGCGGTTTCCGCATCGAACTGGGCGAGATCGAAGCGCGTCTGGTCGCCTGCGAGGGCGTGCGCGAGGCCGCGGTGCTGATGCGCGAGGACGCGCCGGGCGACAAGCGCCTGGTCGCCTACGCGATCGTCCGCGAGGACGCGACGACGACCGCGGAGCGTCTGCGCGAGCAGCTCGCGCAGACACTGCCGGAGTACATGGTGCCGGCCGCCTGTGTGCTGCTGGAAGCCTGGCCGCTGAACACCAACGGCAAGCTCGATCGCAAGGCTCTCCCGGCACCGGCGGCGGACCTCCGCACCGGTCACGCCCACGAGGCCCCGGAAGGCACGATGGAGACCGCGCTGGCCGCGATCTGGCAGGGCCTGTTGGGCGTATCGCCGATCGGACGCAACGACCACTTCTTCGCGCTCGGCGGCCATTCGCTGCTCGCGGTGCAGGTCGTATCGCGCCTGCGTAAACACTACGCGGTCGAACTCGCGCTGCGCGACCTGTTCGCGTATCCGACGCTGAAGGACCTGGCGGCCGCGGCGGAACAGGCGACGGCGCCGTCGACTCAGATGCCAGCAGATGCGCCGCCGGAACGCATGCAGACGGCGCTGGTGCCGTGCGACCGCAGCGGCCCGCTGCCGATGTCGTTCGCGCAGCAGCGGCTATGGTTCATCGACCAGCTCGAAGGCGGCAGCGCGCAGTACAACATGCCGATGGCGCTGCGCCTGCGCGGCACGCTGGACGAAAGCGCGCTGCGCTACACGCTGGACACGCTGGTGGCGCGGCACGAAATCCTGCGCACGCGCTATGCGGGCGTCGACGGCGCGGCGATGCAGGTGGTGCATCCGGCCGAACCGCTGCGGCTGCGCCGGATCGTGCTGGACGATCCCGATCCTGCGGCGCGCGCCGCCGCGCTGGATGCACTGGTCAGGGAGGAAGCGGCCAAGCCCTTCTCGCTGTCGCGTTCGGGCCCGCTGCGCTGCACGCTGGTCGTGCTGGGACAAACAGAGCACGCGCTGTTGTTCACGATGCATCACATCGCGTCGGACGGCTGGTCCGAAGCGGTGCTGATCCGCGAATTCGTGAGCCTGTACATCGCGGGCGCGGCCGGCGAGGCATCGCCGCTGCCGGCGCTGCCGCTGCAGTACGCGGACTACGCGATGTGGCAGCGCGCGCGCCTGCAGGGCGCGACGCGCGTCGCGGAAGTGGTGTACTGGCGCCAGCAGCTGTCCGGGCTGCCCGTGATGCACGCGCTGCCGCTGGATCGCCCGCGTCCCGCGCAACAGTCCTTCGAGGGCGGTCTGGTCGAGCGCGAGCTGCCGGCGTCGCTGCTGGCAAGCGTGCGCGCGCTCGCACAGTCGAAAGGCGCGAGCGTGTTCATGGTGCTGCAGGCGGCGTTCGCGGCGCTGCTCTCGCGCTGGAGCGGCGAGACGGACATCGCGATCGGCACGCCGGTCGCCGGCCGTCTGCATCCGGACGTGGAGCCGCTGATCGGCTTCTTCGTCAATACGCTGGTGCTGCGCACGGATCTGTCGGGCAATCCGGATTTCGACGCCCTGCTCGCCCGCGTGCGCGAGACTTCGCTCGCGGCATTCGAGCACCAGGAGCTGCCGTTCGAATTGCTGGTGGACGAACTCAAGCCGGCGCGCAGCCTGAGCCATACGCCGCTGTTCCAGATCATGCTCACGCTGCAGAACAACGCGCAGAGCGATCTCACGCTGCCAGGTCTGTCCATCGAGACGCTGGACACCGGCACGCCCCAGGCCAAGTTCGATCTCGACGTGTCGATGGAAGAGCGTCCGACCGGGCTGTACGTGAGCTGGGGTTACGCGGCCAGCCTGTTCGAGCGCGACAGCATCGAACGGATGGCGGATGCGTTCGAGCGGCTGCTCGGCGCGGCGGTCGCATCGCCGCAGACGCCGGTGAACGCATTGCCGCTGCTGTCGACGGCGGACCGCGCGCGGGTGCTGGACGATTTCAACGCCACTGTGCGCGAGTACCCGTCCACGTCGACGATCCATGACGTGTTCGAGGCCCAGGCGCGGCGGACGCCGCAGGCGACGGCGCTGTGCTGGGGCGATGAACGTCTGGATTACGCGACGCTGGACCGGCGTGCGAACGCGGTCGCGCGGCGGCTGATCGCGCTGGGCGTGGGCGTCGAGGACCGCGTCGCGATCTGCGCGGAGCGCAGCATCGCGATGGTGGTCGGCATTCTGGGCATCCTGAAGGCGGGCGCGGCCTATGTGCCGCTGGATCCGGCGTATCCGACGGAACGTCTCGCCTTCATGGTCGCCGACAGCGCGCCGAGCGCGGTGCTGACGCTGGGCGCGCTGGCCGATGCGCACGCGTGGTCGCCGTCGCTGCCGGTCGTGCGTCTTGAAACGCTGCAGGACGAGGACGCCCAGGCGCCCGCCGTGCCCGCGCCCGTCGTGCCCGACGCGGGTCACTATCGTCTGGCCTACGTCATGTACACCTCGGGCTCTACCGGCACACCGAAGGGCGTTATGGTCGAGCACCGCAACGTGCTGCGTCTGGTCATGAACAGCGGCTACGCGCCGATGGGTCCGGACGACTGCGTGGCCCACTGCGCGAGCCCGGCGTTTGACGCCTCGACCTGGGAAATCTGGGCCGGCCTGCTCAACGGCGCCCGGGTGCTGGTCGTGCCGCAGTCGGTGGTGCTCGATCCGGACGCGCTCGATGCGGCACTGGTGTCGGCAGGCACGACGGCCCTGTGGCTGACGGTCGGCCTGTTCAACGAATACGTGGACCGCCTGGGCGAAGCGTTCTCGCGACTGCGCTTTCTGCTGATCGGCGGCGATGCGCTGGACCGGCGCACCGTCGGCCGGCTGCTGGACAGCGAGCGTCGCCCGCGGATGCTGCTCAACGGCTATGGTCCGACCGAAACGACGACCTTTGCGACGACGCATGCGATCGCGGCGCTCGCGGAAGACGGACGATCGATTCCGATCGGCCGCCCGATCGGCAATACGCGCACCTATGTGCTGGATGCCGATCGCGCGCCGGTGCCGGTGGGCGTGGCCGGCGAGCTGTGGATCGGCGGCGACGGCGTCGCCCGCGGCTATCTGAACCAGCCGGACGCCACGGCCGCGCGTTTCGTGCGCGATCCGTTCGTGGCCGATGTCGACGCGCGGATGTACCGCTCCGGCGACGTCTGCCGCTGGTTGCCGGACGGGACGCTGGAATACCTCGGTCGCAACGACGATCAGGTGAAGGTCCGCGGCTATCGCATCGAACTGGGCGAGGTGGAGACGCGCCTGTCGTGTCAGCCCGGCGTGCGCGAGTCGGCGGTGCTGGTCGTGCCCGACGCTTCGGGCCAGAAGCGGCTGGTGGCCTATCTGGTGGTGGAAGACACCACCGCGGCCGCGGTGCGCGAAGCGCTGTCGCAGACGCTGCCCGGCTACATGCTGCCGTCGGCGTACGTGGTGCTGGAGCGTCTGCCGCTGACGGCGAACGGCAAGGTCGACCGCCGCGCCCTGCCGGCGCCGGGCGATGGCCCGGCCGAGGCTTCCGCGGCGCCGCGCACGGAAACGGAGCAGCGGCTGGCCGAGGTGTGGAAGCAGGTGCTGCGCGTGGAACGCGTGGGCATCGACGACGATTTCTTCGAACGCGGCGGCCATTCGCTGCTCGCGACGCGTGTGGCCAGCGAGATCGGCAAGGTCTTCGCGAAGTCGATCACGGTGCGGACGGTGTTCGAGTATCCGCGACTGGCCGATCTGGCCGCGCATCTCGCCGGTCTGGTGCAGGCCGACGACACGACGATCCCGCGGACGTCGCGCGAGGGCGTTCTGCCGCTGTCCTTCGCGCAGCAGCGACTGTGGTTCCTGGCGCACATCGAAGGGGTCAGCGAGGCCTATCACATTCCTCTGGCGCTGCATTTGCGCGGCGATCTCGATGCCGCGGCGCTGCGCCGCACGCTCGACGCGCTGCTCGACCGCCACGAAGCGCTGCGCACGGTGTTCGCGACCGTCGAAGGCCAGCCGCAGGTGCGCCTGCTGCCGGCCGGGCAGCCGTTCCCGCTGATCGAACAGGCGCTGACCGTGCCTGCGCTGCCTGCGGTTGACGACATCGAGGCGGCCATCGCCGAGATCGCGCGCGAGGAAGCGGCGGCAACCTTCGACCTGTCGACCGGGCCGCTGATCCGCGGCCGCCTGCTGCGTCTGGACACGTCGCGTCTGGACGATTCCGGCCACGCCTGGACCGATCACGTCCTGCTGGTCACCCAGCATCACATCGTCTCCGACGGTTGGTCGCTGGACATCTTCATCCGTGAACTGAGCGCGCTCTACAGTGCTTTCTCGCGTGGACAGGGCAATCCGCTGCCCGCGCTGGGCGTTCAGTATCCCGACTACGCCGCCTGGCAGCGCCGGTGGTTCACGCCGGAACGGCTGTCCGCGCAACTGGATCACTGGTACGGCACCCTGGCCGATGCGCCGGTGCTGCTTGCCCTGCCCACCGACCGACCGCGTGCCGCGGTGCTGGCGCATGCCGGCGCGAGCGTAGCGCTGACGCTGGACGCGTCGCTGACGCAGGCGCTCAAGCGCCTGAGCCAGCGGCACAACACCACGCTGTTCATGACCTTGATGGCGGCATGGGCCGCCGTACTGGCACGACTGTCGGCTCAGGACGACGTCGTGATCGGCACGCCGTCGGCCAACCGCGGCCGGCAGGAGATCGAGCCGCTGGTGGGCTTCTTCGTGAACACCCTGCCGCTGCGGATCGACCTGTCCGGCAATCCAAGCGTGGGCTCGCTGCTCGCGCGCACGCGTGCGGCGGTGCTCGCTGCGCAGGATCACCAGGACGTGCCGTTCGAGCAGATCGTGGAGCGGGTCAATCCGCCGCGGCGGCTGGAGCACGCGCCGCTGTTCCAGGTGATGTTCGACTGGCAGAACCGCGACTTCATCGGCACGCTCGAACTGCCGGGCCTGCAAGTGGAGGCGCTGTCGGCGCCGCTGGCGCAGACCAAGTTCGATCTGGAGCTGAGTCTGGGCGAAATCGGCGAGACGGTGACGGGCAGCCTGGGCTATGCCAGCGAACTGTTCGACGCGGCGACCATCGAACGCCAGGTCGGCTATCTGCAGGCCCTGCTGCGGGCGATGGCGGCGCAAGCCGACACACCGAACGACGAGCCGGTGGCGCGGATCGATCTGCTTGGCAGCGACGAACGCACGCTGTTGCTCGACACCTGGAACCGCACGGAGGCGCCCTACCCGGCCGACCGTTGCCTGCACCACCTGTTCGAAGATCAGGTCGACCGCATGCCCGACGCGATCGCGCTGGCGCTCGAAAACCGCACGCTGAGCTATGCGGCGCTCGATATTGAAGCCAACCGGCTCGCGCATGCGCTGATCGAAAACGGTGTCGGCCCGGACACACCGGTCGCGATCTGCATCGAACGCTCTTTCGCGATGGTCATAGCGCTGTTCGCGATTCTCAAGGCCGGCGGCGCCTACGTGCCGCTGGATCCGGATCATCCGGGCGCGCGTCTGGCCGCGACACTCGCCGATGCCGGTCCGACCGTGGTGTTGGTAGACGCCGCCGGTCGCGCCGCACTGGGCGAGGCGCTGGACGGGCGCGTCGCGCTCGATCTCGATGCGCTCGACGGCGCTGCGACACAGCCGACCTGGCAGGCGCAGCCGCGGACGCGTCCGCAGATTGTCGGCCTGACGTCGCGGCATCTGGCCTACATCATCTACACCTCAGGCTCCACCGGCACGCCAAAGGGCGTGATGGTGCCGCACCGCGCACTCGTCAACTATCTCCACTATGCGGCGACGCATTACCTCGACGCCGACATGCCCGGCGCGGTCGTGAGTTCGCCGCTGGGCTTCGACGCGACGCTGACCACGCTGTTGCCGGCACTGCTGGTGGGCAAGCGTGTGGAATTGCTGACCGACGGCGAGGAACTGCTGCCGACGCTCGCGGCACGGTTGTTCGCGGCCGATGCGCCGCATCTGTTCAAGATCACGCCGGCGCATCTGGAAGCACTGGCCTTCCTCGCGCAGGGACGCGTAGGCCATGCGGCACACCGCATCGTGATCGGCGGCGAACAACTGACCGTCGCCACCCTGCGCCTGTGGAAGGGCGAGCGTCTGCCGCAGGCGCGCTTCGTCAACGAGTACGGCCCCACCGAGACCGTGGTCGGCTGCAGCGTCTTCGAAGTGGCGACGCAGACGCAGCTGGAGGCGCTGTCCGGCCACAGCGCCGTACCGATCGGCCGTCCGATCCAGAACACCCAGCTGTATGTGCTCGGCGCCGGCATGCAACTGCAGCCGGTGGGCAGCGTGGGCGAGCTGTACATCGGTGGCGACGGCGTCGCCCACGGCTATCTGCAGCGCGAGGCGCTGACGGCCGAACGCTTCGTGGATGATCCCAACGGCTGCGGCCGGCTGTATCGCACGGGCGATCTCGTCCGCCGTCTGCCCGACGGCGATCTCGAATTCCTGGGCCGCAACGACCACCAGGTCAAACTCCGCGGTTTCCGCGTGGAACTCGGTGAAATCGAGGCGCGCCTCACAGCGCATCCCGCCGTCCGCGAGGCGGTCGTGCTCGCGCAGGGCGACGGCGTCGAGCGGCGGCTGGCCGCGTACGTCGTGCCTGCGAGTGCTGACAGCGACACGCCGGCGCTGATCGCCGGCCTGCGCAGCCATCTGGCAGGCGCCCTGCCGGATTACATGGTGCCGGCCGCATTCGTGGTCCTGGCGGCCCTGCCGCTCACGCCCAACGGCAAGCTCGACCGCCGCGCGTTGCCCAGGCCCGATGGCGACGCGTTCGCCAGGAGCGCCTACGAGGCGCCGAAGAACGACATCGAAACCCGCCTGATGGCGCTCTGGCGCAGCGTGCTCGGTCTCGACCGCATCGGCATTCACGACAACTTCTTCGATGTCGGCGGCACCTCGCTGCACATCCTCTCGCTCAAGCAGAAGGTCCGCGACGACATCGGCGTCGACGTCCCCGTCATCGACCTGTTCGCGCATCCCACGATCACCAGACTTGCGGCGCATCTCGCGGCCGACGGGCGCGGCACGACTACCGTCGTCGACGCGCTGCCCGACCACCGCGAGGAGGCCGACGCGACCGATGCGATTGCCGTCATCGGGCTGGCGGGACGCTTCCCCGGCGCACCCGACGTGGAACGCCTGTGGGTCAATATCGCCAACGGCGTGGAATCGCTGCAGTCCTTCACCCGGGATGAGCTGCAGGTGGCCGGTGTGGAATCGGCGCTGCTCGACGATCCGGCTTTCGTGCCGGTGTGCAGTCTGCTGGACGATGTCGATCTGTTCGATGCGGCCTATTTCGGCTTCACGCCGCGCGAAGCGGAAGTGACCGATCCGCAGCAGCGCGTGCTGCTGGAATGCGCCCACGAAGCGCTGGAGGTCGCCGGCTACGGCGATGCCGGCAGCGAGCGTCCGGTCGGCGTCTTCGTCGGCGTCGGCGAAAACCAGTACGTGTTGCAGCACCTGCTGCCGCAGATGGATACCTTCGCTGCGCTCGGCGGCAACCTCGTCTACGCGAACAGCAAGGACTTCGCCGCCACCCGCATCGCCTACAAGCTCAACCTGTCGGGCCCGGCCATCAGCGTGAACACGGCTTGCTCGACCTCGCTGGTCGCGATCCACCTCGCCTGCCGCAGCCTCGCACAGGGCGAGAGTCGGATGGCGATCGCCGGCGGCGCGAGCATCGGCGACTTCGGTCCCGGCGGATACCTCTACGAGGAAGGCGGCATCCAATCGCCGGACGGCCATTGTCGCTCGTTCGATCGCGACGCCCGCGGCACGCGCGGCGGCAGCGGCGCCGGCATCGTGCTGCTCAAGCGGCTGGCGCACGCGCTGGCCGACGGTGACACGATCCACGCAGTGATCCGCGGCTCGGCGGTCAACAACGACGGCGCCGACAAGGTGGGCTACACCGCGCCCAGCATCGCGGGCCAGACGCGGGTCATCCAGCAGGCGCTGCGCAATGCGGGAGTGTCGCCGGCTACGGTGCAGTACGTGGAAGCGCACGGCACGGGCACCGTCCTCGGCGACCCGATCGAAATCCGCGCGCTGAGTCAGGCGTTCGCCGGCGCCGCCGCGCAGACCTGCGCAATCGGCTCGATCAAGCCGAACATCGGTCACCTGGATACGGCCGCCGGCGTCGCGGGTTTCATCAAGACGGTGGAGGCGCTCAAGCGAAGGCAGCTGCCGCCCAGCATCAACTACGCCCACCCCAATCCGCAGATCGACTTCGAGACCAGTCCGTTTCGCGTGAACACGCAGCTACGCGACTGGCCGGAGCGCGACGGCACGCGCCGCGCCGGCGTGAGCTCGTTCGGCATCGGCGGAACCAATGCACATGTGGTCCTCGAACAGGCGCCGGAAACCGCGTTCACGCCCTCTTCCCGTCGGCTGCAGCTGCTGGTGCTTTCGGCGCGCAGCGCCGAGGCGCTGGAAGCGGCGCGCGCGCGGCTGGCGACGCATTTGGCCCGCGACGACGCGCCGCCGCTGGCGGACGTCGCCTACACGCTGCAGCGGGGTCGCACGGCGCATGCCTGGCGTCGCGCGGTGGTCTGCGCGACGGCCGCGGAAGCCGTCGAGGCGCTGAGATCGCCGGTTGCCGAACCCGTGCAGACCTCCGCCGAGGACGCCGCGCTGATCTGGATGTTCCCCGGACAGGGCGCGCAGCACGTGGGCATGGCGCGGTCGCTGTACGCGAGCGAACCGGTCTTCCGCGCGCAGATCGACGCGTGCGCAGACGGCTTGCGCGAGACGCTCGGCCTCGACCTGCGCGATCTGCTCTTTCCACAGCAGGCAGACGCCGTGGACAGCGAACGCCTGACTCAGACCGCGCTCGCACAGCCGGCGCTGTTCGCCGTGGAATACAGCCTGGCGAAGGTGCTGCAGTCCTACGGGCTGCAGCCGGACGCGATGATCGGCCACAGCCTGGGCGAATACGTCGCCGCCTGCCTGGCCGGCGTGTTCCCGCTCGACGATGCGCTGACATTGGTCGCGGCGCGGGGCCGGCTGATGCAGGCGATGGCACCGGGCAGCATGCTGTCGGTGCCTGAAGACGAGGCGTCGCTGCGCGCGCGGCTGACGGGCACGAGCCTGGACATCGCTGCGGTCAACGGCCGGCAGCAATGCGTCGTCTCCGGCCCGGTCGCGGCCATCGCGGCGCTGCGCGAGCGGCTGGTCGCGGAGGGCATCGACGGCCGCGTGCTGGCGACGTCGCATGCGTTCCATTCGGCGATGACGACACCGATGCTCCAGGCGTGGCGCGAGACGCTCGCCACGGTCGCGCTGCGCGTGCCGACGATCGCGTTCGTCTCCAACCTCAGCGGCCGTTACATCACCGCCGAGGAGGCGACCGATCCGGAATACTGGGTGCGCCATCTGCGCGAGACCGTCCGCTTCGCCGACGGACTGGAGACGCTGCTCGCGTCGCCGCCCGCCTCGAAGACGGCCTGCGTGTGCGTCGAGGTCGGACCCGGACGGGTGCTGAGCAGCCTCGCCCGACAGCGCCTGCACGGCAGCGCTCACAGCGCGCTGCCGCTGCTAGTCCATGCCGACGTGCAGGACGACGATGCGCGCGCCTTTCTGCACGGTATCGATCAGCTATGGACCCGCGGGTTCCGGATCGACTGGGCCGGCGCTCACGCAGGCGAGCGCAGGCAGCGGGTGCCGCTGCCGTCCTATCCGTTCGAACGGCGCCGCTACTGGGTCGAGGCGTCCCGGCACACGTCGGTCACAGCGCCCGCACCCGATGCGCGTCTGCCGCGTCATGAAGACTGGTTCTACGCCCCGCTATGGCGCTTGCACGGCGCCCGCTCGCGCCCGAACGCGGCTGCCGCGTGCGTGGTGCTCACCTGGCTCGTCATGGCCGACCGCGGCGGCATCGGCGATCGTCTCGCCACCGTGCTGCGCGAGGCCGGCCACCCGACGATCCTCGTGCGGCAGGGCGTCGCCTTCGAACACATCGGCGAGAACGAATACGCGCTCGCCGTCGATGACGACGCGCATTACGTCGAACTTGCCGACCGTCTGGGCCAGCAGGAGCTGCGCATCGACCGTCTGGTGCATCTGTGGTCGCTGGACAGCTGCGACGCGTCTGCCGGAAGTAATCCGGATCGCAGTGATCCGGATACCGACGAATTTGAACTATTCCAGGCGCAACAGCGCAGGGGCTATGTCAGCCTGACCTTCGCGATCAGAGCGCTGATGACCCGGCTGAAAGCCGACACCGCGACTGTCCATGCGATCAGCCGCGATGCGTTCCGCGTGACCGGCAGCGAAACACCGGCGCCGGAACAGGCCACGCTCGGCGCCCTGTGCAAGGTCGCGTCGCAGGAATACCAGGGGCTGCGCGCGCAGCACATCGATCTGAGCGACGCGGACCGCAACGGCCATGCGGACGCCTACGCCGAAACGACGGTCTCCGCTCTGATCGACGAAATCATGGCCAGCCGCAAGGACTCGCCCGTGGCGTTGCGTCGTGGCTCGCGGTGGACGCAGACCTACGAACGGCAGAAGGTGCCGGTGGAAGATCGTGTGCCGCGTATCAAACGCGGCGGCGTGTACGTCATCACCGGCGGTCTCGGCGAGGTGGCCTATGCGCTGGCGGACTATCTCGCCTCGATGTCAGCGCGCCTGGTGCTGATCGTGCGCGATGAGCTGCCGCCGCGCGACGTCTGGAGCAACTGGGTGGCCGAGCACAGTCCCAGCGATCCGCTGGTGACGAAACTCGGTCGTCTGCTCGCGCTGGAGTCCCGCGGCGCGCACGTGACGGTATACCGCGCCGACGTGACCGACGAAGCGCAGATGCGCGACGCGCTCGATCAGGCCGAGGTCCGCTACAACGCGATCGACGGCGTGATCCATTGCGCCGGTCAGGTCCGCGATTCGGTGCGTTTCCTCGACGAAAGCGACCTCGCGTTCTGTCACGCGCAATTCCTGCCCAAGGTCAAGGGCACGATGGTGCTGGCGAACGTGCTCAAGCACCGCAGCGTCGATTTCTGTGTGCTGATGTCGTCGCTGTCGACGGTACTGGGCGGACTGGGTTTCTCGGCCTACGCCGCCGCCAACGCCTTTCTGGACGCCTTCGCGGCGGCGCGCCACGCGGAGGGCGACGGCAAGTGGCTGAGTATCGGCTGGGACGGCTGGCATGTCGCCGGCGAGCCCGCGACGACCGACGCGTACGGCATGATCGGTCTGGAAGGCGCGCAAGCGCTCGCCTACGCCCTCTCCTGGGCGGACGTGCCTGTGCTGATCCACTCGACCGGCGATCTGAAGACGCGCATGGAGAGGTGGGCCGACCGGCTGCCGGAAGAGCAGTCGAAGATGCAGCTCTACGTGCGCGGCAGCACGGCGAACATCATCGCGCCGAGCAACACCATCGAGTCCCAGCTGCTCGAAATCTGGCAGGAGTTGCTCGGCATCCAGGACATCGGTGTGCGCGACGCATTCTTCGACGTGGGCGGCGATTCGCTGCTCGCGACGATGATGGCCGGCAGGATCAACAAGGAATTCCAGATCAGTCTGCCGATTCGCATCCTCTTCGAAGAGGAGACCATCGAGCGAATCGCGCTGAAGATCGACGAACTCACCCGGCTTCCGCCCCAGGGCAAGCCGCTCGCGCTGAAACGCGGCGGCAACCGTCCGCCATTGTTCTGCATTCATCCGGGCAGCGGTTTCGGGCGTCCGTATCTGGCGCTGCTGCGGCACCTGCCTTTCGATCTGCCGGTCTACGCGCTCGAGGCGCGCGGCCTGGCCGACGATGACGTGCTGCCGGCGACGCTCGATGAAATGTCCGCCGACTACATCGAGCAGATCCAGCGGATACAGCCCGAGGGTCCTTACCACCTGCTCGGCTGGTCGTTTGGCGCGCTCGCCGCACACGCCATGGCCGCCGCGATGGAACTGCGCGGCCTGGTCGTGGCCAGGCTGATCATGATCGATGGAACGCCGCTGCAGGACGAAAGCTGGCCGGAAGAAGCGATCGCGGCGCACCGCGCCGACCTCGAGACGCGGATGGCCGCCTACAAGAATTACCAGGACGCGTCCGACTATCTCAAGCAAACCATGATCGCGCGGATGAGCGCCATCCAGAGCAACAACATCCGCCTGTCCTACTACCGCGATCCGTCGCCCTTCCATGGAAACGTGCTGATGATTTTCGCCCAGGATTCGTACGACCCCGAAACCTACGCGTACTTCAAGCGCTTCATTCCCGGCGACGTGACCGAAGTACACGTGCCCTATCACCACAACATCCTTCTGACCGCCGAAGCGTTGAAGAGTTATGCGCCGGACATGCGCGGATTCCTTACCAATCTGCACGCGCAACAGGAGGACAGATCGAGGGTCGAGGCGTAACGAAGGAAGGAACACGCCGAGCCCGGCGCAGTCGCCCGTGGCTTCGGTTCGGCAATCAATTCAGGAGCCAAGATGCTCGTTTATTATTTCCAACTTGGATTGCGCAGCCTGAAGCGCAACCCTGTTTTGACGGCGCTGATGGTCGTTTCCATCGCCGTCGGCGTCGCCGCATCGATGACGACCTATGCGGTGCTGCGCGCGACCTCGAGCAATCCGATTCCGGAGAAGTCGTCGCAACTGTTCGTTCCGCAGATCGACAACGGCGGGCCGAACCTGTCGGTCGAGAACGACGGCGAACCGCCGCGCACGTTGAGCTACATCGACACCATCGCGCTGATGAGGGACAAGCGCGCCACGCGGCAGACGGCGCTCTACACCGTCGAAGCGACGGTATTGCCGTCCGATCCGGCGTTGCTGCCGTTCCACGCGAACACCTATGCGAGTTACGCAGACACCTTCCCGATGTTCGACATTCCCTTCCTGTTCGGCAGCGGCTGGTCCGCCGCAGAAGACGAAGCGCGCGCCCCGGTCGCGGTGATCTCGCGCTCGCTCAACGACAAGCTGTTCAAGGGCGCCAACAGCGTCGGCCAGCAGATCGAGGTCGACAAACAGCGGTATCGCATCAGCGGCGTGATGGATCGGTGGAATCCGCAACCGGTCTTTTTCGATGCGGTGAACACCAAGGGGTTCGACGAACCCGTGCAGATGTTCATTCCCTTCACCCGCGCCATCGATCTGCAGTTGCAATCCAACGGCAACACCAGTTGCTACAAGACCCCGGACGCCGGCTGGGACGCATTGCTGCAGTCCGAATGCACCTGGATCCTCTTTTGGGCCGAACTGCCCGATGCGGCGAGCGTGCAGAACTATCGCGATTACCTGCTGAACTATTCGGCGCAGCAGCAGAGCAGCGGCCGCTTCGACTGGGCGCCGAACGTCCGGCTGCGCAACGTCGTCCAATGGCTCGATTATCTGAAGGTCGTGCCGCAGGAATCGCGGATCGCCGCCCTGCTCGGCGCCGGCTTCCTGCTGATCTGTCTGGTCAACACCATCGGCCTGCTGCTGGCCAAATTCATGCGCCGCGCGCCCGAGATCGGCATCCGCCGCGCACTCGGCGCGCGGCGTATCGCGATCTACCAGCAGTTCCTGGTGGAGGCCGGCACGATCGGTCTCGCCGGCGGCGTGCTCGGCCTGCTGCTGACAGGGCTGGGCGTGCTCTGCACCGATCTGGTGTTCGAACCCGAGATCGCGCGTCTGGCCCGGCTCGACGTATCGCTGGTGCTGCTGACCGTGACGCTGGCCATGGTCGCCACCGTCACGGCAGCGCTGTACCCCATCTGGCGTGCGGCGCAAGTGCAGCCGGCCTGGCAACTGAAATCGAACTGAGACGACGCACATGCGCCACATCGCCCAGATTCTCGCCGCGCTGAAGAAGCACAAGGCCGGCGCCATCCTGATCGCCCTGCAGATCGCCCTGACGCTCGCGGTCGTCTCCAACGCCCTGTGCATCATCCTGAACCGCATCGACCGCGCCGACCGCCCCACGGGCATGATCGAAAGCGACCTGCTTACCGTGCAGAACAGCCGCGTCGGCGTCGATCTCAAGGATCTGCCGCCGCTGATCAACGCCGATCTCATGACCTTGCGCCAATTGCCCGGTGTGGAGGACGCGGCGGCCACCAACGCGTTCCCGCTGGCCGAAGACAGCTGGCCGGAAGGCATCCGTCTCGATCCCGCCGCGCGCGATCGCGCGGCCCGCACTGAGTTGTATTTCGTCGACGACCACGCGCTTGCCGTCATGGGCGTCCAGCTGATCGCAGGACGCAATTTCCGCGCGGAGGAAATCCAGACCGGCGACGAGAACAACATCGTCTGGCCGGCGCAAGTGATCATCACGAAAGCGCTCGCCGAGAAGCTGTATCCGGACGGCAGTGCGCTGCAGAAGCCCATCTACATCGGCAACAACAATCCATCGCCCAGCACGGTGATCGGCATTGTCGACCGGCTGCAGGCGTCGTGGTCCGGCGCCGACAGCTACGGCTACATGGACTACGTCACGCTGCTGCCGATGCAGCTGATGCGCAGCAACAGCACCTACCTGATCCGTGCCCGCCCCGGTCAGCTCGAGACCCTGCGCGAATCCGTGCCCGCGGCGCTCGTCAAGCTCGACCGGATGCGGATCTTTACCGACGACGGCGCCAACACCTTCGGTACGGTGCGCGAGCGGGTATACAAGAGCGCACGCGGCATGGCCATGCTGATGAGCGCGGTCTCGCTCGTGCTGCTGGGCATCACCGCGGCGGGCATCCTGGGACTCGCGAGCTTCTGGGTCGGCCAGCGACGCCGGCAGATCGGCGTGCGCCGCGCGCTGGGGGCGACCCGCCGCGACATCCTGAACTACTTCCTCACCGAGAACCTGCTGATCGGCATCGGCGGCGTGCTGGTCGGCACGCTGCTCGCGATCGGGCTGAACGTCTGGCTCATGAGCTCATTCGAGCTGATGCGGCTTTCTCCACTTTACGTGCTGGCGGGCGCGGCCGCGCTCCTCCTGCTCGGGCAATGCGCGGTGCTCGCTCCGGCCCTGCGCGCGTCGCGCGTGTCCCCGGCGGAAGCCACCCGATCGATATGAACTTGCGCGGGAGCGATGTGCTCCTGCTGATCTGTGTTTCGTTCCATTTCCATTTGTACAGCACGATCCATTGCAGAAGCAGAGGACAGTGACGACCATGAACGACACGAACATCCTGTCCAGCGCCGAGGACTGGCGCGAATCCATCGCTGCGTTGAAAGACGACCGCTGCGATCTCGACATCCTTCTGAAGGGTCCCTGGCGCCACAAGATCGTCGTCCGCGACGACGGAAACGACCCCGGGCAAGTGCATGACATCGAGGCGGTCGTCGAGGGCGCGGCCTATGCCGCGCTGACGGCGTTCGTCGCCCACCATCCCGGCGTTTCCGTGTCCGCGATGGTGCTGGTGTGCCTGCATCGGGCGCTCGAAGCCTACGGCAACGGCGCGCAAACCGTGATCGGCTGTGTGAAGGGCGACGGCGCCTCGGCGCGCGTGCAGCCGTCGATCATCGACCACCGCCTGCTGACCGCCCTCTCCCGTCTCGACGTCGTCCGCGACGTCGAACGCGCGCTGGCGCGGGACGATGCGTTCGTCGCCGCGAACGCACTGCTCGGACAGGGCCTGTTCGACGCCGTCCTGATCGATGCGGGTCTGATCGAAACGACGCACGAGCGTGCGCTGTCCGGCATGCCGCCGCTGCCGCTTGCCCTTAGCGTGCGCAACGATCCGGCCGGTCAACGTCTGCAGTGTCGCCTGTATTACGCACCGGAGCTGTTTGAAGCCGAAGTGATGAAGGGCGTGCTCGACATCGTGGTGGAAGCGTTGCGCCAGATCGACGCGCATCCGGATGGAGCGATCGCCGATCTCGAACTGATCTCTCAGGAGCAGAAGCGTCAGTTGGATCGCTGGAACGCCACCGACGGCGAGTTTCCGGAAGCCTCGCGTCTGGACGAGCTGTTCGAGGCGGCGGTGCGCCGTTCGCCCGACCGCTGCGCCGTGGTCTGCGGTGACGAACGACTGAGCTACGACGCGCTCAACCGCCGCTGCAACCGGTTCGCGCACCGGCTGCTGCGCGAGGGCGTGCAGCCGGGCGAGATCGTCGGCCTGTATCTCGACAAGAGCTACCGCATCGTCGTTTCCACCATCGGTGTGTGGAAGGCGGGTGCCGCGTACATTCCGTTCGACCCGAGCTATCCGGCCGACCGCATCCAGTTCACGATGCGGGACACCGGTTCGCGCAGGATCGTCACCCACCGGCACTACACCGAACGGCTCCGCGAAATGCTGGCCGAGGTCTGCCCCGATCTGCAGATCGTCGACATCGACGAGGTGCTGGCCGATGCCGGTGGCGATGCGGAGGATCAGCAGGTCGATCCCGATCTGCGCCTCGGCAGCGGCCAGATCGCCTACGTCACCTATACCTCCGGCACGACCGGCATTCCCAAGGGCGTGCCCAAGGCGCACCGCAGCGTGGTCAACAGCATCACGGACCTGTCCGAGCGCTACCAGATGCGCGCAGCGGGCACCGAGCACGTGGCACTGTTCGCGGCGCTCGTGTTCGAGCCGTTCATGCGCCAGACCCTGATCGCGCTGATCAATTCGCAGACGCTGGTCGTGGTGCCGGACGACGTGCGCCTGGATCCGATGCGTTTTCCGCGCTTCGTCGCGGAGCACAGCATCAGCTACCTCAACGGCACCCTGTCGGTGCTGCAGCATTTCGACCTGCGCGAATGCACGTCGCTCAAGCGGATGCTGCTGGTCGGCGAAGAGCTCACGCCCTCCGGCCTGAGAACCCTGCGCGAGAAGTTCCACGGCAGAATCATCAACGAATACGCCTTCACCGAAACCGCGTTCGTCACCGCCACCAAGGAATATCCGCCCGGCGACGACCGCCGCATCGACCGCAGCATCGGCCGGCCGCTGCGCAACGTGAAGTGCTACGTACTCAGCCAGAATCTCAAGCAGGTGCCGATCGGCGCGATCGGCGAGCTGTACATCGGTGGTACCGGCGTGGCCGGCGGCTACCTCAACCGGCCCGACCTCACCGCCGAACGCTTCCTGGACAATCCGTTCCGCACCGACGAGGAACGCACCGCCGGCCGCAATGCGCGGATGTACAAGACCGGCGATCTGGCGCGATTCCTGACCGATGGCCAGATCGAATTCATGGGACGCAGCGATTTCCAGCTGAAGCTCAACGGCGTCCGCGTCGAGCTGGGCGAAATCGAAGCGCGCACGCTGGAATACCCCGGCGTGCGCCAGTGCGTGGTAATGACGCGCGGCCAGTCGGTCGAAACCGGCAACTGGCGCCTGGTCGGCTATTACGTCGCCGACCGCGACCAGCCGGTGCTCGAAGCCGACCTGCTCGCGTATCTCGAATCGCGGCTGATCCGCGTGATGATTCCGGCGCGCATGGTGCGGCTCGACGCTTTCCCGGTGAACGTCAACGGCAAGGTCGACCGGCGCGCCCTGCCCGAGGTGGGGCTGCACGCCGCGCCGGCCGTGCAGGCGGACTCGCCTGCCGACGCGGCCCTGGAGGACGGTCTCATCGGGGCGCTGAAAATCATTTGGAGCGAAGTGCTCGGTGTGCGTGCGGCCGATATCGGCGAAGACGACGACTTCTTTCGCCTGGGCGGGCAGAGCATCACCTGCTTGCAGCTCATCATGCGGATCTGGCAGCGGCTCCGCGTTTCGATCAGCGTGGAGGACGTCTACCGCCTGAAGAACTTCGGTCAGCTCGCGCATTCGCTGATGCTCAAGGTCGCCGAAGATGCCGACGCGCTGGTACTGAAGCAGGAACCGGAGACGTCCGCGCCCGGCGACGACGTACGCATGCTGGCCACCGGCCTGCAGCAGGGCATGCTGTTCCAGGCTATGAAAAGCACAGCGACCAACGACGCCTACGTCATGCAGTCGCTCCACCACTATCGCCGCGCCATCAAGGCGGAGGCGATGCGCCAGGCGTGGACGCTCGCGCAGCGCACGTATCCGAGCCTGCGGCTGCGCTTTGAATGGCGCGACGAGGCGCTGCAGTGCCTCGACGGCACGACGCAGCCGCTGGCGTGGCGCTACATCGACCTTAGCGACCTGGACGACGCGCAGATCGATGTCCGTCTCTCGGCGCTGCAGCGTCAGGATCGACTGGAACCCTACCGGCTCGAACAAGGCCAGCTGTTCCGCGTGTACCTGATCAAGCGCGGCGCGGCGTCGTACTCGCTGCTGTTCAGCTGCCACCACATCATCCTCGACGGCTGGAGCCTGCCGCTGCTGCACGACACGGTGCACCGGTTCTATATCCGCCTGCAGCGCAACGAGCCGGTCGATGTGCAGGAAGACACCGCCTACGTCACGGCGCAGCGCTATCTCGAGGCGCACCGGGATGCACATCTGGACTACTGGAAATCGCAGTTCGAACGCCTCGGCGAGGCCGGCAACTTCGCGGGCCTGATCAGCGCCCGCAACCGCTACAAGGTGGATTTCGGCGACTACGACACGGTGCTAGAGCATCGCACCCGGACGCTGTCCGTCGACGCGCGCTGCATCGGCCGGATCAAGGACTGGTGTACCGGCAACCGGGTGACGCTGCATTCGGTGCTGCAGTTCGCCTGGCACGAAGTGCTGTTCGCCGTCGGCGGCAGCACGGTCACCTCGGTGGGCACGGTCGTTTCCGGGCGCGGTCTGCCCGTCGACGGCATCGAGAATTCGGTCGGCCTCTACATCAACACCCTGCCCTCGATCGTCGATCATGCCGGGCAGGCGCAGCGCACCGTCGCCGAAGCGCTCGCGGAAATCCAGGACACCATCAACCGGATGAACAGCCGCAGCGCGGTCGAACTGTTCCTGGTCCAGACCCAGGGCAGCAAGCGCCGATTGTTCGAAACCCTGCTGGTGCTGGAGAACTATCCGCGGCTGCTCGACGAGGACGAGGCTGCGCTGCACCACGAATTCCTGCGCTTCGAGAAATCCTACGACTCGGACAAGGTCGACTATCCCATTGCCGTCGTCGCGCGCGAGAACGGCGACCGGCTGGACATCAACCTCTGGTATGCCGGCGAACTGTTCGACGAGAGCACCGTCGACACGCTGCTGGCGATGCTCGACAGCCTCTTCCACCAGGTCGCCGGCGATTTCGACGCGGCGGTCAGCGGGCTCGATCTGGTCTGCAGTGAGGATCGTCGCCGCTTCGAGGACTGGAATCGCACCGAGGCGACCTTTCCCGAACACCGCACGCTGCATGCAGGCTTCGAGATCGCGGCCGACACCTGGCCGGACGTCGTCGCGGTGGTCTCGGGCGAAAACCGCCTGACCTATCGCGATCTCAACCAGCGGGCGAACCGGATGGCGCGCTTCCTCTGCGCGCAGGCGCCGCTGGTCGCCGACCGTTTCGTCGCGCTCGTCGTGGACAAGAGCGAGTGGATGATCGCGGCGATCCTCGCCGTCTGGAAGGCCGGCGCCGCGTATGTGCCGATCGATCCGTCCTATCCCGACGACCGCGTGCGCTTCATCCTCGAAGACACCGGCGCCCTGCTGGTGCTGACCGACAGCCCGCACGTCGATCGTCTGCGCGAACTCGCGGAGGGTCTGCCCTGCCAGGTCTTCGGCGTGCAGGACGTGCCGCTCGCGCCGTATGCGGACGACAATCCGGCGTCGCCGACCACCAGCACCGATCTGGCCTACGCGATCTACACCTCCGGCACCACCGGCCGCCCGAAGTCGGTGCTCGTCGAGCATCGCGGCGTGGTCAACCTGCATACCTCGCTCGAAAAACTCTTCGCGTTGCGCCGCGACCAGGGCGACGAAGCCATCCTGTCGTTCTCCAACTACGTGTTCGACCATTTCGTCGAGCAGATGACCGACGCGCTGCTGTCAGGCCAGACGCTCGTGATGCTCGACGATGCGATGCGCAGCGACAAGGCGCGGCTCTACGCCTACATGAATCGCAACCGGGTGACCTACCTGTCCGGCACGCCGTCGGTGTTGTCGCTGTACGAATACGGATCGATTCCCTCGCTGAAGCGGATCGACGCCATCGGCGAGGACTTCACCACGCCGGTCTTCGACAAGATCCGCTCGACCTTCGACGGCCTGATCATCAACGGTTACGGCCCGACCGAGATCTCGATCACCAGCCACAAGCGCCTGTACCTGAAACACGAACCGCGCCTGGACAAGAGCATCGGCCACCCGGTGGCGAACACGGCCTGCTACGTGCTCAATCCGCGCATGCAGCGCGTCCCGGTCGGCGGTATCGGCGAGCTGTACATCGGCGGTACCGGCGTGGCCCGTGGCTATCTCAACCGCCCCGAGCTGACGGCGGAGCGCTTCGTCGCCAATCCGTTCCAGAGCGACGAGGAGAAGCGCGAAGGCGTCAACGGTCGCCTGTACAAGACCGGCGATCTGGTGCGCTGGCTGCCCAACGGCGAGCTCGAATACCTCGGCCGCAACGACATGCAGGTGAAGATCCGCGGCCAACGCGTGGAACTGGGCGAGATCGAGGCAATCCTCGCGGCCTGCCCCGGCGTCGCGCGCGCCATCGTGCTCGCGCGCCAGTTCGCCGGCGCCGCCGCGGGCGGCGACGCAGCGCAGAAATATCTGGTCGCGTTCTACCTCAGCGAGCGCGAGCTTCCGGAGACCGAGATCCTGCGCTGGATGCGGGCACGGCTGCCGCAGGCGATCGTGCCGGTGCGCGCGATCCGCATCCCGGAAATCCCGGTGACCGCGAGCGGCAAGCTTGACATCAAATGCCTGCCGGCGACCGAGTTCGCGCTGGAGGGCCGGGTCGACCACGTTGCACCGACCAACCAGACCGAACGCGATCTGTGCCGGCTCTGGGCGAAGATGATCGGTCTGAGCCCCGACAGAGTCGGCATCCGCGACGATTTCTTCGGCTCGGGCGGCGACAGCCTGCGGGCGATCCATCTGGCGCAGTCGATCACCGAGCATTTCGCGCAGTCCTTCAACGTCGCCGCGGTATTCGCTCACCCGAACATCGAAGCGCAGGCGAAACACCTGAAGGACAGTGCCGCGCACACCAGCCGCGAGGAACCCTCGCCCGCGGGCATGGCCGCCACCGTCGGCGCGACACCGCCGGTCTCGCTCGCGCAGGAGCGTCTGCTGTTCATCGACGACTATGTCGAAGGCACAGCTGCATACAACGTGCCCTTCGCCTGCGTGCTCGACGCCGGGCGCGGCGAGACGCAGACGGCAGCCGACGTCGAGGCCGCACTGCGGGTGCTGCTGCGGCGCCATGCGGCGCTGCGCACCCTGCTGCAGGGTACGGGCGACGGCACGCGCGTGCAGAAGATCCTCGACGAGGATGAAGCCGCGCGGCGGTTCGACGTTCCCCTCACCACGGTGCCGGATCGCGCCGCGCTCGACCGCGAACTCGTCGCCGGGTTCGCCCACGTCTTCCGCCTGGAAGATGCGCTGCCGGTCCGTGCCCACCTGTTCACCGTGGCCGACATGCCGCAGCGGATCGTACTGGGCCTGGTGTTCCACCACGCGTGTTTCGACGGGTGGTCGTGGCGGATCTTCCGCGAAGAACTGGAATCGTTGCTGGCGGGAACGCCGGCCGGAGACCTGCCGACCCTGAAGGCGACCTACGCGGACTTCGCGGTCTGGCAACGCCAGCAGCTCTCCAGTCAGCGTCTGGGCGTGCTGAACGCGCACTGGCAGCAGGCGCTGAGCGGCTGGCAGCCGCTGAACCTGCCGCTCGATCACCCGCGTCCAACGCAGTTCGACTACCTCGGCCGCGAGGTCGTGTTCGAGATCGACGGCGCGCTCACGGACCAGCTCAAGGTGCTGGCACAGACCAGCCGCATCAGCTTCTTCAGCGTGATGCTGGCCGCGTACTACCTCACCCTGCAGTCCTTCAGCGGACAGAGCGACCTGATCGTCGGCACGCCGTCGGCGCACCGCAGGCACGGCGACTTCGATCGCGTCGTCGGGTTCTTCACCAACCTGGTGGCGCTGCGCACCACCATCGACAACCGCGGGCGCCTGCTGGACTACCTGCGCGGCGTCGGCCAGCTCGTGCTGCAGGCGCAGTTGCACGAGGACCTGCCCTTCGAACAGGTGGTCAAGGCGCTTGGCGTAGAGGCGGATGCGAGCCGTCACCCGGTGTTCCAGGCCATCTTCAGCCTGCTCAACGAGGAGTCGGTCGGCGCCGCGTCATCGTCGCTTGCGCGCTACGCGCCCGACGACGACGGCCGCACGACCGCCAAGTTCGATTTGTCCGCAACGGTGTCCGAACAGGCGCACGGCCTGTCGGTGAACGTCACCTACGCCGCGCAGCTGTTCGATCCGGCCAGCATCGGCAGCATCGTCGCAACCTACCGGCAGATCCTGCGCGAATTCTGCCGCCTCGCGCCGCGGACGGATTCCGCCGTGCTGTCGGAGATCCGCTACGTCGAGCCGCTGCCGCGTCCGGCGCTGGCCGCGCGCGCGCCGTGCGCGGAGACGCTGCATGCGACGTTCGCGCGGATGGCCGCTGCGCACGCGGCGGCGACTGCCGTGGTGCAGGGCGACACGCGCCTGACCTACGCCGCGCTCGATGTGCGCGCCAACCAGCTGGCGCACGCACTGCGGCGCCACGCCGCGCTCGCGCCCGGCGACTTCGTCGCGCTGGCGATGGACAAGAGCGAATGGTCGATCATCGCGATCCTGGCCGTGTGGAAGGCCGGCGCCGCCTATGTGCCGATCGATCCGGGCCACCCCGACGAGCGCATCAGCTTCATGCTGGAGGACACCCGGGCCAAGCTGGTGCTCGCCGACGAGGCCTGTTGCGCACGCATCCGCGAGCTGGTCGCGGGCGGCGGCACGCCGGTGCTGGACGTGCGCGCGCTGCGGCTCGATGACGAGCCGCACGCGGCGCCGGTCGTCGCAGCCACGCGCGAAGACATCGCCTACGCGATCTACACCTCGGGCACCACCGGCCGGCCCAAGGCCGTGCTGGTGCGTCACGTCAACGTGCAGAGCTTCCGCGACGGACTCGCCGAGCGCTATTTCGGCGATGGCGAACAGCGCCAGGCCGTGCTGTTCCTGTCCAGCTACGTGTTCGACTTCTCGATCGAACAACTGGTGTTGTCGATCCTCAGCGGCCATACGCTGATCGTGCCGGAGGCAGTCCCTTTCTTCGACGACGCCTTCTACCGGCGCATGAACCGCGACGGGCTCAGTTACATCAGCGGCACGCCCAGCCAGTTGCAGTTATTCGATCTGTCGCGGCTGGATCATCTGGTCGCGGTGCTCGTGGCGGGCGAAGCCTTCCGCGCCCACCACTTCGACAAGATCCGCCAGGAGTTCGCGGGCCCGCTCTACAACGCCTACGGAACGACCGAAACGACGGTCTATAACCTGGTCCGCTGCTTCGCGACAGGCGCGCCGTTCCGCAACGACCTCGGCACGGTTCTGCCCAACACCGAGCTGCACATCCTCGATCGCGATCTGCGCGAACTGCCGACCGGCGGCTTCGGCGAAATCTGCATCGTCGGCGACTGCGTCAGCGCCGGTTACCTCAACCGCGACGAGTTGACCCGGACGCGCTTCGTGCCGAACCCCTTCCAGACAGACATCGAGCGCAACGAAGCGCGCAATGCGTCGCTGTACCGGACCGGCGACATCGTACGGCGCCGGCACACCGGCGAACTGGAATTCTTCGGCCGCAACGATCATCAGGTGAAGATCAACGGCGTACGCATCGAACCGGGCGAGATCGAAGCGGTCGCAGCCGCTTTCCCCGGCATCGAGCAGTGCGCCGTGGTGGCACGCAACGATGCGGGCCCGCTCAGCGGCAGCCGGCTGGTCTGCTACTACGTGGCGAAGGCCGACGTGAGCGAAAGCGATCTCGCGAACCATCTGCGTACGACGCTGACGCTGGCGATGGTGCCGTCGACGTTGACGCGGATCGATGGCGCCCTGCCGCTGACCGTGAACGGCAAGCTCGACGTCGCCGCGCTGGCGCGTTTCGACAAGGCCGCGGACGATGCCGACTACGTCGCGCCCGCCGGGCGCCTGGAGGTCCGTCTTTCCCGCATCTGGAGCGACGTGCTGAATGGCCGGCTGGTCGGCGTCCACGACAACTTCTTCCAGATTGGCGGCGACAGCATCTCCGCGCTGCACCTGACCAGCCACATCCGCCGGAAATTCAACCAGAAGGTCAGCGTCAAGCAAGTTTTCGACTTCCCCACCGTACGCTCGTTCTGCACGCACGTGCTGAAGACACTGCCCATCGTCGTGCCCGAGCGACCGCATGTCCCGCCGGCGGGCGACTGCCGCCGGCTGCCGATCCAGGACTGGTTCTTCGCCAAGGCGCTGCACGACCGCGGACACTGGAACCAGTACCTCACCATCCGCACGCCGGTGCTCGACGTCGAGCGGATCCACGTCGCGCTCGACAAGCTGGCGCGGCATCACGATGCCTTCCGTCTGCGCTATCGCGTGTCGGAGACCGATCCCACGGTCGTGGTGCAGCACTATGCCGATGTCGATACCGACATCGCGCATCTGCTGCACGTCGTCGATCTCGACGCGGCGGACGAGGACACTCTGGATGCGCGGTTGCACGCACTGCAGGGCAGCTTCGATCTCGCGCACGGTCCACTGTGCCGGGCCGCCGTAGTCAGCGGCTTCGCGGACGGCACGGCACGGGTCTGGATGTCGCTGCATCATCTGATCGTCGACGTGGTCAGCTGGGGAATCCTCTGTCGCGATCTCGAAGCGCTCTATCAGGGCGAGGCGCTGGAACCTCCCTCGAGCGACATCGGCTGCTGGGCTGAGGCGCTCCACGCCTATACACCCGGAGCCGACGAACGGCGTCTGTGGGAAGCGACGGCCCGCGAGGTCGAAGCCGAGAAGGCCGTGTCCCCCTGGGTGCGGTCCGGCCGCGACCGTCATCACGAACGTTTCGAGCTGGGCCGCGAAGAGACTGCGGCGCTGATCGGCCGACGCAGCCGGTCCGTCGACATCAACACCGTCGACCTGATGCTGGCCGCACTCGGCCAGACGCTGCACGCGCTCACCGGCAGACCTCGGCATTTCGTCGTCATGGAAAGCCACGGGCGGGAAGCGCTGAACGGCGCGCCCGACGTGCAGGATACGTTGGGCTGGTTCACCACCATGCATCCACTGGCCGTCGTTGGCACCGATGACATCGGGGAAAGCCTGGCTGCGACCCGCGCCAATCGCCGTCGCATTGCATTCAACGGCATCGGCTATGGCGCACTGCGCGGAACCTATGGCGGCGAGCAGGCACCGCTGCCGGACATCAGCTTCAACTACCTGGGCATGTTCACGCAACCGCAGGCGTCGCAAGGCAACGGCGAACCCGACGCCACGGCGCGCTGGCAGCTGGACGCGGCACGCTGCGGCATCAGTCAGTCCGATCGGGACGCGAACGCGAGCGAAGGTCTGATCGACATCTCCGCGCGCTGCATCGGCGACCGGATGGTGGTGGATGTCGACAGCCGCCTCGACGCCGAGACTACCGACCGCTTCGCCGAGCTGTTCAAGATGCGTCTCGAAGCGTGCTCCGCGTACATGGCGGAAGCGCGCCTGATCTTCAGCCCGCAGGGCAAGACGTCATCGGCCGCGTACCGGTCCGTCGAGTTCGAGCCCTGCTTCGTGCTCAACGAGACCGCCAAGGGGCCGACGCTGTTCGTCCTGCCGCCGGGCGAAGGCGGCGCGGAAAGCTACATGAACAATCTTGCCAAGCAGCTTCCGCAGCTGCGGCTCGTGCTGTTCAACAACGTGCATCTGCATACGCCGATGGTGTCGTTCGAGGACATCGCGCAGTACTACCTGCCACACATCCGCAGGCTGCAGCCGCACGGTCCTTACCATTTCTTCGGCTGGAGCTTCGGCGGCGTGTGCTCCATGGAGCTGGCCCTGCAGCTGCAGGCCGAAGGCGAGCATATCTCCAACCTGCTGATGGTCGACTCCTTCTTCAACACTGAGAAGGTCATCGAAGATCTCGGCCTGCCCCGGCACGGCAATTCGCTGGACCCGATCAACCACCGCTACCGGCCGAACCGCCAGGCGCTGAAGGTCCTCGTGGACGGCGCGGACAACGTCGTGCTGTTCAAGGCCGTCGCGCCCATCGTCGAGCACGAGAGCGAGGAACAGCGTCGTGTGTTCGAGTATTACGCCAGGGCGCCGTTCAACAACCTCGACACGCTGCTGCCGTCTTCGAGCTTCGCGCTCGAGCTCCTCGGCGACAACAGCCATTTCTCCTGGGTACACGACAAAGCGACGGTCGACAGGGTGTGCGCGAGGATCGTTTCGGCGCTACAGGAAAAGATGGCCGTCTGATTTTTTAGGTAACACCACGAATTTGTTCACAACGCTACGCCCCCGTTCGATACACCGACCACTATCATCAGCAGGAGAGTTGACCATGAACCGGCATGCCGACGTGCCCGTCATCGATATTTCCGGCCTGTCCGGAAACGACGCGGGCCTCAAAAAGGAGATCGCCAACCAGATCGATCGCGCCTGCAGAGGCTCGGGCTTCTTCTACGCCGCCAACCACGGCGTCGATCTGGCCGCGCTGCAGAAGACGACGACGGACTGGCACATGGCCATGACCGACGACGAGAAATGGAATCTCGCGATCAAGGCCTACAACCCCGCCAATCCCAGAAGCCGCAACGGCTACTACATGGCGATCAAAGGCAAGAAGGCCAATGAGTCGTTCTGCTATCTCAACCCGGCCTTCAGCGACGATCATCCGAACATCCGCGAAGGGCTGCCGTGCCACGAGGTCAACATCTGGCCCGACGCAGGCAGGCATCCCGGCATGCAGCAGTACTACGAGCGCTATTTCTCGGAAGTCTTCGACGTTTCCGCCACGATTCTGCGCGGCTTCGCGATCGCGCTCGGCCACGAGGAAAACTTCTTCGAGCCGCACTTCACCCGCGAAGACACGCTTTCCGCAGTGTCGCTGATCCGCTATCCCTATCTGGGCGACTATCCGCCGGTGAAGACCGGGCCCGACGGCGAGAAGCTGAGCTTCGAGCATCACCAGGACGCGTCGCTGATCACGGTCCTGTACCAGACCGCCGTGCCCAATCTCCAGGTCGAAACGGACGAAGGCTATCTCGACATCCCGGTTTCGGACGAGTACTTCCTGGTCAACTGCGGCACCTACATGGCGCACATCACCAACGACTACTACCCGGCCCCGATGCATCGGGTCAAGTTCATCAACGCCGAGCGGTTGTCGATTCCCTTCTTCGCGAATCTGTCCTATGGAAGCGAGATCACCCCGTTCGTTCCGCCGCAATACGCGCATGCGGGCGGCAACCCGCCGGTCTCCTATGGGCAATACCTGCAGCAGGGTCTGCTCGACCTGATCCGGTCGAACGGGCAGACATGAGTCGCGCGACACCGGTTTCCCCGTCGATCCCCATCACCTGTACGCACGTTCCGAGACATGAGGCGAAAGGACCATGAACGATACGCACATCCACGTTTTCGAGCTGGATGAACTCAATGCGGGTGCCCGCCTCGACGCATTTCGCACAACGCTGTTCGAACACGGCGTCTTCTACGTCCGCGAGGAGCAGACGCTGAAGCAGGAACACGCCAAGGCGATGGCCGCCGTGATGGAGCTGTTCGAGAACAGCACCCCGGAGCAACGCAACGCGCTGAAGAACCTGACGCCGAACATCCGGCGCGGCTTCTCTGACCTCGAATCCGAAAGCACGGCGAAGATCACCAACGGCGGCGAATACACGGACTATTCGATGTGCTACTCCGTCGGCCTGTCCGGCAACCTCTACCCGTCGAAGGCATTCGAGCAGATCTGGACGGCCTATTTCGACCGCTACTACGCGATCACCCGGGACATCGCCCGCACGGTGCTGGTGGCGTCCGACGCCGAACTGGACGAAGACAGGGAGTCGTTCCTGCAATGCGACCCCGTGCTGCGCTTCCGCTACTTCCCCGAAGTCCCGGAAGACCGCTGCGCGGAGCACGAGCCGCAGCGCATGGCTCCTCACTACGATCTTTCCATCATCACCACGATCCAGCAGACACCCTGCGCCAACGGCTTCGTCAGCCTGCAGGTCGACATAGAGGGCCGCTACGTCGACCTGCCACCGATCCCCGGATGCACGGTGGTGCTCTGCGGCGCAGTGGCGCCGCTGGTGTCAGGCGGCAGGATCAAGGCGCCGCGCCACCGGGTGGCCTCGCCGTCGATGCGCCAGCGCATCGGCAGCGCCCGCACCTCCAGCGTGTTCTTTCTGCGCCCGAAGCCGGAATTCCGCTTCTCCGTGCCGTTGGCCCGTGCCAGCGGACTGGACGTCGATTTCAGCGGGGACACCGCCACGTTCGGCGAGTGGATCGGCAGCAACTACGTCAATCTCCGCACCGCCGGAACGGATGCGCGCGCCGCGGCAACGGCGTGACCACCAGCCGATTCGCAGACACTTCGCAAACACAAGGCAGATACCGATGACCGACCGGACCGCGCCGACTTTCGCATGGGACGAACTCAACCGCGGCGAACGCGTGGACGAACTGCGCCGCTGCGTGACCGAACAGGGCGCCTTCTATCTCGACGTGGACGACGCTCTGTTCGCTGCGCACGAGCGTGCAGGCGACGCCGCCATGCAGTTCTTCACGACCGCCGACGACACGGCGAAGCGGGCGGTGACTAACCTCTCGCCGACCATGCGCCGCGGTTTCTCTCCGCTGGGCTCCGAAAGCACCGCGCGCAGCACCAATACCGGCGATTATTCGGATTACGCCATGGTCTATTCCATGGGCATCAACGACAACATGTTTCCGTCGGCTGAGTTCGAGCGGATCTGGAAGGACTATTTCGACCTGTTCTACCGGATCTCGCAGGACGCGGCGAAGGCCGTGCTCAGAAGCATGGACGTGCACCTCGTAGCCGATCTCGATGCGTTGGTCGATTGCAATCCCGTGCTGCGCTACCGCCATTGGCCCGATGTGCCGGAAGAACGCTGCGCCGAGCTGCAGCCCAACCGCATGGCGCCGCATTACGATCTGTCGATCGTCTCGCTGATCGTGCAGACACCGTCGCCGAACGGGTTCGTCAGCTTGCAGGTGGAGGTCGATGGCGAGTTCATCGGGTTGCCGCCTCGGCCCGGCTGTGTCCTGGTGTTCTGCGGATCGGTCGCGCCGCTGCTGACGGACGGCAGGATCAAGGCCCCGCAACACCGGGTGGTCTCGCCGCAACTGTCGCAGCGGGCCGGCAGCGAGCGTGCGTCCAGCGTGCTGTTCCTACGGCCCTGCTCGGAATTCACGTTTTCCGTTCCGCTCGCCAAGTCGCTGGGGATGGCCACAGGTCTGGCCGGCGAGGTGGCGACGTTCGGGGAATGGTGCGGCGACAGCTACATGGAAATGCACGTCACCACGAGTCCGGCCTGACGGCGCGACGCGCAGCCATCACGCAATCGCATCACGCCGTCGCCATCAGTCCAGGAGTCTTCGTCCGCCATGTCTTGCGTCGACTGGGAGCGCGTCCGCGACCGGATGCTGCTTCCGCCCTCCGTGGTCTATCTCAACGCCGGCTCGTTCGGCCCGCTGCCGCGCGTGGTTCACGACGCCGCCGCCGGGCTGCGCCTGGCGCTCGCGAGCGACCCGGCGGACTTCCTGCTGCGCCAGGTGCCGTCGCTGCTCTGGCGCGCGCGCGAAGCGTTGGCCGGCTTCGTCGGTTGCCCGCCGCACCGACTGCTGTTCACCTCGAGCGTCAGCGCGGCGGTGAGCCTGGTGGCGTCGTCGCTGACCCTGGATGCGCCCGGCGAGATCCTGCTCAGCGATCAGGAATACCGCACCATGCACTGGTGCTGGGAGCGTGTTGCGGAACGTACCGGCCTGTCGCTGCGCACGTTCCCGATTCCGCTCATGCCCACGGATCCCGAAGAGATCGTCGCCGCGGCCGTCGATGCCATGGGGGCACGGACGCGCCTGATCTTCTTCAGCCATATCGTGTCAGCGAGCGGACTCGTTCTGCCGGCGCGCAGGATCTGCGAGGAAGCGCAACGTCGCGGCATCATCAGCGTGGTCGACGGTGCGCACGCGGTTGCCTCCACCGCACTGGATCTCGCGGCGATTCCCTGCGATTTCTACGTGGGCAGTTGCCACAAATGGCTGCTCGCACCGAGCGGCGCCAGCTTTCTGTATGCCGGCCGCGAAGGCGAGGTTCGCCTGCTACCGACGACGATCAGCTGGGGATACCCCGGCATGCAGGCCGCGGTGGATCCGGATGCACGCGATCCCTACGGCAGCACGCCCCGCTTGCGCCGGCTCGAATGCGAGGGGACCCGCGACCTCTGTCCGTGGCTCGCGGTCCCCGATGCGATCGGTTTTCACCGCTCGTTCGGACCGGGCGCTGCACTCGCGCGGATGCGCGAGCTCGCAGGACATGC
Source organism: Lysobacterales bacterium (assembly GCA_038207515.1). GTDB lineage: Bacteria > Pseudomonadota > Gammaproteobacteria > Xanthomonadales > Rhodanobacteraceae > Tahibacter. Next base: position 19,700 of record JBBQZR010000014.1, on the reverse strand, counting down.
CCGCGCGCGCTTTGCCGATCTCGGCGATTTCACGCCGGCAACGCCGGCGCATGCCGCCCTCAGCGGCGCACTGATCGCCTTCGGTCTGCCGCCGGCTTTGCGCCGGATCGATCTGGCGCGGCTGCTCCGCGACCGGTTCCGCATCGAAGTCGCTGTCGTCGACCACCTTGGCCAGCCGCGGCTGCGGCTATCGCCGCATGTCTACAACACGGCGGCCGACATCGATGCCGTCGTCGAGGCGCTGTCCGCGCTTCTTGCCGATGCCGCGACCGGGAGCATCATCGCGTGAGCATGCATGCCAGCGCCGATCCGGCACTTCGTTCGCCCTCTTCCCTTTCCGGTGCGCCCGATCGCGGCGCGCAAACCGCATTTCAAGGATGCCCCCGCATGTCGTCAGTCACCGCTTCCCTCTACTACAGCGCTCCGTTGGTGGAGAACGGCCGGGAAGACGATTGGGTGATCGATGCGGTCACTTCGCCGCCCGACATCACCATGAATTTCCGCAGGCTCGCGATTCAGACCCGCATCGCCGACCTTCGCGCCGTCGACGACTTCCATCCGAGGCTCGACAAAGCCGGATTCGAAAAGTGCACGGCACCCACGCAGGTCGATCCCGCGGCCCTGCTGGAGAGATCGCCCGCGGCGCTGGAAACGTACCAGCGCGAGACGGAGGAACTGCTGCGGTCGATGACCGGCGCCGATACCGTGGTGTTCTTCGATGCCACCTTCAGGCGCGAGGAACGCAGCGCGCCCCGCAGCGGCGATTACCAGTCCTCACATCAGCGCGTGCATGTCGACCAGAATCCGCGCAGCGCACGCGTCCGAGCGACCCTGCACGGCGGCGCAGATGCGCAGCGGTACCGCCGGTTTCAGATCGTCAATATCTGGCGGCCCCTGCTCGCACCCGTGCGCAATTACCCGCTCGCCTTCTGCGACTGCGAATCGATCGATCCCGCCGCAGAGCTCGTGGCCACGCGTCTGAATTTTCCCGCGTGGCTGAAGGATCGCGAGAACTATTCGCTGAAATTCAGCCCGTGCCATCGCTGGTATTTCTGGAACGGACTGACCCCCGACGAAGTCGTGATCTTCAAGTGCTACGACAGCGCGTCGCGGTCACTGGCGCTGGCCAGCGGAAGCGACGAAGACAGCGGCCTGCTGGACGTCGCCGGCTTGTGCCCCCACACGGCCTTCTTCGACGAGACCGGGCCGCAGGACGGATGCCTGCGGACGTCGGTAGAGCTGCGCGCCCTACTCTTTTACGCCTGAGCGGCGGAACACGCCGCGCTGGAGCTGAGGACAGGTATTGGCATACAGCATGTCCATCTCGAGCACGCCGTCGAACGATGCGAGGTACTCGGCGAGCAGCTTCGGGCTGTAGCGATCCCAGAACTGGATCATGTCCTCGATGATGAAATAGTCGCCCGGCTTGAGCAGGCGGTTCGTCGCCCAGGACATGACATTGAAGGTGTTCCAGTGCGCATCGTCGATCAGCAGCACCGGCTGGTCTGCATGCGCCAGCAGCGGTTCCAGGGTCGACAGATCGTTGCAATCGCCTTCGATGAGCGTGATGTTTTCCATCTCCGAGGCGGGGATGCGATTGCGGGTGAGGTTCTTGTCGAACCCGATCACCTTGCAGTCGATGCCCATCAGCCTGGTCAGGTCGCGGAACCACACCAACGACGCCCCGCTGTAGATGCCCAATTCGATGATCGTGCGAGGGCGCAGTTCACACAGCAGATTGTGATAGGCCGACTGCGTCTCGGGATCCTTCAGCAGGCGCAGCCCTTTCCACTGGCAATTGAGGAAGTCGTTGAAACCGAGATCGCGGGGCGCTTCCGCCCACCGGCTCAGCGGCCACGCGCGAGGTCTGTCGACGAGTTGCGGAAGCCTGTAGATGGGATCCTCGCCAAGGCCGCGAAATGCGTTCAGATCCAGAAAATCCTTGCGGAAATGTTCGTCCATAGTTCGTTCTCTCGTAGGTCGCAGGATTATATATATTTCATTGCGCGCAAATGCCAGTGTGGCAGACGCCCGCGACGGGCGCTCACCGTTTTCGTGCGCTGCGTTCGTACAGTAATATCGAAGCGTGACAGCGCAAGCGCGAGCGATCGACTACGTCCTGGCCGCTGCCGGCCGTGGCGTGCGAAACAGTTGCGATCGCCACGCATGCAAGAACTCCCGCACCCGCGTCCAGTCGATCCCGGCGCGCGCGACGCCGCCGCGTTGCAACGTGCACAAAATACACATCTAGCATGGAATGGATTGCCCGCGATGAAAATGCTTTTGTCTTTCTGCCTGCTGTTCGTTGCCGCCTTTGCGTCCGCGAAGGGCGCGCCCGAACCGACCAGGGCCGCGGAGATCGAACTCCGGAACTCCGTCGAGGGGTTCATGCGCCAGTATGACGTGCCCGGCGTCGCGATCGCGGTGACGGTCAACGGCACCGATCGCTACTACACGTTCGGCGTCGGTTCGCGGACGACCCAGGCGAAGGTGACCCCAGACACGCTGTTCGAAGTGGGTTCGATCAGCAAGACGTTCACGGCGACACTCGCCGCGTACGCGCAGGTCAACCGGCAGTTGTCCCTGACCGACACGCCCGGCCGCTATCTACCGGAACTCAAGGGGCACGACCTGGACAAGTCGACATTGATCAACCTCGGCACTCACACAGCCGGTGGTTTTCCGTTGCAGGTGCCGGCCGCGATCGGCAACGAGCGCCAGCTGATGACATATCTGCAGGAATGGAAACCGCAGTACCCCATCGGCACCCAGCGCACCTACGCCAACCCCAACATCGGCGTACTCGGCATGGCGACGGCAAGCGCCATGCGCATGCCATTTCGCAAGGCAATGGAAGACGTGCTGCTGCGCAAGCTGGGTCTGTCGCATACCTACCTCGTCGTTCCGCCAGCGAAAATGCCGCTCTACGCGCAGGGCTACGACGACAAGAACGTTCCCGTGCGGATGACGCCCGGCATGCTGTGGGAACCGACCTACGGCATCAAGACCAGCGCCCGGGATCTGCTGCGCTATGTCGAGATCAATCTGGACCTGGTCCGCGTGCAGCCCGGTCTCGCGCGCGCCATCGACGATACCCACATCGGGTACTTCAGGCTCGGCGATATGACCCAGGATCTGGTCTGGGAACAGCTGCCTTATCCCGTCAGCATGGACAGCCTGCTGGCGACCAGCTCGGCCAAGGTCGTCTTCGAGAACAACGCAGTCGAGGCGCTGGCGCCGCCGCTGCCGCCGCAGAGCAACGTGCTGGTCTACAAGACCGGTGCGACCAAAGGGTTCGGCGCCTACGTGGCGTTCAATCCATCGACCAGGATCGGCGTGGTGCTGCTGCTCAACCGCAACGTGCAGACGGAAGCCCGGCTGCGGCTCGCACACAGTGTGCTGGACACCGCTACCCGCCTGTCGCCATAAACCCGTCCGCGGCCGACACAGGCACGCACTCTTCTACATGAGAGCTCCCATGATCCAGATGTCGCAGATCACTAAGATCTATCGGACCGAGACGGTCGAAACTCATGCGTTGCGCGCGTTCGACCTGCATGTGGCGAAAGGCGAGTTCGTGGCGCTCACCGGCCCATCCGGCTCCGGCAAGACAACCTTCCTCAACATCGCCGGGTTGCTGGAGGAATTCACCGGCGGCGAATACCGGTTGGACGGACAGGACGTGCGTGGGCTTTCGGACGATGCGCGCTCGCGACTGCGCAACGAGAAGATCGGGTTCATCTTCCAGAGCTTCAATCTGATTCCCGACCTCAATGTCTTCGCCAACGTGGAAACGCCCCTGCTCTACCGCAGAATGGCTGCCGCGGAACGTCGGGAGCGTATCGAGAAAGCCCTTGAAGATGTCGGCTTGAGTTCACGCATGAAGCACTACCCGGCCGAACTGTCCGGCGGCCAACAGCAACGCGTCGCCATCGCCCGCGCGCTGGCCGGCAGCCCGCGCCTGCTGCTGGCGGACGAGCCCACAGGTAATCTCGATTCGCAGATGGCGCAGGGTATTTTGGAATTGATGGAGAAGATCAATGCCGCCGGCACCACGATCGTCGTGGTGACCCATGCTCCCGAACTCGCTGCGCGCGCACACCGCAACGTCCACATCACGGATGGCATTGCCACTGACATCGATCGGACATCGCCCATGTCCGGGCATTCGGTTGATGGCACGGGGCTGCATCAGTAAACGGAGCGGAACGGTGCTCCATCGTCGGGTATGTGCGGACGGTTGAGTTCGCCGCTACGGCCTAGCGTGCGTTCACGGCGAAAGCCAAGACTCACCCAACTTTTCTAGCGGGTCGCCGCGAGGCTGGAGTCGTTCGTTCAGTGGCCGACGCGTGGAGAAAAGCCCATAACAAGTTCATGAAGGAACTGTCGCCCGAGGCGTCGAGCGACAGCGGCGTGACCCAGCCCCGGCCTTTGTCATGAAACACTACGCACGTTGGTGCGTGACACGCCGCATTGTCGACGAGTCGGTAAACGACGTTAGGGTCACGGCTTTGCCTCCGATGATCGCGATTCTCCGCGCCAATCCCACACGACGACTTCCCACATCCATCGGTGGCCGGATAGCGATAAACGTGCAGCGTATCGCCGCGTTCTACGGTGCTGAGCCGCTCACACCCGAGGAGTCGCAGAACTTCTCGTTGGGCATGGTCTGGAACAACGGTCCGTGGAACCTCACGGCCGACTACTACCACATCAACGTCGACGATCGCATCGCGCGTAGTACACACAAACTCAAAGTCTGTTTCGATCGCGTAGCCGGTAGCACACCAATCTTCATTCCCAGCTCTGCTGCGTGCGCGGGAGAGTTCCGCCTGGATCGTATATCTCGATCCGATCGACCGGGCCAAGGTTGTTGATATACACCACGAGGTTTGACCCCTCTGGGTTTCGCACTGACCGAAACAAGATGCCGCATGCGCCCGCTTCCAAAACCAGTTCGGCGATGTCCCAACTGGGCGGGTCGACGCGATCGAGTAGCGCCATCGTTCGCCAATTTTCCGACGCCGAGTCCCACAAGGCACTCCAGCGATTCGGTTCGTAACCACCGCGGAAATCGACGACTTTTGCGATCGAAGCGGTGTACTGAACCATTGTACAAGGCGGGACAAGGATGTCGTCCTGCTGAAACTCTTTTGCCGCAGTGGGCAAATCTAGAGCGAGATACAACGCGTGAAGGCCGGGTCGATTAAAACGGCCTCCAAATCGGGCGGCTCCGGCACCGCTCAGTGGTTGGAACGCCCACTTCGGCGAGTGCCCGCGAAACAGCATCATCGATGCGGTAACGGAGGTGAAAATCATCCTGCGGAGCCCGCCTCGATGGAGCTTATGTAGTCGATGACGGCTTGGACCTCGCCTTGTTGCACCAATTGGATCGGCGTCAGGTAGCGAAAGTCGGCCAGCGGCTGATAGCGAAACCAGCGCACGGCTTTCTCCATGTCCCCGCACAGTGTCTCCGCGGCTTTCATCACCCGCATCATGTCGCGCATGGCGTTTTGCAGCTTCTTCGACTGTGGGGTTAGCTGTACCGTGGTTCGATGGACCTTCGCCATGTCGGCCAACTCTTGCTCGTCGGACTTCAATTCCGATGCGACCAGTTTGGGATCAAGGCGTCCGGTTTCGGTGTCGTAGACCCTCTCCAAAAACCGGTCGTAAGACTTGGGATCTTGGGAAATCGAAAGTTTATTCACGGTTTTTAACCATTTTTTACCAAGACAATCTGAAGCCTATGCCAATCTACATGTGGGGTCAAATGGGTCGGGGAGATTCAGCAATGCGCGAGTACGACTTGAAGCAGTACGGGCTGCAAAGCGTCAAAGACGAGTACGAAAAAATGATGAGCCCGGTGCAGCAATTCATTCGTGAAGAAGAACGTCGGCGAGACCAATGGCACCGGGCTGCCGGACTAGATCTCCAGGACAGTGCAGCCAGAGCGATCAGCGGGCAAGCAACCAAGGCGGTCACTGAGGCGGCTCAAGCAGCAGCGTCAGCAACCGCAGGCATCGATTTTGGCGTGCTCAACGGTTGTAACGCGGTTAACGCCGGGATCGCCGACACGATGCGCCAGACCTTGAAAGACGCGACGAGTGGCTATGCGCTGAAAGCCGGCCAGTACAACATGATGGACAGCCTTGAGCGCCAGGCGATCACTGCGGCATCGATCGGCCAAACACTCGGACTGACACACGGGATCGGCGACACCGTCGAGCGTATGATCGGCGCCGATCCTGACGGGATTGGTCTCAGCCTGGCCAGCGTGGCGGCGGGGCAACTCCTGGGCCACGAAAAGCTCAACGAGATGCAATCGCTCTGTGCCGCTGCCGCGAAAATGCAGTGTGCGATCCCAGAGAGCGCGGTAGACACTTACAGGGCGTCGCTAACGGCCATGACGCGTTTTGACGTCGGTCAGCACCTGCATACCGCAGGAGTGCTGCAGGCGTTTATACAGAACGATTGGGCGGGTCTCCAGGTACGCGAGACGCAATGGGCGATTTCGTTGGTCGAACGCCTCCAGGAACAGTCGAGGGGAATGACAGGTGCTTTGCGCGATCTTCCGCTTGACTGGCTCCGTGGCGCTCATGAACGCGTCAAGGGGGCGAAAAGCAAGGCGAGACGCAAGCGCCGCGGCGCAAGCAAAAATGGCGTCGCTAGCGGCGCCGACGCTAGATCGAATGTCACAAAGTCAACTGACATGCCTCCCGTCACGGCGTACGAGGATGCTGCGACCGAAGTTCTGGAAAAGCTGTGGTTCGACATAGGCGCCACCGTCGTCATCATCACAGCACTAACGCAAGCAGGGGCAAAGCAATGTCCGAAGCTTCCGGCCTACATCCGCGCGGAATTGTCGGTTACGGCGACTGAGGATGACGCTGGCGGCGCGGCGCAATGGCGGCAAGTGCCCCAATTTGTGCAGTTCATGATTGAACACAAAAAAGTAATGGGCTTGCGTTGAATGACCATGCCTGCGAATACACGCGGATATTGGGAGTATTTCTCGCGGCCGTAGGATCAACAGCTCAAGGCTCGGAAGGTTTCTCACTCGACGAACTGTATGCAATGCTGGCCAGCATGAAGGGGTTTGAGTCGGCATTGCTGCGCTACTTCGACAATACTCCTGCAGAGTGAAGCTGTGGCGGTACGCATGGGCGCAAGCCGAGCGGCCCCGCCCTGCCAGCTTCGTGCAGACTTGCGATGCGAAGAAGCAGCTTTTTATACAAGACCAACCTGGTCGGTGCATACTGAATTCCAGCCGAAGCAAGCCATTCGCAGGCAGAATCTAACTTCGTGAAAACCTCGCGATATGTGTTGGATTCAAATTGCATAGCGCTCCCATGCCCGCTCTTGTTTTCGGTGGCCGCCTTTTTTTGCGAGCGGGTCTCGGTCAGTGGGCGACCCAGTCGCTCCTCCGTCGATCGGGCGCGGTCTTCGGCAGCCGCTATCTGTGTAGTGGCGGCCGTGAGCTCGCCACTCGCGCTGGCAAGGTAGATCGCCAGTCGCTGGTTATCCTCGCGCGAACGTTGCAACTCGGTGTCCTATAGACCGCGGTTCGCGGCATGCTGTTGCAGGTCGCGAGCCTGCTCGCCGAGTTTAAGGCGCTGATCCGTGCTCTTTCCGCCTGCAGCCCGTCAAAGCGCTGCTGAAGCTTGGCTAGCTGGCTCTCTGCGCGCTTCTGCGCTTCGCGATCGGTGTCGACGTTCTGCAGCATGTGATCCTGCGCGGATTCCTGCGGCCGGCTTACTCGATGCCGCTATCGTCGCTGCGTCAAGATTTGACGTTTGTGTTCGTTGACAGCGTGCCTTGGACGTGCGGCTTGTTGGCTGCGGGCGTGCAGTCCGGTGGATGGGTCGGAAAGCTTTTCCAGGTTGCGGTTCGCGATGGTCAGCTCTCCGATCACCTGATCCCGCATCGTTATCTCGCGTCGCATGGTGGCGACTTCCCTCGCCGCCGGCGTGTCGCCGCTTTTCCCTTCCAGCTGTGCCTTGCCGCCAGCGATGAATCCGTCCCGCCAGCGATAGAGCGTCTGCTCACTGACGCCGGCGCGTTGCGCGATCTGTGTCGCCGTCTCCTGCTTGCGCAGCAGCGACAACACCGCATCGACGCGCATGTCCGACGGCACTGCACTCTTGCGACCCATATTGCGCTCCTCGACGATTGGCTAGCGTTCCACCGGATTCAAGAACCTGAGGGGTGAGATAACGCTTTGCCTGCCATGGCAATCCGCTCAGGACGGAATTTCTTCCAGCGAGCGCTCGATACGCGAAATCTTGTTCTCGAGCTTGTCCAGGCGGTCGAGCAGCTGGCGGTTGAGCTGGACATTTTCTTCGGTCAGCTGGCGCATCCGTTCATCCGAAACACGGGCAATGTTTTCTTTGGCCTTGTACTTGGCATTGACTGCCAGGTAGATGAAGTACCCGATGATCGCTGCCACGGGGACGAGGAAACTCAAAGGCTGCAGATTCATGGAACATCCTTTGCGGACGCGGGGAGAGATGCGACGGCAGTGATTACTGTGGAAATGTCCACCGTCAGGGAGAACGGAAGCAGTTGGAAATACTTGAAGGCCTTGCCGTCCTGGGACAGTTCCAGCCGCCCCTGGATGAAGCCGACATCGGCAAGTTTCGTGAGGTGCATGTACAACACGGGCCGCGACATCCCCAGCTGACGGGCAATCTGGCTCACATGCTGCTCGCCTAGTGCCAGCGCCGCCAGAATTCGCATGCGCTGAGGACTGGCGACAGCGGCCAACTGATCACTGAGATGCACGGCATCCATCAGGAACTCGCGTAGGGTAACTGCGTCATGTGTCGTACTTTATGGACACGTGTCCTATCTGTCAACGACCTTGCTCCGGCGTTGGCCGATCGACGGCGTTGAAGAAGAAATTCTGAGTGAGCCGCTGATTCGGGAAATCGCCGAACGGTATCGGCGACCCTTCGATGAACGGCGCGTGGAATGCGCTGGAGTTGAAGATAACCAGGCGGTTGAATGCGGACTCCACCTTGTCGGCCAGTTCCCAGACCGACGTGCTTGCCAAGGGATAGCCTGGCGACAGGTGCTCGTCCGGGTTGTCGAAAAACGATCGCATCAGTTCGTCCAGTGTCTCCACACCCATGGTGCGGCAGGCTGCTTCGACTTCCGCCGGATCGCGTTCAGCGATATTGAAATCCGCCCGCGGCGCCAGCGCCATTCCCGTTTTGCGATGGCGCCAGAATGAGGTTCCCCCTCCCCCGCCGCTGCGTGGTCCGAGGAACAGCACGCCGGCGTAGTCACAGAAATAGTCATAGTGCGGCTGCCGCTGCAGGGGATCGAGATCCTCCGGACGAGTCCATATGCAGCCGAACGTCGTGCCGCGATAGTGCGGATGGAACGCCAGCGCATGGCCGATCCGGGGCGCCAGCAGGCGATTCACATGGACGAGGATTTCGCGCGGAGGCAGCGACACCTCGGCGTAGCCTCCTGGGTAATAGCCGCGCGGCAGAAAATTGAGACTCAAGGCAAAGCGTCGCACGGCGATTGGATTGCGATAGATATTGTCGAACAGCAAAGCCGGCGCGCCGCAAATATCCAGATGACGCACTTGCATCTGCTCCACCGGATTGGTGGCGAACAGGCTCGCAGGCAGCAACGGGACATCGGCTTTCTGTTCATCGACGGCAAGCGGTGAAGCAGCGCTCATGGGATAGCTCCTCAGTTGGCCTTGCGGGCGACGGCGAAGTGACAAAGGCCACGTACGCCGAACACGTCGAGCATGCCATCGCCGGTGACGCGCGCCTGCTCGAAGCCGTTGCGTGTCAGCAGCTCTTCCAGCTCGCTTTGACGATAGGTCTGCAATGTGTATTCGTCCGGGATCACGCGAGGTTCTTCACGCCGACGCTGAACATAGGTGCGCTGAGTCAGGGTGAGATGACCGCTTGCGTCGTCGAAGTGGCTTCGGGTGAAGCGCACGTACTTGGTATCGCCGATTTCGCGGACGGCATCGATGATTTCGTGGCCCGCAGCAAGCCCGATCACGTCGCGATTGAAGATGTCGAAGATATAGATGCCGCCCGGTCTCAGGTTGTCGGCCGCGTTGCGTACCGTGCGTTCGAAGTCGGGTGTACTGAGATGGCCGATCGCGTTGAACATCGAAATGATGGCATCGAACTTGCCAAGCGAGACCGAACGCATGTCGGCCTGGTGATAGGTCACCGGCAGTCCGCTCGACTTGCGTATGGCCACGTCGAGCATTCCGCGGCTCAGGTCGGAACCCACGACACGGAAACCGGCACGGGACAGGCCGATGGTCTGCGCACCGGTACCGCAGGTCATGTCCAGCACGTCAGTGACGTTGTGCTGCCGGAATTGGGAGATCAGCAGGTTGTTGGTGATCGGCGTCTGCGCCTGCCCTGACAGTTCAAGCAGGTCGTAGATTTCCGCCGTGTCGTCGTAGAGATCAACGTGTGCCATGGCTTCTTTCGTTTCAGAGAGAACGATGCACGCCCGTGAGGGCGTGCGGTGGATGACTTGATTCTGTTATGCGCTGCGCGGCGCGAGGGCCGCGTCGGGAGCCGTCGGCCGCGGTCTGAGCGAGGTGACGCGACGCATGACGTAGTCCAGCGGACCCTTGCCGATGAAGGTGTAGCGCACCAGCACGTACTCGAGCAGCCAGATCGGCACGACCATCGCCAGCAGGCCCCAGCGAGGAATACTCGCGTAGAGCCCCAGGCCGTGGCCGTAGAAGATCAAAGTGCCGATGATGCTGTGCAGGATGTACAGCGTCAGCGTGGCACGTCCCATCTGCTGGAGCTTGTCGCGCAGGCCGGCGAAACGGCGCGCCTGCACTGCCCAGATCACCAGCGCCGCATAACCGAGGGCGACGAGTACGCTGCCGCAATAATTGAACAAACTGCCATAATGCATCGAGTACCGGATGTTCCAGTGGTGCATTTCGTTGAACACGACTCCGCCGATGACGATCGGCAATCCCACTCCGATTCCGATCAGAGCGGTTCGGCGATACGTGGCGATACTCGCTTTTCCGGTCAGGAAACCCGATTTGTAGAGAGCCATCCCGATCAGCATCAGGCCTGCCGCGCGCCACAGGAACAACGCCAGCAGGAATGACGTCTGCACCAGTACCGCATCTGCCATGCGCCGCGGCATCTGTGCCAGCCAGCTGCCGCGATAGGCTGCTTCCTCGGCCGCGATCAACGCCGGCTCAGGTGTCCACGCCGCATTCAATCCCTGATGGGCGATTGGCGGCAGCTGCTCGTAGGCGAAACCAATGAGCAGCGTGAGCAGAATCGGCAGAGTCAGCAGCACACCGCCGACGATATGCAGCGTGCGCGGCCGGCACCTGCGAAGCATGAAAGGAATGAAGCCGGCTACCGCATAGGTCACGAGTACGTCGCCGTACCAGATGAGATACGCATGCAGCAGACCGAATACCAGGAGCACCGCGCTGCGACGCAGGAACGCGGGCCACACGCGCGCGCCTGTATTGCTCAAGCGCTCGGCGGCGATATATGTACCTGCACCCGCCAGCAGGCAGAACAAGGTCATGAACTTCTGTTCGGTGAAAATGTGGGTAAAGGCCCACGCCCACCAGTCAGGCATCGAGATGCTTCCGCGCGCAAGCGGATTGACATAGTCGGAACCGATCAGACCGTACCCGATCAGGTTCATGAACAGGATGCCCAGCACGGCGAAGCCTCGCAGGACATCCATGGCCTCGTTGCGACTTCCCGCCGGGATCAACGCGTCGACCGCCGGCTGCGGATCAGGCACAGTTGCTTCTGATGCGTGTTTCATAGCGCTCCCCCTCGTCAAATTTCGATTTCAAGCAGGTGGTTGTCATCCGCTGGCTCGGTGGATTCTTCCGCCAGACACTCAACTAACGACAGCGACGGGTTATTGGCCAGCCGCATCAACGCGCCCGTGACCGTGGCGAGCCGAGCCTCCAGCCACTCGCCGTTAAAACGGCCGGAATTGCCATAAAGCTCCAGACGCATCACGTCGTCCGGCCAGATCAGCAGCACGAGCGGGCGCGCGCTGCGGCTGTCGAAACGTGGCGCGCGCAGAAGGCGCTCGTCCTCGATCGACGGCATGTTCTCGAAGGCGACCAGCGACTCGAACAGCGGCTGGTGCAGGTCCAGGCCGGCACACTGCTGCAGCAACAACGGATTGACGTGCGCGTGGGCAGCGTGCAGTGCGCGGGCGGAAAAGTGCTTCCTGACCTGCTCGATCAGGCTGACATCGCGTGAGCCGCGCGCGTCAACACGTACGGGAACGATGTTGAACGCCGGACCCGCGACGAACTCCGACCCCGCAGGTCCCAGGGGCCGCAGCGAACAGAGCGATCCGAAGGTCGCCTGGCGACGGCCGGCGAGCGAGGCGAGCAGCCCGCCCCAGATCACCTCGATCAAGGTGTTCCAGGTCGCTTCGGCGCGCTCCAGCAAGTCGTCCAGCCGGTCTCTCGCCGTCGCGTCGACCACGGCCGTGCGGCACATCACGGTCAGACTTCCCCCCTGCCCACGACACGGCGGAAGACGGGATTCCTGGGGGTCGAAACCCGCGAGATACCGCTGCCAGTAGTCGCGCAGCGACGGGTGGCGTTCCGCCGCGCGCAGCCAAGCGCTGAACTCGTGATAACCCAGACCGACCGGAGCCAATGCGCGACCGTCGTAGGCATGCAGCCAGTCGCGCAACAGCACCGCGTAAGTCCATCCGTCGGTCACGGCATGGTGCAGTACCCACAGGACGCGCGTCCGCTCGCTGTCCAGACGCACCGCAGTAACCTGCATCAGCGGCGCCGAAGCCATGTCGAACTTGTGCAGCCATGCCTCGCCGTAAAGGCGCTCCCACGCGGCGCCCTGCTCGGTCGCCGACAGTCCGCGCCAGTCGAGATAGCGCGGCGCCCAGTCGACTGCCCGATAGATGAACTGGGCCGCCTTATGGGTGCCTGTCAGCGAAAACCCGGAGCGCAGAATTTCATGTCGCGCGATCAGTGCCTGCCATGCCTGCTCGAAGCGCAGCGGGTCGACATTCAACGCTTCGAAAGTGACGACCTCGGAATTGGCTCCGGGCACCGGACTCGCGGCCGCCTCCATCACGATGCCGGCGACCAGATCCGGTAGCGGCACGACCCGCTCGACGGGTCGGTGATTCGCGGCCATCGTCACGAGTTGGGCACGGGTCGTCTCGTCGTAGTCTGCGGCAGAGGGCAGATCGCTAGGATCCTGCCCGGCTGCGTCGGCAACAGCGGCGGCAAGCGCATCGAGCCTCGGATGCGCCAGCGCATCGGCGAGGCGAATGCGCACACCTTCGGCCGCTGCCTGCATCACCATCTGGGCGAGCAGAATGGAATCGCCGCCGAGACGGTAGAAGCTGACATCGCGCGGCACGCTTTCCCGCTGCAGCAGCCGGGCCCATACCGCGGCCAGCCGGCGCTCCATGTCCGTACGCGGCAGGGACTCATCGCTGATCGTCGAACCGTCGCTCTGGAAAATGGCCGGCAGCTGCTTGCGGTCCACCTTGCCGTTGGTATTCAGCGGCAAAGCATCCAGCACGATGACGTGGGCCGGAATCATGTAGTCCGGGAGACGCTCCCGCAGGAACGGCAGAACCAGCGCGGCCGCGTCCAGCGATAACGAATTCCGCAGCAATCGTGCGGCGGTGCCTTCAGGCGGACGCGTCGAATGCCCCGCGAGCAACAGGGCCTCGCGCGTCGCGGACACCACTGCGGCGATGTACAGGCCGGGCCTATCCACGTCGAGACGCCATTCGGCGCGCAGCCCGCGCCGGGCGAGCAAATCGGCGAGTGGTGCGGGGTCCTGTGCGCCGTCGAGGCAAGCAGCCCGCGCGGCTTCCGTCGCGCGATCGGTGTCTCTGACGCGGTCCAGGCTGTCGCGCAGGCGAGGCATCGGTATGCCGTCCACTTGCAGCCCGTCACCTTCGTTGGCGATCGCGGCCAGCGCCTGCCAATCCGCATGCGCATTCCAATCCACGCGTCGCGCCGGCGTCCAGGGCTGCACACGCGGGCGGATGTGCATGCGCACGTCGAAGCGGTATCGCGCCAACTCGTTGTCGTAGCCGCCGGTCTTGGGCAGGACTTCGCACAGCACCGGAAACGGCTGCCGCGCTGCCCAGCCCAGGAAGAACGCCGGATCGAGCACCAGCTCGGTCTCCTGCGGCGCTGCAGACAGGCCTGCCAGAAACGCCGCCTGTAACCGCGCGTCACGTACATCCCCGATGAACAGTTCGCCGGGTGTGCCCAGGCGCAGTACGCAATCGTCAAGTACCGTCTGCAGGTAGTCGGTATCAGGGAAGTACTGCACGACCGAGTTCAGTACGACGGTATCGAACCCGGTGCCGATGGCATCGGGAATGTCGTGAGCAAAGCCCTGCGCCAGAACCATGCGGCCGGCGGCATCGGCGTCGATGTGCGTGCGCAGGTAGTCGAGCGCCATGGCGGACGGATCGATGCCCGCGTAGTGCGCGACATACGGCAGCAGTCGACTCGCGATCAACCCCGAGCCACAGCCGATCTCGAGCACTCGCCGCGGCGCGCTCTGCAGGATGCGCGAGAGCGCCTCATCCGCCCAGGCGCGCATGGCAGGCAGCGGCAACGGCAAGCCATCTTCGCTGCTGTTCCAGCTGAGGAAGTTGTCGCGGGGTTCCGCCGCATGTCCGGCAAGGCCGGCATATACCTGGTCGTACAGCGTCTGCCAGGTGCGCACGCTACGGTCTGCGCCGGCCCTGCGCAGCGTTCCGGATTGCAGCGTGATGTACGCGGCGAGCTGGCGCCGGTTGCCCGGTCCGGCACAGTCGGTGACCAGCGCTGCGGCCACCTCCGCGTGTTCACGCAATACGTTTTCGATCTCGCTGAGCTCAATGCGCTGCCCGTTGATCTTGACCTGGAAATCCAGGCGTCCGAGGTAGTCGATGCAGCCGTCGGCGCGCCGGCAGACCAGATCGCCGGTGCGGTACAGGCGCATGCCCGGACCTGCGGCGAGCGGATGGGGCACGAACCGCTCCGCGGTGAGATCCGGTCGGCCGACATAGCCGCGTGCCAATCCGATGCCGCCGATGAATAGTTCGCCGGATACCCCGTCGGCGACCGGATGCAACGACTCGTCCAGCACATGGAGATCGATGCCGTCGATCGCCACGCCGATCGGCTGCGAGGGTACCGGCTCGCCGACGGCACAGCGATGGAAGCTGACGTCGATGGCCGCCTCGGTAGGGCCGTAAAGATTGTCGAGAGTCGCTTGCGGAAACTGCTGCAGGCAGCGCTCCGCAACCGGCGTCGGCAAGGCCTCGCCGCTGCACAGGATCTGCCGCAGATTCGGCATCGCCCGGGAAGCGGCGGTGCTGAGAAATCCGTCCAGCATGGACGGCACGAAATGCAGCCGGCTGATCGTCTCGCGCGCAATCAGGTCCGCCAGATAGGCGAAATCGCGATGACCGTCAGGAACGGCCAGAACGATGCAGGCGCCTTCGCATAGCGGCCAGAAGAATTCCCACACCGACACGTCGAACGTGAAAGGCGTCTTTTGCAGCACGCGATCGGCCGCTGTCAGGACATAGGCGTCCTGCATCCATTGCAGCCGGTTGAGCAGCGCCGCGTGGGTGTTGATGACTCCCTTGGGTCTGCCGGTCGAGCCCGAGGTGTAGATCGCGTAGACGGCCTGTCCGTCGTGCATCGGCGCAGGCTGCCACTCGACCGGCGCCGCGGCCAGCGGCGCGTCCAGATCGATGGTTTTGAAGTCCCCGTGCTCGAGCGCGCCGCCGGCTCCGCTCGACACTACGTGGCGAATGCCGGCGTCATGGACCATCCACCGCAGTCGCTCCGCCGGATAGCGTGGCTCCAGGGGAACGTAACAGCCGCCGGCCATGAGTGTGCCCAGGAGTGCCGGGACGAGGTGCGGTCCGCGTTCGAGATGTATGCCGACGCGCGTTTCCGCGGTCACGCCCTCTTGTCGCAACGAAAAACCGATCGCGCGGGCGCGCTCCCACACGCTGGCGTAGTCCCATTCCGCACCCGCGAAGCTGACGCCGACAGCCTGTGGCTGCGCCGCCACGTGAGCGGCGATGCGCTCCAGCAGGCCGGACGCCTCGTGGGAAACCGCGCGCCCGTCGTTCATGGCGTAGCCGCTAGCGGCATGGGCCGTACGACACCGGCAGCGGCCAAAGCGAGCCGCTGGATTTCACCCAGCACCTCGGCTTCCAGGCTGTGGACGAAGAAATGATCGCCGTTGAACAGGCGTTGCTCGAACGGTCCTTTGCTGTGCAGGCGCCATGCCTCGAGCGCGTCGAGGCTGGTCTCGGGATCGTCGACTCCGCCGAACACCGTCATCGGACAGGCCAGCGGCTCCGCCGCGGCGTAGCGGTAGGTTTCATTGATCGCGAAGTCGGCCCTGAGGCGCGGCAGCAACAATTCCATCAGTTCACGTGAATCCAGCACCGATTGCGGTGTTCCGTTGAGCTGACGCAGCTTCGCAATCAGCCGCTCGTCATTCAGTTCATGCAACGGCTCTCGCGGCAATGGCAGGTGCGGCGCGCGCTTGCCTGCAACGATGAGATGCGCCGGACCGCGTTCGCCAAGGTGATGCAACCATTGGGTGAGCTCGTACGCCATGAGTGCGCCAACGCTGTGGCCGAACAGAACGAATGGCTTGTCGCTCGCACGGGCCAGACACGGCCCGACCGCGCGCACGACCTCTGCCATGTCGCGCAGGAACGGTTCGCCGGCGCGATTTTCGCGCCCGGGCAACTGCAGCACCGAGAACTCGATGCGGTAGGAAAACTGGCGTGCCCACTGGCGGAACGGCGCTGCACCGCCGCCGGCGTAGGGAAGACAGATCACGCGGACCGTGGCATACGGACGTGGATCCGGCGTGACGAACCAAGTTCTATTCAACATAGGCAGACGCTCACTGGGCTTCCAAAGTGCGATGCGCGGCAGCGCGCGCCGGCGCCGGGGCATCCGATGCGATGGGCTGCGCGGGCCGGGTCGCGGTCAGCGGAAGCGTCGCCTTGGCGACCGTATCCGTTCCCGCATCGGCTTCGAGTTCGAGGTGGACGAGGCTGGCGTATTCCGGGCTGGTCGCGAGCAGCATCGCGTGCGTGCCCTCCGCGAGCACCCGCCCCTGATGCATCATCACGATGCGGTCGGCGTGCATGGCGGTCTCGAGACGATGTGTGATTACCAGCATCGTAAGCCCACGGTAGCCGGCAAGTGCCTGCCGCACGTTGGCCTCGCTCGCGGCATCCAGCGCGCTGGTCGGTTCGTCGAGCAGCA
This sequence comes from Lysobacterales bacterium, assembly GCA_038207515.1. Classification (GTDB taxonomy): domain Bacteria; phylum Pseudomonadota; class Gammaproteobacteria; order Xanthomonadales; family Rhodanobacteraceae; genus Tahibacter. The sequence goes on along the minus strand of JBBQZR010000014.1, from coordinate 2,401 downwards.
GGATTGCCGGCTGGCGCACCAACGCCCGCGCAATGGCCAGGCGTTGGCGTTGGCCGCCGGACAGGCGCATGGCGTCCTGACCGAGATCGGTATGCAGTCCCTGCGGCAGCGAACGAACGAAATCGGCGATGTGCGCATGGTCGAGCGCCGTCCATGCAGCCTCCTCGGTGACATCAGGACAGCCCAGACGCAAATTTTCCATTACGCTGCCACTGAGCAGTTCCGGATTTTGTGGAACAAACGACACCAGCCCCAGCCATGCCTGGCGATCGACGTGGGCCAGATCCTGGCCCGCAATACGGATACGCCCCTGGTCCGGTTTGTAGAACCCCAGCAGCAAGTCGAATACGGTCGACTTGCCTGCCCCGGACGAACCGACGATCGCCACCGACTCGCCGTGACGCACCCTCAGATTCAGGCCGTTCAGTACCGGCTTGTCTTCGCGTGTCGGGTAGCGGAAATGCAGATTCTCCAGAACGATGTCGCCTGTATCCGGATGCGGAGCATCGACCGGCGTGTCCTCGAGAGGGTGATCGCGCAGCTCGAAGATGCGTGACGCAGCGCCGGCCGCGTTCTGCACCGACATGTACACACTGACCAGTGCGGCGGCGGCAGTGATGCAGATGTGGGCATAGAACAGGAACGCGATGAGGTTGCCGATGCTCAGCCGCTCGGTACCGACCAGATTGCCGCCGTACCAGATCAGCACAGTCAGTGCCGCAAACGAGAGCAGCGAGGTGATGGTGGTGACCCAGGCTTCGATGCGCACGTTGCGCACGCTGGTGCCGAAGAAGCGTTCGAGAAGACGCGCGTACTTTTCGATCGCAGCCGATTCGTGGCGGTAGGCCTGGATCAGCTTCGCATTGCGCAGCATCTCGTGCGCATGGGCTGCCGACAGCGCCTGTGCGCTCTGCCGTTCCGCGGAGAAACGGGCGATGGCCCCGCCCATCAGATAGCTCGGAGCGAAGATGACCGGCACCGACGCCAGTACCACCAGGCTGAGCTCCCAGCTCAACCAGGCCGCATAACCGCCGCAGGCGACCAGCAGCACGAGATTGTGCAATCCGTTCGGGACGGCCGAACCGATGACCGACTGCAGCGCCACCGTATCGGCGCTGATGCGCGACTGGATTTCTCCATACGGGTTCTGGTCGTAGAACGACGGACCGAGACGGGACAATTTCGCAAATACATCTTTGCGCAAATCGGTGCCGATGCGTTCACCGATCCAGCGCATCAGGTAGGTGCGCACGAACAGGCCGAACGCGTAGGCGGCGAGCACGAGGTAGGAAACGACGATCAGGTCGTTGAATGCGGCCTGCACGTCCCGCTGGCCTTGACTGAGCATGTCGGTCAGTTTCGACAGGCCGACCCCGATCAGGAAGAACAGCAGAGACGAAACGCTCAGCGCGAGCGTGGCCAGCAACAGCTTGCCGGTGTGCGGCCGCAAGTAGCGCAGCAGCGCGCGGACCGCACCAGAGCGACGTTGCTTATCGAGCTTGGATCGTGTTCCCACTGCTAACTCCCTATCCGGGCATGTCCGTTGCCGCTGTTGCTTGATGTCATGGCAGGGCGAACTAGGTTTCCGCACCGACGCTATTGCGACGGCGGCCCAGCGAGGCACGCTGTCGCTGGGCGCGCTCGGCAGATTCCGCGAGCACCGTTGCGGAGGCGTCGTGGCCGGACAGGTACGCGGCCATCTCTGCAATGGTGACGTGGGCGAACAGGTCGGCGATCGAGAAGGCCGTCGAAATCATCGGCGCCAGCTGGCCGTGCATCTGCACGATCAGCACCGAATTCCCGCCGATTTCGAAGAAATTGTCGTGCCGACCGATGCGTTCGATGCCCAACATCTCCGACCAGACCGCGCCGATGCTCTGCTCCAGCGCGTTGGCGGGCGCCTCGTAGCGTCGTGTGACCGAGGTCTGCTCGTCGGGCGCAGGCAGGCGGCGGCGATCGATCTTCCCGTTGGCGCTCAGCGGGAGCGCATCGACGAAGACATATCCGTGCGGGACCATGTAGGCCGGCAGGCAGTTGCGCAGGTGGCGATCCAGTTCGAGGCGCAGGGCCGCCCGCGCTTCGCCGGAAGTCATCGTGGGTTCCAGAACGACGTAGGCATACAAGTGGCGCAGATTGCCTTCGCCGAGGACCTCGACCACGCCGTCGCGGACAGCGTCGTGGCCGGTCAGGTGGAATTCGATCTCCCCCAGTTCGATGCGATGTCCGCGGACCTTGACCTGGGTATCGGCGCGGCCGAGGAACTAGATGGTGCCTTCGGGCAGGAAGCGGCCGAGATCGCCGGTACGGTACAGACGTTCGCCGGTCTGCGGGTGGCGGATGAAGCTTGCGGCGGTTTTGTCGTTGTCGCCGTAATAGCCCAGTGCCAGGCCGTCGCCGCCGA
>JBBQZR010000013.1:0-111597 GCA_038207515.1 Lysobacterales bacterium | reverse complement strand
CGGCGAGCATCCGTTCCAGACGCTCAAGTGCAAGTGGCGCTACGTAAAGACTCGCTTCAAAGGACTGGCAAAGAACACGGCTCAGGTCGTGACGCTGTTCGCGCTCGGCAATCTCTACCGTGTTCGGAAGCAGTTACTGGCGATGACAGGGTCATTGCGTCCGCTGACAGCCTACTGAAGCCAAATTGCGCCGAAAAAGGCGCATTTTTCGGCATTTAATTGAGAATTTCTCTCCAAAAGCATTTCTTCAGCGTAGAAATGGCCTTCATGTATGCGTTGGCGGCAGCTTGTTCAGAGTCTCCCTAACTCAATTATGACTAGCCTCTCCGATTGCACCGTGATCCGACGCTGCACCGACAGATCCCTCGGGATGGCGCGCATTCCGCCCGCCCACACTTCGTGCTCTCTACGGTAATCTGATTCTCCCGTGTGGCCGAGGAGCTGATATTCCCGGAGGGTTCGCAGTAGCTTGGGCCGTCGCTTGTTCTATCGGGATGGCCGACCGAATACCGACCGCATTCATCGCACGCCGGACTTGGCTTACCCGTTCGTAGATCACTTTACGCAATCGGTTCATCACTCCGAGCGGTTTGTGCGCCGGTAGCGCGTGCCAGGGGTTGAATGACAGCGCCTCGCAAAATGCATTTTGTTCGGGGGTATCAAACGTCTGCGGAGGAATGCGAATCGACGCAACGGCATAGAACGGAGCATCGGATTCCTCCCATTCCGTCATGACGTCTTCTACGCCCATGCGCGGCGAGGTTCGCGGTTGTACCAAAAACTGCATGCACGCATCGCCCGTTTCCAGGCTTGCGCGCAACGCACCGCGTAAATAGTCTCTGCCTGGCTTCTTCGGGATCGGGTCCACGGTCGCTGCACAGGAACGGACGGAGTACTTGACCGCTTGCCGATCGTCGCCGACACCGAGCTGATAGGGCACGGTGGACCAGTAGCGCGTTTGCAACGGATTGGAAATGGTCTTGCTGGCGGTCTTGCGGGCGATCATGAGACCGCGAAAGCCCAAGTCGAAAGGAATGCGCAGTTTCGCCAATACTCCGCCACTGCTGCCGTGGCGTATTAGTGAAAGATACCGGTTCGGATCATTGGCAAAAAATACCGGATGGCTGATCAGAATGAAGTCCTGCGTCGTCGCTTGATCAATGTCGTCGAGCAGTTTCTTTCCCGGCACGTCGAGGAGCTTGATCGCCATACCACGAGCATCGCCTTTGATGTCCGCGCGTGTCGCGTCCTTGTTGCCGTTCGAGAACCGGATCCATGCGGAGTACGTGGTTCCGGGAATGAAAACGCCCTGGACCAACGACTTCGGTAACGAGGCAGCGACAGTAAATTCCGCCTTGACGCAGCCATGGGCTTTGGGATGCGCATCGCGCCGAGCACTCCCGGGCGCGTAGTCGCGACGTAGCAGGTCTTCGATCGCGAGGCTGATCTGCTCGGCCACGCGGGACTCGTCAGGAAACAATACCTCGCCCAGCTGTGCGTCGACTGTCGGGTATCCCGACGCATTTGGCGTCTGTGCAGATGTTTCTGCAATCGCCACGGCGGCGCAGTGGCCGATGGCCATCATCCCTGCGAGCCCAACGGATAGTCGAGCGCATAACGACGAGGTAATGGTAAACATGCATAACATCCTTTTTCGCCACGTTCCTTGTTGCCTCACTCAACCGATCCTGGTCGTGCGGACCGCCGAGCGTTGCGTCGTCCTCGCGATGAGTCGCAAGGAGCTATCAAAGGCTGCACCGCGTGTTACGTTTTTCCCTTCAAGGGCTGGCATGGGCTTCGCTCAGCTTGCCTTTCATGGCGCGTATTCGGCCGCGTTGCGATGACACAATGTCTGCGCCCAACTGACTGATTTCCAGTTGCCGGTCGCCGACCGACGCCTGCTCGCGAATGCCAAAAACCAGAAGTCGACTAGCGCGAGGGCCGACACGCCGAGAATGATGCGGCAGCTTCCGGCTGCCATCGGGTGCCGGAGGCTTTACGGCTCATGCCGTACGGAACTAAAGAACCCTTCATGGGCAAGTCGGTCATTCCGGCCATGCCCAGCATCGCGGCGTGATCAGTCCTTCCCTCTTGGGCGCCCTGCGCCTGTGCCATGTCCGTTCTATGTCATTGTGGAAAAATAGTATGTCACTTCGGTGCAGGGTGAGTGCGATAGGACATCGCTGCATGCGATATGCCACGATCTCATCGCGAACCCCTTCGTCGCGCCAGTTCGTCGATTGGCAGATGTCGGGCGACTCGACAGACCCGAAGGCGATAGGTACCCAAGCGCGCGAGGTAAGTGGACGTGTGTACTTTCACGGTTGGCTCTGGTCATAAGCAGTGCGAACCTCGTCATGCGTCAACCCCAGTCCGTGCATTGCGCAACCGCAGCGCATTGACGACGACCGACACCGATGACAGGCTCATCGCGAGCGCAGCGATCATCGGGCTCAACAGCACGCCAAAGATCGGATACAGCACACCCGCGGCAATCGGCACCCCCAGCGCGTTGTACGCAAACGCGAAGCCCAGGTTCTGCTTCATGTTCGCGACGGTGGCTTGGGAAATCTGCCGCGCGCGCAAGATGCCGCGCAGGTCCCCCTTCACCAACGTGACCTGGGCACTCGACATGGCGACATCCGTGCCGGTGCCCATGGCGATGCCTACATCCGCGGCGGCCAGCGCCGGCGCATCGTTGATACCATCGCCGGCCATCGCCACCCGACGACCTTCGGCCTTCAGCCGCGCGACCAAATCCAACTTGTCCTGCGGCCGCACTTCGCCATGGACTTCGTCAATGCCGAGTTGCTTCGCCACCGCCCCGGCCGTGGTCTTGCCATCGCCCGTGGCCATCACGATGCGCAAGCCGGCCGCTCGCAGTCCAGCGATGGCTCCGGATGCGCTGTCCTTGATCGGATCTGCGACTGCCAGCAGCCCGGTCGCCTGACCGTCTACCGCCAGGAACATCGCACTCGCGCCCTCGCGACGCAGTCGTTCGGCCGCTTCTGCCAACGCACTCACGTCGGCGCCGATTTCTTTCATCAGCGCGGTATTGCCCAGTGCCAACTGGCGCGCGCCGACGCGCCCTCGCACACCAATGCCCGTCGACGATTCAAAGTCGGTGGCTGCTTCCAGTGCCAGGCCGCGGTGTCGCGCTTCCGCCACGATGGCTTCGGCCAGGGGATGCTCGCTGCCTTGATCGAGGCTCGCGGCTAGCCGCAATACTTCATCGGCATTCGCGTCGGCGGTTGCAATCACCTCGCGAAATGCGGGCTTACCCTGCGTCAACGTGCCGGTCTTGTCGACGATCAGCGTGTCGATGGTGCGCAGTCGCTCGATCGCTTCGGCATCGCGGAACAACACGCCGGCCTGTGCCGCACGCCCGGTAGCGACCATGATCGACATCGGCGTCGCCAGACCCAGGGCGCAGGGACACGCAATGATCAGCACGGCGACCGCATTGACCACCGCGTACGTCCACGACGGCTCGGGACCGAACAGGCCCCACACGAGGAACGTTGCAGCCGCGATGGCGAGCACCGAGAGAACGAACCACAGACTGGCTTTGTCGGCGAGACGCTGCATTGGGGCGCGTGAGCGTTGCGCCTGGGCCACCATCTGCACGATCTGTGCGAGCACGGTGTCGGAGCCGACCTTGTCGGCGCGGATGACCAGACTGCCGTTGCCGTTGATCGTGGCGCCAACGACGTTCTCGCCCGGTGTTTTTTCCACGGGCATGGGTTCGCCGGTCAGCATCGACTCGTCGACGCGGGATTGACCCTCAAGAACTTCACCGTCGACCGGAACCTTCTCGCCAGGACGCACACGCAGACGGTCGCCGATGTGGACGTGGGTCAGCGGAATGTCCTCTTCGCTGCCGTCGTCACGCAGACGGCGCGCGGTTTTGGGAGCGAGTCCCAGCAGCGCCTTGATCGCCGCGGAGGTACTGGAGCGGGCTTTCAATTCCAGCAACTGGCCCAGCAAGGTCAGCGAGACGATGATCGCGGCCGCCTCGAAATAGACACCGACGCGACCATGCTCGCGGAACGAATCCGGAAACACGCCCGGCGCGAGCGTGGCAACGACGCTGTAACCGAAGGCCGCGCCGACGCCGGTACCGATGAGTGTCCACATGTTCGGACTGCGGTTGACGATTGAGTGCGCCCAGCGTTCGAAGAAGGGCCACCCGGCCCACAGCACGACGGGCGCGGAAAGCAGCAATTCGATCCACGTCCGCGTTGTGGCCGAGATCGCGCTGAACTGATGGCCAGCCATTGCCAGCCCTAGCACCGTCAGCGACAGCGGCAAGGTCCACCAGAAGCGGCGCCGGAAGTCGGTCAATTCGGGATTCTCACCCTCGTCCAGGCTCGGCATCATGGGTTCCAGTGCCATGCCGCAGATCGGACATGTGCCCGGCCTATCCTTCACGATTTCCGGGTGCATCGGACAGGTGTATTGCGCACCCGTCGGTGCTGCGAGTTCGGGCGGGTCAGCGTTGGGCGTCAGGTAGCGTGCCGGGTCAGCCAGAAACTTCGTGCGGCAGCCCGCCGAACAAAAGCGATGGTCGTGGCCTGCGTGCATCGCCTGGTGCGGCGAATCGAGTGCCACGGTCATACCACAGACGGGATCCCGTGCGCCCGACGCCGGCGGACGCGACGCCGCGTCCTCGCTGTGGCCGTGATGCGCAGGCGCATGATCTGCCGGTCCGTGGGCGTGATTGTTCGACGCCATCGTCCCAGCGGTAGCGGCGTGCGGGCCGGAGTCCACCGTGGCGTCGGAGTCGTGGTGTTGGGGCGCATGACAGCAAGCGCGCTGGGTTTGGGCGTGGGACGAGTTCATCGGGGTTCCTCCAGCGTGAGCGCATTGAGGATCGGGCAGGTCTCCGCGCGGCCATGGCCGGGGCACGCGGCAATCAGCGTGTGCAGGCCCGCGCGGATACGTTCCAACTCGGCGATGCGCTGGTCGATATCAGCAAGCTTGCCTTCGGCCGCGCGCTTGACCTGGGCCACATCGTGTTCCTCGCTCAGCGTAAGCAAGCTGCGGATATCGTCCAGCGAGAAACCCAGCGCCTTGGCGCGGCGAATGAAATGCAGCCGCTTGAGTTCCGTATCGCCGTAGCGGCGATAACCCGATTCCAGCCGCGCGGCCGGTGACAGCAACCCGTCGCGCTCGTAGTAGCGCACCGTGTCGATGCCGACCCCGGCGCGCTTGGCGAGTTGACCAATGCCTAACGTGGACATGCCCGATCTCCTGTGAGCAACCAGTCTGCACTCTGGACCCAGGTCCAGAGTCAAGCAGCATGTGAGCGAGCCCTTTGCGAAGCGATACCGACAGGACGCGGTCGAAGTCGACTCAGGTGCGCCCCACGCTGACAGCGGCGCGCACCGCTATCAGATCCTCAGTGCTTGTCGCCATTCGCGCGGCGCGACGACCAGTGGATGTGCACGATCTTCCAGCCCAGGGCGGATTTGCGCAGCACCATCGTTTCCGTCGACACGACCATTAGCATTTCCTTGCCCTTCACCGCGTGAATATTGCTTTCGCTCGCCACCCACGCGAACTCTCCGGCCGCGTGAGCGGATCGGTGAGTGAGCGTGACCTGCGCCGCCTTGAGAAAGTCCGCGTCGCTCTTGGCGTGCCCTGCGAGGTATTCGGCGCGACTGCGTTCCACGCCGCCGCTTTCGAGGATCAGCACGGCGGGATCCAATTCGGCCGTTGCCTTGTCCAGATCGCCAGCGCTGAGCGCGCTGGAGAATCGCTCGACCGCAGCGACGGCATCGGCGGCCGCTGGCGCGATATTCAGTTCAGCTTTGGCCGTCTCGCGACCCGGGGCCATCGCGGCCTGCTCGTGTTTCTCTTCACCGTGCGCGAACACTGCAGACGTTGTTAGCATCGTAGAGAGTGCAAGAATGAGAATCGTGGCTTTCATGGGAAGCTCCGTGGTTGCTGGACGAGGTCGAGTGACCTCAGTGGGGAATGCTCGCGGCGCCAGTGATCAGTGCTGATGCCCCTGCTTGTCGTCGTTAGGTGCTTTGCCGGCGTCGTGCGCGGTGTCCTCGGCCATCGGATCGGCCAGCGGTTCGAACGATGAACGCGATGTCTCGTGGTTGGTGCTGCTGGCGCCGTGGCCGGGCGCGTCACCGTCGCGCACGTTCGTTTCGCCACCGCCGTGGCTGTGACCTGGGCTCGCGGCGACCAGCACCTGGTACTGCGCCGCGGTCATGCGCGGGAACTGCCGCATCAGGGCGACCATGCCCCAAATGTGGCGGTCCTCCATGCTCTTGCCCCAGGCCGGCATACCGCTCATCTTGATGCCGTGCTTGATGATCCAGAACGCCTCGCGCGGCTCCACCGTCCCGAGTTCCGACCAGGTCGGCGGCGCTGGATAGAGTCCGAGGCTGAGTTCGGTGTCGGAGTCCCCCGGGCTCAGATGGCAGCCGACACACATCGAGTGGTAGTTACCGGCGCCGCGGCGAATCAGGTCTTCGTCATCGAGTGCGGGCACGTCGATGGTGGCTGAACGGGTTTCGATCGACCGCTCACGCAACGTCTCCATCGCGAGGTAGGTGATCGGCCAATGCGGATCGTCGGCGGCGACGTTGTACACCCCGAACCCGATGAACGCACCGGCACCGAGTACTGCGAGAACCAGCAACACGAGCAAGGTCTTGATCAGTTTCATTCCGGATTTCTCAGCCGTGCTTCATGGTGGAGTGATCGACCGGCTTGGCCTTCAGCGTGGGAGTCGGTCCCGGCGGTGGCCCCCGGCGCACCGGCGATCCGAAGCTCGGATCGGCGCTCACGCGGTGTGCCACGGTGGCTTTCGGACTCGGGTACCAACCGGGATCGGTGTAGTCGCCGCGCGCCTGGTCGTCGCGCACCTTGATCACGGTGAACATGCCGCCCATTTCGAGGTTTCCGTGCGGGCCTTTGCCCATCATCATCGGCAACGTGTTTTCCGGGCCGGTCATGTGGCCCGAATCGGTGTGGTCCTGGTGCTCGGCCATGCCGCTCTGGCCCATCGCCATGTAGCCCGGCAACAACTTGCGGATCTGGGCTTCCACGCCGGACTGATCAACGCCCAGCGTATTCGGGATTTCGTGCCCCATCGCATTCATCGTGTGGTGCGACATATGGCAGTGAAAGGCCCAGTCGCCGGGCACGGCGATGAATTCGCAGTCGCGTGTCTGACCGACACCGACAATCTCGGTTGACTCCGGCCGCCATAGCGTCTTGGGCCAGCGCCCCCCGTCGGATCCTGTCACATGAAACTGCGCGCCGTGCATGTGCATCGGATGATTCCACATGGATAAATTGCCGATGCGCACGCGCACACGTTCACCGGTGCGTGCCACAAGGTGCTCGATCGCCGGGAACACCTTGCTGTTCATTGTCCACAAGTCGAAGTCCTGCATCACCGACGGGTCAGGTCGGTAGGTCCCCGGGTGCAGCGCCCAGTTGTGCAGCAACACCACATAGTCGCGGTCGATCGGCTCGGGCTCGCCGTCCTTGGGATGGATGATGAACATGCCCATCATGCCCACGGCCATCTGCACCATTTCGTCGGCGTGCGGGTGGTACATGTGAGTGCCATGCTGCGTGAGCGTGAACTCGTAGACGTAGGTTTCGCCCGGCTGGATATGCGGTTGCGACAGGCCCGCCACACCGTCCATGCCGCTGGGCAACAGAATGCCGTGCCAGTGCACGCTGGTGTGTTCGGGCAGTCGGTTGGTCACGTAGATGCGCACACGGTCGCCTTCGACCGCCTCGATCGTGGGACCGGGCGTGGTGCCGTTGTACCCCCAGCACTTGGCGCGGCAGCCGGGGGCGAATTCATGGTCGACCTCCTCGGCGACGAGATGGAACTCCTTCACGCCGTCGACCAGGCGGTGCGGCAGTGTCCAGCCGTTGAGCGTGCGCACCGGCGTGTAGCGGCTGTCGCGCGGCACGGCAGGCGCCGCCGGCGTGGGCTTCGGCTCGGGCTCGGGCGATGCCGGTTTTGCTGGTGTCGCCGGCATGGCGTGGCCGCTGTGATCCTGACCCAGCGCGCGCTGCGCGAGCAGCGTGAGCGGTGCCAGGACACCGGCGCTGGCCCAGCGGAACCAGTGACGTCGGGAAAGTTTCATGGGGTACCTCCGTGATTGTCGTGCGCGTGTTCGTCCTCGTCCTTCTCGGACTTGGGCGGTGGCGGTGCCGGATGCGCTTTGGGGTCGTGCGTTTTTGGCACGGCCGCTTTCGTTTCCTTGGGCATCGGCATGCTATGACCCGCATGCGGATCGGGCGCGGTGTCTTTGACGGGTGTCGGCATCCGATGACCGGCATGCGGGTCGTCGGTGGCGGGCTGGGGCGGTGCTGGCTGCGCACGCGCGTCAGCGTCGCTCGACACGCTCGTGGAGGACGGCATGCCGTGCTTTGAGTGATCCATCGTCGGCGCACTTTCGGCGGGCAGAATGGCGTCCACACCGAGCGTGGGTTCGAGTGTGGCGTCGTCATCGGGCAACCGGCCACCGGCTACGCGACGCAATTCAGCGCGCGCCGTCCAGTAGTCGCGCACGGCTTCCAGATACTCCTGATACGCGTCGTATTCCTGCTGCCTGGCGAGGATCAGCTCGAACACCCCCTTGAGCATGAAGTTCACTTGCTCCTGGGTGCGCGCCACGATCGCCTCGCGCCGCGGCACCAATGCGGTGCGGTAACGCTCGGCGATATCGCGATTCAGTCCCAGCTGTTCGATACCGCGGCGCGCCTGGTTGTGCACTGACAACGCCAGGGCATCGAGCCTGGCGCGTGCGTCAATCAGTTCCGCTTGGGCTCGCGTGATCGCTCCTTGGCCCTGGTTGAAGATCGGCAGTTCCAACGCGAGCGATGGCCCGCGCATCACGCCCCCGTCAATCTCGCTTTCGCGCTCGTAACCGACCTCAACCGCGCCGAGCCATCGCCAGCGCCGCGCGACGCCCAACGCGTCTTCGCGCAGCGCAACCTCCCGCTGGGTTGCGGCAAGATCCAGTCGCTGCTCCAACGCCAACGGGATGAGTTGATCAGCGGTGAACCCGGAAGACGAGGGTGCCGGCAGCTGCTCGGCGGTTGTCCAGGCGGCCTCACTGGGCAGGCCGACCAGGCTCGCAAGCTCGCTGCGCGCACGCAACGCATCGGCCGTCGCGCGGACCGCCGCGATGCGTGCCAGAGCGGCCGCAGCCAGTTCCTGTTCGAGCTGCAGGCGGTTGATGTTGCCCGCGTCGAAGAAACGCTGCGCGAGTTCGGCCGAATGCTCCGCCGCCTTGGCCACGACATCGCGCATCGCGGCCACCTGGTTCGCGCTGACCGACGCAAACCACGCCATCTCGACCTCGGTGGCGAGGTTCAGCAGTTCTGCCGCGACGGCCTTCTGCAGCCGATCCAGTTCGCCCTCGGCGAAACGTTTGCGCGCGGGAAGCAACAGCAGATCCGTGAAGCTCAGCGATATGCTGCGTGTGATCTGGGTCCCGCCACCTTGGCTCGGATCCAGCTTGGCGTAGCCGAAACGGGGATTGGCGATGCGTCGTGCATCCTCCAGTTCAGCGCGGCCGAGACCCAGGCGTGCGTATTCCTCGCGAATGCGCGGGTTGTACACAAAGGCTAGTTGAATCGACTGATCCACGGACAGCGGCGCCGTCGGAATGTCCGGCACTACCGCGGGTGCAGCCGCAGCCGCAGGATCGGGCGGCCATGTGGGCACTGTGCCCAGGCGCGCCTTGATCAGGTCGCCAGTCTGAGCGTAGCCGCGCTCACGCGGCAGACTGGCGCAGCCAGCCAACGCGATCGCCGCGACCAGCGCCGTCGCGGGACGTAAGGGGAACCGCATGATGAACTCCTCGAAAACAGGTGGCGACCGCGCGCGAAGAGGCGGGCCGACATCACAGCAACGGGTGCACGCCGTCCTTGCCGGATGGCATGCATCGGTGACGGGAGAAGTTCAGACGGCGGGTGGACGAAACGGTGGGTTGCCGCGATACACGACAGCGAGCGGTTGCGCAGTCACTAGCGGCGCCGAGATCAGCAACTGGGACAGCATTGGTGGCGCTGTGAAATTGACCCCCACGGGCAGCGCACACCCGCACTGGCAGGTTGAACTGCCGCAGCAGTCACCATCCATTGAGCTTTCAGGCCCGGTGCCCGTGTCACTGCTGCTCGGCATTGAACCGTGGTGGTCGGCGTGACCAGCATGAGTTTGGGTCTGTGCGACCGCGTCCACAGGCGCTGCGTGCCGATGCGATCCATGCCCTTCGTGGAGGCTCTGATTCATGCTCACCATCGCCCACGGCGCCGACGCCCCATTCAGCAACAGGGTCAGAACCAGTAGAACGCGGAGGACGATATAGGCCATAGGGTGCCGTACAGACTGCACCGCAGCGCGGCAAGTTTCAACTTCCCGAGCCCCGGTGAAAGGTGTTCGCCGACGCGCCCACCGCGTCATCAACCTCGCGCGACGTCGGCAGAAGGGTGGACCGACCGACGATTGATCGCTGGTATCAGCCGTCAGGCACTCCCCCGGCCGTGCCCTATTTCTCGGGGGCAAGATCACGCGCTGCTTGGCAGTTTGTCAGACGATCTAAGGACGCGCAGGTAGCGCGTCCTGTGTTGGCCGGAGCGAACCCCCACCTTCGTGCAGAGCTTGCGCTACGTGTACGCCTCAGCGAGTTCAGCCTTCCTCGTCCAGCGGCGCGTCGGTCTCGTCGGGTTCCTTGCGCTCGGCGTCGCGGATCTTTTGTTCGGCGGCCTGCTTGCTGTCGCTGACGCTCGGCAGCTTGGCCGGCGCAGCGAGCAGCAGCGACGGGTCGATGCGCTTGCCGAGCCAGCGCAGGCCGAGATGCAGATGCGGACCGGTGGCTCGGCCGGTGGCGCCGATCTTGCCGAGCGCCTGGCCGCGCTTGACCTCGTCGCCGGTCTTGACCGCGAGCGAACCCAGATGGAAGTTCATGCTGACGAGACCACCGCCGTGATCGACGTAGACGGCATTGCCGGTAAAGAAATGATCGGCGGCGAGAACGACCTTTCCGTCTGCCACCGCCATCACCTTGTTGCCGTTGCCGACCGGATAGTCACGGCCGCTGTGCAGGCTCTTGCGCTTGTGGTTGAAGGTGCGCAGGCTGCCGAAATCGTCTTCGCTGCGCGGCAGACTGGCGGTCGGGTCTTTCAGCGGCAGCGTGAAGCGCGGGGCATCCAGCGTGCCGCCGAGGATCTTCTTGACCTCGGCGGTTTCGCGCACGGCGCGCGCCTGATCCTCGGCCGACAGCTCCATATAGCGATCAAGCTCCGCCGGCAGCTCCATGTCCACATCAGAAAATTTTGCATCTTCCACGATGAGCGCGCCAAGGTGTTGCTTGCCGGCCTTGTCCCATAGGGCGATTTCGTGACGCCCGAGGCGCGCGCGAATGTCCACCGGGAAGTAGCAGACCTTGCCGACCGCGCCGTAGCGTTTGCCGTAGATGCCGCAATCAGCGGCGTCGAGCCCCGCCCAGCGCGCCACGCCGCCCTGCGGCGCGGTGACGAGATTATTGGTTGCCGCCTGCGCGGGCGGGATGCCCGCGGCGACCAGAAGACCCAGGACGGCCAGAGCCGTCGTCGATGCGCGTGTTCGCATAGCCCTACTCCCCTCTACGGTTGATGAAACGATGGACGCACTAGCGGCCGCGCAGAGCGACAGGCTCGATATCGTCCGGTACATGTTGTTCGAAGGTCTGCAGCGGTTCGTCGAAGATCCGCTGCGGACGTGGATTCAGCCAGAAGCAGCCGTGGTCACGCACGATGTCGAAGCGCAACTGCTCGGAGTGCGTGAAACCCTGGCGTTCGGTCACGGGCATCACGACGAGCGCAGAACCCTGCGGCCGCGCTGCCGTCATCGAATCCCCTTCATGCCAGTCATGTTGATACGGGTCGTCCGCCGGATACGCGGACGTTGCTTCCAGCGCGACCGATGCCGAACCGGCCTTGAGCAGTTGTAGCAGTTCGCGCGCCTCGCCACGTGCCGAGCGCGCCGAGACGCCACGCCACAGCGCAAGACCCGAAAGCCGTATGCCGTTGCGCGTCGCCAGTGCCGAACGCACCTGCTGTTCGAGCTGCTGCGGCGTACGCGCGCAAAGACCGCTGGCCGACGCCGGCACTGCGACGGCCGTGCCCTGGCGCGACGGACGCTGCCGCGGTGCGGCGACCGTCGTGCCGGGACAGTTCTGCGTAAACATCGCCTCGCCGTGCTCGCCGACGCAACGCTCGACGGCCAACGCATCGCCGCCGGCCGCGAGCGCGGCAACGGTGAAGAGGCCAACCCAGCACTGCCGGCTCACGCCGACGCGCAGACGATCATTCTTCTTCGTCACGGCTGACTGTGCCGGGCCGATCGTCGGCGGGACGTTCCGTGTCTGATGTTTCCTGATCGGTCCGAGGGCGGCTCGGAAATTCCTGCGCGGGCGATTCGATATCCGGATTGTTGCGGCGTTGCGGGCTCATGGCGCGGCTCCTGACAGATTGCTGAGCCACCGCAAGGCCGATGCCAAGTTCGGACGCGCTCGCTGCAACGCTTCCCGACGCCCCAGCCGTGCACCCCGCCCGATTTCGTGCTGCGCCGCCGCGCAACTCGCACGCCAAGGCGTGCGCCGTACGACCGCACACGCAACCGCGCTGTTGCGATGTTGCGCATTTGCCCTTATGACGATACTTGTGCCCTTTGAGGATACTGGCCGCCGCGAGCCGCTTCGATCAGGCTGCGACGATGGCGCTCACGACAGCGTCCGCATCAGCGGACGTTTCCCGACCGCCGCCGCAACGAGAGGACACCCGCATGAACGCCTATTCCCTGAAACTGACGCTGCTTGCCGCGCTGTTCGCGATCGCCGGCGGAGCACTCGCCGCACGGCCCAGCCCCGACGAGCAGCTCGCGAAAGCCATAGACGGCCGCGTCGCCGGCGAGCCGGTCAAGTGCATAACGCTGCGCAACATCCGCTCGACCCAGGTCATCGACCGGACCGCGATCGTCTACGGCGGACATGGCCGCACGATCTACGTCAACCGCCCCACGTCCGGACTCGCCTTCCTGCGCGACGACATGATCCTCGTCACCGACACGCACTCGTCGGAGCTGTGCAACATCGACATCGTCAAGCTCATGGATCCGGGCTCGAAGATGATCAGCGGCAGCGTCGGCCTCGGCGACTTCGTGCCGTATACCAAGCCAGAAAGCGACAAGGACTGACCACCGGCACGGCCTGTCGCCGCCCCCTGCACGCGCCACCGACAATGCCGGCGGCGCCATGACGCTCCCGACGCGCCAGCGCAGACCGGCAGCCGCTAGAGCCGGCTCGATTCGCCGTCCCCGCAACGGCGATGCAACACGCCGATGAGACACTCGCGCTCACGACGGAGCTGAGCGCAGGACTTCCATGAAACGTGCCCTATTCATCTTGCTCGCCGCACTGCCGGCCACCGTCGTCGCTCAAAGCGTGCTTCTGGGAAGAAACCTCGTGGACAAGGGAACGCGGGCCACGCAGCTACGCGAATTCGCTGGCGAACCGGCGCAGCTCGACCACATCGCCGGCGACGAATTCTCGCCCGCGATGGAGATCTGGACCTACCGCTTCGAAGACAAGACGGTCAGCGTGTGGCTGGTCAGTGACGCTGTGGTGAAGGCCTCCGAGCAACGCGGCGCGAACGCGGTCGGCGCAAGCAGCGCGCGCTCTGTGAAGGCGAGATGATGCGACAAGCCAGGGCCGCGCGAGTGCACGCCGGCAGCGTGGACTCGTGGCCTTCTGCTCGACCGATCCGCGCAAACTGCGCGGCGCCGACAGGCTCGCTGGCGAATTGCTGGACCGTGCGGATCGTAAGCGGCAGAACGGCAGCGTCCGGCTCGACTCGGCTTTGCACTCAAGCATTGCGCAAACACTCAGGCACACGCTGACCGTCGTGCTACCGCTGGCGCTGAATCCGCGGTCCAACGAGCGCACGCTAGCGAGCAGGTCGTCGCAACACCGCTGCACCCTCGCCGATCAACGCGTTCGCACACGACGATGCTCCGCGCAGGCGCAGTACGCACTGGCGCCGTTCCCTGCTGCCGGCGTCGGCGACACTCCACCCTCGCGGCAGGCCGGTCGCACGAGCGCTGGCGCGACGTACGCGTGCGCAGCACAAGTCGATCGCAGGCCTGCCGCCTATCGGCGAAAAGCTTAATGTTGCTTATGTACATTTTGTGTCTTGTACACAAAGAATCCGACCGGGTCGCTGACGCGGGAACAGTTGCTGCTCGCGCCGCGCGCGTGACGCGCCCGGATCTTCTCGCCGACTTGGCACGCGGCCTCATCCAGGTCGAGGCTTCGGCATCCGCGCCAGAACTGTCCCTGCCAGGTCCGTTCCGGCCGATACCTTTTGTCACCAATTGCAGCTCGCAATCCGCAGGGCGCTGGCTTACTGTGGCGGCACGCAGTGATACGGACGTTTGAAAGTACAAAAAACAGAGCAGCGCACCGACAGTCGCGCATGAACTCTCAGGGGGGTTCAGCCATACTCATGTCATCATCAGCTTCCGAGCCGGACTTGGTCGTGGTCGCCTCCGCGCCGGCCGATACCTTGAATCAGGACTGCATCGCCGAACTTCATGCGCTGATGCAGAAGTCTCCCGCCGTCCGCTTCGCCTGTCTTTCGCTTGCCGACGGCCGGCCGTTTGCTTTCGTCGGCGTCGCCAGCGGCAAGCAGGCCCCGCGCATCGCTGCGATCACCGCGTCGTTCCTCGCACTCAGCGAGTCCTTTGCCCGCGAGGGCGACAACGGCCGCTGTACGCACACGACCATATCGTCCGACGGCGGCACGATCATCGTCATGAAAGTGCCGGCGCGCACCCGTGGCATGGCGCTGTCGATCAGCGCCGACCGATCCGAGAATCTGGCCATGGTATTGCGGCGCACGCTGGACACAGCCGAGTTTCTCGCGCGGCGCATCGATAGCTGAAGCGTTGTCCCGCCATTGCGTTTCGTCAGCGATTTCTCAGTCCCACCCCACACCACAAGCAGGAGACACCTCATGGCAAAGATAAGCCTGGATTCCCTTCGCAACATCGATGGATACATCGCCGCCGCGCTGGTCGATGGCGACAGCGGCATGATGCTGGCCGGCGACGGCACGGCGATCAACCTGGAAGTCGCCGCGGCCGGCAATACCGAAGTCGTCCGCGCCAAGCGCCGCGTGGCCAACAGCCTCAAGCTCAATGACACGATCGAGGACATTCTCATCACCCTCGGCAAGCAGTACCACCTGATCCGGCCGCTGGAGTCGAATCAGAAATTGTTCCTCTACGTAGTCCTGGACCGGGCCAAGTCCAACCTGGCCATGGCTCGCCATGAACTGCGCAGTTTCGAGAAATCCCTCGATTTCACCTGATGCATCCGGCGCGGCGGGCGTGGTCGCGCCTGCCGTGCACTGACCTTGGATTCGCGCGCAGGGTTGACGGCCTATGATCAGAATTTGCCTCCACACGATTGGTCTGGACTCGCAAGCCGCGCAACGTGTCCACCTGGCCGGCAAGCTGCTCGCCGGCTACGGCTTCGACGTCGAGGTGCAGGAATGGGGCAATTCCCCCTGTCAGTTGCTGCTGGCTTATTCCGGTGATGCGCGCGCGCGCGCTGTCGCCAGCGCCGCGCGTCGGCGCGGCATCTCCGTGCTGACCTTGCTCGCAAAAGCTGATGCTGAATCAGAGGACGACCATCCGAGTATGTGTGCCGAAGGCACCGCTGCAAGCCTGGCTTCGGCCCTGCACCGCCTGCTGTCCGAGGCAACCCCCTCGGCGCCGTATGCCGAAGCGCGAACCGGCCCGCTGCCCTCGGGCGTGGTGCGGGAGCGGCGAAGCCGTCCGCGCGGCAGCAAGGACTGCGCGCTGGTCCGGCTCGCGACTGACCTGAGCCTTCGCGGCCGCGACCTCAGGGCAACGGTACGCGGGCGCACGATAGGCATTCATCCACTCAGCGGCCGCGTGTCCGCGACCAGCCTCAGCGATCTGCTCGCGGCGCGCGACCTGATCGGCGAAGCAGGCTGGAAATTCGAACCGCAGACGGTCGGCGCGGATTCATTGGCCATCGGTCACGTCTGGGCCAGCCTGGACACGTTCTACGTGATCGGTGCGTTGCGCTTCCGCGAGACCCTGCCTGCCTTTGCCAACGACGCGATGGAACTGTGTGAATGGCCTGACCTTGGCGCTGCGCCGGAGGCGGTTGTCGCCTTGCATGTGGCCCAGGCATTGAGAAAGCCGCAGGTCGCGTGGCGCTTGCTCGCCCAATCGTCGCGTCTCCCGATGGCCGACTTCAATGCCTGCCTGTGGGCTTTCGCCGCATCGAACCTACTCGTCATCAATCGCATCACGGCAGCGCCGGCCGTGGCGAGCACGCCGCATCGCCGCGTCGCCAGCAACCTGCTGGCGAAGCTGGCTGAGCGGTTCGGCCTTGCGTGGCGTCCTGCCTAGCCGGCTATCCGGCATCAGGCCCGCCGCGGCAGCCATCGGAGCAACCAACGCATGTATACAGCTGAGCCTGCGGGCCTAGAGTCGATCAAGCTGGTCCTCGCCGGCCCGGTAGGGGCCGGGAAGACCACGGCGATCCGCTCCGTTGCGGACGGCGAGCCAGTATCGACCGAAGTACCGTTGCTCGACGGTGCAGTCGGGGACAAGACCACGACCACAGTCGCGCTGGACTTCGCCACGGTGCTGCTGGAAGACGGTCAGCCGCTGTTCCTCTATGGCTTGCCCGGCCAGGAACATTTCTCGTTCATGCGTACCATCATGCTTGACGGCGCACTGGGCGTCATCATCGTGCTGGACGGCAGCGACGAACGCATCGCCGAGCAGTGCAAGCACTGGCTCGAATCCATTCGCAGTATCGACCCGGACATGCCGCTGGCCATCGGCGTGACCAAGACGGAAACGGTGGCGCAGTTCAGCCTTGGTGCGATCCGCGCGGCGATCCGCAGCTGCGGCGCACCGGTGCCGACTTTCACCTTTGACGCGCGGGACAGACAGCAGACCACGCAACTACTCAGGGCCCTGATTCTCCAACTTAGCTGAGCAACCCATGTCCCACGACATCGTAGAAGCGTTCGACAAGGTCGGACTTGGGCTCTGCCGCAATGTTGTCGAGATGCTGGACGAGCATTTCAGCCACCACACGGAGCGCCGGGGTTGCGGCTATACCCAGGCCACCCGGTACATAGCACCCGCAATCAATGCGCTGCGCGATCCCATCCAGGCCGCGGACCTCGCCCTGTTCGCGAGCTGGCCCGTTGCTGAGACCGAAGCCTTCGCGGCGAGGCTGGTCGACAGCGGCTGGGCTGATGGTTGGCGAAGACTGGACTCGGCAGACGAAGCGTCGACCCGCATCGTCGGCAGCGCGAACCTGCAGCACCAGCTACGTACCTTGCGCCCGCGTCTCGAGTCAATCCGTGCAAGCCTTGCTTCCGAGGAAAGCCGACTGTTTGCCGGCCTTGTCTGCGACATTCTGGGCGGTGGCGGCAGCGGCGGCGAAGCACCGGCGCTGCCATCGATGCGCGAGAAACCTTCGGTCGGCAGTTGCTGCCAGGCCGAGGAATTCTTCCTGGAAATCGCCCAGACGCGGGTACGCCGCGGCGGCCAGGTCAACACCGTCGTCGACGACGACGAGCGCCCCTTGATGCTTGAAAAGGTCGGCATCGGCGAATCGCATTCAGCACTCGTGGTCAATCCGATACACATCAACGGCGTCTGGATTCCGCCGGGTGCGCTGTGCGCACTGCGCTACGTCGACCCCATGCCGGTGCCCAGGGTTACGAAGAACGGATTTCGCCTGTCGACTCGTTCCATCGCCGAGGTGCGCTTCCTGCGCCTCACGACCCTTGCGGTCGCGCCCGAATCGCGACCGAGGGCTTTCGGCGTTCAGCTGGACGCGCAGGTCCGTGCGAACATGCTTTCGCCGCTCACCTGCACTATCCAGCAATTGCGCGACGTCGCCGGGAAACAACTGTCGGACGACCGTCCATGAACGACCTCAGGGTTTTCTTCTCGCCTGACTACTGCCCCCCGTCGCAGCCTCCGCTGTATGCGCTGGGACTTGCCGCACGCGCGCTGGTGCGGCGCGGGCTGGGACGGCTGCGCGCGCCGCGCAGGCTGACCAGGGAACGCCTGGAGGGACTGCACTGCGCGCGCTATCTCGACGCGTTCTTCACCGGCACCGATCCGCTCGCGCTAAGCCAGGGACTGCGCTGGATGGCGGCCCTGCGCGATGCCACCCTCGCCATGCTCGGCGGACAGCTGGAAGGCGCCGAGCATGCGCTGCAGGCCGGCATCGCGATGAACCTCGGGCGCGGTTTCCACCATGCGGTCTACGAGCGCGGTTCCGGCTTCTGCGCCCTGAACGGACTCGCCCTCGTCGCGTTCACGATGCCGCACCGGAAGATCGCGGTGCTCGACTGCGACGAACACGGCGGCAACGGGACCGCAGAACGCGCACAACGCCGGCGAAACAGGCACATGATCGCCGTAGCGGCAGAGGCAGTGCATGGCCGGCAATAGCGGGGTGTGCAGGTCGCGCCGAGCCCCGCTCCGCGGCCAGTCGCAGCCGGCAAACGATGTGCGTCGGGTCGATCCGCGCCTTGTCGTCCACGTACTGGAGCCGCAAACTGAGACGCTCCTGTGACGCCACCCACGATCACCGCCGCCGCGGGCCACCGAATTGTGTCGGGCGACAAGCCTGAATCAGTATCCGACGTACATCCGCGCTCCGGAAACTGCGGAGTCGTTCATCAGGGGAAAGGCATGTCCATCAAGCAAATTATCTACGTTAGCGAGGAGACGGTCGTATTCGACCGATTGCGCCTGGTTGCGATGCTCCAGAAGGTGCGAGAAACGAACAGCCGGACCGGTGTCACGGGCGTGCTTTTGCATTCACACGGCCGCTTCGCGCAGTGCATCGAAGGCGAGCAAGACGCGATCGATTCGCTATATCTGCGAATCAGCGGCGACCCCCGCCACACGAACGTGGTCAAACTCCAGGAGGTGATCGTTTCGTCGCGATGTTTTTCGCAATGGACGATGGGCTGCGTTAGCGTGCTCGAATCGGAGATCCTGCGCCTGAGCACGTCACAGTGGCAGAGAGTCGTGGCCGATCACGTCTCCGGGAGGCCGTGGGTCAGCCCAGGCTTCGTGCTGATGGAATCGCTGTGGACCGCTTACCACGATGCTCAGCTGTGAAGAGGGGCCGCGCAAGCTCGCGCAGCGCTGCTCCTGCGCCGTCGTCGAGCAGACCGGATCACCCGAGAGTCGATCGCGATGGGGGAAGATCTCTCGCAGGAACTGAGCTGTACGGAGCCGCCGTTACATCATCCGCCGTATCAGGCGGTTGGGCGCACACGTGTGATCGGCGCGGGCTAGCCCGCATTTCTCACACCCGTTCGTAGCGAGGGCGTCGAGACGCCGTCCTGATGCGCGCCGCGGACTGAGTGACGGCGAAGGCGTAGTCGACACTACGTCGAGCCGACACGAGGGAGCAGCGCGCGTCAGGGCGAGCGTATCGGCGGCCGCAGTAGAAAGGGGGTGAGAAATGCGGGCTGGATCAACACCTGGATCGGGACGGTCATATCCGCCTCCATCCCGGCAAACACCCTGTTTTCCTGACCTTAGCCCGTTCGTAGGTGGCGCGTCGAATCAGCAGCAGAGCTGGCCCATGGCGAAGTCCACACCGTCGACCTTCCTGCTCGATCCGGACGCTATTCGGGCCCGCTCCGCGCCGGTCGTGCGTGGCCATTCGCTGCGCCTCAGTAGTGGTGCCGGGTCCCGCCCACCGTACGCACCCGGAACGCCAGACTGATCCGCGGCCCTGACGGCGTGCGTTGCTTGGGAATGCCGTGGTCGTAGTGCAGCTGGGTCGCGTAGCTCATCGTGAGCAGGCTGCCGGCCTCGAGGTCCAGGCGCAGCATGCCGCGTCGCGGCGGTTTGGCGCGAATGAGCATTTCGCGCGTGGCTCCTAGCGAGACCAGCGCGATGGGCTGCTCCGGCGTCAGCTCGTGCAGATGATCGTTGTGCTGCGCGACGCTGTCGCGTTCGTCACGGTAATGATTCAGGCCGACATGCGTGAACTGCGCGCCGGCCGCGGCCGCGACGCGCGATGCCAATTCGGCGATGACGTCCGGCAGCGGCTCGTCGAGCGCGTAGCTCGCGAGCAGCCGCGGCGTGAGCACGTCGCGCAGATACATGCGGCGGCGCTCGCTGTGCCACGGCACGTCGCGCAGTAGCGCGTCGAACGCCTGAGTCGCGAACGCGGTATCCACGAAATGCGACTGGTAGGTGATGCGGCCGAACTCGTCATCGGCGAGCGTCTGCGGGCCGTCGCCGAACAGGCCCGGTCGAAGCGGAAATCGATTCATGAGCGCCATATGGGTGCACGCGACCCACACCGCAATACGGTGCAGTCCGGCGCGTGCCTGCCCTGCCGAATGCAATGCCGCGTACAAGCGGTCGGGACGGTTGCCCGCCGTGTTTCGAATAATTCTGTACGTGCTCGACAGCGCAGCGATGCGCTATCGCAACGGCGATGCGGACTTGCGCCACCGCGCAGCGGTCGACAGCCACGACGCGCGCTCCGGTATCGATCTTGCGTGTGTGCACGGACCGCGCCCTCGCGGGGCCAGTCCGGGAGTTAGCTATGCGTGCCGTCCTTGCCGTTGCGACGATGAGCCTGCTCCTGACCGCGTGCGGAAAGCCTGCCGTCGTGCCCGAGCGCGAAACGACCGGCCCGAACCCGACACTGCCGGAACCCAAGAGCAGTGTCGTGCCGACGATCCAGGTCGCGACCGCGGTGGGCTGGCCGAATGGCGCGATGCCGACGCCGGCGACCGGCCTGGCCGTGAACGCCTTCGCGACGGGACTGGATCACCCGCGCTGGATCTACGTGCTGCCCAACGGCGACGTGCTCGTGGCCGAGTCGAACGCGCCGCCGAAGCCCGAGGACGGCAAGGGCATCAAAGGCTGGTTCATGAAGCGCGCGATGAAGAAGGCCGGCGCTGCTGTGCCCAGCGCGAACCGCATCACCCTGCTGCGCGACGCCGACGGCGACGGGCGCGCCGACGTGCGCACCGCGTTCCTGGTCGACATCAATTCGCCGTTCGGCATGGCGCTGATCGGCGATGCGTTCTACGTCGCCGCGTCCGACGCGCTGCTGCGCTATCCGTATCCCGACGGCGCGACTGCGCTGACCGGCACCGCGGAGAAGATCGTCGAGCTGCCGGCCGGTCCGCTCAATCATCACTGGACCAAGAACGTGATCGCGAGCGCCGACGGCCAGCGCCTCTACGTCACGGTGGGCTCCAACAGCAACGTGGCTGAGAACGGCATCGAGAAGGAGAAGGACCGCGCCGCGATTCTCGAAGTGGATCCGGCCGCGCGCAGCTATCGCGTGTTCGCGAGCGGCCTGCGCAATCCCAACGGCCTGGCCTGGGTGCCGACGACCGGCGCACTCTGGACCGTCGTCAACGAGCGCGACGAGATCGGTTCGGACCTCGTGCCGGATTACCTCACGTCGGTGCGCGATGGCGGCTTCTACGGCTGGCCGTACAGTTACTACGGTTCGCACGTAGACGAACGCGTGACGCCGCCGCGGCCGGACCTCGTCGCGCAGGCGATTTCACCGGACTACGCCCTCGGCGCGCATGTGGCCGCGCTGGGTCTGGCCTGGTCCGCCGGCAACCGGCTGCCGGCGCGCTACGCCGACGGCATGTTCATCGGCGAACACGGTTCCTGGAATCGCAAACCGCCGAGCGGCTACAAGGTGGTCTTCGTACCGTTCTCCAACGGCATGCCCGACGGCCCGCCGCAGGATGTGCTGGCCGGCTTCCTCGATGAGCGTGGCCAGGCGCGCGGCCGGCCGGTCGGCGTCGCCATCGACAAGGCCGGCGCGCTGCTCGTCGCCGACGACGTGGGCAACGCGATCTGGCGCGTCAGCGCGCGCTAGAACGCGAAACACGAACAGCCCAGGGCTCCCCAGAAGCCGCGCCGATCATCGCCGGCGTCGTAGCGCGCCGCGTGATCCGCGCCGCCGTGCACGCCGCAGGCCTTGCCGTGCGCCTGCGACAGCACCGCCGCGGCCTGGATCAGGCTGCCCGGCTGATAACCGCCGAAGCGGTTGACCGGCGACCAGTCCGGCATCGGCGCCGGCAACGCGGGAGCGAGGTCGGAGAACTCTGCATCGGCATGCACGACCGCGCCACCGACGACGGTGAGCACGCTCGTGATGCGCGGGATGTCGGCTTCGGCGACGGCGAAGAAATCCGCGGACAGCAGCACGAAATCGGCGAAACGGCCGTTCGCGAGTATGCCCTTGCGCTCCTGCTCGCTGGAGAACCACGCGCTGCCGACGGTCCACAGGCGCAGCGCTTCCTCGCGCTCGAGCCGGTTGTCGTCGTCATACATCGCGAGCCCACCGACCGTGCGGCCGCTGACGAGCCAGTGCAGCGCGACCCAGGGGTTGTAACTCGCCACGCGCGTCGCGTCGGTGCCGGCGCCGACCGGCACGCCCGCAGCGAGCATGCGCCGCACCGGCGGCGTGTGCGCGAGTGCGGCGCGGCCGTAGTGCTCGGCGAAATATTCGCCCTGATAAGCCATGCGATGCTGGATCGCGATACCGCCGCCGAGCGCGCGCACCCGCTCGATGTTGCGCGGCGAGATCGTCTCGGCGTGATCGACGATCCAATGCAGGCCGTCGAACGGGATATCGCGATCGACGCGCTCGTAGATGTCCAGCACGCGCGTGATGCTTTCGTCGTAGGTCGCATGGATGCGGAACGGCCAGCGCTTTTCCGCGAGCAGGCGCACGACGGGCTCCAGTTCGGTCTCCATCGTCGCCGGCAGCTCGGGACGCGGTTCGCGGAAATCCTCGAAGTCGGCGGCCGAGAACACCAGCATCTCGCCGGCGCCGTTGTGGCGCAGCATGTCGTCGCCGGCGCGCGGCGGCAGCATCTCGCTCCAGCGCGCGAAGTCGGCGAGTTCGCCGCCCTTGTTCTGCGTAAACAGGTTGTACGCGATGCGCACGCTGAGCTGGCCGTCCGCGTGCAGACTGCGGATGATTTCGTAGTCTTCCGGGTAGTTCTGGAAACCGCCGCCGGCATCGATCACCGACGTGATGCCGAGCCGGTTCAGCTCGCGCATGAAGTGGCGCGTGGAATTGCGCTGGTATTCGCTTGGCAGCTTTGGCCCCTTGGCGAGGCTGGCATAGAGGATCAGCGCGTTGGGCTTGGCCAGCAGCAGGCCGGTCGGATTGCCGGCCTTGTCGCGTTCGATGCGGCCGCCCGGAGGATCCTGGCTGTCGCGCGTATAGCCGACGGCGCGCAGCGCAGCGGCGTTGAGCAGCGCGCGATCGTACAAGTGGAGAATGAATACCGGCGTGTCGGGCGCGGCGGCATTGAGCTCGGCGAGCGTCGGCAGACGCTTTTCCGCGAACTGGTGTTCGCTGAAGCCGCCGACCACGCGCACCCACTGCGGTGCCGGCGTACGCGCGACCTGTTCGCGCAGCATGGCCATCGCATCGGCGAGGCTGGCCACGCCGTCCCAGCGCAGTTCGAGGTTGTAGTTGAGTCCTCCACGAATCAGGTGGATATGGCTGTCATTGAGCCCCGGCACCAGGCGCCGGCCGCGCGCATCGATGCGCCGCGTCTGCGCACCGGCCAGCGCCAGCACCTCGGCGTCGCTGCCGAGCGCGACGAGATTGCCGCCGGCGACGGCCAGCGCGCTGGCCGTCGGCCGCTGCGGGTCCAGTGTGGTAATGCGCGCGTTGTATACGATGAGATCGGCCACGGCGGCTCCGGCGGCGAACGGGAGAGGGGTTCTGCGCCCCGCCGGCACGCAGCCGGCGAGGCTGGCCGCGAGCAACGCTTCGAGCACGCGGCGACGGGTGGGATTGTCAGGCATGGTATGCGTTCAATGTCCACCTTCCGATGCGCCGAACATGGCTTTGGCGTACTGGATGCCGATGCCATAGCCGCCGCCGAGACGCCGCGCGATGCCGGTGGTCAGCTCATACGTCGCACCGCGCGCCCAGTCGCGCTGCAACTCGAGCAGGTACTGCAGGCTCGTCATCGGCACGGCGCCGGCCTGGATCATGCGCTGCAGCGCGCGTTCGTGCGCTTCGGCGCTGACGTCGCCGCAGGCATCCGCGATCACGTGAGCCTCGAAGCCCTGCTCCAGCGCCGACAGTACGGGACCGACGATGCACACGCTGGTCCACAGTCCGCCGAACACGAGGCGCGGCTTGCCGATCGCATTGACCCGGTCGGTGACCTGCGCGTCCTCCCAGGCGTTCATGCTGGTGCGGTCGTGTACGGGTGCATCCGGCAGCGCCGCGGTGAGTTCCGGAAACAGCGGGCCGGAGAACGACTTCTCCGCGACCGTCGTCAGGAGGGTGTCTACACCGAAGCCCGCCGCAGCTTCGGCGACCAGCGCGACATTCGCGCGCAGGCTGCCGATGTCGATCGAGCGCGTCGCGAAAGCCATCTGCGACTGATGGTCGATGAGGATCAGGGTGTGGTCGGCGGGCGTCAGCAGTTTCTTGCCGGGAACGGGCGTGGCGGTGGGCATGGTCGTCTCGTCGTCAGTTGAGTGGGTAGCGTCGATGGGTGTTTCGTCAGGAGCTTCAGGGATCGGATGGACGTGCTCAATACTTTGCTACCGCGACCTTGGTCGCGGTAGCAAAGGTGTTCAGGGCGCGGTATCCACCAGCACGACTTCCGCATCCTCCAGCGCAACGATGCGCAGGTTTGCCTCGTTGCGGATCGCCAGGCCGTCGCGCGCATCGATGCGCACGCCGTTGACCTCGACCGCGCCGCGCGCCGGCACGAGATAGCCGTAGCGGTTGTCGCCGAAGGCATAATCCTCGCTCTGTCCCGCGGCCAGCGTCAGGCCGAGCACGCGCGCGTCGGCGCGGATCGGCAGCGCGTCGTCGTCGCCGGCAATGCCGCTGGCCAGGATCACGAAACGGCCGCTGCGCTCGCCTTTCGGGAACGGCTTGCTGCCCCAGGTCGGCGCGCCGCCGCGGCTGTCGGGAATGATCCAGATCTGGAAAATGCGCGTCGTCTCTTTCTCGCGGTTGTACTCGGCGTGCTGGATGCCGCTGCCGGCGCTCATGACCTGGACGTCGCCGGCCTCGGTGCGGCCGATATTGCCGAGGTTGTCCTCGTGCGTGATCGCACCGTCGCGGACGTAGGTGATGATTTCCATGTCGGCGTGCGAGTGCGGCGGGAAGCCGGTGTTCGCGGCGATCGCGTCGTCGTTCCAGACGCGCAGTGCGCCCCAGCCCATGCGCCCCGTGTCGTGATAGCTCGCGAACGAGAAATGGTGCTTGGCGTCGAGCCAACCGTGGTTGGCTCCGCCGAGGCTGCTGAACGAGCGGCGTTCGATCATGGCGTTCTCCGTAATGCGTGGTGATGGGGTTACCTTAGTCCCTGGCGATACGGATTAGAATGGAAAGAATCGAAACGGATCCTTTCCGAAAACGCTATGCAGACCCTGCCCGATCTCGAAGCCTGGGCGATCTTCGCGAAGGTCGCCGAAACCGGTTCGTTCGCGCGCACCGCGGAACTGCTCGGCCTGTCCCAGGCCACGGTGTCCAAGGCCGTCACGCGGCTGGAAACGCGCCTGAAGACCGTGCTGTTCCACCGCACGTCGCGGCGCCTGTCGCTGACCCAGAGTGGCCAGGGCGCGCTCGAACGCGCGAGCCGCATTGTCGCCGAGGGCGAGGCGGTCGAGGCGGAAGTCACCAGCCAGTCGGCCAATCCGCGCGGCCAGGTGCGCCTGGCGGTGCCGATGTCGTTCGGCATTGCGCATGTCGCGCCGCTGCTGCCGGAATTCCTCAAGCGCTATCCGGAGGTTTCGCTGGAAATCGCGTTCGACGACGGCCTCGCCGATCTGATCGGCGGCGGCTTCGATCTCGCGCTGCGGATTGCCGCGCTGGCCGACTCCAGCCTGCTCGCGCGGCGGCTCTGCGGCGTGCGCGTGCTGCTGGTCGGCGCGCCGGCTTATCTCGAACGCCGCGGCCGGCCAAAGCATCCGCGCGATCTGGCCGATCACGACGCGCTGTTCTATACCAACTCGCGCTATGGCAACGCCTGGCGTTTCGCCCACCGGCGCCATGGCGATTTCTCGATCAGCCTGACCACGCCGCTGCGCGTCAATAATGCCGAAGCCCTGAACCCCGCCCTGCTCGCCGGCCTCGGCCTGGCGCTGCAACCGGAGTTCCTGATCTGGCGCGAACTGCGCAGCGGCAAGCTCGAGATCGTACTGCCGGACTGGTCGCCGCCGCCCATCGCACTGCACGTGGTCACGCCGCCGGGCCGCCTGCGTCCGATGCGCGTGCAGGTGCTCATCGACTATCTGGTCGGCAAGTTCGACAAAGCGCCTTGGGCCGTGCAATGACGCGGTGCGCGGATTCATCATGCAGGTGCCGGTTCGCGCGCGATGCAGCGGCCATGCGGGCAAGGCACAGCTCACCATAACGCCGCATTTTTAATTTCTTTACTTTCCGCCGGAAACCGCCATGACGACCAGCGCCGCCGCGAACACTCCTGAACCGACCGGCGCCTGGGCGCCGCTGCGCTACGGGTCGTTCCGTTCGCTGTGGCTCGCGATCCTCATCGGCAACATCGGCACCTGGATCCATGATGTCGCCGCCGCCTGGATCATGGCCGAGACGACCGGATCGCCGCTGATGGTCGCCGCGGTACAGGCGGCCACGACGCTGCCCATGGTGCTGCTCGCGATCGTCGCCGGCACGCTCGCGGACATCGTCGACCGGCGCCGTTATCTGATCATTGCGCAGTTGTGGATGTTCCTCGTCGCCGGCCTGCTCGCGCTGCTGGCGCAACTCGGCCAGCTTGGACCCTGGTCGCTGGTGCTGCTGACCTTCGCCCTGGGCTGCGGCGCGGCGATGGCGATGCCGGCACAACAGGCGACCACGCCGGAACTCGTGCCGCGGCCCCTGCTCGGCAGTGCCGTCGCGCTGGGTTCGCTGAGCATGAACATCGCGCGCGCGACCGGTCCGGCCATCGGCGGATTCATCGTGGCGCAGGCCGGCGCGAGCTGGGCCTTTGCGGTGAACGCTTTGACCTTCCTCGTGATCGTCGTCGCCTTGCTGCGCTGGCGGCGCCCGGCCACGCCGTCGGCGCTGCCGCCGGAATCCTTTGGTCTGGCATTGCGTGCCGGCCTGCGCTACGCGGCCCAGGCCAGCGTGCTGCAGGCGGTGCTGATCCGCACCGCGACCTTCTTCGCGTTCGCGAGCGCGCTGACCGCGCTGCTGCCGATCGTCGTGCGGCAGGAGTTGCAGGCGAGCGCCGGCACCTACGGCCTGCTGCTCGGCTGCATCGGCGCCGGTGCGATCGGCGGCGCGGTACTGCTGCCGCGCCTGCGCCAGCGTCTCGATGCGGACCGCGTATTCCTGCTCGCGAGCCTGCTCTACGCCGGCTGCATCGCCGCGGTCGCGCTGCTGCGCGATCTGCGCGTGCTGTATGCCGTCTGCCTGTGTGCCGGCTTCGCCTGGATCAGTGTGCTGTCGTCGCTGCAGATCGCAGCGCAGACCGCCGTGCCGGCCTGGGTGCGGGCGCGCGCACTCGCGCTGTACATCGTCGTGTTCTCCGCCGGCATGGCGCTGGGCAGCCTGGGCTGGGGAACGCTCGCGCAGCAGCAGTCGGTGACGGGCGCGCTGCTCGTGGCCGCCGCCGGCACGGCGCTCGCTGCGCTGCTGACGCAACGCTGGCGCCTCGGCGAGGCGGCACGCGTCGACGTGACGCCGTCGGGCCACTGGCCGCAGCCGCTCGTCGTCGACACCGTCGAGGCCGACCGCGGTCCGGTACTCATCACGATCGAATATCACGTGGTGCCGGCGCATCGCGGTGAATTTCTCGACGCCCTGCGCGAACTCGGCCGCAGCCGCCGCCGCGACGGCGCGATCAGCTGGGGCATCGCGGAGGACACCGCGCTGCCCGGCAGCTTCCTCGAATACTTCAGCGTCGCCTCGTGGCTGGAACACCTGCGCCAGCACGAACGCGTGACCCATGACGACCGCCGCCTGCAGGAGGCGATATTCCCGCTACTGCAGTCCGGCACGCGCCCGCTCGTTCGGCATTTCGTCGGCGCGTCGGCGCAGGGACTGCAGACGCTGGCCAGGCCGCACGACGCCGGCGACGTGCTCGGCTGATGCCGCGCCTCAGCGCGACATCGAATACGGCCGCTCGGACGTGCGCGTTCCCCAGCGCGTGTCCGGCTTCGCCTGCATCGTGAAACGCAGCTCGCCGCCGGCCAGGATCTGCTCGTGCGTGATCACGCTGCGCGCGAGCGGCTTGCCATTGAGCGTGACCTTGCCGACGTAGGGTTGCGCGTCGTCGAGCGCGTCGGCGCGCACCGTGAACACCTTGCCGTTCGGCAGGGTCAGCGCGGCGCGACGCAGGAACGCCCGGCCGATCACGTATTCGTTGCTGCCCGGCGCGACCGGATAGAAGCCCAGCGCGGTGAACACGTACCAGGCCGACATCTGCTGACGCTGGAGCGTCATCTGCAGCGCCGCGGCGACGCACCGGCGTGGCTCGCGATAACGGCGCAGCAGCTGTTCGATCGCGCCGTCGAACGCGCCTGGGACGATGCGCACGGCGGACTGTGCTACGGCTTCGCGCCGGACGGCGCGATCTGCGACGACGACAAGTATTTCTGGGTACAGGCCGAATCGCTCGCCGCTGCCGCGCGTCTCGCGCAGCACACCGGCGATGCGCGCTATTGGGACTGGTACGAACGCCTGTGGCGCTACGCCTGGGATCACTTCATCGACCATGAGCACGGCGCCTGGTATCGCATTCTCGATCGCCGCAACCGGAAATACGGCAACGAGAAAAGTCCCGCGGGCAAGACCGACTACCACACCATGGGCGCGTGCCATGAAGTGCTGGATCTGTTGCGCGGGAGGTAACGACCGGCACGCGGATACGACGACGGCGCCGTTGAGGCGCCGTCGTCGTTTTCGAGCTTTACACTGTTCGCCCTGCAAACCCGCCGGGCTTACGGGTTAGCGCTGTTCCTTCTTGAACTGTTTGTGTTCGTCCCATTCACTGCGCGAGACCTTGCCGTCGCCGTCGGTATCGACCTGGGCCATGGTCGAGTTCTGCGACGTGGTACCGCGACTGAATTCGTTCTTGTCGAGCATGCCGTTGCCGTCACTGTCGATCTGGTTGAACACGGGGATGTGTTCACCGGTCGGGGTTTCGTCGCGGCTGAGCTTGTCGTCGGCCTGCGCGGCGAACAGCGGCGCGGCGGCGAACAGCGAGGCGACCGCGATGGCGAGCACAGGCTTGGTCGTACGCATGGGAATCTCCTGGGGTGTGCGAGCCGAAGTGGCTGAAGAGTGGAGAGCACGATGCGTGCCGTCGCGCCGCAAGGCTTATCGGCGCGGAATATCGTGGGCGCAGATGGCGTTTCGACCGGAAATGCGGGCGCCACATGCAGCTTGCATGGCCGCGTACGGTAACGTGACGAGACGCACTACTCGTTGCGCAACGCAACCAGCAGCGCGACCAGGCGTTCCGATTGCGCGACGCAGCGCTGCGCAAACTGCGCGGCCTCGGCGCTGCGGCCGCGCTGCAGCATCGCCTGCATCACGCCGACCTGCAGCGTTATCGCATTGGCGACATTGTTCAGATCGTGCAGGCCCTGCGGCGTCAGCACGGTGCCGCGCAGGGCGCGCGGCGACGGCGGCGGGCCATGCAAGGCCAGCAACAGCGCCAGTGAATCGACCAACTCGGTGACGAGCGTCCGCGCCTGCTCCCAGCGCGTCGGTTCACTGCACAGCTCGACGCTGCCGAAGCATTGCTGCTGCCACTGCACGATCACGACTTGCACCGGCAGGTCCGCGGCGATCGCCGCATCGATAGTCCCGCGTTCGACGCGATAGCCCGACGCGGGCACCGTGCAGCGCACCGGCGCACCACCGAGCACGGCGCTGATCAGGCGCACGGTGCGCTGTGCGGCCCGCCGCGGATCGGCCAGTGCGCGCAGGCTGCGCAGCGGTGCGAGGCGCAGGCGCGCGAGCCGCTGCGTCGCCCGCTCAGGCGACGGTATCGTCAGCGTCAGGCTGGGCCGGCTCGAATCATCCATCTGCCGCGTTCCTTACCATCACGGCGCGCAGTGTGGGCGAGCGGCGATTAAGCGCACGTCAAACAGGCGCGTGGTCCGTAGTGCATTTCGCGAAGGTGGCCGCCGCAGCGACGATGACGCGGCCACGGTGCGGGCCGACGGACTCAGCCCCACACCTGCGTCATGACCCGCGCGAAGTTGCCGCCGAGGATCTTCGCGATGCGCGCATCGGAATGGCCGCGCTTGGACAGCAGCCCGGCCAGCACCTCGAAGCGGTTGGCCATGTTGAGGTCGGGAATGAAGGTATACAGGTCGGCCGGCCGGCCTTTCTCGAAGATGCCGTCCTCGACCATGCCCTTCATGAATTCCCGGTTGTCCTTTTCAAAGGCCGGCGTGCGTTCGATCGGCGCGACGCCGATGTCGGTGCCGATGCCGACGTGGTCCTCGCCGCAGACCTTGATCGCATGCTCGAGGTGCCGGATCACGTCGACGGCCATGGGCTGCGTGTCGGTGCGCAGGTAGGGCCAGAAGATCATGCCGGCGACGCCGCCGCGCTGCGCCATCGCGCGCAGTTCCGCGTCGTGCACGTTGCGCGGCAGGTCCGCCAGCGCGCGGCAGCCGGTGTGGCTGATCAGCATCGGCGCCTTGCACGCGGCGATGCCTTCGCTGATCGTGCGCGGCGCGCCGTGGGCGAGATCGACGACGATTTTTTTTTCGTTGAGCGTTGCGATCACCGCATGCCCGTAGTTGCTCAGGCCGGCGTTGCCGGGTTCGGTGCAGCCGTCGCCGACCAGGTTGCGGCGGTTGTGGGTCAGCTGGATCACGCGCACACCGAGGTCGCGGAACAACTGCACCCGAGCTACATCCTCGCCCAGCGGCTCGGTGCCCTGGAAACCCAGGATGACGCCGGTGCGCTCGCCGCGGCGCTCGACGGTCAGGTCGCTGCCGTCGCGCACGATGTAGAGGTGTTCGGGATGACGCTGGGCAATGGCCTGCCACTTGCCCACTTCTTTCTTGGCACGCTCGAAGGCGTCGTCGTC
The DNA here is from genome assembly GCA_038207515.1 of Lysobacterales bacterium. Lineage (GTDB taxonomy): Bacteria > Pseudomonadota > Gammaproteobacteria > Xanthomonadales > Rhodanobacteraceae > Tahibacter. The sequence goes on along the minus strand of JBBQZR010000013.1, from coordinate 80,421 downwards.
GAGCCAGAAGCGGCCCTGCGGTGCGGCGGTGGTGAGTACCGCGCCGAGACCGGCAGCGCGCTGCACGTCCAGGTCTTTCGCGGTCGCCGCCGCATCGTCCATGGTGTAGACGAAGCCGAAGCCAGAGGCGCCGTCGATGGCGAAGGTCTTGCGGTAGGGCGGCCAGGCCGGCGTCGGCGACGCTGGATTCGCCGCGGGTGTCGCCGCCGGTGGTTTCGCCGCCTGGCCCGCGGCCAGATGCAGCCCCGCCAGCCCTGCCCCGATCAACACCTCGCGCCGAGTGACCATTGCGACTCCCGATCTGAAGGCCATACACGTGCCACAGGGGCGCGTACGCAGCCAATGAAATGGATGCGCCGCAGTACCCGCGGCGCGGCGATTCTGCCCGAACCCTCACGCATACGAAAGGCGCCGTAGAAACGCCGGTGAGCAGCGCGCCCTGCGGCACTGCAGCAACTATCCATTGCTACGTACGAAGCGTTGCGTAGAAAGGTCGCGGTTGCTACGCTCGCCGTTGCCGTCATTCGTCGGAGTATCCTCGTGAACAACGCCTCATTGTGGCTGCTGATCGCCGGCAGCCTGTCCGTCCCGTCGTCCGCGTACGCCCAGACCGCTGCGCCGGCTGCCGCGGAATCGCCGTCGCTGCAGCGCCGTCTCGACTGGCTCGACACGCTGCCGGCGGATGCCAAGCGCGGCGACGTCACGGCCGCGCTGCTCGCGCAGCACTATCCGCAACTGTCTACATCACAACTGAGCCGCAGCCGCGGCAACGGCCGCATCGAACAACTCAGCCAACGTGTCGGCGGCATCGAGGTGTTCGGCGCGCGCCTGACCCTGCTGCGCGATGCACAGGGCGAAGCGCGCGTCGCGGGCGGCAGTCTCAGCGACAAGGCCGCGAGCGCCGCGCTGCCGGCTTTCGCGCTGGATGCCACGCAGGCGCTGCAGCGCGGGCTGAACCACCTGGCGCTGGACGCCATCGTGCAGCGCGACAGCGCCAAGCGCACGGACGGCGACTATCTGCGCGTTTCGCTGCAGGCGTCGGAGTCGTTCCGCGCGCTGCGCCCGGCGCGCATCAAGCCGGTCTGGTATCCGGGGTCCGAGCGATTACTGGCGGCGTATTACGCCGAAGTCATCGGCACACGCAAAGGCGAAGCGCGGCCGACCGCGCTGGCGCTCGTCATCTCGGCCGAAGACGGCCGCATCCTGCGCCGGCAAAGCCAGATCCACGACCTGCAACCCTTCACCTATCGCGTCTTCGCGAACGCCGGCGGCCTGCCCTACGTCGATCCCTACGGCTATACCAATCCGCACCCGACCGGTGTTCCCGATGCCTATCAGCCTGCGGTGCCCGCGCCGATGCCGCTGCTGAGCCTGACCGACACCGGCACGGGCGATCCCTGGCTCGCCGACGCCGCGACCGAAACACGCGGCAACAACGTCGACGCGTTCTTCAATGCCGAGACCCTGCTCGACGGCGAATGCGACTACGAAGGCTGGGGTCCCGGCTTCGACGCCGGCCACGGTGATTTCCGCGCCCGCACGAACGGGCCGCGCCGCTTCGACTACGCCTATGACGTCGACGCGACGCTGTCGGACTACAACCAGTGCAACGACCCGCTCGCGCCCATCCCGACCGACGACGAGAACCTCAACGCCAAGATCGTGCAGGGCTTCTACGCGTCGAACTGGCTGCATGACCTGTTCTACGGCGTGGGCTATGACGAGGCCGCCGGCAACAGCCAGACCGACAATTACGGCCGCGGCGGCATCGCCGGCGATCCACTGCTCGTGCATGCGGGCTACCTCAGCACGTTTACGTATGCGCCGACCGACGGCGAAAGCCCGGCGCTGTCGCTGGGCTTCAACCCGCGCAGCCTCAGCGCACGCGATGTCAGCGGGTTCGATCTCGGCGTGCTCGCGCACGAATGGGCGCACACCATGTTCGGCCGCCTGACCGTTTCGGGCTACTACGGCCAGCCCGGCGCATTGAACGAAGGCATGGCCGATTTCGTCGGCCTGTTCGTGACCGTGCGCGAACAGGATCGCCACGCGATGGCCGGCAAGCCGGAGTTCTCCGGCGCCTACGCAGTCGGTGCGTACATGAACCTCGACTACGACTTCGGCGGCGACGACCTGCCCGTAGCCGGTTCGCCGACCAATCCCGACAACAGCTACTACCACGGCATCCGGCGCTATCCGTATACGAGCGACCGGCAGCGCAATCCGCTGACCTTCCGCCACATCAGCCAGGACAATCCGGTGCCGGCCGGCAGCCGGCCGTTCGACTGGAAGGCGCGTTCGCTGGTCAACGCGGAAATCCACACCGCCGGCGAAATCTGGACCAGCGCCCTGTGGCAATGCGCAAGCAACGTGCTCGCGGCCTCGCCCTCGGCGCAGTTCGACGCGCGCCAGCGCGAATTCCTCGGCTGGCTCGTGGCCGGACAGCAGTTGTTCCCGCTCGATGCAACTTATACCGAGGCGCGCAACGCCATACTGTTCGCGATCCGCGCCGACAGCGAAGCCGACTACCGCCGCTGCCGCAGCGGCTTCGCCGAACGCGGCATGGGCGCCGGCGCTGTGTCGCCGCCACGCGATTCGTACAGCCTGCGCGGCGTACGCGAGAGCTTCCGCGACCTGGAACACGCGCTCGACGTGATCGACGTACGCCTGCGCGAAGACGGCGGCGACGGCGACGGCGTGCTCGATCGCAACGAGCCGGGCAGCCTCGTCGTCACGCTGCGCAACACCGGCTTTTCCACGCTCGACCGGATCACGCTGGCCGTGCCGCCGATCCCGGGCTTCTATGACCTGCCCGACCGCGTCTACGTCGATCGCATCGCGCTCGCGCCGGACGAATCCATAGCCGTGGTACTGCCGTTCCGCGTGCGCAGCAGCCGTGGCCCACTGACCCTGCCGGTTCAGGCCTTCGCCTGGGATGCGAACCATCCGGAAGCCTTCGCGCTGAACAGCACGGCCTTCGACGTGAACATCGACCTCCCGCGCGACCGCAACGTCGACAGCGTCGCCCATGCCGCCACGTTCGCCAAGGACTGGATCCGCGGCTTCGACGACTATCCGCACGGCTGTGGCTTGTACATCTGCCTCGGCGCCGAGGGCGACGCGCTGGCCGACGTGCTCGACTGGCAGCGTCGCCGCTACAACGGCAGCTGGAGCTATGTGATGAGTGATCCGCAGCTCAGCCTCAGCACCTGGCTCGCGACCCGCCCCTTCACCGCATCGGCGGCCGCCCCGCTGGAACTGCTGCTGCGTCACGACTACGACTTCGACCGCTCGCCGACGACACCCGGTTATGGAAAGGTGGAAATCCGCCTCGACGACAGCGCGTGGCAGGACGCCACGCCTTATCTCACCAGCGGCAACGCCAGCTACAGCGGCATCTCCACCGGCTGGCGCGACGACACCCTGCGCTTCAACAGCAGCGTCGCCGGCCACACCGTGCAACTGCGCCTGCGCACGCGCGTGGTCGGCACGTTCCGTGCGAACGATGCGCACTGGGCGATCTCGCGCGTCGAACTGCGCGGCACGACGCAGCCGGTGTTTTCGCGAGTGGTGGGCGAGTAGGCATCACCAGGGAACCTCGGAACAGGTCCTGGCCCTATCGCTTTTTTACTCAGCACCACATCTCCACAACCCCGCTAGTGCCTGCTGAGCAGGCGCTAGCGGGCCCGGCCCACTGAGTGTTCAGAGTGATCAGAACCTGTGGTTCTGAGCGATCCGTCTTCGTCCCGGCCCATTGTGCGTTCAGAGTGATCAGAACCTGTAGTTCTGAGCGATCACTCTTCGTCCCGGCCCGTTGGGCGTTCAGAGTGATCAGAACCTGTGGTTCTGAGCGATCACTCTTCACCCAGCCCGACTTAAGGGTGCTCCAGGATCAAAAGCAGATATGCAACGCCGCCCGGCCATCGCCAAAGCCTTAATCCCGCTCAACGAGGCCGTGAGGCAAAACCGCGGTCGCGTCGCCAGCGAGCGAACAACACCAGCACGTTGCGCTGATCGGCCCCACCGGCGTCGGCTAAAGCTACCTGGCCTGTGCGCTTGCCAAAGCCGCGATCGGTCACAAACCGTCGGCACATTGAACCGATGCCGGGCATGCTCTCAAGCCGCAGCAAGACCGGTTCGTTCTCGCCGAGTGCTTGCGGGCGCCGATCGGGTCGAGTTACTTATTGCACAAATCCCGCAATCTCCGGCAAGACTTGAGCCAACAAAGCGCGAACATGCTGAACCAGCGATTCGTCTGCGAGCTGTGGGGCGATCGCGCGGCGCCAACGCCTTTGTGGAACACCCACCGCGAGCAACCGTCGTCGGTGCGCTGTATTCTCGATAGCGACGCCACTCGACGGAGCCGTTGATCGCATGACCCAAGCACTGCAAGACCGCATCGAACAACTCCGCTGCGCGCGCGATGCAGGCCTGATCGATCAGGGGACCTTCGACGCCGCCGTCGCCGCCATGTCCGCCCAGCTCGCTGGCAGCGGTGCCATTGCGCAAGGCCAGGACGCGCTCGCCGTGGGCGCTGGCGGCGTCGGTATCGGTGGCGACAACCACGGCCCCATCAATCTTGGCGTGCTGATCCAACAAGGCACAAAACCCGGCGCCAGCGAATCGGACCTGCGCCGCGCGTATCTGGCGCGCATCCTCCACCAAGCGAACCAATTGCCACTATTCGTCGGCGATGGCGCCAACGCGCAATTGCAGCTTTCTGCCGTCTACACCGCGCTGCTCACCGCGCGCAGCGAGGAAGACCCCCTTCGCGACCCTGCGCCATTGCGTCACCGTGCAGCACCCGATCACGACGCCAAACGCCTGTCGGCGCTCGAAATGCTCGATGCCGAACGCCAGCTTGTGCTGCTCGGCGGGCCGGGCTGCGGCAAGAGCACGTTCGTCAACTTCGTTGCGCTGGCCATGGCCGGCGAGCTGCTCGAACGCCCGTCCGGCCCCAATCTGGCCACCCTCATCAGGCCGCCGCCCGGCGGTGAACCGGCCGACGAATCCGCAGCGAAGCAACGCTGGACCCACGGTGCGCTGCTGCCGGTGCTGATCGCGCTGCGCGACCTCGTCAGCCAGTTGCCAAAGGCCGGCAAAGAAGCAAACGCCCTCACCGTGTGGAACTTCGTTTCCGGACAACTCGAAAAAGCCGCGCTCGGCGAGTACGGGCCCCATTTGCATCAGACGCTGATGAAGCACGGCGGCTTGATCCTGCTGGACGGCCTCGATGAAGTGCCCGAAGCGCATACGCGCCGCCAGCAAATCAAACAGGCGGTGCAAGATTTCGCCGCTTCCTTCGGGCGCTGCCGCTTTCTGGTCACTTCGCGCACGTATGCGTACCAGAAGCAGGAATGGAAGCTCGACGGTTTTGCCGAAGTGCAGTTGCAGGCGTTCACGCCGCAACAATGCACGGGCTTTGTAGACGCGTGGTACGCGCACATGGTGGACCTGCAGCGCTTGACCGCCGCGAATGCCAGTCATCGCGCTGGCGTGCTGAAACAAGCGATCGAGCGCAATGCGCGCCTGCGCGGCCTTGCAGAGCGTCCACTGCTGCTCACGCTGATCGCGCAACTGCAAACCGAGCGCCAGGGCTCGTTGCCGGAAAAACCGGAGGAGCTTTACGACAAAGCCGTGGAGATGCTGCTCGATCGGTGGGAACGCACCAAAGTCAGTTTCGATGAGAACGGCGCGCAGGTCATTGAGCCCAGCCTCGGCGAATACGTAAACGCGGACCGCGATGCGATCCGGCGGCAACTCAACCGACTGGCATTCGAAGCGCACCAAGACCAGGAGCCGCAAACCGACACCGCCGACATTCCTCAGGAGAAAATCCTCCTAGCGCTGCAACGTGCCAGTGGCGATCGCGAGCCAAATCTCAGGCTTCTGCAGCGCTACCTGAGTCAGCGCGCCGGCCTGCTGCTGGAACATGGCAGCGAGATGTATCAGTTCCCGCATCGCACCTTCCAGGAATACCTCGCCGCCTGCCATCTGACCGACGACGACTTCCCGGACAAACTGGCGAGGCTTGCGCGCTGCGATCCCAACCGCTGGCGAGAAGTGGCGCTACTCGCCGCCGCCAAGTCCGGCCGCGGATCGTCGCTCAATGTCTGGACCTTGGCCGAAACACTGTGCCCGACGGCACCAGACGCGCAAGCCGATGCCGCCAGTCACTGGGGCGCCTTACTCGCCGGCCGCGTCCTCGCCGAATGCGCCGATCTCACCCACATCGCGCCACGCGACACGCCCAAGCGGGAGCGCGTGCGCGACTGGCAATGCACGATCCTGACCGGCACGTGTCTGCCCGGCACCGAACGCGCACTGGCCGGGCGCACGCTCGCCGTCCTGGGCGATCCCAGGCCCGAGGTAAAGCACCTGGATGAGATGTTGTTCTGCTACGTGCCGGCCGGTCCGTTTGTGATGGGCGTCGAGCGCTTTGAAGACGAAAAACCGCAACACACGGTGGATTTGAGCTATCCCTACTTTATCGCGCGCTTCCCGGTCACAACGGCGCAATGGCTGGAGTACCTGGCAGACCAGAGCGAATCGGTCCCGGATCGCGAAACGAACGCAGGTGCAAACGATCCAAGCACCGAGGTGAGCTGGTACGACGCCAACCGCTTCTGCGCCGCGCTGAGCAAACGCTGGCGCGGCAAACTCCCGCAGGGATTTGCCGTGATGTTGCCGTCCGAGGCCGAATGGGAGAAAGCGGCCCGCGGCGGCGAGCGGATTCCGGCGCTGGCGCGGTCCCTTGGATTGTCGGAGCTGTCATCGGCAATGCGGAATGACCTGGCGCAGCGGGACAATCCGCAACCCCGCCGTGACTATCCCTGGGCTGACGAATTCGATGGCGAGGCCAGCAATGTCGAATCGGTTCTTGGACAAACCAGCGCCGTCGGTTGCTGGCCGGGTGGGACTAGCCCCTATGGTTGCGAGGATCTCAGCGGCAACGTCTGGGAATGGACGCGTAGCCTGTGGGGAGCGGACTGGCAACACCCAGACTTCAACTATCCTTACGATGTCAACGATGCCCGTCGCGAAAATCTTGACGCGGGCGACGATGTACTTAGGGTTCTGCGCGGCGGCTCGTGGGTCAGTCCTCGGGTCGACGCGCGCTGTGCGGTTCGCGGCGGGCTTCCCCCGCACTTTCGCGACGACGATGTGGGTTTCCGTGTGGTGTTGCGTCCTTCCCATGTTTGAACCCTCTGGCCTCTGATGACGCTGATCTCTGGTCATCTGTGGCTCTGGACGCTTGAGGCGGGCGGGGGATACTTCCCCCGCAGCGCGCGCAACTTTTCTAAAAATTGCACGTTTTGGAATCGGATGCATTGATAACATGTGCTCGCGCAATCCCCAATTGTCTGCGTAGCACACATGATTGATCCAACCCTGCACACTCGCGTCGAGTTCAGCAAACGTCAGTGCGCCAGCTTGGTACGCATCCAGATTGCGTTCGAAGCGGCGGGTGAAGTTCACCGCGTTGCGCCGTTTCAGTTGGCGATGCGTTGGGTAGACCACAAAACCCAGCCAGGGAATGCCGCATGAGGTCGGCAGTACCTGTGCCTGATCAACGTGAATCGTGAGCCGCTCGCGCGCCAGACGCACAACTGCAGCCTCTTTCCAGGCCCACAGTTCGGCCTTGTTACTACTTTTTGCGTGTAGCGGGGGAAGTCTCCCCCGCACCCCCTCGGGAGTTCAGAGCCTCAGATGATCAGAGATCAGAGGTCAGAGTCATCAGAGGTCAGAGGGACTGAACAGGGGAAGGACGCAACACCACACGGAAACCCACATTGCCGTAGCGAACGTGCGGGTGAAACCTACCGCGAAACGCACAGCGCGCGCCGCCACGATGAAGGACCCACGAGCCGCCGCGCAGAACCCTAGGCACATCGTCGCACGCGTCAAGATGTTCGCGACCGTCATTGCTCTGGTATGGATAGGGCGCATACAGGCTCTGCGTCCACTCCCAGACATTGCCGATCATGTCGAACAGCCCATAGCCATTGGGCGGGTAACAACCCACCGTCGACGTATCGCCAACAGTCGCTTCATAGTTCGCCTGTTCCGCGTCGGGATCGTCGCCCCAGGAAAACACCGCATCACGCCGGTCATCACGCGCCGCCTTCTCCCATTCGAGCTCGCTGGGTAGCGAAATGCGCCATCCGCCGGAGCGGATCAGACCGGCCAGTTCGGTGCCGTCAAACGCTTTCGCGGTCTTCAGCTGCGCGCCAAGCCATTCGCAGTACGCGATCGCCTCATGCCAACTGGCCCAGCGCACAGGGCGATTGTCCGGGCCGGCCAGCGCGTCGTTATCCCCGAGCTTAAACTGCGTAGCCTGCACAAACGCGCTGAACTGCGCGACCGTCACCGGATATCGCGCGATGTAGAACTCAGGCGTCGGCGTTGCATCATCGTTCAACTCGTTCTGTGGAACCTCGATCCCAATGATCTTCGCCACGCGCGGCGCATCGGTGCGCCGCGTGCCAATCCTGAAGTGCGCGTCGGCCGGGATGTGCACGAAGCCCAATGTGCCATCGGCCAGCAGGTGAAAACGCTGTGGATCGAAACGCGGATCGCCGAGTTGGGCCAGCACATCGCCCGCCAATGCGCGCTCGCGCGCCGGTAGTGTGTTGCCGGCGAGCAATTTAAGCTGCCAGTTGCGCACACGCTGGCGCTTGTTCTCATGGCGCGGTTGCAACTCGGGATTGGGCGGGCACAACCCGGTCTCTCTGAGCGCATCGCCCGCCAGCAGAGCTCCCCATTGCGTTGCACAGTCTGACCCGTCGGCCGGATCGTCGGGGCATAGGGCGTCGACCAATTCCCATACTGAACTTGGCGTTGGTTTCGATCTGGCGGCGGTCAGCAGCAAGACTTCGCGCCAACGGTTCGGATCGGCCTTGACGTGCTCACTGAGCGCGTCTGGGAACTGGTGGCGCGCCAGATGGCATGCCGCCAGGTACTCCTGGAACGAGCGATGCGGAAATTGATACAAGCCTTCGCCATGCGACGTCAGCAGGCCGGCGCGATCGCGCAGATACTCCTCCAGGCGCATGATCTTGGCGTCCGGCAAATCCTTTGATGCCGCCAGGAGTGCACTAACGACATCGGTCTGACGAATGTCTGCAGTGCCAACCAGGGCCGGTTGGTTCAAGTGCGCCTGGTAGGCCAGTTTCTCGAGTTCGATGCGGATCTTTTCGCGGCTGGAATTCAGCCACTCGCTGACACTGGGCTGCGGTTCGATCAACTGCCCATTCGCATAGCGCTGTTTGGCGCTCTCCCACTCGTCCAGCAACATGTCCACTGACTGCGCGTAAATCTCGTGCCGGCTTTCCGGCAACAATCCACCGCCCCGGATCACTTGAATTCGTGCCATCAGCGTAAGGAGCAGTGGGCGTTGCGCCAACTCACGCAGTTGTTCGCGTCGCGTCGCGCGTTTGAGAGCGTCGGTACGCGCTTGGGCTTCGGCTTCCGTCAGGCGCATCAGATCGTGGGAGAGGTGCGCGTACCACGTATCGATGAAGCGCTCAATTTGGCCGGACGTAAACGCACTCAGCTCACGCTCAGCGAAGCCAGCCAGCTTCCAATTCTGACGCTGATAGGCGTACGTGCGGCTGGTCACGAGAAACCGGCAATTCCGATACACGCCGGCGAATTCTTGCACCGCTTGCTTGATCTGTTCGCGCCTCTGGAGGGCTTCGGGAACTTCATCCAAGCCGTCGAGCAAGACGAGGCCACCTTTTTTGCTGAGCAGTTCGGTTTGCAGATCGTCCCCGTACTTTTGCAAACACTCGGGCAGTTGTTTAACGATGAAATGCCACAGGGTATCAGCAGAAATTGACGTTCCGGCCGCCGCGAGATCGGCGGCGAAATCGCGTAAGACCACGCGTACGGGGAGCAAAGCGCGGTGACGCCACCGTTGCGCCTTTGGCTTCGTGTCTGGTTTGTCGCCGGGCTCCTGAGGCAGCGGCGTTCGCAGCAATGCCAGGTTGGCCGTTGCTGAACCCAGTGCCTCGCCTGCCATGCACAAGGCGACGAAGTTCAGGAAGGTGGTCTTTCCGCTGCCCGGGCCACCCATGAGCACAAGCCACTGCTCTTGATCGAGGGCTTCCAGAGCGGACTGACTCATCGCATGGTCGGTGAACATGCGCCTGTGATCGCGCGCCTGATGGACTTCCTCCCGCTCGTTGTACCGAGTCAACAATGCTGTGTAGAGCGAGGCCAGCCGCGCCGGCTTTCCGCCGTCCTCGGCCAGCAGGGGCACTTCGTTTGCCCGCATGCTGATCCATGCAAGATAGGCGCTACGGAGCGTAGCTTTGTTCGCACCAGGGTGTTCAGCGCGCTGATAAATCAACTGGTAGGTGTCGCCCGTTGATACATTGCCGTTGACGACATCAGCCACCACGCCACGTTTCCCCGCAGCCTTCGCGCGAGTGCCCTGCGCAACTGCACCGCTGCCTTTGACGACCGCCCTTGAACCGCGGCCGGAGTTTTTCGTCGTTGGTGGCCTGCGTTTCATTTTCGCGATCCGCGCCTGGCCGGTTTCGACCCCGTTCCGATGTTGATGCTGCCGGTGTTGTTGCCGATGACTATCCCGCCGGCTCCTGCGGCCTTGGCATCGTGCCCTTGCGCGACGGCACCGCTGCCGATCACTCTTGCTTGATAGCTGTCTCCCTTTGCCGGCGCGGCGCCAGCCTGATCGGGCTTGAACTCGATAAAGCCGTTGTCCACCAACTTGTCGAGTTGGCCATAGAAATGCAGCAACAACGCATCGGTGTTCGGATAGGCGGTCTGAAAGTGCCCTAGTGCTTTGAGCTTGTCCTGAAATGCATGCAGGCTATCCTGATCTGCAGCGCTTGGGCTGCCGGTAGGTGCCGCGCTTTTGTAATAGGTGAACACAAACGGCTTTTTCGTGGCCTGAAATTGCTTGAACGCGGTTTCGAATTCTTCGGCGCTGTACTTGCCCACTTTGGTCCAGAACAGCATCACAAACACATCGCACTCGCGAACGGCGCGGTTGTACCGATCTTGCAGGCGCGTCTTCGACATGGCGTCAAGGAAGTCTTCCCACATCACCAACTCAAGAAACACGCCGCGCTTGACCCACTCTTTGTTCTTGCGATTGATCGCAATTTCGAAGGCATTGCGGTCCGCTTCCAGTTCGGCGGAGGACGCGAGGAAGATCTTTCTGATGTCCGTCATCGGAAGCTCGGCGAAAGGCGGCGCGAGAATTGTGGCATATGTCTCAACGGTGCTGGCTGGGCTTCGGGCGGCAAGTCAGTGCCATTCGCAATCCAGGAGCCTGCGCAGGAGATCGAAAGCCTCAACCTTACTGGTCAAGGAATGACCAGCTTTGGGTCACCTGCGTCTGGTTTGGAGGCTTTTCCGACCGAAATTTTGTTTAGACCGACTCTACGCGAGAGGTGAATGGCACTTACTTAAGCCCCCGTCATCCCCGCGTAGGCGGGAATGATGAAAATCTGGATGCTGCGCTTAAGTCATTGCCATATCAGATATCGACTTGTTCAGAGGTTCCCTGGCTCGCAAGGCTGGAATGCTCCCTCTCCCCCAAGCGCACAGCGCTTCGGGGAGAGGGCTGAAAGCGCGAGCCGGCGCATCGACGCGGGCACGAAACTCGCTACATCAACGGTTGACGCCCCCACCCTCCGCACCACATGCTCGCCGGACCGACCCGCGTGCCCGCGCAAACCTTGCGCGCCACGCCGACGCGCGAACCGAGCCACCCAACGGCAGCATCGGGAGTCCTCATGATCAGCCTCACGATCAACGGTAAGACGCAGCAGTTCGACGTTCCCGATGACATGCCCCTGCTCTGGGTCATTCGCGACATCGCCGGGCTCACCGGCACCAAGTTCGGCTGCGGCATGGCGCAGTGCGGCGCCTGCACCGTGCATATCGACGGCGCGCCGCTGCGCGCCTGCGTGATGCCGGTCGGCGCGGCGGCGGGCAAGTCGATCACGACGATAGAAGGGCTTTCGGCCGACGCGAGCCATCCGGTGCAGCGCGCCTGGGCCGAACTCGACGTGGTGCAGTGCGGTTATTGCCAGTCCGGCCAGATCATGTCGGCCGTCGCCCTGCTCAAGGCCAAGCCCGCGCCGACCGACGCCGACATCGACGCCGCACTCAGCGGCAACATCTGCCGCTGCGGCACCTACCAGCGGGTCAGGGCCGCCGTGCACCGCGCCGCGGAGCTGGCCAAAGGCTCAGGCCAGACCTGACGCGGAAACCCGCGAGTCACCGGCAACGCTCCCTCTTCGCCAGCGAGGCGCGCATGAAAACCAGCACCGATTCGTCGCGACGCGATTTCCTCAGGGCCACCGCACTCGGCGGTGGCGCGCTCGTCGTTTCGTTCTTCGTGCCCGGCGCCCATCGCCTGGCCCAGGCCGCGGCGGAACCGGCGGCGGCCAGCGTCGCGCCGAACGCATTCCTGCGCATCGGCGCCGACGACCGCATCACGGTGCTGCTCGCGCACTCGGAAATGGGCCAGGGCATCTGGACCGCGCTGCCGATGCTGATCGCCGAGGAACTCGATGCGGACTGGAGCCGCATCAGCGTCGAGCATGCGCCGGCCGCACCGGACTATTTCGCCCAGGGCATGCCGATGCAGTTCACCGGCGGCTCGATGAGCACCTGGACCGAATTCGAGCGCTACCGCCAGGCCGGTGCGACGGCACGCGCGCTGCTGATCCAGGCCGCGGCGAAGCAACTCGGGGTCAAGGCCACGGCCTGCCGCACCGAGAACGGCAGCGTCATCGCCGGCGACAAACGCGTGCGCTACGGCGAACTCGTCGGCATCGCGGCGAAGCTGACCGCGCCCAAGACGGTCGCGCTCAAGGATCCGAAAGACTGGAAGCTCATCGGCAAGCCGACCCGGCGTCTAGACACGCCGGAGAAGATCGACGGCAGCGCCAAGTTCGGCATGGACGTGCAGTTCGAGGGCCTGCTGACCGCCGTCGTGGCGCGCGCGCCGGTGTTCGGCGGCAGCGTCGCGAGCTTCGATGCGAGCGCGGCGAAACAGATCCCCGGCGTGCGTGACGTCGTGCAGGTGCCCAGCGGCATCGCCGTCGTCGCCGATCATTTCTGGGCCGCCAAGCGCGGCCGCGATGCGCTGCGGATCGAGTGGAACCTCGGACCGAATGCGGGCCTGGACAGCGCCAGTCTGCGCGAAGAGTTTTCCAAATACGCCGCCAGCGAAGGCACCGTGGCCAGTCAGGCCGGCGATGCGACGGCGGCCTTGTCCAAGGCCGCCAAGCGCATCGAGGCCGAATACGCCGTGCCCTATCTCGCGCATGCGCCGATGGAACCGCTGAACTGCACGGTGAAGATCGATAAGGATCTCTGCGAGGTCTGGACCGGCACGCAGTTCCAGACCCTCGAACAGGCCACCGCCGCGCGCATCACCGGGCTCAAGCCCGAGCAGGTGAAGATCTACACGATGTTCCTCGGCGGCGGCTTCGGTCGGCGCGCCACGCCGACCAGCGACTTCGTCTCCGAAGCAGTCGAGGTGGCCAAGGCCGCGGGCAAGCCGGTCAAGACCGTGTGGACGCGCGAGGACGACATCCGCGGCGGCTATTACCGCCCTGCCTTTGTCCACAAAGTAGAAGTTGGCCTCGACGAGGCGGGCCAGCCGGTCGCCTGGCAGCACCGCATCGTCGGCCAGTCGATAATCGGAGGGACGCCGTTCGCGGCGATGATGATCAAGAACGGCATCGATGCGACCTCCGTCGAAGGCGTGGCGGATTCTCCCTACGTCAAGGACATCGCCGACCATCGTGTCGACCTGCACTCGCCGGAAACCGGTGTGCCCGTGCTGTGGCTGCGATCGGTCGGGCACAGCCATACCGGCTTCGTCATGGAAAGCCTGATCGACGAACTCGCCCACGCAGCCGGCAAGGATCCGCTCGCGTTCCGCCAGGGACTGCTGAGCAAGCATGCGCGGCATCTCGGCGTGCTCAATCTCGCCGCGGAAAAGGCCGGCTGGGGCACGCCTTTGCCAGCCGGACGCGCACGCGGCATCGCCGTGCACGAATCGTTCGCGAGCTATGCGGCCCAGGTCGCCGAGATCTCGATCGAGAACGGCGCGATCCGCGTGCATCGCGTGACTTGCGCGATCGACTGCGGCATCGCGGTGAATCCGGCCGGCATCGCCGCGCAGATGGAATCCGGCGTGGTGTTCGGCCTCAGCGCGGCGCTGTTCGGCAAGATCGAATTCAAGGAAGGCCGCGTGCAGGAATCGAACTATCACGACTACCGCGTGCTGCGCATGAACCAGATGCCGCAGATCGACGTGCACATCGTGCCGAGCACCGACAAGCCCGGCGGCATCGGCGAAGTCGGCGTGCCGCCGATCGCCGCGGCGCTGGCCAATGCCGTATTCGCCCTGACCGGCCAGCGCCAGCGCGAGCTGCCGCTGCGCGCGACGAGCTGAGGAGACGACCACCATGCCTGCCCTCACCCGCATCGCCCTCGCCCCGCTTGCCGCACTGCTGCTGGCCGGCTGCAATACCGGCCCCAACCCCGCGCAGCAGAAAGCCGCGCTCGCCGCGTTCGACACCGTGAAGCAGGTATTCCAGCACCCGCGCTGCCAGAACTGCCATATCCCCGGCGACGCGCCGCTGCAGTTCGACGCCGGCCTGCCGCACAGCATGGGCGTGGTACGCGGACCGACCGGCCACGGCGCCGAAGGCCTGCCCTGCTCGACCTGCCACGGCGAAGCGAATCCGCCGGACAGCTACGGTCCGCATGCACCGCCGGGCGCACCGCACTGGGCGCTGCCGCCGCCGGAACGCCGCATGGTCACGATCGGCCTGAGCGCACCGGCGCTGTGCCGCATGATCCAGGACAAGAACGAGAACGGCGGCCGCGATTTCGCCGCCCTGCTCAAGCACGTCAGCGAGGACAAGCTCGTGCTGTGGGGCTGGAATCCCGGTGGCGAACGCGCGCCGGTGTCGGTGCCGCACGCCGAGTTCGTCGCCAAGTTCAAGCTGTGGGCGGATGCCGGCGGTCCCTGCCCGGCGAGCTGATCGCACGACGGGCAGCCCTGGCCAATCGACCGCGGTTGGTGCGCGGCCGTTGACCGCGCCGTGGCCCGTGGTGCACAAATGCGGATCCACAGGCCGGGAACCGTGATGACGAATCCAGCACCGCTACGCCGCCGGGCGCTCGCCTTCGCTGTCGCCTTCACCGTGCTCGCGCCGGCGCTGACATCGGCGCAGCAGATCGTCAGCGGCGGCAGCGGCACCGATTATCAGCCGTCCATCCTGCGCGCCGCCGACGGTAACCTGGTGCTGGTGTTCGAGCGCCTCGACGCCAACGTCATCGGCGATCTGTGGGTCACGCGCTCCGCCGACGACGGCGCGACCTGGTCCACACCCACGAGCGTGATCGCCACGAGCGCGAACGAACGCCATCCGGCGCTGCTGCAACTCGGCGACGGCTCTTTCGTGCTGTTCTATCTCAAGGGCAGCGGCGCGGTCACGAGTTACCGTGTGTTCCGCGCCACCTCCACCGACGGCGTGAACTTCACCGAACAGGGCCAGCTAACCCTCGGCGGCACCGGCGGCCAGCTCAATCCGCATGTGATCCGCCATCCCAACGGCACGCTGACGATGAGTTACCAGCGCCTCGGCAGCGGCAGCTACGTCGCTCAGTCCAGCGACAACGGCGTGACCTGGGACCAGCTGCAGACGACGATCTCGACCGGCAGCCAGCTGCCGCGCATCGCCTATCGCGCGAGCGACGGCCGCTATCTGGCGACCTATCAGACTGGCTCGTCGGTGCTCCAGATCCTCGCCAAGACGACTACCGATGTGCGCGACTGGAGCGCGCCGCCGATCAGCCTGACCGCCAGCGGCGACAATCACGACTCGCTGCCCGTCGTCATGCCCGACGGCGCGTTCGTCGTGTTCTACATCCACGCGAACGACGGCCAGTACGACCTCTACTCTCGGCGCTCCCTCGACGCCGCCTTCTTCGAACCGGCGCTGACCCAGCACGAAAGCGCCGATGGGAGCGACGTCGAACCGCATCCGCTGGTCGGCACGTCGGCGAGCCATGTGCAGCTGTACTGGGGCCGCGAGGTTTCCTCAGGCCCGCTCGACTACGACATCGTGCGCGTGCCCGTAGCGGCTGTAGCCGATGGAATTTTCAGTGCCCGGTTCGAATAGCCGACGAAGACGCAGCATCGTTTCCGTGCATTTCGCGCATAGGCAAAAAAACGCAAAGTGCGCAAAGCACACGGCCGCGCCCGGCAGCGCGTTGCCGTTCTCCGTAAACCGACACTGCGGCAGTGAAACACCGCGCGTGCAGCTCCCTGCAGGTCGCTCATCACATCGCGTACGCACCGTGCCAGGCCTGCATTGCTAGAATCGGCTCGCCCTCCGGACGGATTCCGGCTGCCAGGCAGAACGAGGACATGAATGCGGGCGTAGACATCGGCTTGATCGGCAGCGCGGCGGTGATCCGCGCGCTGACGGGCCTGCTACGCAACGGCGCCAGCCGCGTCACGGCGCTGGGCGAGCTCGACGACGCGGTGCGCGCGCTGCCGGCCGTGGCCTGCGACATCCTGCTCGTCGAAGCACTCGATCCCGACACGCCAACCTATGCGCAGCTCGCCCAACTTGCGCCGTTGACGGCATGGATCGCGCTGGACAGCGACGACGACGTGGAGCGTGGCCGGCGCTGGATCGAAACCGGCGCGTCCGCCTGGCTCGCACTGCCGACGCTGGACGCCTCCACGCTTCAGCAGGTGGTCACGCAGACTCTGGCCCTGCGCGACAGCGTCAACGCCATGCGCCTGCAGCGCGACGACCTGCAGGCGGTATTCGATTTCGCACCGCTGCCGATGTGGGTATTCGACCGCGTCAGCCTGCGCTTCCTCACCGTCAACGATGCGGCGCTGCGCGCCTACGGCTGGTCGCGCGAGCAGTTTCTCGGCATGACCCTGTTCGACATCCGCCCGCCCGAGGACCACGCCAAACTGCGCGCCGCGCTGGCCCAGCCCGACAACGCGCATGCCGACGCCGAGATGTGGCGTCACCGCAATGCCGACGGCCGCGTATTCCTGGTCGAGATCACCGCGCGTTCACTGCGTTACGGCGGGCGCCAGGCGCGTTTGGTCATGGCCCGCGACGTGACCGCGCAGCGCCAGGCGATCCGCTCGATCGAGACGAGCGAACGCCGCTTCCGCGACCTGTTCGAGCAGAGCCTCGGCCTGATCTGCACGCACGACTTCGACGGCGTGCTGCAATCGATCAACCCGGCCGCGGCAAGTGCGCTGGGCTACCGTGTCGCCGAACTCGTCGGCCGCACTATGTTCGAGATAGTCCCGCCGGCGCTGCACGCGCACTACCAGGAGTATCTGCGGCGCATCGCGCGCGACGAGGCCGATTCGGGCCTGCTCTATGTGCTGCACCGCGACGGCGGCCAGCGCGTCTGGGAATACAACAATCGCGTGATGCACGACGAGAACGGCGCGCCGTTCGTCACCGGCTACGCGCTCGACATCACCGAGCGGCTCTTGTACGAGCACCGCCTGCGCGAACAGCAGGCCGAACTCGAGGCGGTCAACGACGGTTTGCCGCTGGGCCTGTTTCGCGCCGGCCTCGACGGCGCCTGCAGCTACGTCAACCGCGCGTTCGAACGCATGTCCGGCCTGCGCAGCGACGAAGCGCGCGGCAGCGGCTGGCTGCAGGCCGTGCATCCCGAGGATCGCGACCGCGTCGCGCGCGACTGGCTCGCGGCCACCGCGGCGCGCGCGCGCTTCCAGTCACGCCTGCGTTTGCGCCAGGACAGCGGCCAGACGGTCTGGGTATCGATACAGGCCGCGCCGCTCGTGGTCGAGGGCGAGATCATCGGCTACGCCGGCAGCGTCGAGGACATCACCGCGCGCCACCTGGCCGAGGAACAGCTGCGCCGCAACGAACAGCGCCTGCGCACAATCACCGACGCCATGCCGGCCATGATCGCGTACGTCGACGCGTCGCTACGTTTCCAGTTCGCCAACGCGGCGTATGAGCAAAGCCTCGGCGGCGAACGCGGCAAGATCATCGGCCGGCATGCGCGCAGCGTACTCGGCGACACCGCCTACCAGCGCCGCCTGCCGTATATCGAGCAGGCGCTGCGCGGCCAGCGCGTGGTGTTCGAAGACGAGGACCGCCGCGACGACGGCTATTCCTGCACGGAGCTGATCTACATCCCGCAGTGGGACGACGAGCGGCGCCAGGTGCTCGGCATCCATGTGATGGCGCAGGACGTCACGCGCAAGAAGGTCGAGGAGCAGCGCTGGATACAGGCCGCGGAAATGGACAGCCTGACTGGCCTCACCAACCGTGCCGGCTTTCTCGTCCGCCTGGAACGCGCGCTGACGCGCAGCCGCGACCAGCGCTCGATGCTCGTCGTGATGTATCTGGACATCGACCATTTCAAGCAGGTCAACGACACCCACGGCCATGCGGTCGGCGATGCCGTGCTGAAGATGTTCGCCCAGCGTCTGGCCGGCGTGCTGCGTCCGTCCGACGTGATCGGCCGCCTCGGCGGCGACGAATTCACCGTCATCATCGAAGGCATGCGCCGCTCGCAGTACGCGTCCGCCGCCGCCGCGAAGATCGTCGCGGCGATGCGCAAGCCGTTCGCGCTCGCCGAGCACAGTGTGACAGTGAGCGTCAGCACCAGCGTCGGCGTCGCAGTCAGCCAGAACGACGCCGCCCTCAGCGCCGCCGAACTGCTGCAGACCGCCGATGCGGCGCTGTACGAGGCCAAAACCGCGGGGCGCGATGGGTATCGGCTGCGTTTCACGCAGACGCCCGCCGAAAATCCGTCGGATGCGCCAGACGCCTGAGCACGGCGCCAACGCGGTCGATCGCTCGCACCGTGCCGATGAACGGCATGACGGCACAGGGGTGTACGGAATCACCCGGCAGGAAGTTCAAAAAGACCGCTATGCGCCGGGCTGAAGATCGAGCGTTCACCGCCCCAAAGAAGTAACAAATACAGAATAAGCATTGTGAACCGCCTCGCATCACAGCGGCGCTTCACGCATCCCGGAAATCCGCGATCCAATCCTTGGCCTGATACCACCAGTAGCTCGCCTGCGCGCCCATGAATCCGAACGGGCGCATCGCGGAGGTGAGGCCGAACGGCGCGAAGCGCTGCCAGGCGGTGTCGTCCTGCGCGATGGCGGCGGCGAGGAGTTCACCGGCGACGGTCGTCGGCGCGACGCCGTGGCCGCCGAAGGCCTGGGCGTACCACAGGCCGTTCGGCTTGCGGCCGATCTGCGGCATCTGGTGGCGGGCGTAGCTCATGAGGCCGGACCAGGCGAAATCCACATGAGTACCGGAGAGCTGCGGATAGACCTTGAGCAGATCGCGGTACAGCAGGTCGCGCACGCGTTCGGGCGAGCGGTCGCGTACGGAGATGCGTCCGCCCCAGAGCAGGCGCGAATCGGGCAGCGGGCGGTAGTAGTCGAACGCAAAGCGCGTGTCGTAGACCGCGGCGCGCGTGTTGATGCAGTCGCGCAGGCGCGGGCCCAGCGGTTCGGTGACCATGACGTAGGTCGCGATCGGCAGGATGCCGCGGTCGACCTGCGCATCGAGCCCGGCCAGATAGCCGCCGCAGCAGAGCACGACGTGCTCGGCCTCGATCTCGCCCTCGGCCGTGCGGACGCGCCAGCCCTGCCCTTGCCGGGTCAGTTCGCGCACGGCCGAATGCTCGTGGATCGCCACACCCTTGGCGGCGGCCGCCTGGGCCAACCCGATCGCATAGTTCAGCGGATGCAGATGCACGGCACTGCGCTCCCACAACGCGTCGCCGTAACGCTCGCTGCGCAGCAGTTCGCGCAACGTCGCGCGCGGCACGAATTCCCAGTGCACGCCGAACTGCTCGGCGAGAAATTGCTGGCGCTCGCGCAGCACGCGCGGATTGCGGAACCAGTTGGCCCAGATCACGCCCTCGTCGACCATCGCGCAGGGAATGCGGTATTTGCCGACGCGCGCGCGAATCAGCTGCACACCGCCCAGCGTGCTGAGGAACAGCGCCTTGGCGTGTTCCGCGCCGAGCTGCCGGACCAGTGCTTCCTCGCCGCGCGAATAGCCGGCGAAGACGAAACCGCCGTTGCGCCCCGAGGCGCCAAAGCCGACGCCGTCGCTTTCCAGCAGCGCAACGTCGGTCACGCCGCGCTCGGCCAGGCCCAGGACTGTGTTGAGGCCCGCGTAGCCGCCGCCGATCACCACGACACGCCTCGCCTGCCTTCCCGTCAGCGGGGCGAAGCCGCCATAAGCCGTGGCCGTGGCGCGGTAGTAGCTGGCCGGCAGTTCGGTCATCGCGTGCGCGTATCCCGCGTCATGCCTTCGACTTCGAGGCCGACCTGCAGCCAGCCCAGGCTCAGGCCGATGCGCGTCGCGCCGGGATCGCCCCAGACATAGCTCAGGGTCTTGCCGCTCGCGTCCTCGATCACGGCCAGACGCAGCACTTCGGTATTGCTTTCGCGATAGGTCAGGCGCGCCAGTTCCAGCGAATAGCCAGACGCTGCGCCATCGCGATACTTGAGCGCGACGCGGCCGCCTTCGCTGTGCAGGCGCAGATCGCGGCGCAGGTGCCAGTCGTTGTTGTCGGGAGCGGCCTTGACACCACCGCCGTTGAGCGCATCCCAGCCGGTGAACCAGCGCACGCGCTGCGACAGCGTGGCCGCGTCGACGCCACGGGCCTGGTCGGTCACCAGGACGACGCGCAGACGATCCTCCACGAGTTCGAACCGCAGCGGCAGCAACGCAGCTGTCGCCCCGATGCCCGGCAGCAAGGCGCTGCAGGCCGCCGGATCGGCGGCGAAAGCCAGTCCGTTGCGCGAGGCGGCGGCCTTGAGCGTGCAGGCGTTCAGCGGCGCCCAGGACTTCTCGTCGAGGCGCACGCTCTTGGCACTGTTCTGGAATACCGCTTCAGCGTCCGCGTTCAGCGGACGATAGGGAACAAATCCATTTTTCTCATTGACCAGCAGCCAGCGGGCCTCTTGCACCGGCGTGGTGTCCGGCAGCACCACACGCCAGAGCAGCTGGTTCTTGTCGCCGCCCGGATGGGTCAGCCAATGATGGATCGCCGGTGCCGCATTGCCGGCCGGGGCCTGCTTGCCGCCGCCGGACGCGTTCCAGCGCTCCGCGTGATTGTCGTATTCGCCGGCCAGTTCCTGTGGCACGGCGACCGCGACGGCGTCGCCGGACGAGCGCAGCGGCAAAGCGCCGCAAGCGGAGAGGAGCAACGCAGATGCAGCGAGCAGACAGGACGAGTGGCGCATGTTTCCTCCGGGATCTTTGATGCAACCCTACACGCGATCCAGGGCCTGGGCGAGATCGGCGATCAGCACCTCGGGTTCCTCCAGCCCTATCGACAGGCGTACGAGATTGACCGGCACCTGGCCCGCACGCGAGGCGGCGACGCGCGTATCGGTCGGATAGACCGCGGCGACCGGAAACAGCAGCGATTCGTAGCCGCCCCAGGACACGGTCATGAGAAACCGCTGCAGCGCGTCGCAGAAGCGCTCGACCGCGAGCGTCGAATCGCAGCGGATCGTGAACGACAGCAGGCCGCTCGCGCCGGAGGTCTGGCGCTGGCTCAGTTCATACTGCGCATCGCCCGCGTCGTGCGGATACCAGAGCCGCTCGACTTTCGCGTGCGTTTGAAGGAATTCGATGACGCGCGCGGTGGTCGCCGCAATCTGGCGCATGCGCAGCGGCAAGGTGCGCAGTCCGCGGATCAGGAGCCAGGCGTCATGCGGCGACAGCATCGCGCCCAGCGTCATGTACGGCCCCTGGAACACCTCGCGAATCACGTTCTTGCTGCCGCAGAGCACGCCGGCGACGACGTCGCTGTGACCGTTGAGGTACTTCGTCGCCGAATGCGCGACGAGGTCGATGCCGAGCGCGATCGCGCGCTGCTGCAGCGGCGTCGCGTAGCTGTTGTCGAGCAGCGTGCGGATGCCGCGCGCGCGCGCCAGTGCCGCGACCGCGGCGAGATCCTGCTGCTCGTAAGTCATCGTGTTCGGGCTTTCGAGCACGATCAGGCGCGTGCGCGGCGTCAGCGCGGCTTCGATCTGCGCCGTATCGCGCGCATCGACGAAGCTGTGGCTCACGCCGAAGCGGCCGAGCAGATCGCGCACCAGCGCACGCGTCCACGAATACGGCTTCTGCACGCAGATCACATGGTCGCCCGCGCTCAGCCCCGCGATCACGCCGGCGGCGATGGCCGCCGCGCCGGAACCGAACAGCAGCGCATCCTCGGCACCTTCGAGTGCGGCGAGCTTCTTGCGCAGGATCTCGACGGTCGGGTTGTTGCCGCGCGTATACAGCGTGTTGTCGAGCTCGTCGCCGAACGCCGCGCGCATGCGTGCGACCGATTCGAACGCGAAGATCGAACTCTGGTAGATCGGCGGCGCGACCGCGCCGCGATGGCGCGCGCGATCCTCTTCACCGAGGTGATTGAGGATGTAGCTCAGATCATGTTCCTGCATCGCCGGCGATCGTTACTTGCGCGCCGCGAATTCCCGCGTCGCCGCAGCCAGCGTCGGATCCTGCAGCGCGAAATGCAGGGTCGCCTGGACCAGACCCAACTTGTTGCCGCAGTCGAAGCGCTCACCTTCGAAGCGATAGGCCAGCACGCGCTCCTGCTTGAGCAGCGCGTCGATCGCATCGGTCAGCTGGATCTCGCCACCGGCACCGGGCTTGGTCGCTTCGAGCAGCGAGAAGATGCGGCCCGGCAGCACATAGCGGCCGACGACAGCGAGGTTCGACGGCGCGTCCTCGGGCTTGGGCTTCTCGACCATGAGCTTGATCAGCGCAGCACGGTCGTTGATCGGAGTTGCATCGACGATGCCGTACTTGCTGGTCTGCTCGTGCGGCACTTCTTCGACCGCGATGACGCCGGAATTCTCGAACGCGGCGAGATCAGCCATCTGGCGCAATGCGCCCGGGCCGCTGTTCCAGATCAGGTCATCGGGCAGGATCACGCCGAACGGCTCGTTGCCGACGACCGGCTTGGCGCACAGCACGGCATGGCCGAGGCCCAGCGCCTCGGGCTGGGTCACGAAGACGCAGCGCACATGCTTGGGCAGCACGTTCTGCACCAGCGACAGCAGTTCCTTCTTGCCGGCCTGCTCGAGCTTGGTCTCGAGTTCGTAGGCCTTGTCGAAATAGTCGGCAATCGCGTGCTTGTAGCGATTGGTCACGAAGATCAGCGTGTCCGCACCCGCGTCGACGGCTTCGTCGACCGCGTACTGGATCAGCGGACGGTCCAGCACCGGCAGCATTTCCTTGGCCACGACCTTGGTGGCCGGCAGGAAGCGCGTGCCCAGACCGGCAACCGGGAAGACGACCTTGCGTAGACGTTGCGACATGCGAACTCCTGAATGATGCGGTGTAGCGTAATGCGCCGAACGGTGCCGGCGTCGCGGGAAGTGGGTGCGGACACCGCGCCATCCCGCTCTCGTTGTACTGGCATCGGCGCGCGTTGCGGTGCGGCCCAAGCCCATTTGAAATCGATATGCGGCGAAACGTTACTGCTGTCCCTGCGCCCGATCGAACGGAACGATCGCGGCCTCATCGCCGCCGCGAAACGGGAAATCCGGCAGCAGCGTTGCGATGCAGCGGCGCAGTTGGTCCTCGTCGAACTCCTGCACGGCCTGTGCGGCGCGCGCGAGCTGCGCGTTGAGAATCTCCCAGCTCATGCTGCGCGGCTGCGCCAGGAAAATCTTGACGTGCGAGGTGCTGCGGTAGTTCTCCAGCGGATGGAACAGCTCTTCGAACAGTTTCTCGCCTGGGCGCAGCCCGGTATACGCGATCTGGATGTCGCGGCCGGGCACCTTGCCGGTGAGCCGGATCATCTGCTCGGCCAGGTCGCGGATGCGGATCGGTTCGCCCATGTCCAGCGCGAAGATCTCGCCGCCCTTGCCCAGCACTTCGGCCTGCAGGATCAGCTGGCAGGCCTCCGGAATGGTCATGAAATAGCGCGTGATTTCCGGATGCGTGACGGTGACCGGTCCGCCGGCGCGGATCTGTTCGCGAAACAGCGGCACGACGGAACCGGCTGAATCCAGCACGTTGCCGAAGCGCACCGTGATGAAGCGCGTGCGCGAGCGCCCGGCGAGGTTCTGGCAATAGATCTCGGCAACGCGCTTGGACGCGCCCATGATGCTGGTCGGGTTGACCGCCTTGTCGGTGGAGATCAGCACCATGCATTCCACGCCATGGCGGTCGCTCGCATCCGCCACGCAGCGTGTCGCGAGCGCGTTGTTGCGCACGGCTTCGCGCAGCTGGCCCTGCAGCAAGGGCACATGCTTGTAGGCAGCCGCGTGGAAGACGACTTGCGGGCGCGTCGCGGCGAAGAGGCGTTCGCAGGTCGCCGCGTCGCCGGCATTGCCGATGCGCGCGTCGAAAATCAGGTCGGGCCAGGCCGCGCGCAGTTCCTGCTCGATGCGATAGAGGTTGTATTCCGACAGTTCGAGCACGGTCAGCGAGCTTGCGCCCAGGCGCGCGACCTGGCGGCACAGTTCCGAACCGATCGAGCCGCCGCCGCCGGTCACGAGCACGCGTTTGCCGGTCAGACCGCTGCGGATCGCGGTCCAGTCGAGCTGCACCGGATCGCGCCCGAGCAGGTCCTCGATCGCGACTTCCTTGAGCTCGTTGAACTGCGAGCGGCCCGAGACCACGTCGTCGAGGCGCGGCACGGTGCGGAATGCAAGACCGGTCGATTCGCACAATTCCACGACGCGGCGCATCTGCGCATTGCTCGACGACGGCATCGCGATCAGCAGCATCTGCGCGGCGACTTCGGCGGCGATCTGCGGCAGTTTTTCCAGCGTGCCCAGCACCGGCACGCCATGCAGCTTGGCGCCGCGCAGCTGCGCGTTGTCGTCGACGAAACCGACGACGCGATAGCGGTTCTCGCGCTTGAGGTCGCGCGCGAGCGCCTCGCCGGCGCGGCCGGCGCCCAGGATCAGCACACGCTGACTCGGACTGTCGTTGAACAGGTCCAGGCGCGAATCCTTCCAGAAGCGATAGCCCAGGCGCGGCGCGCCGAGAAAGACGACGAGCGCGGCCGGATAGATCAGCAGCACGCCGCGCGGCACGGTCGCGAGACGGTTGTAGAGAAACAGCGTGATCGCCACGAGCGCCGCACCGATCGCGCCGGCGCGCACGATGTTCCAGAGGTCCGGCAGGCTCGCGAAGCGCCAGAGTCCCCGGTAGAGCCCGGTCCACCAGAACACGGCGGCCTGCACCGCGAGCAGCACGACGACTTCGGGGCCGAACCAGATCACCGGCTGAGGTTCGGGCAATACGGCATTGCGTGCCGCGTAGGTCGCGATCCAGGCCAGCCAGACCATGCCGACGTCGTGTCCGACCACGGCCAGACGCGGATGGATCAGACCGATGCTGCGGCGCAGGAGGTCAGGCATGAATGCGCGCCTCGCGCAGAAGATTAGGCATGGCCGCGCGCCTCGCGCAGAAGATCACGCATGGCCGCGCGCCTCGCGCAGGATCGCCCGGCGCGAACGGCGCCAGATCAGCAGGCCGGCCGCATAGGCCGTGACCACCGCGATGACGGGCGCCATGTCGTTTTCGTCGTCGAAGAGGCCCGCGAACAGGGCGAATGGAGCGATCAGAAGAAGATTCCAGGCCATGTAGCGGATCACGATGCGGGAATGCGACCAGCCGCGCCGCACCAGCCACTGATAGAGATGTTCGCGGTGGGCACTATACCAGCGGCGTCCGCGCCAGAAACGGAAGCTCAGCGTCGCCGTCGCGTCGATCAGGAAACTGCTGAGCAGCAGCAGACCGACGGCGAACCAGCGCGGTTCCCGCATCGCCGCAAGCCACAGCACCGCAATGATCAGGAAACCGAGCGCGCCGCTGCCCACGTCGCCGAGGAAAATCCGTGCGCGCGGAAAATTGAACGGCAGGAAGCCGAGGCAGGCAGCCGCGAGCAGCGCAGGTATCGCGCCGAGCCCATGCGGCAGCCCCAGCTCGCCGAGCAGCGCGACCATGGAAAAAATCCAGAACGCCTGCAGGGTCAGGAATCCGTTGATGCCGTCCATGAAGTTGTGCAGGTTGATCGACCAGGCCGTGCTCAGCACTACGGCAGCGGCCAGCGCCACCATCGCCAGGCCCCCGGCCCAGGCCGGAGCCGGCGCGAGACGCACTACGACGACCGCCAGCGCCACGCCGGCCAGCAGATGCACCACGATGCGCGGCAACGGGTTGAGCGAAGCGTGATCGTCCCACCAGCCGACGCCGGCCACCGCGATCAGGGCCAGGCCCAGCAGCGCAGCAGCCCACGCGGACGCGAGCACCGGACCAACGCAGCACAGCGCCGAGACGACGATCGCGATGCCGCCGCCGCGCGGCGTCGGTACGGAATGGGCGCGGCGCCGGCCGGGCCCATCCAGCAGGCGCCGGCGCCGGGCGTAGCGCAGCGCCAGCACGGTCGCCGCGGAGGAGATCAGCAGCGCGCAGGCGGCGTGCAATACGAGGGCGGAATCCACGGGCGTTATTCGTTGGCCACGCCGTGGATCGGACGCACCGAACCCCAGCTCTTGCAACTCGGACACTGCCAATGGTGCGCCTTGGCACCGAAACCGCAGCGATTGCAGCGATACATGGCCTGCCCTTCGACGAGCTTGCGCGCGAGGTCCTGCAGGATCAGCAGATTTTCGCGCGCCTCGCCGGTGGCGCTGTGCAGGGTCGCGTTGATCAGCGCCGTGAGACCGCGCACCGAGGGACGCTGGCGCAACTGGCGCGTCAGGAAATCGACTGCGACCTGTTCGCCCTGGTTGCGCGCATACAGCTTGGTCAGCGCGAGGACCGGCGAAATGCCGTGGTAGCGCTCGATAATGCGGCCGAGAAACTCTTCGGCGCGCTGCATCTGCTGGCTCTTGGCATAAGCGTCGAGCAGCAGCGGCAGGATCTCCGGCACGAAGTCCACATCGTGCTCGGCGACCTGTTCGAACGCGGTCACTGCTTCGGCGTAGCGTCCCTGGTCGGCCAGCACCTGGCCCTGCAGCATGCTCGCGCGCACGTTGCGCGGCGCGCAGTCGAACGCGGCCTGGATGTGCTCGGCCGCGTCGTCGAAGCGTTTCTGCGCGCGCGCCTCGGTCGCGAGTTCACAATGGAACTGGGCGACGACGGCGCACTGCGATTCGCCGGTCATTTCCTCGAGCCGGCGCGCATGGGCGATGGCCTTGTCCCAGTCGCGTTCGTGCTGGTAGATCGCGATCAGATGCTTGAGCGCCGAGGGCGCATGCGCACGCATCGCGACGAGGTCGGAGAACAGGGTCTCGGCGCGATCGAGGAGGCCCGCGCGCATGTAGTCCTCGCCGAGTTCCAGCAGCGCGACGGTCTTCATCGCATCGCTGAGGTCTTCGCGCGCGATCAGGTTCTGGTGCACGCGGATGGCGCGGTCGACCTCTCCGCGGCGGCGGAACAGGTTGCCCAGCGCGAGATGCGTTTCGACCGTGTCGCGATTGACTTCGGCCAGCTTGACGAAGACCTCGATGGCCTTGTCCTGCTGCTCATTCAGCAGATAGTTCAGGCCGCGGAAATACGTGCTGGACAGCGCACTGACGCGTTCGCCCGAGGTGCGCGCACTGGAACGGCGGGCAATCCACCAGCCGGAGAAGGCGGCGACGGGCAACAGCAGGAACAACAGGTAGAGCGGGTTCATGCCGTGGCTGTCATTCCGCCGTTCGCACCGTCGCGACGTCGTCGCGGCGGACCAGCTCGCGGCGCTGCCGCGACAGGCGGCGGCGCAGCGGCATGACGACCGTCAGCCACAGAACCAGGCCACCGGCGAGCCAGCCCGCCAGCAGCGCGGCGAGCAGCGCGGCGGCCTTGGGCATCTGCAGCTGGAAAGAATAGAAATCGAGCCCGACGCTTTCGCCGTTGAGCGCACCGAACACGGCGCCGGCGGCAGCGAACAACAACGCAGCAACTATCCAGACGACGCGCATGGGAAATCCGGGTGGAGGCGCGGCGGCGCCGGTCGCGGGCTAAGGCTCAGCGGATGGGTTCCTCGGACTGGTTCACGCGTTCGCGCAATTCCTTGCCCGGCTTGAAATGCGGCACATGCTTGCCCGGCAGGGCAACGGCGGCGCCGGTCTTGGGGTTGCGGCCCATGCGTGGTGGGCGGAAATGCAGGGAAAAGCTGCCGAAGCCGCGTATCTCGATACGTTCGCCGCCGGACAGCGCCTGGCTCATCTGCTCAAGCAGATTCTTTACGGCCAACTCGACATCGTTAAACGCAAGATGCTTCTGCCGGTCGGCCAGGGCCTCGATCAGCTCGGACTTGGTCATGTGGGTTCGGCTCCGCCGGGTAGAGTTCCGTTACGGAACGCGAGCTTAGCGCATTCCGCGAATCCGATCATTAGGAAGTTCGGGGCAAGTGATTGGCGCGGTGCTTTTTTGATGGGCACCAGATCTCCACAACCCTGGCCAACGCTGCGCGTCGGCCGCCCCCTTTACTAAAGGGGGCTCCAAAAACAGAGGCGTGTCGCGCTTTTGTTGAGGTTGCCTGGATCGGCCAAAAAGAATGGCGGCCGGGGCCGCCATTCCAGTGAAGCTGCCGGCCGGGACGGGAAAACCCGTCCCGGCGAGCGTCGTGCTTACTTCTTCAGCTGTTCCTTGAGCAGCGCGCCGAGCTTGGCGGTACCCAGGGTGCTGGACTGGTATTCCTCGAGCACCGAGGCCATTTCTTCCTCGTCCTTGGCGCGGATCGACAGCTGCAGCGTGCGGCCCTTGCGGTCCATGCCGATGAACTTGGCTTCGACCTTGTCGCCGACCTTCAGGTGCTGAGTCGCGTCTTCGATGCGCTCCTTGGCGATGTCGTTCGCACGCAGGTAGCCTTCGACGCCGTCGCCGAGGTCGATGGTCGCGCCGCGCGCGTCCACTTCCCGGACCACGCCGTTGACGATGCTGCCCTTCGGCGAGCCGGCCATGAACTGGCCGAACGGATCCTGCTCCAGCTGCTTGATGCCGAGCGAGATGCGCTCGCGTTCCGGATCCACGGCCAGCACCACGGCTTCGACTTCATCGCCCTTCTTGAACTGGCGGACGAGGTCTTCACCGGTAGCCTGCCAGGAGATGTCGGACAGGTGGACCAGGCCATCGATGCCGCCGTCCAGGCCGACGAAGATGCCGAAGTCGGTGATCGACTTGATCTGGCCGCGCACCTTGTCGTTCTTCTTGTGGATGGCCGCGAAGGTTTCCCACGGGTTGGACTGGGTCTGCTTGATGCCCAGCGAGATGCGGCGACGCTCTTCATCGACGTCGAGCACCATGACCTGGACTTCATCGCCGACCTGGACCAGCTTGCCCGGGTTGACGTTCTTGTTGGTCCAGTCCATCACGGACACGTGTACGAGGCCTTCCACGCCAGGTTCCAGCTCGACGAAGCAGCCGTAGTCAGTGACGTTGGAGACCTTGCCGAACAGGCGGGTATTGGACGGATAGCGGCGGGCGATGTTGACCCACGGATCTTCGCCCATCTGCTTGAGGCCGAGCGAAACGCGGTTGCGCTCGCGATCGAACTTCAGCACGCGGACATCGAGCTCATCGCCGACGTTGACCACTTCGGACGGATGACGCACGCGCTTCCACGCCATGTCGGTGATGTGCAGCAGGCCGTCGATCCCACCCAGATCCACGAACGCGCCGTAGTCGGTGAGGTTCTTGACGACGCCCTTGATGACGGCGCCTTCCTGCAGCTTTTCCAGCAGCGATTCGCGCTCGGCGCTGAATTCGCTCTCGACCACGGCGCGGCGCGAAACCACGACGTTGTTGCGCTTGCGGTCGAGCTTGATGATCTTGAACTCGAGTTCCTTGCCCTCGAGGTAGACCGGATCGCGCACCGGGCGCACGTCGACGAGGGAACCCGGCAGGAATGCGCGGACGTCCTTGATATCGACGGTGAAACCGCCCTTGACCTTGCCGCTGATGCGGCCGGTGACGGTGGCGTTGGCCTTCTGGGCCTCTTCGAGTTCGTCCCACACGAGCGAGCGCTTGGCTTTCTCGCGCGAGAGCATGGTCTCGCCAAATCCGTTTTCGAGCGAATCGAGAGCGACCTTGACCTCATCGCCGATGGCAACTTCGAGCTCGCCGCGTTCGTTGCGGAATTGCTCGATGGGCACGATGCCTTCGGACTTGAGCCCGGCGTTGACGACGACCACGTCCGACTTGATGTCGACCACTATGCCGGTAACGATGGTGCCCGGCTTGAATTTGATCAGGGCTTCGCTCTGTTCAAACAGTTCGGCAAAACTTTCAGTCATGTTGATTCCATAATGGAAAAAAGCCGCAGCACGCACGCGGTGAGGCGTCGTAGCCGCCGGCTTGCCTGTTGGGGCGCCTTTCTGGACGCCATGGAGTTCCCCGCAAACGCGGGACCTATTTTTCCCTTTGTGCAAAAGCGAAGAAGGCGACGCTCAGGCGGGCTGGATAAGGCTCAGGACCTTGTCAACCACGGCATCCACGGGCATCCCGGTCGAGTCGATCAAGACGGCATCCAGTGCCGGCTTCAGCGGAGCTACGGGACGCGCCGCATCGCGGGCATCGCGCGCTTCGATCTCGCGCAAAAGGGACGCAAGTGTAACGGCAAGACCCTTGTCCTTCAACTGCTTATAGCGCCGCCTCGCGCGTTCCTCGGCACTGGCGGTCAGGAACACCTTGACCCCGGCGTCGGGGAAAATGACCGTGCCCATGTCGCGGCCGTCGGCAACCAGGCCCGGCAGGCGGCGGAAGCTCAGCTGCTTGTCGACCAGAGCCGTGCGCACCGACGGGATCGCGGCAATGGCGGACGCGACTGCGCCGACGGTTTCGGTGCGCAGATCGTCGGTGGAATCGTGGGAATTGACGTAAACCCTTGTTTCGCGACCGTCTTTGGGATCGCGAAAGGTGATCTTCGTGGTTTCCGCGCAGCGCGTCATGGCTTCCATGTCGGACAGATCCAGCCCGGCCATCGAAGCGGCATAGCCGACCGCGCGGTACAGCGCGCCGGAGTCCAGCAGATGCCAGCCCAGCCGTTCGGCGACGATCCGCGCAATGGTGCCCTTGCCCGAGCCCGACGGCCCATCGATGGTCAATACGGGTACCAGCTTGTCGGATCGGCTCATGGGCGCTCTGGTAGGCGGAACAAACTTTGCGAGTCTAGCAGGGTGTTGAGAAAGGGATGAAACCCCTTTCTCAATCGAACGGTGCAAGCGGAGCTTGCCCACGTTCTCCGAGAATCAATCGCTTACGCGATCGACTAGCGCGCGATCCATTCTGGATCGCCCTAGCAGCTTGATCCGGTGCCGCCCGCCCTGCCCTGTTACCTGTCATCCGGCCCGGCCGCGTCCGCCTCAGTCGCGCAGCAGGAAGCCGCAGCCGTTGGCGAGCTCGACGAAGCCGGGGAACGAGGTCGCGACGTTGGCGCAGTCGCGGATCCGTACCTCGGCACCGGCGATCAGGCCGGCCACAGCGAAGCTCATGGCGCAGCGGTGGTCGCCGACGCTGTCGACCTCGCCACCGCCGAACGCGCCGCCGTCGATGACGGCGCCGTCGGGCGTTTCCTGGATCGCCACGCCCAGCGTGCGCAGACCCTGCGCCATGACCGCGATGCGATCGGATTCCTTGACGCGCAGTTCGGCCGCGCCGGTGACGCGGGTCGTGCCGGTCGCGGCCGCAGCGGCCACGAACAGGATCGGGAACTCGTCGATCATGTCGGGCACCAGTGCCTCGGGCACGGCAATGCCGCGCAGCGGCGCATGGCGTACGCGCAGGTCGGCGACGGCTTCGCCACCGAGTTCGCGCGGCCGCTCGGCCACGATGTCCGCGCCCATGAGTTTCAGCGCCTCGAGCAGCCCGGTACGCCGCGGATTGATGCCGACTTCGCGCAGCAGCAGATCCGAGCCCGGCACGATGCTCGCGGCGACGAGGAAGAACGCTGCCGAGGAGAAATCCGCCGGCACGACCACGTTGGTCGCGCGCAGCCTGCGTCCGCCGGAGACCGTCGCCTTGCCGGCAGAAAACGAGACCGGCCAGCCGAACGCGGCCAGCATGCGCTCGGTGTAGTCGCGTGTCGGATGCGGTTCGCGCACCGTGGTTTCGCCGTTTGCATACAGCCCGGCCAGCAGCAGCGCTGATTTGACCTGAGCGCTGGCGACCGGCAAGGCGTAGTCGATGCCGGTCAGCGACTGTCCGCCCCGGATCCGCAGCGGCGGCAGTCCGCCGTCCTCGGCCTCGATGCGCGCGCCCATGCGGCTCAGCGGCTCGATCACGCGGCGCATCGGCCGGCGCGACAGCGAGGCGTCGCCGGTCAGCGTGGTGTCGAAGGATTGTCCGGCGAGGATGCCGGTCAGCAGGCGCATGCCCGTGCCGGCATTGCCGCAATCGATCGCGGCGGCGGGCGCACGCAGTCCGTGCAGGCCGACGCCGTGCACGATGCGCTCACTGTCGGAGGGCTGCTCGATCGTCACACCCATCGCCGCGAAAGCGCGGGCGGTCGCGCGCGTGTCCTCACCCTCGAGGAAGCCGCTGATCTGCGATACGCCGTCGGCAAGCGAGGCGAACATCACCGCGCGATGCGAGATCGACTTGTCGCCGGGAACGCGCAACTCCCCGACTAGCGCGCCCGATCGGGCGCTGATCCAGGTTTCGCCGCCGCCGCTCATGCCAGCGCCTCCAGCAGACGTTCGCTTTCCGCGCGCGTGCCAACGCTGATGCGCAGGCATTGCGGCAGGCCGTAGCCGGCCATGGGCCGCACGACGACGGCGTGCCGGAACAGCTGTGCCTCGATCTCGCCGGCCGGACGGCCGAAATCCACGAGTACAAAATTGGTCTGGGACGGAAACACGTGCAGGCCGCGCTCGCGCAGGCGTGCGACCAGCCATTCGCGCTCGCTCGCCGTGTGCTCGCGGATGCGCGCGGCGTGGGCGTTGTCGGCCAGCGCCGCCTCGGCCGCGACGAGGCCAAGATGGTTCACGTTGAACGATTCGCGCAGCCGCTCCAGCACGGCAATCGCCTCGGCCGATCCGATCGCATAGCCGACGCGCAGCCCGGCCAGCGCATAGGCCTTGGAGAACGTGCGGGTGACGATGAGGTTGCGGCGTGCCTGCGGCCCGCGCAGCAGCCGTACGGCGGACCGTGTGCCGGGTGCCGTTACATATTCCGCATAGGCTTCGTCGACGACGACGACAACGGTCTCGGGCAGCACGGCGACGAAGGTATCCAACGCCGCGTCGTCGAACCAGGTACCGGTAGGATTGTTGGGATTGGCCACATACACGAGCCGCGTATCGGCGCGCACGGCCGCCGCCATCGCGACGAGGTCATGTCCGAGCGGTGCCGTCGCATGATCCGGCGGCAGCGCCGGCACGCAGATCGGCTGGGCGCCCGCCGCCGCCGTACCGATCGCGAACACGGCAAATCCATACTGCGAATACACGACCGAGGTCTGCGCATCGGCAAAGCACTGCGCGATCAGCATCAGCAGTTCATGCGAGCCGTTGCCGAGCGCGATCTGCGCCGGCTCGACGTCGAGGTGTGCGGCGAGTGCGCGCTTGAGCGAGCCGCCCTTGGGATCGGGATAGCGATAGATGTCGGGCAGCGCCGCGGTGATCGCCGCGGCGACAGCGCTGCTCGCGCCGAGCGAGGTTTCGTTGGAGCCGAGTTCGATCAGCCGCTCGCCGTACTCCCGGCGCAGCGCCGGCAAGTCATGGCCCGGATCGTAGGCGCGCAGCGCGCGCGTCGCCGCGTTCGCGAGGCTGACGATGTCGCCGCTCACAGCAGCGCCACCGGATAGGAACCCAGCACCTTGACTTCGGCCGCGCGGGCGCTGGCCAGGGCGATCGCGCCGCTCATGCGCGCATCGTCGACATGGCCTTCCACTTCCACGAAGAACACGTATTCCCATTTGCCGGTGCGCGCCGGCCGCGACTCGATCTTGGTCATCGACAGTCCCTGGTCGGCGAACGGCGTCAGCAACTCGTACAGCGCGCCGGGCTTGTCCTTGACTGACATCAGCAGTGAGGTCTTGTCGTGGCCCGACGGCGGAAACAGCTCGCGGCCGATCACGAAGAAGCGCGTGGTGTTGTCGGGCCGGTCTTCGATCTGCCGCGCAAGCACCTTGAGACCGTAGATATGCGCCGCGGTCTCACCGGCGATCGCCGCGGCATCGTCGGCATTGCGCGCGCGCCGCGCGGCCTCGGCATTGCTCGACACCGGAATGCGCTCGGCCTTCGGCAGGTTCGCGCGCAGCCAGGCCTTGCACTGGCCGAGCGACTGCGGATGCGAATAGACGCGTTCGATCTCCTCCAGCCGCGTCGTGCGCGAGAGCAGATGCTGGTGTATGCGCAGCTCGATCTCGCCGCAGATCTTCAGCGACGAGGTCACGAACAGGTCGAGCGAGGAATTCACCGTGCCTTCGCTGGAATTTTCGATCGGCACGACGCCGAAGTCCGCATTGCCCGCGGCGACTTCCTGGAACACCTCGTCGATGGTCGCGAGCGGCAGTCCCTTGATCGAATGGCCGAAGTGCTTGAGCACGGCCTGCTGGCTGAACGTGCCCTCGGGTCCGAGGAAACCGATCTTCAACGGCTCCTGCTGGGCGAGGCAGGCCGACATGATCTCGCGGAACAGCCGCACCATTTCTTCGTTGGTCAGCGGGCCGTCGTTGCGATCGACGACCATGCGCAGCACCTGCGCCTCGCGCTCGGGACGGTAGTAGTCGACCGCGGCCTTGAGCTCGCCCTTGGCCTTGCCGACGAGCTGCGCCCAGCGCGCGCGTTCGGCGATGAGCTGCTGGATCTCGCGGTCGATGGCGTCGATGCGTTCGCGCGTCTGCGCGAGGTTCAGCGGCGGCGATTCGTGGTCACTGGCGTTCATTGCGGTCTCGTAAGTCGACAGCGCCGCTTATACGCGACAACGCGGCGCGGGCTCATATGTGGATCTGCGATATGCGCGTTGCCGGCCAGCAACGGCCGTTCAGAACAATTTGCCGGGATTCATGATGCCGTTCGGGTCCAGCACGGCGCGGATGCCGCGCATCAGCGAGATGTCCGCGGCGCTGCGCGCGCTGCCGAGATACGGTTTCTTGACCAGACCGATGCCGTGTTCGGCCGAGATGCTGCCGCCGTGGCGCGCCAGCACGTCGCACATCAGTTCGGTCACGCGTTCGCATTCGGCGATGAACGACGTGTAGTCGACCTCGGCCGGCTTGACGATGTTGATGTGCAGGTTGCCGTCACCGATATGGCCGAACCAGACCACGTCGAACTGCGGG
This sequence comes from Lysobacterales bacterium, assembly GCA_038207515.1. Lineage (GTDB taxonomy): Bacteria > Pseudomonadota > Gammaproteobacteria > Xanthomonadales > Rhodanobacteraceae > Tahibacter. Next base: position 45,111 of record JBBQZR010000013.1, on the reverse strand, counting down.
TATTCACGCGTCAGCAGATCCTGCATGTCGTGCAGGAAGGCCGGTACCGCGGCGATCCGCACCGAGATGTCGTTCTTGTACGGCTTGTGCGGCGCGAGGCTTTCGGTAATGCCTTCGCGCAGGCGCCAGAGACTCTTCGCCTGCGCTTCGCTCTGGCTGATCACGCCATCGCTGACCCAGCCGTGGTCGAGACAGTGTTCGAACACCGCCAGCGCCTCGGCCTGCTGCGCTTCCCGCGCGGCGTCGAATTCGGTGACGACGTAGTACGGCGACGATTCGGCGAAGGGTCTTTGCGCGCCGTGCGCCGCGACGTGGTGCAGCGCGCGATCGGTGAAGAACTCGAACGCGCTCAGCGACAGCCGCGCGCGGCAGGCGCCGAATACCTGCATCAGCGCGTCCATGTGCGGGATCGCGAACAGCATGACCTGCGACGGCGGCGGCGCATCGGTCAGGGCCAGCGTCGCCTCGACCACGATGCCGAGCGTACCTTCCGAACCGATGAACAGGTGCCGCAAGTCGTAGCCGGTCGCGTTCTTGATCAGGCCGCGATTGAGATCGAGCAGCTCGCCTGCGCCGGTGATCACCTTGATGCCGGCAATCCAGTTGCGCGTATTGCCGTAGCGGATCACGCGGATGCCACCGGCGTTGGTCGCGATGTTGCCGCCGATCTGGCAGGAACCGCGTGCGCCGAAGTCGACCGGATAGATCAGGCCGTGCTCGCGCGCCGCGTTGTGGATCGCTTCGAGCGCCAGGCCCGGCTGCACGGTCAGCGTGCGGTCGATCGCGTCGAAGGCGAGCACGCGGTTCATGCGCTCGAGGCTGACCACCAGTTCGCCGTGCGCGGCCACGGCACCGCCCGAAAGGCCCGTGCGTCCGCCCGACGGGACTATCGCGACGCGGTGCTCATTGGCCCAGCGCACGATGCTCTGCACCTCGTCCACGCTCGCCGGCAGCGCGATCGCGAGCGGTGCCGGGGTCCAGCGGCGGGTCCAGTCGCGGCCGTAGTGCTCGAGATCCGCAGCCTCGGTCAAAAGCTTGAGTTCGGGCAGGCGATGGCGCAGCGCGGCAAGGGACGAGGGGTTCATGCAGGCTCTACTCGCAAGGTCCGGCGAGCCTGCCAGCGATGTCATTAGCCGTCCAGTGTTGCATTGCGGCAGACTGGCCCGACCGGGCATAGTCGGCGCTGGCTCGGGGCTTCCCGCGCCGCTACTCATCCCTCTGACGCGATCAAACAATGAAGAAGACGTCTTACCCCAAACAAGACATCCGCGTGTTGTTGCTCGAAGGCGTCAGCCGCAGCGCGGTAGAGGCCTTCCAGGCCGCCGGCTATTCGCAGATCGAACTCCACGAGAAATCGCTGCCCGAAGCCGAACTCAAGCAGCGCATCGCCGAAGCCCATCTGCTCGGCATACGCTCGCGCACGCAGCTCAACGCCGAAGTGCTCGACCAGGCCAAGCGCCTGATCGCGATCGGCTGCTTCTGCATCGGCACGAACCAGGTCGATCTCGGCGCGGCCAAGGCCGCCGGTATTCCGGTGTTCAACGCGCCGTATTCCAACACGCGCAGCGTGGCCGAACTCGTCATCGCCGAGGCCATCCTGCTGATGCGGCGCATTCCGCAGAAAAACGCCGAATGCCATCGCGGCGGCTGGTCGAAGTCTGCCGCTGGCAGCTTCGAGGTGCGCGACAAGGTGCTCGGCATCGTCGGCTACGGCCACATCGGTACCCAGGTCGGCCTGCTCGCCGAAGGGCTGGGCATGCGCGTGATCTATCACGACATCGAAACCAAGCTCGCGCTCGGCAATGCGCGCCCGGCGCTGAGCCTCAACGATCTGCTCGGCCGCGCCGACATCGTCACGCTGCACGTACCGGAAACGGCGGCCACGCAGAACATGATGGGGGCCGAACAGATCTCGCGCATGCGTCCCGGCAGCGCGCTGATCAACGCCTCGCGCGGTACCGTGGTCGATATCGACGCCCTGGCCGCGGCGCTGCGCAACGAACACCTGTCGGGCGCGGCGATCGACGTGTTCCCGATCGAACCCAAGGGCAACGCCGACGCGTTCGTCTCGCCGCTGATCGGCATGCACAACGTGATCCTGACCCCGCATGTCGGCGGCAGCACGCTCGAAGCGCAGGACAACATCGGTCTGGAAGTGGCAGCCAAGCTCGTGCGCTACAGCGACAACGGTTCGACCCTGTCGGCAGTCAACTTCCCCGAAGCGTCCCTGCCCGAACACCCGCACAGCCGGCGCCTGCTGCATATCCACAGCAACGTGCCGGGCATGCTGTCGCGCATCAACGACCTGTTCTCGCGCGAGAACGTCAATATCGACGGCCAGTACCTGCAGACCGACGCGCAGGTCGGCTACGTCGTCATCGACGTATCCATGCCCGAGGAACGCGCCGCGGAGCTCAAGGACGCCCTCGCGGCTATCCCTGGAACCCTGCGCGCTCGCGTGCTCTATTAAGAGCCGAGGGAAGATGAGTGAGAAAACAGTAGTAGTGGCGCGGCGGCGCCGGTAAGCTTCGCGGTTGGCCTGGCGTGGCCCCACCTCTTCAAGGGTTGCGGCCTGCCACTCGTTACTCACTCCTTTTCACTGTTCATCCCATGATTGCTTTCCGAAACTTCGCCCTGCGCCGCGGCGAACGCCTGCTGCTGTCCGATGTCGACCTGACCCTGCATGCCGGCGCGCGCGTCGGCGTGGTCGGCCGCAACGGCTGCGGGAAGTCCAGCCTGTTCGCCGCCATCCAGGGCGAGGTCGAGCCCTATCGCGGCGACCTCGACCGGCCGAGCCGGCTGCGCATCGCGAGCGTGGCGCAGGAGACTCCGTCGCTGCCCGACTCCGCACTCGATTTCGTGCTGTCCGGCGACGTCGAGGTGCATTCCATCCTGTGCGCCGAAGCGCAGGCAATGGAACGCGAGGACTGGGATGCGGTAGCGAAAGCGCACCAGGACCTGGCCGCGATCAATGGCTACGACGCCGGCGCCCGCGCCGGGCGCCTGCTGCACGGCCTGGGCTTTCACGCGGACACGCATACGATGCCGGTGTCGGACTTCTCCGGCGGCTGGCGCGTCCGTCTCAATCTGGCGCGCGCGCTGATGATGCCGAGCGACCTGCTGCTGCTCGACGAGCCGACCAACCATCTGGATCTCGACGCCGTGCTCTGGCTGGAGCAATGGCTGCTGAAATACCCGGGCATGCTGCTGATGATTTCGCACGACCGTGAGTTCCTCGACGGCGTCAGCACCCACACCCTGCATTTGCACGAAGGCCGCGCCAAGCTCTATACCGGCGACTACACGAGCTTCGAGCGCCAGCGCGCTGAACAGCTGCGCCAGCAGCAGATCGCGTTCGAAAAGGAACAGGCCGAACGCGTCCACCTGCAGGCCTTCATCGACCGCTTCAAGGCCAAGGCCAGCAAAGCGCGTCAGGCGCAGTCGCGGGTCAAGCGGCTGGCCAAGCTCAGCGGCACCGAAGCTGTGCGCGCCGAACGCCAGATCCGCATCAACTTCGACGCGCCAGCGAAACTGCCGCATTCGCTGCTGCGCCTCAACGATACCGACGCGGGCTATGGCGACACGCGCATCCTGCGCGACGTGGGCTTCGGCCTCGAGGCCGGCGACCGCATCGGCCTGCTCGGTCCCAACGGCGCGGGCAAGTCGACGCTCGTGAAAACCCTGGTCGGCGAACTGGAACTGCTCACCGGCGACCGCATGGCGCACAAGGACATGCAGTTGGGCTATTTCGCCCAACATACGGTCGAGTCGCTGCACGAAGGCCTGAGCCCGGTCGATCACCTCAAGGAGATCGCGCCGGGTGTCGCGACGCAGGAGTTCCGCGATTTTCTCGCGCGCTGGTTCTTCCCGGGCAACCGTGCCTTCGAAGTCATCGACAATTTTTCCGGCGGCGAGCGCGCGCGTCTGGCGCTCGCGCTGATCGCCTGGCGTCGGCCCAACGTGCTGCTGCTCGACGAGCCGACCAACCATCTGGATCTCGAAATGCGCGAGGCACTGGCCGAGGCCCTGAGCGATTTCGACGGCGCCATCGTGCTGGTCTCGCACGACCGGCATCTCACGGGCCTGGTCTGCGATACCTACTGGCGCGTGGCCGACGGCAAGGTCGAGGCCTTCAATGGCGATCTCGACGAATACGCCGCGTGGCTGCGTTCGCGCAGCAACAAGCCGACGGCGCGGGCCAGCGAAGCGAAAGCCGCGTAGGCTGGGGTAAGCCGCAGGCGCACCCCAACATCGAGGCATTTCCGGCACGAAAAGCCCGTGGCGAAGGAACTCCGAACCAACGGCGACCCGCGCCTGATGTGCGACGAGCGGCGCTTCGGCATGGGTTCTTGGGGCGTGAGTCACCTCGATGTTGGGGTGCGCCTGCGGCTTACCCCAACCTACGTCGCACATTTTAATTTTTATTCGTTGCGTCGCGCGAAATCCCGCATGAAATCCACGAGCGCATCGACGCTGTCCTGCGTCACCGCGTTGTACAGCGACGCGCGCATGCCGCCGACGAGCTTGTGGCCCTTGAGCGCGAGCAGGCCGGCATCTTTCGATTCCTGCAGAAAAGCCGCATCGAGTTCGCTGCGCGGCAGGGTGAACGGCACATTCATCCAGGACCGCGCGGCCGGGTCGACCGGGTTCGCGTAGAAGCCCGACGCGTCGATGTAGCCATACAGGGTTTCGGCCTTGCGCCGGTTGCGCTGCTCCATCGCGGCCAGGCCGCCTTCCGCTTTGAGCCATTGGAAGATCAGCCCGGCCAGGTACCAGCCGAAGGTGTTCGGCGTGTTGAGCATCGATCCCTGCGCCGCCTGCTCGGCGAAGCTGAAAATCTTCGGCATGTCGGCCGGGCAGCGCGCGAGCAGATCCTCGCGCACGATCACGACGACGATGCCCGACGGCCCGATGTTCTTCTGCGCGCCCGCGTAGATCAGGCCGAAGCGCGACACGTCGAACGGGCGCGACAGGATGGTCGAGGAAAAGTCGGCGATCAGCGGCACGTCACCGACGTCGGGAATGTCGTGGAACTCGACGCCGCGGATCGTTTCGTTCGGCGTGTAGTGCACATAGGCCGCGTGCGGATCAAGATCCCAGCCCGCACGCGGCGGAATCGCGGTGTGGCGGTTGTCGGCGGAGGTCGCGGCGACGTGCACGCGCGCTAGCGTGCGCGCTTCGCGTACGGCTTTCTCGCTCCAGTCGCCGGTCACGACGTAGTCGACACGCTGGTCGCGCCGCGCGAGGTTCATCGGGATCTGCGCGAACTGTTGCGTCGCGCCGCCCTGCAGGAACAGGACTTTGTAATTCTGCGGAATCGCCAGGAGCTCGCGCAGGTCGGCCTCGGCCTGCTCGGCCATCGCGATGAAGTCCTTGCCGCGATGGCTGACTTCCATGACCGAGGCGCCGGTCGCGCCCCATTCCAGCATTTCCGCCTGTGCACGACGCAACACGGCTTCGGGCAGCGCGGCGGGACCGGCGCTGAAATTGTGACCACGGCTCAAGGTGCGGGCTCCGCGAGAACGAGTCCCGCATTATGCCGCGCGCGTGCCGTCGCGCCAGGGAGAACCGGTGATATGAACGGGCGAAACGCGGGCAACTCAGGCGCGGCGCTCGAGCACTGAGCCTGAAGCGAGCTTCAGGCGCGACGCTTGAGCACCGAGCCTGAAGCGAGTACCTGATCCATTTCCTCGGCCGCGAGCGCCGGCGCGTACAGGAAACCCTGCGCGGTGCTGCAGCCCATGGCCATCAGCAACTCGGCCTGGGCCTGGGTCTCGACACCTTCGGCAGTCAACGACAGGCCGAGGTCTTCGGCGAAGCCCGAGATCGTACGCACGATCGCGCGGTGGCGGCGGTTGGATTCCATGTCGCGCACGAAGCTGCGGTCGATCTTGAGCGCGTCGAACGGCGAGGACGCGAACGAATCCAGCGACGAATAGCCGGTGCCGAAATCGTCGACGACGAGGCTGACACCGAGCCGCTTGACCTCGGCCAATATCGCCTCGGCCTGGCCGCGTCCGGCGCGGAACACGGTCTCGGTGACTTCGATCGCGAGCGACGCGGCATTGAGGCCGGTACGCGCGAGCACGCGGCCGATGCCGGCGGCGACGTCGCGCTCGGCGAACTGGCGGTCGTCGACGTTGACGTTCGCACGCAGGCGCGAGAACGCCGGATAGCGCTGCTGCCAGTCGTGCAGCTGGCGACAGGCCGTCTCCAGCACCCACCAGTCGATCGCGACGATCAGGCCGGTCTCCTCGGCCACGCCGAGAAACTGCGGCGGCTGCAGCAGGCCACGGTGCGGATGTACCCAACGCAGCAGGGCCTCGCAGCCGACCACCGCACCGCTGCGCAGATCGACCAGCGGCTGGTAGTGCACGCGGAACTCGGTGCGCTCGACCGCTTCGCGCAGATCGGTTTCCAGGCGCAGCCGCTCGCGCGCGGCGCGGTGCATGGCTTCGTCGAACACGACATAGGCGGACTTGCCGCGGGCCTTTGCGCGGTACATCGCCGTGTCCGCATCGCGCAGCACTTGCTCCGGCGTTTCGTAGCCAGGCCGCCCGGTCACGATGCCGAGGCTGGCGCCGGAATAGATCCGGTGGCCGTCGAACGCGAACGGTTCACCGAGCACCTGCAGCAGATGCTGGGCCAGTTGCTCGGCCGCGGCCGCCGAGCACGCATCCGGCGGCAGCACCGTGAATTCGTCGCCGCCGTAGCGCGCGAGCACCGAACCCGGCGGCGCCGCGGCGCGCAGCCGCTCGGTGATCTCCACGAGCAGCCGGTCGCCGGTCGCATGGCCGAGGCTGTCGTTGACGAGCTTGAAACCGTCGAGATCGAGAAACAGGATTGCGTAGTCGAACGCACCGGCCTCGTGCGCCGCGCGCAGGCGTTCGGTCAGATAGCGCTCGAACAGCACGCGGTTGGGCAAGCCGGTCAGCGCGTCATGGGTCGCGTTGTGTTCGAGCTCGCTTTCGAAGCGGTGGCGTTCGGTCACGTCGCGCACGGTGCCGCTGAAATAGTCGCCGTCGTCGAGGCGGATCGGCCCGGCGCTGACGCTGATGCGCACCTCGCGTCCGTCCTTGCGCCTCAGCAGGGTTTCGTACTCGGCCGGCACTGGCTCGCCGCTGCGCCGCGCTTCCAGGCGCGTATCGATGATGCGCCGGCCGAGGTCGCTCGCGAGCTCGGTCCAGTGCATGCCGATGAGTTCGCGCTCTTCGTAGCCGGTGAGGTTGGCGAAGCGCTGGTTGACGTAGATGTAGCGCTCGTCGCGCATGACATAGACGCCGATCTGGGCGTGCTCCACCAGCGTGCGGTAGCGCTCCTCGGAGCTGAGCAGCGCGCGCTCGGCATCGCGCCGCGCCGTGATGTCCTGCACCGAACCTTCCAGGCTCTGCACATGGCCTTCGGCATTGCGCACAAGATGCAGGTTTACCGAAATCCAGATGTGGCGCCCGTCGACGCGACGCAGGCGCACCTCTTCGTCACTGACCTGGCCGTTGCGCTGGACCAGATCGAGGATACGCACACGCGCGTCCTCGTCCACGTCGAGATCGTCGATATGACGCAGGTCCTGCAGCATTTCCACGCGCGAGCCGTAGCCGAGCAGGCGCGCGAGCGCGGCATTGGCCTCCACCACGCTGCCGTCCGCGCGGGTCTGGAACAGGCCGACGACGGAATGGCGGAACAGCTGGCGGTATTTGCGTTCGGCCTCGGCCAGAGCCTGCTGCTGCGCACGCTCCTCGGTGATGTCGCGGGCCGTGCCGGTGCTCGCGATATCGCCGTCGAACACCACCGGGTCGGCGCGCACCTGCACGAGCCGGCGCGCGCCGTCCTTGCACAGCATGTTGATCTCGTAACCTTGCACCTCGCGCGATCCGCTCTCGCGCAACGTGCGGCGTTCCTGCTGCGCCGCGCGCGATTCGGGCGCGACCAGGTCCATGTATTCGCTGCCGATCAGCTCCGGCACGGCATAGCCGAGCATGTCGGCCATCGCGCCGTTGGTGAACACTACCTTGCCGCGCTGAATCAGGAATACGCCGTCGCGGCAATTGTCGACGAGGATGCGGTACAGCTCCTCGGACTGGCGCAGCGCGCTCTCGGCGCATTCCTGCCGCGTGATATCGATGACCGAGCCTTCGTAGAACAGCAGGCGTTCGTCGTCGTCGCGAACCGAGCGCAGATTTTCGCTGATCCAGATCATGCTGCCGTCGCGGCGGTAGACACGCGAGCGCCGGTTGCTCAGTACGCCGGTCTCGGCGATTTCCCGCAGCAGCGCGTCGTAGTGCTCCTGGTCGACGTAGACCTGGCGCGACGAACGCTCGAATTCGCGCAGCATCTGTTCCGGCGCGTCGTAGCCGAACATCTGCGCCATCGCCGGATTCACGTCGATGAGCCCGCCGGCCGGCAGGCTGCGATAGATGCCTTCGGCCGCGGCGAGGAACAGCGAGCGGTAGCTCGACACGTCCGTTTCGGCCGCCGCGCCGGCCGTGGCCGTGTCGAGCAGGCGCCCGATGCAGATCACGCGGGTACGGCCGTCCAGTTCGAACATCTCGCAGGTGCACTGGACGCGCAGCACGCGGCCGTCACGCGCGAGGAATTCGAACGTCTGATCGTTCAGGCGGCCCTGGCCGCGCAGGTTTGCCCATAGCAGCGCGCGTTCGTCGAGATTGCGCCACAGGCCGATGTCGATCGGCCGCTGGCCGATGAGTTCCGTGCGCGCGTGGCCCAATGTGGTTTCGACCGACGGGCTGACGTCGACAATGCAGCCATCACCCGCATCCAGCACGACGATCAGGCTGGTCGAGTAATGAAATGCCGCTGCAATGTGAGGTTCCCCGTGCACCGTCACTCGACATCGACTGATTTCGGCCCAGTATAGCCATGGCCGTTGGCATGACCAGCACTGGATGAAAGATCCGATCGGTCAACCCGGTCTGGTCGTGAAACGAGGCCTGAGATGAAGCGATTCCGCGTTGCACCGATGGCGAGTTCCGAGATCACGTCCGAGTCCGTATACCTGCAGCGGCGGCGTTTTCTGCGTACGCTCGGGCTCGCCGCGCCGCTGTTCGCCAGCGGCTGCGGCGGCGGCGAACCGGGCCAGGCCGCCGTACCTTCCGCCGACGAGATGCCCAGCGGCACGCCGCTGCAGGCGCGCCGCAACGAGCGCTGGAACACTCAGGAAGAACCGACGAGCTGGCGCGACGCGACCCAGTACAACAACTATTACGAGTTCGGCACCGGCAAGAGCGATCCGGCGCGCAACGCCGGCCGCTTCAAGCCCCAGCCCTGGACGGTCGAAGTCGCCGGACACGCCGAAGTCACCGGACGCTTCGCGCTCGAAGATCTGCTCAAACCGCATGCGCTCGAAGAACGTATTTACCGACACCGCTGTGTCGAAGCCTGGTCGATGGTGATTCCGTGGGTCGGCATCCCGCTCGGCGAATGCCTCGCGCGCTTCAAGCCCACCTCGCGCGCCAAGTACGTCGCGTTCACGACGGTCAACCGGCCCGAGCAGATGCCGGGCCTCGCCTATCCGGTGCTCGACTGGCCCTATCGCGAAGCTCTGCGCATCGATGAGGCCATGCATCCCTTGAGCCTGCTCGCGGTCGGCCTGTACGGGCGCGCGCTGCCGAACCAGAACGGCGCGCCGCTGCGCCTGGTCGTGCCGTGGAAATACGGTTTCAAAGGCGCCAAATCCATCGTGCGCATCGAATTCTGGGAGCGGCAGCCGGCGACGTCGTGGAACCTGGCCGGTCCGACCGAATACGGTTTCTATTCCAACGTGAACCCCGCCGTCGACCATCCGCGCTGGACCCAGTCCAGCGAGCGCCGCATCGCCGGCAGCGGCGGCAACCTGTTCGCGCGGCGCGTCGCCACCCTGCCCTTCAACGGCTACGGAGACGAGGTCGCGTCGCTATACACCGGCATGGATCTGCGCACGAATTATTGATGAAGAAGCCCGCCGATACGCGCATCGTCGTCGCGAAGGTCATCGTGTTCGTGCTCTGCCTGCTGCCGCTGGCCGGTCTGTCCTGGGACGTGTATCGCGCGGCGCTCGGCCCGGATCCGGTCGCCGCGCTGGAACACCGCAGCGGCGACTGGGCGCTGCGGCTGCTCCTGGTCACGCTGGCCGTCTCGCCGCTGCGCCAGCTCAGCGGCGTGAGCGCCGTGCTGCGCTTCCGGCGCATGCTCGGACTGTTCGCGTTCTTCTACGCAAGCCTGCACTTGGCGATCTACCTGTTCATCGATCTCGGCGGTTTCTGGCGCCAGGTGTTCGAGGAAATCGTCAAACGGCCGTACATCACGGTCGGCTTTCTCGCCTGGCTGTTGCTGCTGCCGCTCGCCGTCACCTCGACCCGGGGCATGATGCGCCGCCTCGGCCGCAACTGGGGGCGCCTGCACACCCTGGTCTATCCGATCGGCCTGCTGGCCGTGCTGCACTATCTGTGGCTCGTGAAATCCGGACAGAAGATCGCCGTACGTGAGCCGTTGATCTATCTCGCGATCTATCTGGTGCTGATGGCGTTTCGCGTGCCGTGGCGGCGCGGATGGCAAGCGTTGCGCACACGACGCACACCGTGACGGATCGGCTCGCGATCAGAATCCGAACAGCAGCAGCAGCGCAATGGCGCCGCCGATCAGTGCGGCGGCCGCGATCAGCCACCAGATCTCGTTGCGGCTGGCCGCGGACTCTTCCACCGGCACGACGGGCCTGGGCTTCGGCGGCCCCGGCTCCGGCAGGTTCACCGCCTGCATGGTCTGCGTGATCGCCGGCGCATAGCCGGGACTGCGTTCCTCGACCAGTTCGCCGCGCAGCGGCAGGCCCGGGGCTTCGAGCAGGAAGCGGTTGCGATCGAACGCGATCTGGTCGCCGGGATGCAGCACCGCGTCGCGGACCTGCACACCGTTGACGAACGTGCCGTTGGACGAACCCAGGTCGCGCAAGTAAATGCCGTCGCCGTTGTTCTCGATCAGCGCGTGTTTGCGCGACATCTCCGGCTCATCGAGCGCGAGATCGCATTCGCTGCCGCGGCCTATGGTCAGGCGGCCGCGCACCGGCACGATGCGGCCGAACTGGGCGCCGGACACGCCGCGCAGCACGACTTTCGGCGGGATGGCGCGAACCCGCGTTTCCGCGTCGGCGACCGCCGGATCATCGTGGGGCACGGCGGTGCGGATGACTTCGTCGCGCTCGGGCTTGATCACGATCTGTACGGTATCGACGCTGAGTACATCGCCGAGGCGGACGATGCCCTTCTCGCGCACGGGCCGCGCATTCAGATGCGTATGGGCGCGTGGGTCGAGCACGCTGAGGGTGAGGCCACGGCCGTCGATCTCGAGGCGGGCATGGTGCGCCGCGACCCCGCTGACGCCGAGCACGATCTGGTTGTCCCGGTCGGAGCCAATTCCACAAACGCCGGGCGCCAGCACGAAGTCAGGGTGCTCGCCGTTCGGGAAGCTCAAGCGCGCGCGAATTTCCATCAGCTGAACGGCCCACTCCGTAGATTGACGCGTTGGCAATTTAGCATGAGCGCCCCGGGGAATTACCAGCGCGCCGCCAGGTCGAGCAAGATGCGGTCGGTAGATCGGGGCAGCGCGTTGCGCTGTTCGCGAAAGCCGGCCAGGCGCAGGTTCCAGTGTTCGTCGATGCCATAGCCGACCCACGGCATGAAGCCATGCGTAAAACTGTGGAACCACCAGTCATCTTCGTTGAAGGCAGCCAGCACGGCGTCGCGCTGTATACGCTGGTTGGAATAGCCGAATTCCCAGCCGCCCGGACGCAGGCGGCTGCCGAGCACGAGGCTGAAGCGCGCGCCGTCGCGCTGGTCGTCCGCGCCAAGGTTGCGCACGAGATCCACACGCGCTTCCAGCGGCCAGTCTCCGAACGCGGTACGGCCGACCAGTTGCAGATCGAGCAGCCGGTAGTCGCTGAGCAGCGGCCCGCCGGCCGGCAGACGCCGATTGGTGCGCGTGAGTCCCTGGCGTGTGAGCTGGCCGAGGTCGGAGAAATCGAGATAGCTCAGCAGCACGGCGGCATTGGTCGGTGCACCTTCGCGCCAGCGCCAGGCCAGCTGCGCCGCGGCGATGCGCGTGTCGTCGTCATAGAGATGCTGAGCGGCGAAACCGCCGGCGATCAGCTGCAGGCGGCTGTAGTCGCCCAGGGTAAAGGACTGGTCCAGGCTGACGCCGGCCGGGCGCAGGTCCGCATCCCAGGTCAGCGGCGAAAGCTCCAGTGGAAACGCCGCCTTGCCGATCAGCACGCGCGTGTTCTCGCGCGGCTGCCAGCGCAGCCAGAACTGGTCGAGGTTGGCGTGATCGCTCCGCTCGTTGTCGTTGTTGATGCGGTTGTCCGCGTTGTCGTCGCTGCCCTGGGCCAGCTCGATCGCGGCGCCGAAGCTCAGTTCGGGCATCACGGCGAATTCGCCGCCGAGCCGGCCGCGGCCGCGGCCGCGGCTGACCGTGCGGTCATTGGGCAGACCTTCGACGTGGTCGTAGCGCAGCAGCAGATCGCCGAACCAGTTCCAGCGCTGCGGCGTTTGCGCCGCTTCGTCGGCGCTCGCGTCGAGAATGCCGTCCTGAGCCTGCGCCGCGCCGGCCCACGCCGCCGTGAGCAGCAGCAGACCAGCCAGGCCGCTGCGCATCGTTGCCACCGACCTACGCATGGTCAGGCCCTCAGCTGCGCGAGCGCAGCGGCCAGTTCGGCGGCGCTGGCCGGACGCTCGGCCACGCTGCGTTTGAGGCATCGCAGGATCAGCGTCTCGAGTTCGGGGTGAATCTCGGGCCACAGCGTCGAAGGCCGTACCGGCTCGGCTTGCATCTGTGCCATATAGATCTCCATCGTGTTCGACCCGGTGAACGGCAGCGCGCCGCAGAACATCTCGGTCATGAGAACGCCGCAGGAATAGATATCCGCACGTTCGTCGACTTCCTCACCGGCGAGCTGCTCGGGCGCGCAATAGTTCGGCGTACCGAGGAAGGTGCCGGGCTGGGTATGCCCAGGCGTTGCGCGGCGCACCGGCCGCGCGATGCCGAAATCCATGAGTTTGGCGTTGCCGTTGGCTTCGAGGATCAGGTTTTCCGGCTTGATGTCGCGATGCAGCACGCCGACTTCATGCGCGGCGGCGAGACCGGCGGCGAGCTGGCGCGCGATGCGCAGGCCAGCCGAATACGGCACGCGCTTGGCTTCGCGCAGCAGGTAACGCAAGGTCATGCCGCGCACGTATTCCATCGAAATGTACGGCAGTCCGTTGACCTCGCCGAAATCGAAGGTGCGCAGCACGTTGGGATGCGTGATGCGGCGGGCCAGCTTGATCTCGCTCTTGAGGCGGTCGAGCTGTTCCGCATCGAGCAGCGCGCCGGGCTTGAGCATCTTCAGCGCGACGACATCGTCGAGATCCAGGTCGTGCGCCTTGTATACAACGCCCATTCCGCCGGCGCCTAGCACCGACAGCACGCGGTAGCGGCCGCCCAGCGTTGCGCCCGGCGCCAGCTCGCCGGTGTCGCGCAGGCTGCGCGCGGTCGGCGGCGGCGGCGTACTGCGCGATGCGGCGGACGGCGTCACTGCCGCACCGCGTGGCACAGTGGCGGACGATTCGTCCTCCGCTGCCCGAGGCGCCGCTGCGGGCAGGCGCTGCAGCAATGCCCCGGTCGGCGCGTAATACTGCTTGCCGCTGAAGCCGCCCGTGGCGACGGCGACCGCATCGGCACCAAAGTCGCTGCGCAGGGTTTCGCCGCTGCTGCGGCCGGCCAGCACCTGGCCCGGTGCCGCGTCGCAGAGCAGCCGGTCTATCTGCACCTGTACCGCGCCGATCAGCCGGGCGCCGTCGCCCGCATCGGCCAGCACGACTGCACCGTCGGCCAGCGCCGCCGCGGGCGCCGGCGACGCGGCAAATTCGTCGCGCAGCACGGCGAGCGCATCGGTCATGCGCTGCGGACCGCTGAACGCCAGGGTCCAGCGCGCCCCCGGACCCCGCAGGCAGAGTCCACCGCCGGCAGCCGCGGCCGCGGCGAGCCGCGCCTGCACCTGCGCGTTGTCGTAGACGATCTGGTCCGGCGGCAGCTGTGCCGTCTGCGTCAGCAGATGGCGATATTCCAGGCCGAGCAGCACCGCAGCCTCGCGCCGCGCCGGCACCACGGCCGCGAGCGGCTGCGTGTGCACGACCAGGCCCGAGCCTTCCTGGCCGGGCTCGGGCAGGAAGCGCGCGAGGTTGCCGACGTAGCCTTCCATGTCGCTTTTCTCGCGCAGGTCCGACAGCAGCGAGTCGAACGCCCGCGACAGGCGCGCCAGTTCGTCGCTGCCCTGCGTACCCAGGCGCGTCTGGAAATTGCCGGCGGCCGCCTGTTCGGCCGCACTCGCCATGGCCGACACGGGTCGCAGGATGCCCTTGGAAATCAGGTAGGACAGCGGCAGCGCGAGCAGCAGCGTGACGAGCCCGCCGAGCAGCACGCTGTTGAGGATCGCGCGATAGCTCGCGACGACCTGGTCCGAGGACGCGAGCACCATGACGTCGCCGAGGTCGGCGGCATCCTTCGCCGCGGTCGGCGCGACACGTGCGACCCAGTCCTGTCCGCCCAGATCGACGTGCTGCCCGCCGCTCGCGCCGGTCGGCGCGAGCACGCTGCCGCTCGCGGCGACGGCCTCGCGCAACTGGTTGGCGAGCGGCGCGTCGAGCGAGGTCGCGACCAGCGCCGGCTTGCCGCCGAGCGGCATCCAGAACGCGATCTCCGCACCGCTGACCTGGGCGACCTTGCGCGCGAGCGCGTCGTCGACGGCCTGCGCCAGCAACAGGAACCCGACCACGTTCTGATCCTGCGCCAGCGGCACGATGGCGGCCTGGTACAGCTTGGCGTCGAGGCGCCAATAGCCGCTGAGCGGCCGTGTCTCGGCCAGGGCCGGCGCCACCATCGCGTCGCCGGCCAGGGATTCGGTGAAGGCTTCGGTCTGGTCGGTCCGCGCCAGCACTTCGCCCTTGCCGTCGAGCAGGATGCCGAGGCTGAAACCGATGTCCTTCTGCCGGTCGCTGAGCAGGTCGCGCATCGACATCGTGTCGGGTGCCGCGTCGCCGCCGAGACCCGGCAGGTTGCTCGCGCTGTTCGCATCGGCAATGTATTTGACGAAGCTCGCGTCGGACGCGACCAGGCGCAGGCTCAGTTCCAACTGCTCGAGGCGATGCTGCTCGAACTCGCGCTGGGCCGCTTCGCTCGTGGTCAGGGTCTTGCCGATGGCGCGGTCGGCGATGCGCTTGCCCTGCACGTAGGTGACGACGATCGCGGCACTGACCGCGAGCACGATCAGCAAGGCCGTGGCGAGAAAGAAGCGGATCGCCAGCGGCAGGGCGAATCCGGCCTGGTGCCTGCCGATGCCGTAACCGCCGGTCCTACGCCCGTCGGTTCCGCGCACGTCGCGTTCAATACCCGCCATCACTGCTCCTGCCATACGGCTTGCCGAACTTGTTCATATGCGGAGGAATCTTTTTTTGCGCGAGTTCCAGCGTCACCGCGAGCGGTTCGGTCTTGCCCGCCACGAGTTCCGCATGCCACGGCGTGGCCCGATCCAGCCAGACCACGAGGTCGCCCTTCCCGGCCGGCAAGTCCTTCAGACGGAATCGGCCCTGTGCATCGGGCCGACCGAAGAACGGCGTGTCGAGCACAAGGATATGCCCCACCATGGAATGGTGCACATTGCAGTAGACGCGCACGTAGCCGGCGTGGTCGAAACGCTGCGCCTTGCCCTCGCCCTGGCCGTACAGACCGATGTCGAAGCCATTGTCTTTCGACGTCGAGAAGGCGTTGTGCAGGATCGGATCCTGGTTCGGGAAGCGCACTTCGGTGCCGACGGTAACCGGCAGGATGCGCGGCGAAAACTGCTTGCGCAGCGTGATCATCTCGATCGGCTGCTTCGCTGCGGCGACCGGCACGGGCGCCGCGGGGCGGAAATACACCACGGCCTCGGCCGCTTCCTCAGCGCGCAGCGGCTTGCCGTCGAGCGTCAGCGTGACCTGGCCTTCGATGGTCGCCGCCTGCGCGGCGCTGGACGCCAGCAGCAAACCCGCCCAGAGCAGCGATTTCAGATGCACGTCGTTCGACCCCATATGATCCGTTCTCTCCGCGACCTGCTCGCTTGAAATGCGCGCCGGCGCCGCAATCCTGGCCGCATGCGGCACTGCGTCACGCCGACTACGCGGCCTCGGGCATCATAGAGCAAAGCTCCCGGGCCACAAGCCTGCAACTCCTACTGCGGAATCCAGCAATGCCTTCGATCGACATCCGTCACAAGCACGCAAAACCCGTCAAGGAAGCCAAGGTCGCGGTCACTGAAGTCGCCGAGGAAATCTCCAAGAAATTCGATCTCACCTGGGGCTGGAAAGGCAACGTGCTGCACTTCGAGCGCTCCGGCGTGAATGGCAAGATCGCGCTGGAAAAAGGCCAGGTCCATGTGACCGCCGAACTCGGATTTCTGCTGTCCATGCTCAAGCCGGCGGTGGAGAAGGAAATCCAGAAGCGGCTGGTGCAGCATTTCGGCGTGGCGTAGCGCCGCCGGTACGCGCATACAATCGGCCGATTGCCTCCACTCCGGATTGCCATGCTCGTCATCCAGGCCGCCAGCCAACCGCCCAGACCACGTCGCGAACCCCGCATAGGACTGGCCGTCGCCGGCGGCGGTCCCATCGGCGGCATGTACGAACTCGGCGCGTTGCGCGCGATCGAGGACGCGGTCACCGGCCTGGATGCGAACGGACTCGGCGCCTACGTCGGCGTGAGTTCCGGCGCTTTCATCGTCGCGGGTCTCGCCAACCAGTTCAGTTCCGCCGAGATGTGCCGCATCTTCCTGACCGGCGACTCGCACGAAGCGCGCTTCTCGCCCGACCTGTTCGTGCAGCCGGCGCTGGCGGAATACCTGCGTCGCGCCTTGCGCACACCGCGCGTGCTGGTCGAATGGCTCGGCGACTTCGCACGCAATCCGCTGCAGCAGAGCCTCACCGACAATCTCCTGCGCCTGGGCAGCCTGCTGCCCACGGGACTGTTCGACAACGAGGCGATCGAAGCCTTCCTGCGCGCCCTGTTCACGCGCGACGGCCGCAGCAACGACTTCCGCGCACTCTCACGCAAGCTTTACGTGATCGCGGTGGAACTCGACAGCGGCAGGGCCGTGCGCTTCGGCGCAGCCGGTTTGGACGATGTGCCGATCTCACGTGCGATCCAGGCCAGCTCCGCCCTGCCCGGCCTCTACCCGCCGGTGCGTATCGGCGGAAAGTTCTACGTCGACGGCGCGCTGCAGCGCACCCTGCATGCCTCGGTCGCGCTCGACCAGGGCGCGGATCTCGTCATCGGCATCAACCCGCTGGTGCCCTTCGATGCGGCGAGCGCACAGGCCAACGGCACGAACCCGTCCGGCAGCCTGATCGACAAGGGCCTGCCCGCAGTGCTGTCGCAGACCTTCCGCACGCTGCTGCAATCGCGCATGCAGGCCAGCCTGTCGAAGTACAAGCGCCACTATGCGAAGTCCGACGTCGTGCTGTTCGAGCCGAACCCGGACGATGCGCGGATGTTCTTCACCAACGTCTTCAGTTACGACAACCGGCTGCAGGTCGCCGAGCACGCCTACCGCTCCACCCTGGCCGACCTGCGCGCGCGGCGCGACGATCTCGCGCCCGTGCTGGCGCGCCATGGGCTGGTGCTGGATGAGGCCATCCTCGCGGATGCGAACCGCAATCTTCATGACGGCCTGCGCAACGCACCGGCGCGACGCACCGCCGCGGCGCAGCGCCTGCGGACGGCGCTGGAGGAACTCGAGGGACTGGTCGGTCATGCCGCGGCGCCGCGCAGGCAAGCGGCCGTGGAAACACAATCACATTAATAAATTTTCACCAGGGAACATAGTAAAAATTCAGCACCAAACGCGATACGAACCGCGTTGCGCGCGCAACGGTCTACGCGACGCGCGGTTTGCATAGTGTGAATATTCTAGCCCCCGCCCCGAGACTGCTTCGCAATCTTGGGCGTATTGGCGTACCGGGAGTCCACACGAGGAGCATCGTATGAGCAAACCGAAACTGAAAGCCAAGTCCAAGGACAAGTCGTCGCCGAAGTCGGCGGATCACCTGGGCAAGTCGATCATGGAATCCGCCCAGCAGATCTGGCTCGCCGGCCTCGGCGCATTCGCCAAGGCGCAGGAAGAAGGCACCAAGCTGTTCGACACGCTGGTGCGCGAAGGCACGAGCCTCGAGCAGAAGACCCGCAAGCTCGCTCTGGGCAAGGCCGACGAAGTGCGCGGCGTCGTCGAAAGCGGCGTCAGCCAGGTCAAGGAACGTACCCAGGAAACCTGGGACAAACTGGAAAAAGTCTTCGAGGAGCGCGTCTCGCGCGCACTCGGCAAGCTCGGTGTACCGGGCCGCAAGGAACTCAACGAAATCGCCGAACGCGTCGAAGCGCTCTCGCGCGATATCCGCAAGCTGAACATCAAGCCCGCTCGCGCCGCCGCAACCCCCGCCAGCAAGCCGGCCGCGGCAACCAAGGCCAAGCGTCAGCCCAAGGCCAAGCCGGGCACCGCCGACTAAGTCATCGCTTCCGCTTCATCACAACGCCGGCCGCGAGCAGGCTGTTGAAAGCAGCCTGCTCGCGATCCAGGGATGGATCGCTCGGGAAACAATCGCGTACGCGATTGTTTCCCGGAGAACGTGGGCAAGCTCCGCTTGCACCGTTCGATTTAAAAAAGGGCCGGGCCCTTTTTTAAACAACTATTCCGGCGCCCGCACGTTTTCAGCCCGTCGATCACCAACGACTCCAGGATCCCTCCCCCTGGTTTCTGGTTGACGGGCTTTTTCTTGCGGGAATCGGGAATGGAGAATCGGGAATCGTAAAAGCGGAGCGGGCATGCCGGGGATGGATTCGCTCCGGCTTGAACGATTCCCCATTCCCGTTTCCCCATTCCCAATCTCAAGAAGTCATTCGTTCCCAGAACTGCTTGACGCCGTCGAACCAGGAGTTCGCCCGCGGCGTGTGCGCGCCGGGCTCGGCACCTTCGAACGTGCCTTCGAGTTCTTCCATCAGCTCGCGCTGGCGCTTGGTCAACTTGACCGGCGTCTCGATCACGACGCGGCAATGCAGGTCGCCGACGCGTCCCGAACGCACGTTCTTGACGCCCTTGCCGCGCAGGCGGAACAGTTTCCCGGTCTGGGTTTCCTGCGGCAGCGTGATCACGGCTTCGCCTTCCAGCGTCGGCACCTTGAGTTCGGCGCCGAGCACCGCCTGGGTGAAACGGATCGGCACTTCGCAGTACAGATCGTCTCCTTCGCGCTGGAAGATGCCGTGCTCGCGCACGCGCACTTCGACGTACAGGTCTCCCGGCTCACTGCCTGCCGGGCCGGCTTCGCCCTGCCCGGCCAGACGGATGCGGTCACCCGAATCCACGCCGGCGGGGATCTTCACCTGCAGCGTGCGCTCGTCTTCGACGCGGCCTTCGCCGCGGCAGTCCTTGCACGGATTGGCGACGGCCTTGCCGCTGCCGGCGCAGTGCGGACAGACCTGCTGCACCGAGAAGATGCCCTGCTGCATGCGCACGCGCCCGTGACCGCGGCAAGTGGAACAGGTGGACGTCTTGCCGTCCTTGCTGCCGGAACCATCGCAGGTCTTGCAGCCGACGAGGGTCGGCACTTCGATCGTCCGCTCGATGCCGAAGACGGCTTCTTCGAGGTCGAGTTCGATCACGTAGCGCAGGTCGGAACCGCGTCGCGGACGTCCGCCGCCGCGGCCGCCGCCGAAGATGTCGCCAAAAATATCGCCGAAAATGTCACCGACATCGGCGCCGTGGAAGCCGCCGCCACGACCGCCGCCCGCGCCTTGCTCGAACGCGGCATGCCCATACTGGTCGTACATCGCGCGTTTCTGCTTGTCGCAGAGGATCTCATAGGCCTCCTTGGCCTCCTTGAATTTCTCCTGCGCGTCGGCGTCCGGATTGCGGTCCGGGTGGTACTTCATCGCCAGACGGCGGAAGGCTTTCTTGAGATCGTCCTCGCCGGCGGTCTTTTCGACGCCGAGGATTTCGTAGTAGTCGCGCTTGGCCATAATGATGTTTGCCGCGATGCCGGCAATTCCGTGGTTTCGATTTCATTGCCTGAATAAACAAAACGGACAGCCGTTCGGACTGTCCGTTTTGCCTTCAGCGGGATGGTGCCTTACTTCTTGTCGTTGACTTCGGTGAACTCGGCGTCGACGACATCGTCCTGCGCCGCGCTGCCGGTGTCAGCCTGGGCCTGCGGACCGGCATCGCCGCCCTGACCCTGAGCCGCGGCGAACAGCGGCTGCGCGACTTCCTCGAGCTTCGTCGTGCGCGAGTCGATGCCGGCCTTGTCGTCGCCCTTCATGACCTTCTCGAGATCGCTCAGCGCTTCCTCGATGCGGCCCATATGGTCGGCGACCTTGCCGCCATGCTCCTTGATCGCATCGCGCGTCGCATGGACCAGCTGGTCCGCCTTGTTGCGCGAGGCCACCAACTCATGGAACTTCTTGTCTTCTTCCTTGTTGGTTTCCGCGTCGCGGACCATGCGCTGGATCTCGTCGTCCGACAGGCCCGAACTGCCCTTGATCTCGATGCGCTGTTCCTTGCCGGTGTTCTTGTCCTTGGCCTGCACATGCAGGATGCCGTTCGCGTCGATGTCGAAGCCAACCTCAATTTGCGGCGTGCCGCGGCGCGCCGGCTCGATGCCGGACAGGTCGAACTTGCCGAGCGACTTGTTCGCGCTGGCGCGTTCGCGCTCGCCCTGCAGCACGTGCACGGTGACCGCGGTCTGGTTGTCGTCGGCCGTGGAGAAGATCTGCGAGGCCTTGGTCGGGATCGTCGTGTTCTTCTCGATCAGCTTGGTGAACACGCCGCCAGCCGTCTCGATGCCCAGCGACAGCGGGGTCACGTCGAGCAGCAGCACGTCCTTCACGGTACCGCCCAGCACGCCGCCCTGGATCGCCGCGCCGACGGCGACGGCTTCATCCGGATTGACGTCCTTGCGCGGCTCCTTGCCGAAGAAATCCTTCACCGCTTCCTGCACCTTCGGCATGCGGGTCATGCCGCCGACCAGGATCACTTCGGTGATATCGGCCATGCGCAGGCCGGCGTCGTTGAGCGCGATGCGGCAGGGTTCGATGGTCTTCTTGACCAGATCGTCCACCAGCGCTTCGAGCTTGGCGCGCGTGAGCTTGATGTTCAGATGCTTCGGACCCGAAGCGTCCGCCGTCACGTACGGCAGGTTGACTTCGGTCTGGTGCGAGGACGACAGCTCGATCTTCGCGCGCTCGGCCGCGTCCTTCAGGCGCTGCAGCGCGAGCGGATCGTTGCGCAGGTCGATGCCCTGATCCTTCTTGAATTCCTCGACGAGATAGTCGATGACGCGCTTGTCGAAGTCTTCGCCGCCGAGGAAAGTGTCGCCGTTGGTCGCGAGCACTTCGAACTGCTTCTCGCCGTCGATCTCGGCGATCTCGATGATGGACACGTCGAACGTGCCGCCGCCGAGGTCATAGACCGCGATTTTCTTGTCCTTGCCGCTGCCGGCCTTGTCCAGACCGTAGGCCAGCGCCGCCGCGGTCGGCTCGTTGATGATGCGCTTGACTTCCAGACCCGCGATGCGACCGGCGTCCTTGGTCGCCTGGCGCTGCGAGTCGTTGAAGTAGGCCGGTACGGTGATCACGGCTTCGGTGACGGCTTCACCGAGGAAATCCTCGGCCGTCTTCTTCATCTTCATGAGGATCTTGGCCGAGATTTCCTGTGGCGACAGCTTCCTGCCGTCGCTGGTCACGACCCAGGCGTCGCCGTTATCGTGCGCGACGATGCCGTAGGGCACCAGGTCCAGGTCTTTCTTGACTTCCGCGTCGGTGAACTTGCGGCCGATCAGGCGCTTCACCGCGTAGAAGGTGTTCTTCGGATTGGTCACGCCCTGGCGCTTGGCCGACGCGCCGACGATGGTCTCTCCGTCCTTCGTGAACGCGACGATCGATGGCGTCGTGCGGTCGCCTTCGGAGTTCTCGATGACGCGTGCGGTACCGCCTTCGATGATCGCCACGCACGAGTTGGTCGTGCCCAGGTCGATGCCGATGATTTTGCCCATTGCTTAGCTCCTCGAATTGGTTCTTCGACCCTGCCGGATCGTTGCTGCGGCGGTATTTGTAGTCGCGCGGCGCTTATTCAAGATCCCGTCCGCGCACTCTGCCCGCCTCCCGGAAATCCCTTACCTGGCCACCACGACCATGGCCGGACGCAGCAGCCGATCGTTGAGCACGTAGCCGGTCTGCAGCGTGTTGACCACGGTGCCGGACCCGTGCGCCGGGCTGTCGATCAGGCTGACGGCCTGATGCAGTTCCGGATTGAACGGTTGGTTGGTCGGCTTCACGGCCTTGAGGCCGTTGGACTCGGCGACCTTGAGCAGCGCCTTGTAGGTCAGGTCCAGGCCCTGACGCATCGCGGCGACGTCGGCGGTTTCGACCGCCAGCCCGCCTTCCAGGCCGTCGCAGACCGGCAGCAGGTCCGAGAGCAGGCGCTCGTTGGCGAACTTGCGTGCCTGTTCCAGATCCCGCTGCAGGCGGCGGCGCTGGTTTTCCAGCTCGGCGCGCTCGCGCAGCAGGGTGTCGCGCATCTCGGCTGCGGCGGTTTCGGCCTGGGCCAGCTGCTGGCTCAGGGCTTCCAGATCGGCATTGAGCGCGGCTTCCGCCGCCGACAAGCCTTCTTCCGCGCCCGTTGTACCGGTCGATTCGGTGTTTTGCATGGATTCTCCAGCGAATGTGCTTCCCGTCCCCACGGGACGCAGGACCGATCGTTACGGATCGTCCCGCAAGGGCGCGGCATGATACGGATTGACAAGTCCCGACGCTATTGGGGCGCCTGATTACGGTTCAAGGCGCCGGAAAGGATTTGGGCGGTGGCCTGCACCAGCGGGATCACGCGCTCGTAGGCCATGCGGGTCGGCCCGATCACGCCGAGCACGCCCAGTACGCGGCCGCCCACGCCATAGGGCGCGGTGACCAGGCTGTAGTTGTCCAGCGCCGCGAAACCCGACTCTTCCCCGATGAACAGACGTACGCCCTCGGCCCGGGCGCAGCGCTCGAGCACGGCGAGCAGGTCACGTTTGCGCTGGAACGCGTCGAACAGCTCGCGCAGGCGGTCGAGGTTGGACAGGTCGTGCACGCCCATGAGGTTGGTCTGACCGGCGACGAACATGTCCGGCTGCGGCGCGCTGCTTTGGAACGCGGCCTGGGCCAGTTCCACCGTCGTGGCCATCAGCCGCGTCATCTGATTGCTGGTTTCCTGCATCTCGCGCAGCAGGCGCAGGCGGATCTCGTCCAGGCGCTGGCCGGAAAACTGCGCGTTGAGGAAATTCGCGACCTGTTCCAGCTCGCTAGCGGAATAGGCGCGTTCCAGCTCGATGACCCGGTTCTGCACCTGGCCGTCGACGAAGACCAGGATGACCAGGGTGCGGCGCTGATCCAGCGGTACGAAATCGATGTGCCGGAACGGCACTTCCTGGTGCTGCGGCACGGTCACCACGCCGACGAAATGGCTGACCTGGGACAGCAGTGACGAGGCGCTGTTGAGCAGGTCCGGCGTCGTCCCGGTCGCCGGCAGCTCGCGCCGCAGCTCTTCCACCTGCGGTTCGCCGAGCGGACGCACTTCGAGCAGCGAATCGACGAAGACGCGATAGCCCTGCACCGTCGGTATGCGACCCGCCGACGTATGCGGCGCGGCGACGAGCCCCAGCTCCTCGAGATCCGACATGACGTTCCGGATCGTCGCCGGACTCACGTCCAGCCCTGAGGATCGCGCCAGCGCCCGCGACCCGACCGGCTGTCCCTCCGCCACGTACTGCGACACGAGCGTGCGCAGCAACTGCCGTGCGCGCGGGTCCAGCGGAAGGTGGGGAGAGTGTCGCGACATGGGCCGCAGCATATCAGTGTCCACCTCATTCCCCAGCTGTGGCGGTATCGCTCTGTCAGCTACACCAGACCCCCACAACGCTGGCCGGACGCGGGCGTCCGGCCGCCGACGTTTTACTCCGCAGCAATTGAATGCAGCATCGCACTTGGGCCGTACACCAGATCCCCACAACCCTGGCCGGACGCGGGCGTCCGGCCGCCCCCTTAACTTAAGGGGGCTCCAAAAGATGAAGGCGCTCCGCCGGTCTTACTCGCTGCGACGCCTTCGCGCTAGCATGCGCGCCCGCCATGCCGTCGGAAAAAAAGCGATGCTGCGCTCGTTGTACGTCAAGGACTTTGCCATCGTCGGCGAGGCCGACATCGCCTTACAGCCTGGACTCAGCGTGGTCACGGGCGAAACCGGCGCCGGCAAGTCCCTGCTCGTCGACGCGCTGCTGCTGCTCAGCGGCGGTCGCGCCGACGCCGGCGTGATCCGCAGCGGCTGCGAGCGCGCCGAGCTGACCGCCGAGTTCGACTTGTCCGATTCGCCTGCCGCGCGCGACTGGCTGGCGGCCGAAGAACTCGATGACGAAGGCGCCTGCCGGTTGCGCCGCGTGATCCGTACCGAGGGCAGTTCGCGCGCCTGGATCAATGGCCGGCCGGTCACCCTGTCCCAGCTCTCGGCGCTGGCCGAACACCTGATCGAGATCCACGGCCAGCACGAGCATCAGGCGCTGCTCGACCGCACCCATCAACTGCAGCTGCTCGATGCCTTCGGCGGACACGCCGACGCGCTCGCGGCGGTGCGCCAGCCCGCCCGGCGCTGGCGCGAGCTGGGCCAGCGCATGGCTTCGCTCGGCAGCGCCGACGACAGCGGCGAAGACCTCGCCCGACTCGAACGCCAGCTCGAGGATCTCGACCGCCACGCCCTGAGCGAAGCGCAGCTCGCCGAACTCAACGACCTGCACAAGCGCCTGGCCAACGCGGGCCAGCTCGTCAACGGCAGTGCCAACGTCGCCGAACTCATCGACGGCGACAGCGAATTCGCGGTGCGCCGCTCGCTCGCCCGCGCGCGCCAGGAGCTGAGCCGCCTGGCCGAGCTGGACCCGTCGCTCGCCGCGACGGTCGAACTCGTCGAGAGCATCGAGATCCAGCTCGGCGAAGCCGGCGACGCACTGTCGCGCTACCAGGACGGGCTGGAACTGGATCCGGAGCGCTTGCTCGAAACGGAAAACCAGCTGTCAAAGCTGCACGAGCTCGCGCGCCGCCACCGCCTGCCGATGGACGAACTCAAGTCGCGCGCCGAGCAGTTGCGTCTCGAGGTCGACGAACTGCGCAGTGCCGGTTCGCTGCGCCAGGACCTGGAACGCGAACGCAGCGCCGCCGCCGCCGACTACCGCAAGGCCGCGGCACAACTGAGCGGGCTGCGCGCCGCGGCGGTACAGCGCCTGGCCGCCGAAGTCTCGGCGCTCATGGGCGAGCTCGGCATGAGCGACGGCCGCTTCGAGGTCGCGCTCGAACCCGCCGCGAAGGACGATCCGGATGCGCTCGGCGCCGAGCGCTGCGAATTTCTCGTCAGCGCGAATCCGGGCCAGCCGGCGCGCGCGCTGCGCAAGGTCGCCTCGGGCGGTGAGCTCTCACGCATCTCGCTCGCGATCGAGGTCGCCGCGCTGGGCCTCGACGACGTCGGCACGATGGTGTTCGACGAAGTCGACTCGGGCATCGGTGGCGCCGTCGCCGAAGTGGTCGGACAGAAACTGCGCCGCCTCGGCGGCTCGCGCCAGGCGCTGTGCGTCACCCATCTGGCACAGGTCGCCGCGCAGGGCCATCAGCATTTCCGCGTCAGCAAGCAGACCGCCGACGGCCAGACCTTCACGCGCATCGAAGCGCTGGACGAAAAATCCCGCCGCGACGAAATCGCGCGCATGCTCGGCGGTATCGAGATCACGAAGGAGACCCTGGCGCACGCCAGGCAGATGCTGGAACGCGCGCGAACGCGCTAGTGCGCAAATAGCGCCCATCCTCACAGCCTGCTACCATCCGCGCCGCTTCAGGTGGCGTGAGGACGGTTGGCCGTCCAGACGCTTAAACGGGAAGCCGGTGTGTATCCCGGCACTGCCCCCGCAACGGTAAACGAGTCAAGCGCGGCACTACGCCACTGGAGCGATCCGGGAAGGCGCCGCGTCCGGAGCCCTGCTCCACTCGTGAGTCCGGAGACCGGCCTGCAGCGGTCCAGACGCGCATTCGCGCGTCGGATCTGGTGGTGCTGCGGAGGGCGGCGCCGCGGCGAACGTGCCCCCGGCCCAGTCTCCGCTGCTCATTCCTTCCGCGAACCGAATCTTTTCGCTGTTCGACCGCGCGGGTGAGCGCGGAGGAATCCTTCATGCACCGTACGACGCTTTGCGCCGCCATTGCCGCGCTCTTGACCCTGCCCTGCGCCATCCTGCGCGCCGAACCCGCCCCGCATATCCCCGAACTCGACGACGTGATCGTCACCGCGACGCGCACCGACGTGACCGTCGACGACAGCCTCGCGCCGGTCAGCGTGATCACGCGCGAAGACATCGAACGCCTGCAGGCACGCTCGCTGATCGATCTGCTGCGCGGACTGCCCGGCATGTCGACCTCGACCAACGGCGGCGCCGGCAAGCAAGCCTCGCTGTTCCTGCGCGGCGCCGAATCGGATCACCTGCTCGTCCTCATCGACGGCGTACGCGTGGGCTCGGCCACGGCCGGCAGCGTCGCCTTCCAGGATCTGCCGGTCGAGCAGATCGAACGCATCGAAGTGGTCCGCGGCCCGCGCTCGAGCCTGTACGGCTCCGAAGCAATCGGCGGCGTGATCCAGATCTTCACGCGCCGCGGCCGCGGCCAGGGCTGGAGCCCGAACTTCAGTGCCACCATCGGCAGCGACAACACCCGCGAAGCGACCGCCGGCGTGAGCCTCAACAGCGAGCAGGGCTGGCTCGCCGCCCATCTCGCCCACGCCGACACCGACGGCTTCAATTCCTGCCGCGGCCGCGCCTCGCCAGGTGCGGGCTGCTTCACCGACGAGCCGGACGACGATCCGTACCGCAATTCCTCGGTCACGCTCAACGGCGGCTGGCGCTTCGGCGACGCTGGCGACCTGCAAGCCAACGTGCTGCGCGCCGAAGGCCGCAATGCCTATGACGGCAGCTTCGTCAACGAATCGATCTACCGCCAGCAGGTCGTCGGCACCAAGCTGCGCCTGCAGGCGCACGAACGCCTGGTGCTGAGCTTCGGCGCCGGTCAGAGCCGCGACTACTCCGACAACTTCGGCAACGGCGTGTTTCAGAGCCAGTTCAACACGCGCCGCGACAACTACTCGGTGCAGGGGGACATCGGCGTGGCCGAGCATCATCTGCTCAACGTCGGCGCCGACTACGTCAACGACGAGGTCGACGGCACGACGGCCTACGACGAAGACTCGCGCAGCGTCACCGGCGTGTTCGCGCAGTACCAGGGCAAGGCCGGCGCGCAGGATTTCGAGGCCAGCCTGCGCAACGACGACAACGAACAGTTCGGCGCGCACACGACCGGCGGCGCGGCCTGGGGCTATGCGTTCAGCGACACGCTGCGCTTCATCGCCAACTACGGCACCGCGTTCAAGGCGCCGACCTTCAACGAGCTGTATTT
The DNA here is from genome assembly GCA_038207515.1 of Lysobacterales bacterium. Classification (GTDB taxonomy): domain Bacteria; phylum Pseudomonadota; class Gammaproteobacteria; order Xanthomonadales; family Rhodanobacteraceae; genus Tahibacter. Next base: position 17,568 of record JBBQZR010000013.1, on the reverse strand, counting down.
CCCGGGCTTCGGTAACGCCAGCCTCAAGCCGGAAGAGTCGCGCAGCATCGAGATCGGCCTGCGCGGCCATGGCGACCTCGGACGCTGGGAAGTCCAGGCCTTCGATACGCGCATCGAGGATCTGATCGCCTACGACGCAGCGATCTTCGCCCCGGGCAATGTGGACGAGGCGCGCATCCAGGGTCTCGAAGCCAGCTGGGCCGTCAACCTGGCCGACTGGGCCCTCAATGCCAGCCTGACCCTGCTCGATCCGGAAAATGCCTCCGGTGGGAGCAACGACGGCAATGTGCTGCCGCGGCGCGCGCGCCAGTCCGGCCGCATCGATCTCGACCGCCGCTTCGGCGCGTTGCGCATCGGCGCAACGGTCGACGCCCAGGGCAAGCGCTACGACGATCTCGGCAATACGCGCCGCCTCGGTGGCTATGCCACGCTCGACCTGCGCGCCGAATACGCGTTCTCGCCCGACTGGCTGCTGCAGGGCCGCGTCTCCAACGTCGCCGACCACGACTACGAGACCGCCGCGTTCTACAACCAGGCCGGTCGCAGCTACTTCCTCACCTTGCGCTATCGCCCGGCCCAGTAAACCGCACCGCGGCGGCGAAGCGGGTCTTCGCCGCCGTGTGGCGCAAGCCGGATGCACCGCTCACCCTTGCTCGCCAGGAGTAGTCCATGAAGTTGCTGCCCACCCCCAAACAATCGCTGATCCTGCTGGCCCTCCTGGTGCTCATGCTGGCGACGCGCTACCACCATTTCGGCACCGTGCTGCACCTGCCCGATGCGTCGATGGCGATCTTCTTCGTCGCAGGCTTCTACCTCGCCGGCACCGTCGCGCTGCCGATCCTGATGCTCGAAGCCGGCCTCATCGACTACATCGCGATCAGCGTGGCCGGCGTCAGCGACTTCTGCGTCACGCCGGCCTATTCCATGCTCGTCGTCGCCTACGGCGTGCTCTGGTACGGCGGCGCGTTCTACGCGAAAAAGTTCTACACGCCGAATCCTTCCACCCTGCTGCCGGCCGGCCTGATCGCACTGGCGAGCTGCCTGCTCTCGTTCCTCGTCTCCAACGGTTCGTTCTACTGGATGGGCGGCCGCTACGCCGATCCGCATTTCGCCGAGTTCGTGCAGCGCTTCGCGCAGTACATGCCGAGCTTCGTCAGCGTGGCCATGGCCTACATCGCAGCCTTCGGCGTGGCCCACGCGATCGGCGTGATCGCGCTCGGCGACAAGAATGCCGGTTCGGTGCGCAAAGCCTGATGAGCGCCGCTCATGTCGACGCGGGCGATGCCCGCAGTGATGATGCCGACGCGCCGGCGCAACGCCAGCGCGAAAGCACGCAGAGCGAAAAAATTGTCATCGGCGCGGGCGATGCCCGCACCGATGACAGCGACGCGCTGGCCCAGCGCCATCGCGAACGCATGCAGCGCAAGAAAACCGTCGTCGACGCGGGCATCGCCCGCGCGACGATCGAGCGCGGCGTCATCGTGGTGACCACCGGCAACGGCAAGGGCAAGAGTTCGTCGGGCTTCGGCATGGTCGCGCGCGCGCTCGGCCACGGCCTGCGCGTCGGCGTCGTGCAGTTCATCAAGGGCAGCTTCGCGACCGGCGAGGAAGCCTTCTTCCGCCGCTTCCCCGACGAAGTCAGCTACCACGTCATGGGCGAAGGCTTCACCTGGGAAACCCAGGACCGCGAACGCGACATCCGCGCCGCGAGCGCGGCCTGGGCCATCGCGAGCGGCATGCTCGCCGATCCGGCCTTCGACCTGGTCCTGCTGGACGAACTCAACATCGCGCTGAAATACCAGTACATCGACGTGACCACGGTCGTCGCCGCGCTGACCGCACGGCCGCCGCTGCAGCATGTCGTCGTCACCGGACGCGCCGCGCCGCCCGCACTGATCGAGATTGCGGATACAGTGACGGAAATGAACGTGGTCAAGCACGCCTACCAGGCCGGCATCAAGGCGCAGAAGGGCATAGAGCTTTAGCCGCGCCGTACAAACTCCGGCCCTGGAGCCATTACCGTGTGGCAATCCATCGTCTGCGCGCTGCTGCTGGACCACCTCTTCGGCGAGCCGCGCCGGGCGCATCCGCTGGTCGCGTTCGGCCGCTATGCGCGCTGGATCGAATCGCACCTGTACGCCGACCGTTTCGGCCACGCGCCGATCGCCGTGTTCGCGGCGATCACGCCGTGGCTGCTGCTGGCCTGGACGCTGAGCCGCGTCGAACTCCTCCACAATCTCATCGGCATCGTCGCGCTGTACCTCGCGATCGGCCTGCGCAGCCTGCGCGAACACGCGCTGCCGGTCGCCGTTGCGCTGGAAGAGGACGACCTGGACGTGGCCCGCGGGCTGGTTGCTCGCATCGTCAGCCGCGACACAGCCGACCTCGATGCGGGTCAGGTCGCCGCGGCAGCCACCGAATCCGTACTGGAAAATGGCAACGACGCGGTATTTGCCGCGTTGTTCTGGTTTGTCGTCGCCGGCGCGGCCGGCGTGGTGCTGTATCGCCTCGCCAATACGCTGGACGCGATGTGGGGCTACCGCAACGCGCGCTATCGCCACTTCGGCTGGTTCGCCGCGCGGCTGGACGATGCGCTGAACTGGATACCCGCGCGCCTCACCGCGCTGAGCTATGCGCTTGCCGGCCACTGCCTGCGCGCGATCGCCTGCTGGCGCCAGCAGGGGCCGGCCTGGGACAGCCCCAATGCCGGGCCGGTCATGGCCGCGGGCGCGGGCGCGCTGGGCGTACGGCTCGGCGGTGCCGCGCCGTATGACGGGCACTGGCACGAGCGTCCCGCGCTGGGCTGGGGCAATGCGCCCGACGCCGGAGCGATCCGCCGCGCACTACACTTGCTCTACCGCGCCGTCGCGATCTGGCTCGTCGCGCTGCTCCTGATCGGAATGCTCTGACATGCTCGAACACGGCGGCCGGCTGCGGCGCGCAGCGCAGGACTACGGCATCGCGCTGGAACATTGGCTGGATGTGTCCACCGGCATCAATCCCGAGGGCTGGCCGCTGCCAGCCATTCCGCGCGAGGCCTGGACGCGGCTGCCCGAGGACGAAGACGGCCTCGATGCGGCCGCCTGCGCCTATTACGGCTGCGGCGCCGTGCTGCCCGTGGCCGGTTCGCAGGCAGCGATACGGATGCTGCCGCACCTGCGCGCGGCCAGCCGGGTCGGCGTGCTCGCGCCGTCCTACGCGGAGCATGCGCACGCCTGGACCGAGGCCGGCCACGACGTGCGTGGCCTCGCGGCGGCCGGGCTGTTCGATGCCGTCGATGAGCTCGATGTGGTAGTGGTCGTCAATCCGAACAACCCGACCGGCGAATGTCTGGCAAGCGCAGCGCTGCTCGCCCTGCACGCCCGTCTGGCTGCGCGCGGCGGCTGGCTCGTCGTCGACGAAGCCTTCATGGATATGACGCCGGCGCAGAGCCTGGCCGCGTTCACCGACCGCGACGGCCTGATCGTGCTGCGTTCACCGGGCAAGTTCTTCGGCCTCGCCGGCGCGCGCGCGGGCTTCGTGCTGGCCACACGTGCGCTGCTGGACGAACTGCGCCGGCGCCAGGGGCCGTGGTGTGTCGCCGCACCGACGCGCTGGCTGCTGCGCCACGCCTTCGCCGATGCGGCGTGGCCGGCGCAGGCGCGCGCACAACTGGCCGCCCGATCCGCACGGCTGCGCACGGTGTTGCAACTGCACGGGCTGACGGTGAGCGGCGGCACGGACCTGTTCCAATGGATAGAAATGCCCAATGCGCAGGAATGGCACTGGGCGCTCGCGCGCGAGGCGGTGCTGACCCGCGTGTTCGCGTCGCCGCCCAGCCTGCGCGTCGGCCTGCCGGGCGACGAAGGCGGCTGGCAGCAGCTCGACATGGCGCTGCGCAACGCGACGCGGTATTTCCGCGACGAGGAACCCGCACCGGTTTCCACCGAGGACGGGCCTGCGGCGTCGAACACCCCTGCGCCGCGGCAGGACGCGCCATCCGGAAGCATCGATCGATCGCCCGATCCGGCAGGCAGCACCAGTGCATCCTCTTCCGACGGGCCACGTCCGTCCGCCGGCGTGCTCATGGTCCAGGGCACGACCTCCGATGCGGGCAAGAGCACGCTGGTCGCGGGGCTGTGCCGCTGGCTGCATCGGCGCGGCATCGCGGTCGCGCCGTTCAAACCGCAGAACATGGCGCTGAATTCCGCCGTGACCGTCGACGGCGGCGAGATCGGCCGCGCCCAGGCGCTGCAGGCGCAGGCGGCCGGCATCGCGCCGCATACCGATTTCAATCCGATCCTGCTCAAGCCCAACAGCGACACCGGTGCGCAGGTCATCGTCCATGGCCGCGCCGTCGGCAACCTGCAGGCCGCCGCCTATCACGACTACAAGCGTGTCGCGATGGACGCGGTGCTGGCCTCGCATCGCCGCCTGCGCGCGAAATATCGTGCCGTCATCGTCGAGGGCGCCGGCAGTCCGGCGGAAATCAATCTGCGCGCGAACGATATCGCCAACATGGGCTATGCGGAAGCCGTCGACTGCCCGGTGATCCTGATCGCCGACATCGATCGCGGAGGCGTGTTCGCGCATCTCGTCGGCACGCTCGCGCTGCTTTCAGCCAGCGAGCAGACGCGCGTGAAAGGATTCGTGATCAATCGCTTCCGCGGCGACATCGCCCTGCTGCAGCCCGGCCTGGACTGGCTCGAACGCAAGACCGGCAAGCCCGTGCTGGGCGTGCTGCCGTACCTGCAGGGCCTGCATCTCGACGCCGAGGATGCGTTGCCGCGCGAGCACACCCGCAGCGGCGATGACAAACTGCATGTCGTCGTGCCGGCCCTGCCGCGTATCAGCAACCACACCGATTTCGACGCGCTGCGGCTGCATCCGGACGTCGCGTTTTCCTATGTCGGCCCGGGTGAGCCGGTTCCCGCGGCCGATCTCATCGTGCTGCCCGGCTCCAAGTCCGTGCGCGCCGATCTGGCCTGGCTGCGCGCGCACGGCTGGGAAGCGGCGCTGCGCAAACACCTGCGTTACGGCGGCAAGCTCATCGGCATCTGCGGCGGACTGCAGATGCTCGGCACGCACATCGACGATCCGCTCGGCCTCGAAGGTCCAGCCGGCAGCAGCGCCGGTTTCGGCTTGCTCGATCTGGAAACGACGCTGGAAGCCGAGAAACAGCTGCGCAACGTCACCGGCACGCTGCAACTCGGCGAGACGGCGAGCGCGGTTTCCGGCTATGAGATCCACTGCGGCGTCAGCCGCGGCGCGGCGCTGGAACAACCGCTGCTGCACCTGGACGATGGCCGCAGTGACGGTGCGTTGTCGGCCGACGGCCAGATCGCCGCGTGCTATCTGCACGGCCTGTTCGACGCACCGGAAAGCGGCGCGGGGCTGCTGCGCTGGGCCGGACTCGAAGGAGCGCGGTCGATCGACCGCAACGCGCTGCGCGAGCAGGCCATCGATGCGCTCGCCGATGCGATCGAGCAGCATCTCGATCTGCGGTTGCTCGAACGCCTGCTCGGTATCGGCGCGACCACCACGGAGGTCACATGCGTACCCTGATCCTCGGCGGCGCGCGTTCCGGCAAAAGTGCGCTGGCCGAACGCCTCGCCGCACGCCATGACGCCGTGCTCTACATCGCCACGGCCGCGGCCGGCGACAACGAGATGACCGAACGCATCCTGTATCATCGCGAACGCCGCCCGGCGCACTGGGACTTGTGCGAAACGCCGCTGCTGCTCGCCGCGACGCTGCGGCGCGAAACCCATGCGGCGCGCTGCGTGCTCGTCGACTGCCTGACCCTGTGGCTCAGCAATCTCCTATGCAGCAGCGATACGACGCTGTTCGCGCGCGAACGCGCGGCGCTGCTGGACCTGGTCGGCGAACTGCCGGGCGAGATCATCCTTGTCAGCAATGAAGTCGGCCAGGGCGTGGTGCCGCTCGGCGAACTCACGCGCCGCTTCGTCGACGAGGCCGGCCGTCTGCACCAGGACCTCGCGGCGCGCTGCGAGCGCGTCGTCTTCACCACCGCGGGACTGCCGCACGTACTCAAGGGAACGCTCTGATGTCACTGGAATGGCTGCAGCACCCGGCCCGCTCGCCCGACTCCGCCGCGCGCGACGCCGCGCTCGCGCGCCAGGCCATATTGACCAAGCCGCCCGGCGCGCTCGGCGAACTGGAAGCGCTCGCGGTGACGCTCGCCGCGCTGCAGGCCACGCCCTGCCCCAACTTGCAGCGCGTGCAGATCAGCGTGTTCGCCGCCGATCACGGCATCGCCAGCGCCGGTGTCTCGGCCTTCCCGCAGACCGTGACCGGCGAGATGGTGCGCAACTTCGCCCACGGCGGTGCGGCGATCAGCGTGCTCGCACGCGAACTCGGCGCGACGCTGGAAGTCGTGCACCTGGGCACGGTGAACGATCCGGGCGTGCTGCCCGGCGTGCGGCGCGACTGGATCGCGGCGCAGAGCACGAATTTCCTGCATGCGCCGGCGCTGGATGCCGCGCAGCTGCGACGCGCCCTGCAGTCCGGACGCGACAGCGTAGCCGCGGCGGCAGCGGCAGGCATGCAGTTGTTCGTCGGCGGCGAGATGGGCATCGCCAATACGACCTCGGCGACCGCGCTGGCCTGCGCCCTGATCGACGCGAGTCCGCTCGAGCTGACCGGCGCCGGCACCGGTCTCGACGCCGCCGGAATCCGCCACAAGGCCGAAATCGTGACCCAGGCCGTGGCCTATCACCGCGCGTTCGCGATCGATCCGCTCGAATCGCTGCGCCGCCTCGGCGGTTTCGAGATCGTCGCGCTGGCCGGCGCGTACATCGCCGCGGCGCAGCACGGCGTGGCCGTGCTCGTCGACGGCTTCATCGCCTCGGTCGCAGCCCTTGCCGTCGTACGCATCAATCCCTCCTGCCGCGACTGGCTGCTGTTCTCGCATCGCTCGGCAGAAGCCGGCCACGCGCGCGTGCTCGATGCGCTGGAAGCGCGTCCGCTGCTCGACCTGGGCCTGCGCCTCGGCGAAGGCAGCGGCGCGGCCGTCGCGGTGCCGCTGCTGCGCCTGGCCTGCGCGCTACATGCGGGCATGGCCACGTTCGCCGAGGCGCAGGTGTCGGGCAAAACCTGATGCAGCTCATGCGCCACGGCACGACCGGACAGCCCAGTTACCGCGGCCAGATCGACGATCCGCTCAGCGCGCTCGGCTGGCAGCAGTCGCGCGCCGCGACCGCCGACGGCGAATGGGACCTTGTGGTTTCTTCCACGTTGCGCCGCTGTGCCGGTTTCGCACAAGCCTTCTGCGATGAGCGCCGGATTCCGCTGCAACTCGATGCGCGCCTCATCGAATACCACTTCGGCGACTGGCAGGGCCGCACCATCGCCGACCTCGAGCGCGAGGAAGCGACGCACCTCGCCGCCTATCGCGCCGACCCGCAACGCCATCCGCCACCGCGCGGCGAAGACTTCGACACGTTCGGCCTGCGTATCACCGCGGCACTCGACGATGCCGCGACACGCCACAACGGACGTATCCTCGTCATCACCCACGGTGCCGTGATCCGCTGGGTGCTATGCCATCTCGCCGGGCTGCCGTTCGGTGCGATGGCGGAAACCGGTATCGCGAATGCGTCGCTGCATGCAATAGCGTGGCCGGCGCAGCGGACAGCCCCTGTCGAATCGCGCCAGGATCGCTGATCACTGTCACGAAACAGCCGAGCTACTTCTCCGCCGGGGGCGGCACCGGGATGCACTGCGGATCGGGCTGCGCAGCGACGGCGACCATGCGGTAATCGCTTCGACCCGCCACGCGAAAGAACCACGATGTATCGTCACCATCGCGCAGCTCGACCTGCACTGCGTCATCGGCGCAGGCCGTCGTGTCGCCGAGCTCGAATGACGCTCCCTTGCGCGCCACTTGCATCTGCTCATGCGCGCGCTTTAGTGCGGTGGCCGATGCGTCGTTCGACCAGAGCCGCGCCGCCGCCCAGGCCGAGACGATCCATTCGTCGACGAAGTCGCGCGGCGAATCCGCGACCGGCGCGACCCGCAGCGGCGTCGTACCCGAGACGTCATAGCGCCGAATGAACTCGCGATTGTGCACGCCGGGATCGACGCTCGCGCCACGGAAACGCAACTCGGCATGGCCGACATCGACGTTCAGACGGCCTACGTCATCACCACCCCACCAAAGACTGTCGCTGCTGCTCAGCACCACGAACGGCCTGTCCGCGTCCGCGCCCGGACGCAGCACCGTGTAGTCGACTGTCGACCAGCTCGAACTACACCAGGGCCGGATATGCGAGACCGCCGCAAACCAGCGCCCGTCGGCGTCACGCGGCGATACGGCGTGCTGGAATGCCTCCCACGCGCCATCGATTCGGGTGTATGGCGCGCTGGTCAATTGCAGCACGCGGCGCCAGCCGCCGCCCTGCGGCGCATACAAAAGCCACAATGCATCCGAACCGCAGGGAATTCCAATCTGCGCGACGACGCTGAGAAACTCGCCCTGCATGCCAGAAGCGAATCGGGGCAGCGCCTCCTGTGGGACCGTCGCCGTGCTCGCGAATCCCGCGGCGGGCGCGGCACGCAGCGCGTCGGCGAGCGCGTGCTCGAAGCGTTGCAACACCCTCGGATTGTTGTCCATGCACGTGATATGGGCGTCGACGAACGCCGGCAGCTGCTGCTTCAGTGCCGCAATCGCGGCCGCGGTTTCGGAATCGAGATCGGGATTGCCGGTCTCGTTCTCCGCCACGGCGCGCTGCACGATCTCCAGCGGCCCGGCGAGCGCCGCAGCCGCGCGAATGCGTGTATCGGCCGTACAGGTCGAACCGGCTGCGCCCAGTGCGGACGACAGCGAAGACCACACGAGGAAAGCGTAAGCGAGGCGCGCGATGTGCGGATTCATGAGAGACAACATAGCCGAATCGTCCGGCGAATTGAGCGGCGGCACGAGACGTTTTCGTGGCTTCGCACCAGCACCTGCATCACGGCAGCCCGTACGGCGGGCGGAGAAACACAGATCCTGGGCAGCCGCGAACCGCGCAGGCGCGCGGCGCGGTTCGCGCACCCAGATCAGAAATTCCGCAATTCCAGATCATCGGCAAAGATCCGATCCGGATCGCCGTAGGGCCGCAGCACGGCGAAGTCGCTGTGGCTCGCGTTCGGGTGCGCGGCGTAGCCGGCGACGAGCAGGTTGCCGGAGGGTTCCACGACCAGCGCGCGCGATTCCTCGTTGCCGGTTATTACGTTGACCACTTTGCGGCCCTGGCCGTCTCCGAAGCTGAAATCGGGCTGGCCGTCGGGACTCAGGCGCACGATGAAGAAGTCCGGTTGCGGCGCGCCGGCCGGTGAGGCGCTCGCAAAGCCCGAAGCGACGATCTTGCCGTTGCCCTGCAATGCCAGCGCGCGCGGTTCGTCGTTGGTCGAGACACCGCTGAGCTTGACCAGCGTGCGGCCGTTGCTGCCGAAGCTCGTGTCGAGACTGCCGTTGGGCAGCAGGCGCAGAAAGGTGAAGCCGCGATCGCTGCCGGTACCGACCAGTACAAGGCGGTTGGCGTTGTCGATGCGCGCGCCGCGTAGATCCGACGCACCGCTCGCGATACCACCGGAACTGGCTGCGGCGAAGGTCACGTAGCCGCTGCGCGCGGCGCCGGCAGGCGTGCCGAAACTCGTGTCGAGCGCGCCGTCGCGGGTCAGGCGCACGGCATAGGCGTTGTTGCGGCCGAAGGTGTAGCCGACGAGCGTGATGCTGTCGTCGGCCGGCAGGTCGCCGCGCTGGTTCGTCGCGATCGCGGTGACGTAGTCGCCGCTCTGCGCGTCCGCAGCGTTGAAGCCGTTGAGCACGACGACGCCGCTGCCGCTGCCGCCGAAGCTGGTGTCGAGCACGCCGGCGGCGGAAAAGCGCGCGACCGTCGCACGGCGATAGCGGAAGTTGCCGACCGCGACCAGCGTGTCGCCGGCAACGATGATCTTGCCGTCGCGCTGCACCGCGATATGGCGTGCCTCATCGTGGAAATTGGGACCGGCCACGTCGAGCAGCACCGAGCCGGTGCGTGCGCCGCCGACAACCGCATCGCCGAACGTCGTATCGAGGCTGCCATTCGGGCGCAGCTTGACGACGGCGAAATCCGAATATGCGCCTGGCGCGAACGTACCGGCGACGAGCAGACTGCCGTCGCCGAGGCGCTTGACCGCGTGCGCCTCGTCGACATTGCCGCTGCGGTCGAGCATGACCAGGCCGTTGCTGCCGAAGCTCGGATCGATGCGTCCGTCCGGCAGGTAGCGCGCGACACCGAAATTCGGCGAACTGCCCGGCCCGGTCGCGTTGCGGCCGGTCACCGCGCCGACCGCGACGAAGCGGCCGTCGGGCAATGCGGCAATGCCGTTGATGTCTTCGCTCGCGTCGAAGAAATCCGTGGTCAGCTTGCCGGCGGCACCGAACGTGGGATCGAGTTCGCCCGGCGGTCCCTGCTGCGCCAGCACCGGCATCGCGCCCAGCAGAAGGACGCTCGCGGCCAGTGCCATTCGGGACCCGTGCAAACCGTAGGTTGTCTTCGTATGCTTCACGATGGTTTTCCTCGTAGGTGGATAGAAATCGAATCGTTGCAACGGCTGCGCAGAACAGCGGTTGTGACGCTTGCCACCCGAGGACGGGATTGCTGGCCAGATCCTGTCAGGCCAGATCCTGTCATCGCCGCCATGGCTGCAACATTGCCGGAGTTCGCCGCGTGTCCGCTCACGATCAACCGCCAGCCAACGCCGATCACGAAGTCACACGCTTGCTGCTGGCCTGGAACCAGGGACAGGCCGGCGCCGCCGATGAACTGACCGAACTGGTCTATGCCCAGGTACGTGCGATCGCCGGCAAGCACCTGCGCCAGTTCGACGGCAATGTGACGCTCGCGCCGACCGAGCTGGCCAACGAGTTGTTCCTGCGCCTGCTCGGCAAGGACATCGACTGGCGCGACCGACGTCATTTCTTCGGCGTCGTCGTCGCGGCGATGCGCAATCTGCTGATCGACATGGCGCGTGCTCGCGGCAGCGAAAAGCGCGGCGGCGGCCAGGTGCATGTGACCCTGTCCTCGGCCGAGGACCAGCCCAGCGAGCCGCGCGAACCCGATCAGCTCAACGGCGCGCTCGATGCGCTGCGCGAACTCGACGCGCGCAAATGCGAAGTGATCGAGCTGACCTATTTCCTCGGCCTGAAACGCGAAGAAATCGCGAGCACGATGGACGTTTCACTCGCGACGGTCGACCGCGAACTGCGTTTCGCGCGCGCCTGGCTCAAGGAGCGCCTCGAGGCATGAGCGGCGAGCGCTGGCTGCGCCTGCAGCAGCTGTTCGATGCGCTGCTGGACCTGCCCGCGGCCCAGCGCGAAGCCTGGCTCGCGCAGCAGGACGATCCCGACGAACTGAAGCAGGAAGCACTCAAGCTCGCGCAGGCCGACGCGCGCGACAACGCGACCGTGACGCGGCAGTTCGGCACGGCCGTCAGCGAACTCGCGCCGGCGCCGGCGCGCGGCCTGATGCTCGGACCGTATCGTCTGCTCTGCGAGATCGGCTCCGGCGGCATGGGCACGGTCTTCCTGGCCGAACGCGCCGACGCGGAATTCGACCGCCAGGTCGCGATCAAGCTGATCCGCGGCATTCCGACGCGCGACGCGGCCGAACGTCTGCGCCGCGAACGCCAGATCCTGGCCAAGCTGGAACACCCGCACATCGCGCGCCTGCTCGACGGCGGCACCAGCGCCGACGGCCAGCCCTACCTGGTCATGGAATACGTCGCCGGCGAGCCGATCACGCGCTGGTGCCGCGAACACAAGGCCGCGCTGCACACGCGCCTGGAACTGCTGCGCAAGGTCTGCCTCGCCGTGCAGTACGCGCACCAGCGCCTCGTCATCCATCGCGACCTCAAGCCCGCCAACGTGCTCGTGCGCAGCGACGGCGAACCGGCCCTGCTCGACTTCGGCATCGCCAAGCTGCTCGACCCGAACGCGAGCGGTCGCCAGGAAGCGACGCACGCGCACTGGTTTACGCCGACCTATGCCGCGCCGGAGCAACGCCGTGGCGACCCCGTCAGCACGGCGACCGATGTCTACGCGCTCGGCCTGCTGCTGCTGGAAATGCTGACCGAAACCGTACCGGTCCCCAACACCGACGGGCTGGTTCCGCCGGCCGTGCTCGCGCGCGCCGACGGCACGCGCCTGCCCGCAGAACTCGTGCTCATCATCGGCCAGGCCACGCATGCGGATCCGGCGCGGCGCTACCTGTCGCCCGAAGCCCTGTCCGAGGATTTGCGCCGCTATCTGCGCGGCCGCCCGGTGCTGGCCGCGCCCGACAGCTGGCGCTATCGCAGCAGCAAGTTCCTTCACCGGCATCCGTTCGCGGTCAGCGCCGCGGCGCTCGCGCTGGCGGTCATCGCCGTGTCGACCTGGCGCCTGGCCGCCGAACGCGACCGCGCGCTCAGCGCCGAACGCCGCGCGCTCAGCGAAACCGCCGCATCGCGCGCGGTGGAGCGCTATCTCGTGTCGCTGTTCGAGGCGGCCGATCCCGACCAGAGCGGCCGGCGTCCGCTGAGCCCGCGCGAACTCGTCGACATCGGCAAGCGCCAGCTCGCCACGAGCCTGACCGACGATCCGGCCCAACGCGCACGCCTGCTGACGACGCTCGGCCGGCTCTACGCGCGCCAGGGCCTGCCGGCCGAGGCGATCACGACACTGGACGAAGCGGCCGTGCTGCTGCGCGTCGCGGCACCGGATTCGGCGATGCTCGTCGACACGCTCGAGGAACTCGGCAATGCGCGTCGCGACAACCACGAGTTCCCGCGCGCGCTGGAACTGCTCAGCGAAGGCATGCAGGTCGCCGCGCGACTGGGCGGCGACGGCGGCGCGCGCGCGCTGCGGCTGCGTTCGGAATGGGCGCTCGTGCTGGTCCGCGCCGACCGCCCGGCCGAGGCCGTGGCCGCGCTCAACGACGTGGTCGCGCGCTACGACGCCGCGACGGATCTGCGCGGCACCGAAGACCATGCCAACGCGCTGCTGTTCCAGTCCGAGGCCTTGCTGACCGACAACAAGGCCGACGCGGCGAACCGGGCCGCGCAGCGCGCAGTGACGATGCTGCGCGTATCGCATCCGCCCGACGATCCGGTGCTGCTGTCGGCGCTCGGCTTTCTCGCCAATTCCCTTCGTGCCAAAGGCGACTTTGCCGCCTCGGAAAGTGTGCTGCAGGAGATGCTGCGCGAACGCCTGAAACGCTACGAGCCCGACAGCGAGATGGTCGCGCTGGTGCGCAACGAGCTGGCCGTGGTCTATCACAGCCAGGGCCGGCTCGCCCAGGCGCGCGAGCAGATGCAGCTGTCGCTGGCCAGCGCACGCGCCAATCTCGGCGAGGACAGCCTGTCCTTCGGCGTAAGCCTCAACAATCTCGCCAGCGTGCTCGAGGAACTCGGCGACTACGCACAGGCCGAACCGCTGCTGCGCCAGTCGCTCGCGATCGCGGAGAAGAACGCGGCCGAGGACTCCTCGGCCCAGGTGCTCGCGCGGCAGAACCTCGGCCGCCTGCTGATGCTGTCGGGACGCCTCGCCGAAGCGCGCGGCTATCTGGCGCATGAAATACCGCCCAGCGTCGAGGAAAACCCGACGCTGGACCTGCAGCGTGGCCGCCAGCACTTCCATCTCGGCGAATGGGAGCGCCGCTCCGGCCATCGCGCCGCGGCCGCCGAACAGTTCGACGCCGCGGAAGTGGTGTTCAAGCCCATCGTCGCGACCGAGTCGCCGCGCTGGGGCCAGCTCGCGCGTTCGCGCGGCCTGCTCGCGGCCGATGCCGGCGATCTGCCAACGGCGGTCGCGCAGTTGCGCGAAGCGCTGCGTATCGTCGCGGCGGCGCGCGGACAGGACTATCCGGGCGCGGCGGAGATCGAGCTCGAACTCGCCACACTCCTGCTGCGTGGCAACAAGGCCGGCGAAGCGCGCGAACTCGTCGCGCGGGCCAGCAAGACCTTGCACGCCCAGCTCGCGGCCGATGCGCCGGCGTTGAAAACGCTGGCGCAGCTTCAAAGCCAGGTCGGCGCGGCGGTGCGCTGATTCCAGGGCAACAGACGGCAAGGCCAGGTCCGCGCCACGACGCGGCCCGAGATACTCCCTGGTACGCTCCCCCGACCCGCAACGATGAGGGACACGTATCCGCGTCCCCGATACCGCTAGTCTGGCCGCTGCGGCGCCGATTCCGGCATCATCGCAACCGCATACGTTTCCAGCGGCAGGCCATGGCCAAGCACACGTTTCTCTGGCACGACTACGAAACCACGGGTGCGGATCCGCGCCGCGACCGTCCGTGCCAGTTCGCGGCGCAGCGCACGACGGCCGATCTCGAACCCCTCGGCGAGCCGATCGAGATCTTCTGCGCCTCGGCCCCCGACGTACTACCGCATCCGCAGGCCGCGCTGATCACCGGCATCACGCCGCAGCAGCTCGCGCGCGACGGTGTGAACGAAGCGGCTTTCGCCGCGCGCGTGCATGAGGAAATGGCGATGGCCGGCACTTGTACGGTCGGCTACAACTCGCTGCGTTTCGACGACGAGTTCACGCGCAACCTGTTGTACCGGAATTTCTACGAACCGTATGCGCGCGAGTGGGAAAACGGCAATTCGCGCTGGGACCTGATCGATCTGGTGCGCATGACCTACGCGCTGCGCCCGCAGGGTGTGGAGTGGCCGCGGCGCGAGGACGGCACGCCGAGCTTTCGCCTGGAAGATCTCGCCCGCGCCAATCACCTCAAGCAGGAACGCGCGCACGACGCGCTGTCGGACGTGCACGCGCTGATCGGCCTGGCGCGCCTGTTGCGCGCACGCCAGCCGCGCCTGTTCGCGTTCTATTTCGATCTGCGCCGCAAGCAGCGCGCGTTCGAACTGCTCGACGTCGCGCACCACACGCCGGTACTGCACGTGTCGTCGCGCTTTCCCGCGAGCCGCGGCTGCCTCGCCCTGGTCGTGCCGCTCGCGGTCCACGCGACCCAGCCCAACGCCGTCATCGTCTATGACCTCGACGCCGATCCGGCGCCGCTGCTCGAACTCGACGCCGAGGAAATCGCCGACCGCGTGTTCAGCGCGCGCGCCGACCTGCCCGAGGACGTCGAACGCATCCCGCTCAAGCTCGTACACGCAAACCGCTCGCCGGCGCTGGCGCCGCTGTCGGCGCTGGCCGGGGTCGATCTCGCGCGCATCGGCCTGGATATGCAACGCTGCATGACGCATCTGGAACGGCTGCGCGACCAGCCCGGTCTCGCCGCGAAACTGCAACAGGTATTCGCGCGCAGCTACGGCGACGCGACGCCCGACGCCGAACTCGCCCTCTACAGCGGCTTTCTCAATGACGCCGACAAGCGCCTGCTGCGCGAGGTGCGCGCCACGCCGCCCGAACAGCTCTCGGCGCGCGCGTTCACCTTCCGCGATGCGCGCCTGACCGAACTGTTCTGGCGCTATCGCGCGCGCAACTGGCCGCAGCACCTGAGCCTCGACGAAGCTGCGCGCTGGCAGGCATTCTGCCGTCAGCGCCTGGAACACAAGACCGAACTGACCACGTTGACCTTCGACGACTACTTCGCGCTCATAGACACGCTGCGCCAGGATCCCGCCCACGCCGCGCAGGCCGTGCTGTTCGATGCGCTGCAAGCCTACGGACTGGAACGCCGCCGCGCGCTGAGCTGAGATCCCTTTATCCACAAGGACGCCATGAGCACGTATTTCACGACCGCGAGCTTCAAATTCCTCAATGATCTTGCGCGCAACAACAGCCGCGACTGGTTCCTCGCCAACAAGACGCGCTTCGAGGAACAGCTGCGCACCCCATTCCTGACCTTGCTCGGCGACCTGCAGGCGCCGCTCGCGAAGATCAGCCCGCACTACCGCGCCGACACGCGCGGCCAGGGTGGTTCGCTGTTCCGCCAGCATCGTGATACGCGCTTCGCCCACGACAAGACGCCGTACAAGACCTGGGCCGGCGCGCGCCTGTTTCACGAGCGCAGCAAGGGCATCGAGGCGCCGGTGTTCTATCTGCATATCCAGCCCGGCGGCTGCTTTGCCGGCGGCGGGCTGTGGCATCCGCAGCCCGACGCGTTGAAAAAAGTCCGGGATTTTCTGGCCGACAACCCGGCCGCCTGGAAGAAGGCGACCCAGGGAAAGGCCTTCCGCGAACGCCTGACACAAGGCGGCGACGCGCTGACCCGCCCGCCGCGCGGCTACGATCCGACGCACGAGTTGATCGACGACATCAAGCGCAAGGATTTCGTTGCTTCGGCCACGTTCGACGAGAAACTCGCCACGTCGGCCGAATTCAAGCCGTATCTCTTGGATACGTTCAAGCGTGTCGCGCCGATGGTCGATTATTTGTGTGCGGCGCTGGATCTGGAGTTTTGAGCGCGTCGTACACACCGGGCCGTGACAGTTCCCTGGAAGCCCTCACCTTCAGAGAGGGCTTTTCCGAGAACGCTGCGGTCACGCCTCAATTCACCGGCTCGCCACACCCCGGCGGAAACGGCGACAACGTCATCGCGCAGACATTGCCGGTACGGAACGTCAGCGTGCCTGTGCCGCCGACACCGCCAGCGCGCAGCCGGCACAGCGCCGAGGGCTGCACGCTCGGATTCGGATCCGTGATGACGAGCTGCGGCACCGTGACGTTGAACGTCTGCTGCCCGCTCGCGTTCGTCGTGGCCGAGGTTTCCTGCACCGTGACCTGGGGGATGTTCTGCGCCGGATCGCAGACGGGCACGATGTCGAAGCCCGGATAGGCCGGGCTCAGGGTCGCGGTGAAGGCCGTCGTGCCGGTCTGCGTGACCGGGTTGACGCTGAGACTGACCGACGGCGTGATCTGCCGGCCCTGCGCGACGTATTCATAGGTGGCAGTGAGCTGACGCAGCTTGAACAGGCAGCGCACCAGGGGCGCGTTGGTCGGCGGCAACGTCACGAGGTTCTGCGACAGCACGCGGAACGTGACCTCGCCACTCGCATTTGTCACCTTGCTGCCGCTCTGCGTCGAGCCTGCGGCCGACCCGTCCAGGCTCACCGTCGCCGGTGCCTGCGCCGTGCAGCTCGCGTCGATCGTCACGCCGCCCTCCGCCGGCGAACGCGTGCCGACGACCACGACGCGATCGACCTCGGTGGAACCCGAGTTCGGCACATTCACGCTGGACGGATTGACGTTGAGCGTCGGCGCGATGCGCTGGCCCTGCACTTCCACGACCGCGGTGTTAACACTGCCGGCGTGCGCGCGGAACGTGCAGCGTCCCGACGGCGCCGGCCCGCTCGCCGCGATCAGGCGCAGACCGCTCGTCGTGATCGTGAAGCTGGCCTTGCCGTCCTGGTTCGTGACCGCCGAAGACGGACTCACGCCTATCGTCGGCAGCACCGCCGCGCCCGCATCCGTGACGCAACTCGCCGTGATCGTCTGCCCGGCCAGCACCGTGCCCCAGTTCAGCGTCACCTCGCGCACCGAACTGCCGTTGGTCGTAACCGCCGTGGCCGGCGACGCGGTCAGGCCGGGATCGACGATGAAGCGGTAACGCCGCGCCGCGGTCCAGTTGCAGAATTCGTTGACCGGGCCCG
>JBBQZR010000012.1:0-117153 GCA_038207515.1 Lysobacterales bacterium | reverse complement strand
GATCTCGGTAAGAACGGCGGCGACGGCAACGATGCGCTGGTCGCGCTCGGGATCGGCGGCGTCAACGATATGCAAAAGCAGGTCGGCTTCGCGCGCCTCGGCCAAGGTCGAACGGAACGCCGCGACGAGGTCGTGCGGCAGGTCGCGGATGAAACCGACCGTATCCGAGATCAGCAGCGGCCCGCAGGCCAGCCCGTCGATGCGGCGAACGGTCGGGTCGAGCGTCGCGAAAAGCTGGTCGGCGGCATAGACCCCGCTGCCGGTCAGCGCGTTGAACAAAGTCGACTTGCCGGCATTCGTGTAGCCGACCAGGGCCACCAGCGGCACTGCGTTGCGCACGCGGCTGCGCCGGGTCTGCTCGCGTTGCTGAGCAGCCTTGTCCAGGCGCTCCTGCAACAGCTGGATGCGGCCGCGCAGGTAGCGCCGGTCCAGTTCCAGCTTGGTTTCGCCAGGGCCGCGCAGGCCGATGGAGCCGCCGCGCTGGCTGTCCAGACCGCTCCAGCCGCGCACTGCGCGCGTGGCCATGTGCTTGAGCTGAGCCAGCTCGACCTGCAGCTTGCCTTCGTGCGAGCGGGCGCGCAGCGCGAAGATGTCGAGGATAAGCCCGGTGCGGCCGATCACGCGGCATTCGCAGTACTTTTCCAGATTGCGTTCCTGCACCGGGCTCAGCGCGTGATTGACCAGGATCAGGTCCGCCTCGCTGGCGAGCTTGAGTTCGCGCAGTTCCTCGACCTTGCCCGTGCCCAGCAGAAAGCGCGCGTTCGGCTTATCCACGCGCGCCAGTACGCGGGCGACGACGCTGGCGCCGGCGGACGCGGCCAGCTCGGCGAATTCCTGCAGGCGCGCGTCGACATCGCTGTCGCCTGATCGGCTGGTCTGGACGAGCACGGCGCGCTCGCCCTTGGCTGCCCGGTCAAACAGGGCCGTCAGCCCTCGCCATGGTCGGCGTGATCGGCTTCGCCGGCTTCGCCCCCATGGCCATGGGGCGGCTCGCCCAGGCGCACGTTGCGGCTCGGCACCACGGTGGAGATCGCATGCTTGTAGACCATCTGGCTGACGGTATTGCGCAACAGCACGACGAACTGGTCGAACGACTCGACCGTACCCTGCAGCTTGATGCCGTTGACGAGATAGATCGACACCGGCACGCGTTCACGGCGCAAGGCGTTCAGAAACGGATCCTGCAGCGACTGCCCTTTTGACATTGGTGTTCTCCTAGAGCGAACCGGAAAAAAAGCAGCGGGGAATGCGCCCCGTAAACCCGGCGCCCCGGTCCAAGTGCCCGATCTTAACCGGTCTTGAATGCGCCGAGAACGTCGACTGCGTTATGAGAAATGCACGCCGTCGCCCGCATCGAGAAACAGCTGTACGGCACTACTGGCGCGTATGCCCAGATTCTCCCGCTCGGGATCGAGCCAGCGCGCGTCGATTTCGGCGCGCAGCATGGTGATCTGGCGCTTGGCCAGCTGACGCGTCGCGAAGATGCCGCGATCGCGCAATTCCGCCCGGGAAAACGCGCCATCGAGGTATTGCCAGACCTGGCGGTAGCCCACGGCGCGCAGGGCTGGCAGGTCCGCGTGCAGGTTGCCGCGCACGCGCAGGCCCTGCACTTCCTCGATCAGGCCCCCGGCGAGCATGGCGTCGAAGCGTTCGGCGATGCGTGCGTGCAGCGACGCGCGCTCGACCGGCACCAGCGCGAGCTTGAGCAGGCGGTACGGCGGTGGCTCAGCCCTACCCTGCTGCAATTCGCTGAGCGGACGCCCGCTCAAGGCCATCACTTCCAGCGCACGCAGCACGCGCTGGGTATCGCTGGCGCGAATGCGGCTCGCCGCGAGCGGATCCTGCCGCGCCAGCCGCGCATGCAGGGCGGACAGGCCGTCGCGTTCCAATTCCGTCTGCAGCAACTCGCGCTGCTCCGCATCCGCCGCGGGCAGATCGGAAAAACCGCGCATCAGCGCACGGAAGTACAGGCCGGTGCCGCCGACCAGCAGCGGCACGCGACCGGCCGCGGTGATCGATGCCATTTCGCGCAGCGCGTCGTGGCGGAACTCGCCGGCGGAATACGGCTGGTCCGGTTCGCGGATGTCGATGAGGCGGTGCGGATGACGCGCGAGCGTGGCCGCATCCGGTTTGGCGCTGCCGATGTCCAGGCCGCGATAGACCAGGGCCGAATCGACGCTGACGAGTTCGAGTGGAAAGCGCTCAGCCAGCGCGCAGGCCAGCGCGGTCTTGCCCGACGCGGTAGGGCCCATGAGGAGTACGGCAAGCGGGCGGGCATCGAGAGTGGGCATCGTCCGATTGTAGCGGCGACCGTGTTGCGGCGGCGTCGACACGCCACGCCGGACACCGCGCACACGACACGCGGCGCGCACCAACATTGTCTCAATGGATACAAAGTTTCACGCGCTCTTGCGCGGATCACAGCCGCGTGCCGAGCGGATTCGCGCCGCGATGCAAGCGAGGCCGCCGTCCGATGCGCGGTGGCAACGCTGGGAAGCGTCGCCGCCGTGACACGGGCGAGCCCGGGTCTTGTCCTGGTGTCAGCGGGGCGCAGCGTTCAGCGCGTGACGCCCATTTCCTTGAGCAGGTTCTGCGCGCCGTCGATCTTGTCCATGACCCAGAGCATGTAGCGCACGTCGACCTGGATGGAGCGCGTCAGCTTGCTGTCGAAGATCCAGTCGCCGCTGATGCTGTCCCAGTTGCCGTCGAAGGCCAGGCCGACGAGACGGCCCTGCGCATCGAGCGCAGGCGAACCGGAATTGCCGCCGGTGATGTCGAGGTCCGCGAGGAAGTTGACCGGCAGCGCGCCGCTCTTGCCCGAGGCATAGGTGCCGTAGTCGCGCGCGACCAGCGCGGCGTATTCTTTCTCCGGCGTGTCGAACGGCGCCTCGCCGGTGGTCTTCGCGACGATGCCGTCGCCGCTCGTGAATGGCGTGAACTCCGCGCCGTCCTTCTTGAAGCCCTGCACCTGGCCGAAGGTCACGCGCAGCGAGCTGTTGGCATCCGGATAGACCGGCTGATTCAGCGACTGGTTGTACGCGATCATGGCCTGCATGTAGCGCGGACGCAGGCGCAGTTCGTCGCCGGTGCGCTGCTTGCGCGCCTGCTCGATCGTCAGCAGTTCTGGCATCAGCGCGACCATGAAATTCAGCCCCGCGTCGTCCGCCACTTCGATCTCGCCGCGCTTGGCCTTGAACCACTTCAGGCGCTCCTCGACCCGGGTCAGTGTCGTGCCGGCGTAGAGCGCGTCGACGTGCTTCACCAGCGCCGCGTCGTCGCCGGCCGCGGCGCCGAGCCAGGTGTCCAGCGCGGCGACGCGCTGTTCGGCCGGAAGTTTTACGTAGCCGCGCAGGAAATGCACGAACAGCTCGCGGTCGACGGCCGGATCCATGCGCCGTTCCCACTGCTTCAGCGTGCCCTCGATCTTGGCCTCGTCGCGGGTCTGGAAGCCCTGCTCGCGCTGCAGGTCCGGCTTGGTGCGCTCGATCGCCGTGCGATAGATCTGGTAGGCGGAATTGTACAAACCGGTGCGATTGAGATAACTCAGCACCAGATCCCGGTCGCGCACCGCGCGCTGCTGCGCGAGCACGCCGCGCAGCTCGACGATGTTGCCGGCCAGCGCGGCGGTCTCGCCGCCCTGGGCCTGCAGCCACTGCGTCAGCGCGTCTTCCTTGGCGGTCTTGACCGCCACCGCGTGCGCCTTGGTCAGCCCGTCGAGCTGGCCGCGGAAATTCTTCAGATAGTTGTTGTAGCCCGCGACGCCGCTGGCGTACTTGACGGCCACGGCCGGATCCTTGGCGCCGGCGCGGTTGATGATGCCGAGGATTTCCTCGTACCAGCGGATGTTGGTCGGGTACTGCCAGTCGATCGCGTCACGCGTCTCTTCGGCCAGGCGATAGCGGTTGGTGCGGCCCGGATAGCCGGCGACCATGACGAAGTCGCCGGCTTCGAGGCCGGCCGCGTTGACCGGCAGGAAATGCTTGGGCTTGAACGGCACGTTGTCCTTGGCATACGGCTTGGAGCTGCCGTCCTTGGCCACGTAGGCGCGCAGGAAGCTGAAATCGCCCGTGTGGCGCGGCCACATCCAGTTGTCGACGTCGCCGCCGAACTTGCCGATCGCCGACGGCGGCGCGTAGACCAGGCGCACGTCCTTGATCTCGCGCTGGCGCACCAGCTGGAAGCTGTAGCCGCCGTGGAAGTTGTATACATCGCACTTGATGCCGGGTTTTTCGCATTTGGCGACCGCGGCCTTCTGCGCCTTGTCGATCGCGTCGTAGCGCTCCAGGCCGCCGACCTTCGGATCGATCCTGCCGACGATCTCGCGCGTGATATCGCGGATCTCGTCGGTCACGTAGACGCGCTGATTCGGATCGCCCGGCAGTTCCTCGGCCTGGCTGCGCGCGAGAAAGCCGTCCTTGATCAGATTTTTTTCCGCGGTTGAGTTGTACTGGATGGCGCCATACGCGCAATGGTGGTTGGTCACGACCAGCGCCTCGGCCGAGACGAACGACGCGGTGCAGCCGCCGATGCTGACCACGGCGCCCATGGTCGGGCCGGTCAGGTCGGTCAGGCGCGACGGATCCAGTTCGAGGCCGCGCTGCTTGAGCTGACCGGCGATCGCCGGCAACTGGGCCGGCTGCCACATGCCCTCGTCGGCGGCGGCGAAGGTGGCGAAGCAGGCGGCAACGGCGGTGACGAGGACTCGGCGCACGGAAGGCTCCAAAGGAGTGAGGTCGGCAAGAATCAGGGGCGATGGCGGCAGAGACTTCCCGAGCCTGACGGACGCCGAATGCAACGTTCGTTTATGCCGCAGCCCGCCGCCGCCGGCCAGCGCCGGAAGTCATGGCGACAGGCATACGGTATCGACGCCGTCTTGCCGCCGATCGGTGCGAAACTCCGGGCATGAATGCGATCCAGGAACTCGCCGCGCGTCTGCGGCAGGCGCGCCGGGTGCTGGTACTGACCGGTGCCGGCATCTCGGCTGAATCCGGCATCGCGACGTTTCGCGACGCGCAGAGCGGCCTGTGGGCGCGCTTCCGGCCCGAAGACCTGGCCACGCCGGAAGCCTTCCAGCGCGACCCGGCGCTGGTCTGGCGCTGGTATGCATGGCGGCGTGAGCAGGTCGCGCAGGCGCAGCCCAATGACGCGCACTACGCCGTCGCGGAACTCGCGCGCCGCGTGCCGACGACGCTGGTCACGCAGAACGTCGACGATCTGCATCAGCGTGCGGGTTCGGTCGATGCGATCTGCCTGCACGGCTCGATCGCCCGCACGCTGTGCTCGGTGACGCGCCGGGACATCGCCGCGGACTGGCTGGCCGCGAATCCCGGCGAACCGCCGCGCTCGCCGCACCACGCCGACGGGCTGGCCCGGCCCGGCGTGGTCTGGTTCGGCGAAAACCTGCCGCAGGATGCCCTGGACCTCGCCAGCGAAGCCGCCCGAGCCTGCGATGTGGTTCTCGCCGTCGGTACCTCGGCGCTGGTCTATCCTGCGGCGGGACTGCCGTCGATCGCGCAGCGCCACGGCGCCTGGTTCGCGGAAATCAATCCGCAGGCCACGCCGCTGACGCCGCAGGCCGATCTCGTGATCGCCGCACCGGCCGGGACCGCCTTGCCGGCCGCACTCGCCGCCTGGAAGGAGAGCTGACATGAAGCCTGTTCTGCTGCGTCTGTGCCTGGCCGCCTGCGCCGCGCTCCTTTCGGCCTGTGCCGCGCGTCCCGTCGTCGTCGCCGGCGACCCGGTCACGGCGGCGCTGCCGTTCGACGTCGCGGCCGAACCGGAACGCTATCGCGGCGCCGAGGTGATCTGGGGCGGCATGATCCTCGCCGTCGACAACCGCGAGAACCAGACCGAAGTGACCGTGCTGGCCTATCCGCTCGATACCGCACAGCAGCCTGTGCCGGCCGCCGGCACGCGCGGCCGCTTCATCATCGTGCTGCCGGGCTATGTGGAGCGGCACGACTATCCCGACGGCCTGTTCGTGACGCTGAGCGGCCGCCTGGCCGGCACGCGCGCGGGCCAGGTCGGCGAACACGATTATGTGTTCCCGCTGGTCGAGGCCGCGCATGTGCACCGCTGGCCAGCGGGCTTCCAGTTCGACCGGCCGCAATGGCATTTCGGCGTCGGCGTCGGCGTCCGTATCCACTGACTTGTCCGCTAAAAAGGAACCCTCGTGAATCTGCCGCCGCTGCTCGCGCTCGCCTTCGTCGTACTGCCCGGTATGGCAACCGCCGCGGAACTCGCCGGATTGTTTCCGGCCTTGACCCGGCTCGACCTGCGCAATGAAGGCGTGACGGTGCTGTATCCGCGCGAGCGCGGCGAAACCGCGACGGCGCCGGCCTGGCTCAAGGAATACGAGGAAGCCGGCGTGTATGCCTCCGCACCGCTGATCCTGCGCCTGGGCACGCTGCCGGCAATGACCCTGGTCTGCGATTCCGGCCCGAGCGCCGATCCGAGCTGCCGCCTGCTGCGCGATCCGGCCAAGCCCGACGAAGACGTGTTCCAGGCCGCCGGCACGCAGTTCGCGTTCCTGCCGGACGCGCGCATCGTCGTCGCCGGCCACAGCAACAATTTCTACGACCAACGCAAGGTATACGTGTGGAAAGGCAGCCGCTTCGGCGAGGTGCCGCAGCCGCTGCGCCAGGTCGGCGTCGGCGGCACGCTCAAGCAGGCCGTCGCGCTGCGCCGCGCGCCGGGTGCCGGCGCGGCGGATCTGGGCGTCACACTGGCCGCCGGTTCGCACGTTACCGTGCTGCTCAACGACAACAGCCTGGTCGACGACGCGGGCCAGAATCCGAACTACCTGCTGCTGACCGCCGAGGGCATCGTCGGCTGGGCCTACCTGCCGGGCCAGCCCGACGGCAGCACGGCGGTCGACGGGTTGTATTTCCGCGGCGACTGAGGACTGGCAGTTGTTGAGAAACTCCGGAAATCCATCCCTGGATAGCCCCGAACAGGCTGTTTCAGCAACTGCTAATCGCGGCTGTCGGGCTCGAAGAAACACCAGCGCACGTCGGGGAATTCGGCGCGGAACGCCTGCTCGACGCGGTTGATGTCCTCGATCATGTCGCGCGGCGCGAGATAGCGCGCCATCTCGGCCTTGATCGCGACCATTACGTCGGGCCCCATCTGCAGGGTCAGCAGGTTGTAAACCTGCTTGATCTCCTCGCGCGCGCCGAGAAACTTGAGCATCGCTTGCTTGGTGCGCGGTTCCACACCCTGGCCGATCAGCAGCGCCTTGACCTCGACCGCGATGAAAACCGCGATCACGATCAGCAACACGCCGATGCCGATGGATCCGATCGCGTCGTACATGGGATTGCCGGTCGCCATGGTCAGCAGTACCGCGATCAGCGCGAACGCCAGACCGAGCAGCGCAGCCAGATCCTCGCCGAAAATCACGATCAGCTCGCTCTGACGGCTGTCACGGAACCAGCGCCAGAGACTTTGCGAGCCACGCACCTTGTTCACTTCATTGAGGCAGCCCCACATCGACAGCGACTCGGCGATGATGCCGAAGGTCAGCACGCCGACCGCGAGCCATGCCCATCTCAACGGCTCGGGATGCTGCAGCTTGTGCAGGCCTTCATAGATGGAAAACATGCCGCCGACGCTGAACAGCATCAGCGCGACAAGAAACGACCAGAAGTAGATCGCCTTGCCGAAGCCCAGCGGAAAGTCCGGCGACGGCGGCGCCTTGGCGCGCTTGAGGCCGAGCAGCAGCAGGCCCTGGTTGCCGCAGTCGGCCAGCGAGTGCACGGCCTCGGCCAGCATCGAGCCCGATCCGGTAAGAATCGCGGCCACGAGCTTGGCGACGAAAATCGCGAAGTTCGCGAACAGGGCGTAAAAAATCGTCTTTACCGAATCCGCTTTACCCGCCATCTCCGCCCCTTTAGCGTAAGGAATTCCTGAATCGACCCGGGCGCGTCCCCTGTCGTATCCACGCCCGGTCCGCGCCAACGAGCGCGGCGCCACAGACCTGATGTGGAGGGGTGCCGACGCGCATTGGCAAGCGGCGGAGTCTACCATCGCCCCTACCCGTACCTGGAACCGCTGCCATGTCCAAACCCATTATCCGCAAGAGCACGCCCGTCCTGTTCGTCGACGCGATCGAACCCAGCCTTGCGTTCTGGCGCGACCGCCTCGGCTTCGAGGTCACGGTCGAAGTCCCGCACGGCGATACGCTGGGTTTCGTGATCCTCGTGAACGAATCGGTCGAGATCATGCTGCAGAGCGTGGATTCGCTCGAAGCGGATGCAGCGTCATACGCGCGCGCGCTCGACGGCGACAAGACCTGGCTGTTCGTCGAGGTCGAGGACCTTGCCGCGGTAGAAGCGGCGCTGGACGGCTGCGAGATCGTGCTGGAGCGGCGCACCACGTTCTACGGCGCGCAGGAGACCGGCTACCGCGAGCCCGGCGGCCATTTCGTCACGTTCGCGCAGTTCGCGCGGTGAGACTCAGGCGATCGTCTGGGCCAGCAGGAAGCGGGCCTTGGACGCCAGTTCGCTGCGCGGACATTGCTGTGCGATGAGCTGCAACCGCGCGCGCCACTCGGGCGATCCCTCGCGGGCGCGCTGCGCAAGCTGCCAGCACAGGTCGGCGAATTCCGGCGTGTCGGCCGCGCCCGCGGCCAACTCGCGCAGCAGGCGCTCTACATCCGCATCGGCACCGATACGCAGCCAGGCCCGCGCGAGCTGCAGCTGCTGCGGCGCGGACAGCTCGATGCCGGCGGCGTCGAGCTTGCGGTAATCGTCGAGCATCTGCTTGACCTTGCGGATCGAGGCCGCGTCGGCCGGCGGCAGTTCGAGTACACGCTTTGCGGCAAGACGTGCCACCACCGGCTGGTTGGCGTAGCGCGCGCAGCGATATAGCGCGATGCGCACGTCCAGCGACGGCGGGCCGGCCCGGTCCAGCGGTTCCAGCACCGCGCGGGCCTGGGCGATTTCGAGCCGCCCCAGATGCTGTAACGCCCGGTCCAGCGCATCGTCCTGGGCCTTGGCCTGGTCGGCTTTTTCGTCTTCGTCGAGAAAATCGCGCCGCTCCCAACCCAGCGCGCGCACGCCCGCGGCGAGCAGCGCGCCGCTGACGATGCCGCCGGCATGCGCGTCGAAACCGATGCCAGCGTCGGCGTTCGCCATCAGGTTGAACAGCTCCCAGCCGAGCCAGAACGGCAGCAGCCACAGCGCGGCGATGCGCGAATAGCCAAACACGACGAAGGCCCACCAGAACACACGCACCTTGCGCAGTCCCCAGAGCACGCAGTACGCGCCCATCAGGCCGGCGATCGCACCGGACGCACCGAGCATGCCGCCGACATCGCCCCAGCGGTAGGACAGCGCCACGAACGCGGCGCCGCAACCGGCGAGCAGATAGACAGCGAGGAACAGGCCTGCGCCGAGCGCGCCTTCGACCAGCAGGCCGAGCACGACGAGAAAGATCATGTTGCCGAACAGATGGCCGAAGTCGCCGTGCAGGAACATCGAACTCAGCACGCGGCCGGGGTCGACCTCCGAGTAGCGCAGCAGGTGACGTTCCTTGAACTGGCGCTGCCACAATCGCTCAAATTCGACGCGCTGTTCCTTCCAGCCTGCATGGCGAGGATCCTGCGGCGTGATCAGCGTATCGGCGTTGAGTGCCTGCACGAACGCGTCGTCACTTTGCAGCACGTGCGCGGTGAGCGCACTCGAATCGTCGTCCAGGTGCTCCAGCAATTCTTCCCGCCGCGGCTGCGGGTGAGCCTGCAACCATGCGCGGTACAGCGGCAGCTCGATGCGGCCGAGGCCGGCTTCGCCGTAATAAGCCACGGCACGCGCGGCGGCGGCATCGTCGGAACCCTGCAGGAACAGGAAGACGAACACGTTGACGAGCACCAGCGCCATCGTCGCGAACGGAAAATTCGCCCGGTCGAGCGGGCGGTGCAGCGGCAGAATCAGCAATGCGGTCACTCCCTGTGCCCGACGATTCTAGCCCGCATTTCTCACACCCGTTCGTAGCGAGGCCGTCGAGACGCCGTCCTGATGCGCGCCGTGGACTTCAGTGACGGCGAAGGCGTAGCCGACACTACGTTGAGCCGCCACGAGGGAGCAGCGCGCGTCAGGGCGAG
The DNA here is from genome assembly GCA_038207515.1 of Lysobacterales bacterium. Lineage (GTDB taxonomy): Bacteria > Pseudomonadota > Gammaproteobacteria > Xanthomonadales > Rhodanobacteraceae > Tahibacter. The sequence continues at coordinate 107,051 of JBBQZR010000012.1, read as the reverse complement.
CGTATCGGCGGCCGCAGTAGAAGGGGTGTGCGAAATGCGGGCCATAGCCAGCGCGGCATGCCGCGCAGCCGCGCTGCGGCGCGGCTTGCCACGCCGGCCGGTTTCGCCTATTTGTCCCCTTCCTCCGCCGACTCTGTGGCTCATGGGACGCTGGCGCCCGCCTCAAGCAAGTTCCACCGCACTGATCACGCGCGCCGGGCACGACCGGCTCAAGGTCGAACTCGATCACCTCTGGCGCGAGCGCCGGCCCGAAGTCGTGCGCGCGCTGGCCGCGGCGGCGGCCGAGGGCGACCGCTCGGAGAACGCCGAGTATACGTATCGTAAAAAGCAACTCGGCGAGATCGACCGGCGCGTGCGCTACCTCGGCAAGCGCCTGCAGTCGCTGAAGATCGCGCCCGAAGCACCGACCGACCGCGACGCGATCTACTTCGGCGCCCGGATCACGCTCGAAGACGAACAAGGCCGCGAGCACCGCTACCGCATCGTCGGCCCCGACGAGACCGACGCGCCGCTCGGCTTCATCAGCATCGATTCGCCGCTGGCCCGCGCCGCGCTGAAAAAGCGCATCGACGACGAATTCAGCGCGGAACTGCCCGGCGGCCGCGCGAGCTTTGTCGTGGTCGAGGTCAGCTACGACAACGACGGCAACGACAACGCGTGACGACAAACGTCAGCGCCGGACGGACGCGTCAGTCGAGCGCGTCGAGTGTCAACGGCGGCGGATAACAACGCCCTGCGCGCAGCGGACGGAAACACTCGGCCTCGGCGTAGAAGCGCGCTTCGCCGTTGGCCCGGTGCCAGCCCGGAATACCCGAAATCGGCAGCGCGCGCAGTTCCTGCGGATCGTTGAGCAGCCTGCCGTCGACGATCGCCGCGGCGAGCGCGGCCATCGCCGCATCGGGCGCACTGTCGTCGGCCTCGACCACGACCAGCGCCTTGCCCGTGATCAGCTTGTCCGGCACCAGCGCCATCTCGAGCAGTGCATGGCCGAACACCTCGGCGCGGATCTGCCCTTGCGCCCAAGCCTCGCGCGAATTCCAGAACAGCCCGGTCCAGTCGTGCGCATCCCAGCAGCGGAGCAGTTGTGCATCGCGCAGCACGACGATCACACCGCCTTCGTCGAAGTGGGTCAGCGCGCATTGCGCGCGGCTGCGCTGTTTGTCGCCCATGAGCGTGATCTCGGCGAACTGGCGCCGGTTCAGCGCAGCCTTGAGCAGCGGATAGCGGCGCCAGACCAGCGCGTTGAAGAAATCGTGCCAGTTGTCGGCGCGGGTCGCGATCTCGCCGCGCTCGTGGATGCGTGACTCGTAATGCAGGCCGTCGGCGAGCAGCGCGGGAGTCTGCGCGACGAAGCGCCACGCTTCGTTCCAGTCGCGATTGAGTTCATCGACGGCCGGAAACTGCATCGCGTCGAGCCAGCCCGAGGCGTCGCACCACGGCGCCAGCAGCGGCTGCCGCAGCACGTCGCGGCTGAACTCGGCCCGGTTCGGCGCAACGAAACGCATGCAGTGGTTGCTCAGCCCGGCAGGCGGGCGAACAGATCGTGCTGGTCGGCGTGGATCACGTCGACCTCGGCGAACTGGCCAGGGCGCAGCTTCTGTCCATTGTCCACATGTACCACGCCGTCGATCTCGGGTGCATCGGCGGCGGAGCGCGCGACCGCGCCGTCGGCGTCGACGCTGTCGACCAGCACCGTGATGCGCCGGCCGATCTTGCGGTCGAGCCGATCGGCGCTGATCTCCGCCTGCACTTCCATGAAACGCTCGAGGCGTTCTTCCTTGATCTCGTCGGACACCGGATCCGGCAGCTCGTTGGCCCGGGCGCCGTCGACCGGCGAATAGGCGAAGGCGCCGACGCGGTCGAGTTGCGCTTCGCGCAGGAAATCCAGCAGTTCCTCGAATTCCTGCTCGGTCTCGCCGGGGAAGCCGACGATGAAGGTCGAGCGGATCGTGAGCTCGGGGCAGATCGCGCGCCATTTCTTGACCCGAGCCAGCACCTTGTCGACGGCACCGGGACGTTTCATGAGCTTGAGGATGCGCGGGCTCGCGTGCTGGAACGGGATGTCGAGATACGGCAGCAGCTTGCCGTCGGCCATCAGCGGCACGATCTCATCGACGTGCGGGTACGGGTAGACGTAGTGCAGGCGCGTCCAGACCTTGAGTTCGGCCAGTCCCTGGCACAACTCGGTCATGCGCGTGCGGTAGGGCTTGCCGCGCCATTCGCGCTCGGCGTACTTCATGTCGACGCCGTACGCGCTGGTGTCCTGCGAGATGACCAGCAATTCCTTGACGCCGCCCTTGACCAGCTTCTCGGCCTCGATCAGCACTTCGTCCACGGGCCGCGACACCAGGTCGCCGCGCATCGACGGGATGATGCAGAACGAGCAGCGGTGATTGCAGCCTTCGGAAATCTTGAGATAGGCGTAGTGCTTGGGCGTGAGCTTCAGGCCCTGCGGCGGCACGAGGTCGAGGAACGGATCGTGCTTGGGCGGCAGCTGCGCATGCACCGCGTTCATGACGCTGGCGTAGTCCTGTGGACCGGAGATCGACAGCACGCCCGGATGTGCCTCGCGGATCACGTCGGCCTTGGCGCCGAGGCAGCCGGTGACGATGACCTTGCCGTTTTCCGCCAGCGCCTCGCCGATCGCGTCGAGCGATTCTTCCACCGCCGCATCGATGAAGCCGCAGGTATTGACCACGACGACATCGGCGTCATCGTAGGTCGGCACGATCTCGTAACCCTCGACGCGCAGCTGGGTCAGGATGCGCTCGGAGTCGACCAGCGCTTTGGGACAGCCGAGGCTGACGAAGCCGACCTTGGGATTCTGGCGGGACATGGGAAAGCTCACTTGAGGCAAGCGCGGGATTGTAAAGCCGAACACCGACGCTGCGTGAATGAGCCCGGAAACCGGCCGGGTGCGCCGGCTCGGGACGCACGCCGGGCCGGTCGTGTGCCCGTTCGGGTTGCAGTCCGTGAAGGTTGTTCACTCCGGTTGACTGGCAGACCGCGTTAGCATACGGCAGCGGTCCGTATGGGGCGGCCCGCCCTTCCAGGACGTCCTCGCGCAATGCCGATCGGCCAGCATTTCAATCCGCGGCGCAAGCGCGCGCTGGGCGTCGTTGCGACGGCGCTCCTGGTCAGCGGTTTCGGCACGATGGATCCGCTCTACGCCGACGACCTCTCGCCGACCATGGCCGGCCAGCTCGCCGCCTCGGCGCAAAGCGTCGCCGTCGGCCTCGAAGACGCCTGGCGCAACGCCGACAGCCTGCTCGGCCCGATGCTGGGCCGGCGTGGGCGGCTGCAGTTGGCCCGCCATGTGGGCCTGCTCGAACAATCCCTCGGCGCTGGCCGGCCGGCCGCCGAAGCCTGGCAGGCCGTGGCCACGCATGCGGCCGCGCTCGACGACACCCCTCGCCTGATCGAAGCCCTCGACCGCCGCGTCGCGCTGGCTCTGGCCCGCGGCGACTACGACAGCGCCTCCACCCAGGCCGCCGAACTGCTCAGGCAGGCGCGCGACCACGGGCTCGTTCGCGCCCAGGCGACCGCGGAAGGCTATCTCGGTGTGGTCGCCCGGCGCCGCGGCCTGCTCGACGAGGCGCGCGCCCATCAGGAAACCGCGCTGACCCTGCGCCGCAGCCAGAAGGACCGCGTCGGCGAAGCGCAGGTGCTCATGAACCTCGGCACCGTGCATCGCGACCTCGGCGATTTCGCCCGCGCGCTGGAGCTGCAGATAGACGCTCTGGAGTTGCGCCGCTCGCTCGGCAGCCAGGAAAAGCTCGACCTCTCCTACCGCAACATCGCCCTGCTCTATCGCGAAATCGAAGACACCGAGCAGGCGAAGCTCAACTTCGAAGCGGCGCTCGCGTCCTCGCGTCACAACTACGATCCGCAGTCCATGGCCGGCGCGCTCGGCAGCTACGCGAGCTTCAGCAACGACATCGGCGACGCGGCGGCGGCGCTGACCATGGCGCGGCAGGCGCGCGAGATCGACGCGAGCATCGGCAACCGGCCCTACGTCGGCCTGGAGAACGTCGAGATCGGCCGCGCCCTGATCCGCCTTGGCCGCGACGACGAGGCGAAAGCGGCGCTGACCGAGGCGCTCGCCATCGGCCGTGAGCTGAATCACCGCGAGATCACCGGCGGCGCGCTGCTGCACCTGGGCCGTGTCGCGCTGCGCGCGGGCAACGAGGCGCTGGCGACCGAACACCTCGATGCGGCGATCCGCGTGCTTGGCGAAGCCGGATTGAAGTCGGCCCTCAGCGAAGCCTTCGCCGCGCGCGAGGAAATCGCGATCGCGAGCGGCCAGCTGGCGGCCGCGATCGATTTCGCGCATCGCCGCGCCGCGCTGCGCGAGGAACTGCTGGGCACGCGTTCGGGACGCCAGCTCGCCGCGCTCAAATCGCGCTACGAGCGCGCCGACGCGGACCAGCGCATCCGCCTGCTCAGCCTCACCAACGAATTGCAAAGCCTGCGCCTGGGCCAGCAGGCGCTGTTGCGCAATATCGGCATCGGCGTCGGCGTCATCCTGTTGCTGCTGCTGTTGCTGCTGCTGCGGCGCTACCGCGCCACGCGCGTGCTGTACCGCGCGCTGCAGCACAAGAACGCGGAGATCAGCGCACACGAGGCGCGCCTGGAGGCGGCCAACGCCAAGCTCAGCACGCATGCGGCGGAGCTGTACCAAGCCGCGATCACCGATCCGCTGACCAGCGCCTATAACCGCGGCCATCTGCTGCGCCAGCTCGACGAGCACCTCGCGCATGCGCTGAGCTCGGGCCAGGACCTGTCGCTGCTGCTGATCGACTTCGATCACTTCAAGGCCATCAACGACGAGCATGGCCATCTGTTCGGCGACCGCGTGCTCGCCAGCGGCATCCAGATCGTGCGCCAGTGGCTGGAGCCCGGCGATCTCGTCGGCCGCTACGGCGGCGAGGAGTTCGTCGTCGTCATGCCCGGCCGCGACGCCGCGGCGGCGGCCGTGATCGCCGAGCGGCTACGCGCCAAGGTCGCCCAGGGCCTGGGCAGCATCGGCGAGGCGCGCCGCCCGCCGACGATCAGCATCGGCCTGGCCAGCCTGCGCGAAAGCGGCTCGAAGACGCTGGAAGACCTGCTCGGCGCAGCCGACGTGGCCGTCTATCGCGCCAAGGCGCAAGGACGCAATCGTGTCGTGCCCTACGCGGCCTGAAACGCGCAGCCCGTCGCGGGCAGGACATCCAGATCCGGCTTTTTGTGCCTTTCGACCCGGCGCTCTCACTTGCGCCACACGATGAACTAGGCTTTGCCCTACGTCATGAGGGCAAGGATCGTCACGCCATGGGCCAGTCCATCACCATCCCGACCAACCGCATGCACTGCATCGGCGCCTACCGCGCTGACCCCGCGGGAGTGCCGCGCGGCGGCATTGTCGTAGTGCAGGAAATCTTCGGTGTCAACGCGCATATCCGCCGCATCGTCGACGGCTACGCCGACGCGGGTTACGTCGCGATCGCGCCGGCGCTGTTCGACTACGTGGAAAGCGGCGTCGAGCTCAATTACGACGAGGCCGGTGTCGCACGCGGCCGCGCGCTCGTCGGCGAAGTCGGTTTCGATCGCGCGGTGGCATCCGTCGCGAGCGCCGCGCGAGCCATCGCCTCGGCCGGCCGCATCGGCGTGGTCGGCTACTGCTGGGGCGGCACCGTCGCGTTCCTGTCGGCCACGCGTCTGGGTTTGCCGGCCGTCGTCTACTACGGCGGCCGCAGCGTGCCGTTCCTGCACGAAACGGCGCACGCGCCGCTGCTGTTCCACTTCGGCGAACGCGACCCCATCATCCCGCCGGCGGACGTCGCGCTGCATCGCGAGCGGCAGCCGCAGGCCGAATTCCATGTCTATCCGGCCGGGCACGGTTTCAACTGCGACGCACGCGCCGACTACGACCCGGCCTCGGCCGCGCTCGCACGCGAACGCAGCCTCGCCTTCTTCGCGCGCGAACTCGGAGCCGTCGCATGAGCATCACCAGCGAAAGCCCGTTCGCGCTCGATCCCCGCCTGGCCGCCGACGGCCTCGTCGTCGGCGAACTCGGCCTGTCGCGCGTGCTGCTGATGGACGACCTGCGCTTTCCGTGGCTGATCCTCGTGCCGCGCCAGCCCGGCCTGCGCGAACTCGTCGAACTCGCCCGCGAGCAGCAGCACGTGCTGCTCGACGAGATCAACCGTGTCGCCCATGTGCTGCACGCGATCACCAATCCCGACAAGATGAACATTGCCACCTTGGGCAATGTGGTCAGTCAGCTGCATGTGCACGTCATCGCGCGGCACGTCGGCGATGCGGCCTGGCCGCGGCCGGTCTGGGGCGTGGGCGAACGCGTGCCGTATACGCCGCAGGAATGCGAGCGCGTGCTCGGTCTGCTGCGCGCCGGCCTGGCGCTGCCGCGCGAGGCATGAGCGAGGCCTGCACCATCGAGCCGCTCGGCGACGGCGCGCTGCTGCTGCATTTCGGCGACGGCATCGACGCGGCGACCAATGCGCGCGTGCACGCGGCGGCGCAGGCGATCGCGGCGCGCCGGCTGCCCGGCATCGTCGAACTCGTGCCGGCCTATGCCAGCCTCGCGGTGCTGTTCGATGCGGCGCACTGGCGCGACGCGCAGGACACGCCGGCGCAGCGCTGCGCGCAGGCGCTGCACGAGGTGCTGGCGCACGCACTGCCGTCGCAGTGCGACGACACGGCACTGATCGAGATTCCGGTCTGCTACGGCGGCGATTTCGGTCCCGACCTCGACGCCGCCGCGGCACGTGCAGGGTTGACTGCGGCGGAGTTCGCCGCCGCGCATGCCGGGCCCGAGTACCGCGTCGCGATGCTCGGATTCGCAGCCGGCTTTCCGTATCTGCTCGGCCTCGACGCGCGCCTGCACCTGCCGCGCCGCGCCAGCCCGCGCACCCGCGTACCAGCCGGCTCGGTCGCGATCGGCGGCGCGCAGACCGGCATCTACCCGCGCGAGCTGCCGGGCGGCTGGAACTTGATCGGACGCACGCCGCTGACGCTGTTCGATCCGCAGGCCACACCGCCGAACCGCCTCGCGGCCGCAATGCGCGTGCGCTTCCGCGCGGTGGATGCGGCCACGTTCGGGCGACTGCACGCGGGCCGCGCAAACCCATGATCCAGGTACTGCACCCGGGTCTGCTCAGCAGCGTGCAGGATCCCGGCCGTCGCGGCCATGCGGCGATCGGCGTCGGCCGTGCCGGCGCGATGGACCCGACGCTGCTGCTGCTCGCGAACTGGCTGGTCGGCAATGCCGCCGATGCCGCCGCGATCGAATGCACGTTGGTCGGCCCGCGCCTGCGCTTCGAAGCCAACACCTGCATCGCCTGGTGCGGCGATGCCAACGTGCAGCTCGACGGCGCCGCGCTGCCGGCGTGGCGCCCCGTGCCGGTCGCGCGCGGCAGCGTGCTCGACACCGGCGCGCTGCGCCGTGGCGCGCGCGCCTATCTCGCGGTCGCCGGCGGCATCGCCGTCGCGCCGGTGCTGGGCAGCCGCAGTGTCGACGTCAACGCGGGACTCGGTCCCTGCGAAGGCCGTGCGCTGCGTGCGGGCGACCGCTTGCCGCTGGCGCAGGAAGAGCCGCCGCGCCTGCGTCGCGCACCGGGCTGGTCGGCTGCGCCCTGGCCATGGTTCGATCCGTCGCCGCAACGCGTCCTGCGCATACTGCGCGGCAGCCATCACGACGCGCTGGACCCGCCCTCGCGCGAGGCGCTGACGACGCAGCGCTTCCGCGTCTCGCCGGAGTCGAACCGCGTCGGCGTGCGTCTGGTCGGCCCCATCCTGCGACTGCGCGCGCCGCTGGAACTCGTCTCCGCGCCGGTCACCTGGGGCACGCTGCAGTTGCCGCCGTCGGGCCAGCCCATCATGCTCGCCGCCGAACACCCGACCACCGGCGGCTATCCGCGTATCGCCCATCTGATCGCCGCGGACCAGTCCCACCTGGCCCAGCTCCGGCCCAGCGACAGCGTGCTGCTGCGCCTGGTCGATGCGGAAGAAACCGAACGACTGCGTCAGCGGCGCGAGCAGGCACTGCAGCGGCTGTACGACACCTTGCAACAGCGACGGCGGGAGAGCGGATGCGACGCATCGACCTGAATTGCGATCTCGGCGAATCCTTCGGCGCCTGGAGCATGGGCCAGGACGAGGAAGTGCTGGCGGAAGTCAGCTCAGCCAACATCGCCTGCGGCTTCCACGCCGGCGATCCCGACGTCATGCGCCGCACCGTGCGCCTGGCCGCGGCGCACGGCGTGGCCATCGGCGCGCATCCGTCGCTGCCCGACCTGCAGGGCTTCGGCCGGCGCGAGATGAGTGTCAGCGCCGACGAGACCCAGGCGCTGGTGCTGTACCAGATTGGCGCATTGTCCGCTTTTGCAAAAAGCGCGGGAACGCGCCTGCATCACGTCAAGCCGCACGGCGCGCTGTACAACATGGCCGCGCGCGACGACACGCTCGCCGCCGCCATCGCCGCCGCGGTCGCCGAGTTCGATACGCAGCTAGTCCTGGTCGGACTCGCCGGCAGCGCGCTGCTGCGCGCCGGTCGTGCCGCGGGCCTCGGCGTCGCGGCCGAAGCATTCTGCGACCGGCGCTACCGCGCCGACGGCAGCCTCACGCCGCGACGCGAACCCGGTGCCGTGATCCACGACGTCGAGGAAGCCGTTCAGCAAGGCCTGTCGATCGCCTTGCGCGGGCAAGCCGTCGCCGGCGACGGCAGCGCTGTGGCTCTCGCCGCCGACACCTTGTGCATCCACGGCGACAAGCCCGACGCCGCGGCGTTCGCGCGCCGCCTGCGCGCAGGACTCGAACAGGCCGGCATCACGATCGCCGCGCCTACGGCCGGAGCGCGCGCATGAACTACTGGCCGCTGCTCGGCGTCGCCGCGGTGGTCGCGGGCTTCGCGCTGCGCCTCAACCCGATGCTCGTCGTGGTCGCCGCCGGCTTCGTCAGCGGCTTCGCTGCCGGCCTGTCGCTGCCCGACCAGCTCGCGCTGCTCGGCAAGGCCTTCGTCTCCACGCGCGCGCCCTTGCTGATCGTGCTGACCTTGCCCGTGGTCGGGCTGCTCGAACACGCCGGCCTGCGCGAGCATGCGCAGCGCTGGATCGCCGGGCTCTACTACATGAGCCTGTCGCTGCTGCTGATCTGCTACATGGCGCTGCGCCAGATCCTCGGCGCGCTCGGGCTGACCTCGATCGGCGGCCCCGCGCAGACCGTGCGTCCGCTGATCGCGCCGATGTCCGAGGCCGCGGCGCGCAAGACCGCGCCGGATCTCGACGACGAGCAGCGCGAACGCACGCGCGCGCTCGCCGCCGCGACCGACAACGTCGGCCTGTTCTTCGGCGAGGACATCTTCATCGCGTTCGGCGCGGTGCTGCTGATCCAGACGTTCTACAGCGCCAACGGCATCCAGCTCGAACCGCTCGCGATCGCGCTGTGGGCGATACCGACCGCGCTCGCGGCGTTCATCATCCACGCGCTGCGCATCGTCGTGTTCCAGTACGGCCTCAAGCGCGGCACGACGGGACCGCGCGCATGATTGCGCTGAGCTATGTCTGGTGGCTCGCCGCGCTGGTGCTCGCCGCCGCTGCGGTATTCGACCTGCGCGCGCGACGCTGGGGCAATGCCGCGTTCTGGGCGCTCATCGCGATCGTGTTCGCCGCCGGCGACAGCATTCTCGCCGCGGACAAGGCCGGCGACCGCCTGCCGACGCAACTTGTGGGCGTGGCTGTCGTTGTCATGGCGCTGCTCGCTGGCTCCGGCCTGATGCGCCGCGCACCGGCAGCGGACACCGACGCGGCGGCACGCGACGCCTCGGCGCAGCGGCTGGGTCATCGCCTGTTCGGTCCGGCCTTGATGATTCCGCTAGTGACGACCGTGCTGTTTCTGCTCGCGCCCTTCCTCGTCATCGGTGACTGGCGTCTGTTTCCGGCCGCCAACCCGACCGTGCCGGCGCTCGCGCTGGGCTGCTGCGTCGCGGTCGTATTCGCGTTGCGGGTGACGCGCGCGCGGCCGGTGCAGGCGCTGCGCGAATCGAGCCGTCTGCTGGATCAGCTGAGCTGGGCCGTCGTGCTGCCAATGCTGCTCGCCGCGCTCGGCGGCGTATTCGAGAGTACCGGCGTCGGCGCGGCCGTGGCCGGACTGATCGGACAGGTCATCCCGACCGACAGCCGACTCGCCTGCACCGTCGCCTACGGCCTGGGCATGATCGCGTTCACGATGATCATGGGCAACGCGTTCGCGGCGTTTCCGGTCATGACCGGCGGTATCGCCTTGCCGCTGCTGATCCGCCAGCACGGCGGGGATCCGGCCGTGATCGGCGCGCTCGGCATGCTGACCGGCTACTGCGGCACGCTGCTCACACCGATGGCGGCGAACTTCAACATCGTGCCGGCCGTGCTGCTGGAGCTCAAGGACACCTACGGCGTGATCCGCATGCAGGCCGCGACGGCCGTGCTGCTCGCCACGACCAATATTGCGTTGATGTACTTTTTGGCATTCCGATGAAAAGCGATCTTCCGCGCGTACTGCTGACCGGCTTCGACCGGTTCGGCGGCGAAACCGTCAATCCGTCCTGGGAAGCCGTGCGCCGCCTCGACGGCGACACTGCACGCGAACATCGCCTGCAAGCGCTGCAGCTGCCGACCGAATTCGGCCGTGCACTGCGCGTGTTGCGTAGCGCACTGGCGCGCACGTCGCCGGCACTTGTCGTCTGCGTCGGACAAGCCGGCGGCCGCTCGCGCATTTCGCTGGAACGCATCGCTATCAACGTCGACGACGCGCGCATTGCCGACAACACCGGCAGGCAGCCAGTCGACAAGCCGGTCATCCGCGGCGCCCCGGCCGCCTACTTCAGCACCTTGCCGATCAAGGCACAGTTGCGCGCGTTGCAGTCCGCAGGGCTGCCAGCGGAAATCTCCCAGACCGCCGGCACCTTCGTCTGCAACCACGTGTTCTACGGACTCATGCACGCCCTGCGCGACCGGCCGCAGGTGCGCGGCGGTTTCGTGCACATCCCGTTCCTGCCCGAACAGGCCGTCGCGCACGCGGGCGCGCCGAGCCTGAGCCTCGACGTCATCGTCGCGAGCCTGCGCGTCATCGTCGACACCGCGCTCGCTACGCGCCGCGACACGCGCGTCGCGGCCGGCGCGACGCACTAGACGCACTAATAGCTGATCACTCTCAAGTCCTCGACCTTCCAGAAACTGCCGTTCTTGACGAAGCCCGAGGCGACGAATACATCGCCGTAGTCCTGGTCGACTTCGGCCAGTTCGGGACAGGGCCGCCCCGCGGTCTCGATGCAGCCGCCGCGCGCGACGGAATTCCAGGTGGGCATGAGCTCGGTGTTGCCGGTCTGCGCATTGCGCGTCGGCAGCCAGCTCAGTTCGAGCAGTATCCAGCTGACGTTGTCCGCGGTCGCGCGCAGGATGAAGGCGAAATGCTGGTCCGGACGTATCGGAAACGGCACGCAGGAACCCGCGACGATGGCCTTGTCGCCGGCATAGCCGAGGCTGAAATGCTCGACCGCGATGCCGCTGCAGGTACCGCCCGTGCCGAAGCCGTCGGGTACGTGACCAAACGCGATGCCGCGACCGAGCGGACAACCGTTGGCGAACTGCGGCGCGTCGTTGATCGGACAGGGCACGATCGCCGCGCCGCCGCGCAGACCGAACGCGAAATGCATATCGGGATCGGCCGCGGCGCTGCCGGTGTGCAGCTGGAATGTCACCTGCTGCACCTCGTCATTGCGCACCGGACCGTAGCTCCAGCGCGCCCAGTCCGGCGAACCGCCATGGCCGACATAGGCAAACGGGCCGGCGGCGACGGCCTGCATTGCCGGCAGCAGTACGGCAGTGGACAGCACCAGACCCGACCACAGCAGGCTCGACAGACGCGTGCGCGGCAACAGCGGCACAGAAGGCTTCATCGCATCCTCCGTCAAAGCCCCTATCCGGCGAGCATGCCAAAACGCGCACGGCCAGATCAACCCAGCGGCGCGGGGCGTACACGTAGGAAATTCGGGAATTATTTCTTTTGCGACAAAGTCGCACCGCTCAGCCCGCCGATCCGGCCTTGCCGTCGGGCTTTTTCTCGCCGTCCTTGCCGGACTCGGCCGTGACCGGTTCGCAGAGCTTGGCCGACGGTGCGCTGACCGTGAGCACGATCTCGCCGGTCGCGGCATACGGCAGCTTCACCTTCACCGGATCGGTCGAATAGTAGAACCCGCCTTTGGACGAGGCCTTGACCGAACTGCGCGCGCCGGACTCGTAAGCCTTGCCCACGTCCTTCTCGGTCGTCGCGACGAGGAACCGGCTGAGCTGCTTGACCTTGACGCAGCCGACCAGTTCGGTGGTCTGGAACGGGCGGATGTCGATGCTGAGCGGATCGACGGCGACGGTCTCGCGCACGTTGCCTTCGTCGTCGAGCAGATAGAGCAGCGGCTTGAAGACGGTGCGGCTCTTGGTGTCGGCGGAGTCCTGGGCGATGACGCGGACCCGGATCAGCGCCTCGTCGACCGGCTTGCTGAGCTCGACGCGGCGGAAATAGCTGCGGCCGCGCGGCAGTTCGGCTTCGGGAGCGGTCGCGTCGACCGGCAGTCGCGTCGGCTGGTCGAGCAGCAGGGTGATGGCGCCCGGTTGCGCAGTGACGACACCAGCCTTGGGTGTCTCGGGCTTCATGCCGAGTTTTTCACGTACCCAGGTGATCGGACCCGCCGTGACGGCGGCGCTGACGAGCAGGGCCGCAACAAACACTACGAGACGGAATGGACTAGCGCGCATGAAGAGAAACGACAATGTCATCCGGCAAAAGTTCGAAGCTCGCGGCGCTGTCCGGCGATGACGGCTGCGGCGTCCTCGCAGACGCCGCAACCGTTATCGTCATTCGGTCAGCGGCTGCAGGTTCTTGCCGTCGCCGCTGTAGGCCTGGATCTGCAGATAGTCGGCAATCACCTTGAGCAGGTGCTTGTGCTGCGCGCTGGCCTTGTCGGGATTGCGCAGCACGACGCCGGTCAACTTGCCTTCGTCCTTGAGTTCCTGCAGGGAGCCCAGCAGCATGTTCTTGCCCAGCGGATTGCCCTGGAACAGGAACTGTTCCGTATCCACCGCCTTGACGTAGGCGTTGCCGTCCTTGACGTCCTTGGCCGCGTACGCGGCGAAAGCCAGGCCGAAAGTAGCAAACAGCGCGAGCAGGATACGTTTCATCGTCGACTCCAGTTTGCGCGACGTCGGCGCCGCGGCGGTGGGTTGAAGGCACGCGTTACTTCGTCGTGGATTCGGTGCGCACTTCGGTGATCTCCGTACCTTCCTTCTCCTGCAGGTAGGTACGCACCTTCAGTTCCAGGCCGATGCGGGCCAGTCCCTGGATGTGACGCCCGGTCATCTTCTGCTTGCCGACGCGTTTGAGGAAAACGCTCTGCACGGGCTTGTTCTGGTCGCGCTGGTAGCGCAGATGACCCTTGACGTCCTCTTCGGACAAGGTCGCCCCGTCGAGGTCGAACTGGCCATCCTTGTCGGCGATCAGGGTCACATCGAAGCTGGCCGGAATATTCGGCGCCGCTACGGCATCGGGACGGGCACGGCCGCCGCAGGCGGCGAGCGCCAGCGCGGAAAGCAGCGCCAGCAGCGATCCACGCAGAATCCGGTTCAGGGCACGGTAGTGCATCAGGCAATCCTGGGTCATGGGAAACGAAGGTAGGAGGCAAAGCGTAACACCGCGCGCGCCGGTGCAGCAGTTGGCGCGGCGCAGTGAGGGACCGGTGCAACGCGCGGCATTCAGGCTCGCGGCAGGGTCACGCCGCGCTGTCCCTGGTACTTGCCGCCGCGATCGGCATAGCTGGTCTCGCATTCCTCGTCGGATTCGAAGAACAGCATCTGCGCCACCCCCTCATGGGCATAGATTTTCGCGGGCAGCGTCGTCGTGTTGGAAAACTCCAGCGTGACGTGCCCTTCCCACTCCGGTTCCAGCGGCGTCACGTTGACGATGATGCCGCAGCGCGCGTAGGTCGACTTGCCCAGGCATACCGTCAGCACGCTGCGCGGGATGCGGAAGAACTCGACCGTGCGCGCGAGCGCGAAGGAATTCGGCGGGATGATGCAGACGTCACTCTTGATGTCGACGAAGCTCTTCGGATCGAAGGCCTTCGGATCGACGATGGTGGAGTTGATGTTGGTGAATATCTTGAACTCGTCGGCGCAGCGCACATCGTAGCCATAGCTCGAGGTGCCGTAGGAAATCAGCCGCCCGCCCGAAGCATTCTGGCGAACCTGACCCGGCTCGAACGGCTCGATCATGCCCCGGCCCTCGGCCATGCGGCGTATCCACTTGTCGGACTTGATGGTCATCGGTATCGGCAAACCGTAGGAATGAGTGGAGAGCAGTGAGAGCGGAGCGACAGCCGCACTCGCCACCGAAGAAGAGGTCCAGAAGCCAGCGCCGCATGCTCGCGCCTTTGGAGCCCCCTTAAGTTAAGGGGGTGGCCGAACGCGTAGCGTTTGGCCAGGGTTGTGGAGATCTGGGGCACGGCCCAAATGCGAAAGTGCCCCCGATCACCTCTAAGTATTTTGAATCACGATTTTTGGAAACTGGATCGCCTTGTTACGCGCCTGCAACGACAGTCTTGCGGCAAGACGGCGGGCGATGTCGCGGTAGCGCAGCGCGATGTCCGACTGCGGCGCGGCGGCCACGCTCGGCGTGCCCGCGTCGGCCTCGCTGCGTATGCGTATGTCCAGCGGCAGCGATCCGAGCAGCGGCACACCATACTGCTGCGCCATGCGCTCGCCGCCGCCGTGACCGAAGATCGGTTCCTCGTGGCCGCAATTCGAGCACACATGGGTGGCCATGTTCTCGACGATGCCCAGTACCGGCACCTCGACCTTCTCGAACATCTTCAGCGCCTTTCGCGCATCGAGCAGGGCGATGTCCTGCGGCGTCGTCACGATGATCGCCGCGCTCATGGGAATGCGCTGGGCCAGGGTCAGGGCGATATCGCCAGTGCCCGGCGGGAAATCGATGACGAGGTAGTCGAGCTCGTCCCAGAGCGTGTTGGTCGCCAGTTGCATCAGCGCCTGCGTGACCATGGGTCCGCGCCAGATCACCGGCGTGTCCTCTTCGATCATGTAGCCGATGCTCATGATCTGCAGGCCGTGGTTGCGCTTGGGATTGAAGTTCTGCCCGTCCGGGCTGTCGGGCTTGCCCGAGGTCGCGGTCAGCATCGGCAGCGACGGGCCGTAGACGTCGGCATCGAGCACGCCGACGCGCGCGCCTTCGGCGACCAGCGCCAGGGCCAGGTTCACGGCCGTGGTCGACTTGCCCACGCCGCCCTTGCCCGAGGCCACGGCGACGATGTTGCGCACGCCCGGCAGCGGACTGAGGTCTTTCTGCACCTGATGCGCGTAGATGCGGAAGGACACGGTCGCGACCGCGGACTCCACCTCCGGCAAGGCTTCCAGCACATCCTTGATCTGTGCCGCGAGGGTGTTCTGCCAGCCGGCCGCCGGATAGGCGAGCTGGACGTCGACGGATACGCGGGCGCCATCGATGCCGACGGCGCGCAAGGCGCCACTGGCGACGATATCGTTGCCGGTATGCGGGTCCTGGACGGCGGCCAGCGCCTGCCGTACCAGGGCCTCGGTAACCTGTGTCATCAGTTGCTCCTGGGAACTTTCGGCGCGGATTGTAGTGTCAAACCGCCCGCTCCGCAGAGCCGGCCCCTGTCGCGGCCGCCGCATTTGCGATCTGTCGCCCGCGCCGGCATCCTGCGCGCCGCGCCCATTGCCCCCAAGGATTACCCATGCGTTCAAGCCTCCACGCTCCGCTTGCTCTCGCCCTGTGCGCCGTCCTCGCCGCCTGCTCCAGCGAGGCGCCGCCACCGGCCACCGACGCCGCTGCCGCCGACGCCAAGAGCGGCGCGGCCAGCCAGGCCGCCGTCCATGATCCACGCGCACCCAACAGCAGTGCCGCCTCGCGCACGCCGGTCGCGCACGGCCCGAGCATGCTCGAGAACACCGACCGTCCCGGCGACATGCCGCGGGTAACTGCCACCGGCAGAGTCGAGTGCGACCAGTTCGCGGAGAAGCTGCGCCAATGCGTCAACAGCGGCACGCTGTCGGCGCAGGATCGCGAAACCTTGCGTTCCGAATTCGTGGTCGCCTTGAACGGGGCCAAGTTCAAGATCGCCGACCTGGCCAAGAGCTGCCTGGACATCCAGGAAAAACTGCAGCCGCGCCTCGTACAGGCGGGCTGCAGGAACTTCTGAGAAAAAGCCGGCAGCAGGAGCTGTCTGGCTTTTTACTCCACACCCGATCATCGCAATCCCGGCCAACGCGTCGCGTTGGCCGCACTGCCGACCACCTTCCTTCAACGCATGCAGCCCAATTCAGTCACCGTGCGTCACCTCATCCAGACCTTGCGGACGCGCGACACAACGTGATGTCTGAGCCAGCCTTAAGATAGCCCGACTTCGCAGCCGTCAGTGTGGGGCCGTGTCATCGTGATCGAGGAAGCAATGTGACCAAGCCAACGGCGGGTCAAGCTGACGCTGCGTCATCCGGCGACTTGTTCGCGCTGGCCTACGATGAGCTTAAACGGCTGGCCCACCACGCGCGCCGCGAGCGGCGTTCCTACGAAACGCTGGACACGACCGCGCTGGTGCACGAAACGTACCTGAAGATCGGCACGCACGAACTGGCGCAGGGTAAGGAACCCGGCTATCTGCGTGCCCTGGCGGCGCGGGCGATGCGCCAGATCCTCGTCGACCGAGCCCGGCGACGCATGGCGGACAAGCGCGGTGCCGGCATTCCACAAGTCACCTTGAACGGCCTGGAAGCCGGAAGCTCGGCGCAGCCGTTCGACCTGGTCGCCGTCGACGCGGCGCTGACGCGACTGGAAGCGCTTGACGCGCGTTTCGCGCAAGTCGTCGAACTCCATGTGTTTGCCGGAATGCCGATCGTTGAAATCGCCACCCGGTTGGGGCTCAGCGAACGGACCGTCTTTCGCAGCTGGCGCGCGGCCCGGGCGTTTCTGATCGGGCAGCTTGCGGCGTCGAGCCTCGGGCAATGAGCTCACCAGCGTCGCGCTTTCGCCAGGTCTGCGATCTGTTCGATGCACTGATCGATGTGCCACCCCCGCAACGAGCCATTCGATTGCACGAACTCTGCGACGACACGGCACTTCGTACCGAGGTCGATGCGTTGCTTCGCGCCGACGCGCAGGGGGACGTTTTCGACGCCGCCGCGCGCGAGCAACGGGATCGTCTCGCCCAGGACGACGAGGGTGCCGATGCGGACGCCATCGGGACCAGCCCCACGCCCGCGTGGCGGGTCATTCGTGAAGCGGGGCGCGGCGGCATGGGCATCGTGTATCTGGTCGAACGCGGCAGCGGTGAGCTCCGCCAGCGCGGCGCCCTGAAAGTTCTGCACCGCAGCGGCGATTCCGTCGTTGCGCTCGCCCGCTTCGATCGCGAACGCCGCGTGATGGCGCAGCTGGATCATCCGGCGATCGCCCGGCTGCTCGAAACAGGGGTCAGGGAAGACGGCACGCCCTATCTCGTCATGGACTACGTCGATGGCGAACCCATCGACCGCTACGTGGCGCAAAGAAACCTCGCACTGAACGAACGGCTCTCGCTGTTTCTCGACGTCTGCGATGCCGTCGCACATGCGCACCGGCAACTGGTGGTACACCGCGACATCAAGCCGGCCAATGTGCTCGTCAACGCGGAAGGCAGGGTCAAGCTCCTCGACTTCGGCATCGCGAAACTGCTCGACGACGCTGCCGGCGCGGACCTCACGCATACGCAAGGCGAGCCGCTGACCCCACGCTACGCCGCACCCGAGCAGTTGAGCGGCGGACCGATAACGACGGCGACCGATGTCTATGGGCTCGGCGGTCTTTTCTACCTGCTGTTGACCGACCAGGCGCCGCGCGCCGCCGGCTCCCTTCCTGAACGCGGTGCATCTCGTGACGACACGTTCGTGGCGCCGAGCCTGCGCGTCGGGCCGGAACGCGCACGCGCGCTGCGCGGCGATCTCGACGTGATTGCCTCGTGCGCGTTGCAGCCTGTGCCGGGGCGGCGCTACGCCAGCGTCGAGGCGTTTGCCGAGGACGTACGTCGGCATCGCGACGGCCGGCCGGTTGTGGTTCGCCGCGACAGCCGTCGGTATCTCGCCGGGCGGTTCATCGCGCGCCATCGCCTGTGGCTCGGCGCGCTGCTGGCGGTGCTGGTGGTGTCCATCGCCGCTGCTGCGATCAGCGTCCGGCAGGCACGTCTGGCGCGCGAGAGCGCCGAACACGCTGAGGCGGTGCGCCACTTTGTCGTGGGTGTGTTCGCCCAAGCCAGTCCGGACGAGAACAACGGCCAACCGTTCACTGCCCACCAGTTGCTCGACCGTGGCGCGCGGCAAGTCGCCGAGTTGGCCGCGACCCCCGCGGTGCAGGCCGATCTGATGAACGTGCTTGCCGGCCTGTATTCCGACCTCGGTGACTACGCGCGTGCCAGGACTATGGCGACGCATGCCATCGAACTTGACAAGACCGACGCTGTTCCAGCGGATGTCCGGGCGCGCAGCCTGCTGGTCCTTGCGCAGGTCGAGACAGAACTGCGTGATTTTGCCGCGGCCGCCGCGCACGTCGAGGCTGCGCGGGCGCTGGCCCAGGGGGCGGGCGCTGACGAAGAAGAACAGCGCGCCCGGCGCTTGAGCGTCGCCGCGCTGGTGGCGGCCGAGAACTACCAGCGCGCCGATCCAGAGTTGCGCGCGTTGATGGCGGACGACCGAGCGCGGTTCGGCGACAGCAGCGCAGCCGTCGCCGAGGACTGGATGCTGCTCGGCAAGATTCTCGACAACAACGCGCGCGGTGACGAAGCCATTGCGGCCATCCGGCAAGCGCTCCTGGTCCTGCAGGAGCTGCCGCATGCGGCCAGCGCGCGCATCGATGCGCAGAACCGCCTGGGGCTGATGCTGCTGCACAAGCACGATCTGTCCGGCGCCGACGCGGTGCTGAAAACTGCCGAGGAATCGGCAACCCGGTTGTACGGTGCCGACAACATCCAGACGTGGACCATCCGCTCGAATCGGATTCGCGTTGCGGAAATCGCCGGCCGTTTCGAGCAGGCCGCAGAGAGCCGCAGTGCCCTGCTGCGGGTTGAGCGCGCAGCCTTGAACGGTTCCAATCCTGCACAAATTGCGAGCCATGCGAAGTTTCTCGCTGCCGACTACCGGGAACTCGGGCGCTTCGCGGAAGCCGAAGCGCTGTTCCGGGAATCCCTCGCCTTGTCGGACCGCGCTGCCGGTGCGGAGCGCGGCAACGACAGTGCCGACACGCTGCTGCACCTGGGCTACACCTTGCAGTTGCGGGGGCGCTACAGCGAGGCGGAAACAGCCATCCGCGAGGCCTACGCGATTGCCTCGCGGCACGAGCAGGCCACATCGCAATGGCTCAACGACACGCGGGGCCGGCTGGGTAGCTTGCTGCGGCTGCAAGGTCGCCCTGCGGAAGCCTTGGCCGAACTGCGCCCGGCCACGGAGGCGCTCGATCAGGCTGGCTCCGGTGGCAACCCGATACTCGCCAACTTGCTTGCGCAGCTGAGCCTCGCTGAACTCGATGGCGGCGACGCCCCGACTGCGGACACGATTGCCACGCGCGCAACAGAGCTGGCGCGGCGCGTGTTCGAGCCCGGCAACTACCGCCTGGGCCTGTCGCTGTTCGCCTCGGCGCGCGCCAAGCTTGTCCTCGGCCATGCCGATGCGGCGATACCGCTGCTGCGCGAGGCGCTGGCCGTCCGCAGACCGCCGCATCCAGCCCACGATCCGCGCGTGCTCGAAGTTCAGGTCGCGCTGGTGGCCGCGCTCGAAGCCATGGACCAGCACCGCGAGGCCGCCGCGATCCGCGAGGGGATCGAACCGCTGCTGCGTGGCGCCGGTTCGCCCTATGCGCGACAGCTGCTGGAGCAGCTGGCCCCGCGCTGACGGCTGCCGGCGGCGTCAGTCGGGCATGGCAGTGTCTTGTGGTGTTTTGCGTGTATGGCGGTTCCAGGAGGAAACGCCATGAAATATTTGCTGCCAGGACTGCTGCTCTGTCTCTCCAGCGTGCTTGTCCCCGCCCATGCGGCCGTGCTCCCACCGGGATCGCTCGACCCCGGTTTCGGCGACCAGGGTTTTGTTCGACTCTACTTCGACGATCGGCTCGGAACGACGACCGATGACAGTGCCAAGTCGATCCAGATCCTGCGCGGCGACCTCGGCGGCGGCGCGTTCGGTCCGAAATGGATTCTCGTTGCGGGTTCCGCCGGGCGCTACGTCGCCATCACGCGGCTGACCATGAACGGACAGATCGATCCCACGTTCGGCGCGAACGGCGTGGCGTTCTCCGCACGCGCGAACGTATCGAGCTTCGGCGGCATGGTCGCCATGCCGAACGGCGACATCGTGATCGGCTACGCCGATGACTACTCGGGCCCTGACAGCGACAGCAGGGATTTCTTCATCGAAGCATTCGCTCCGAACGGCCAGCCGAAGAACATCGGTGGCGACGAGGCGCCGAATCAGCGCAGTGTGGATCTCAGCAGTTCCGCCCCGGTCGTGAACGGGCGTTGCAGCGACTACTACCGGGACAACCGCGCGCAACGCCTGATTCTGACCGCCGAGGGAGGAATCGTTCTGGTCGGCGATATAACCGTCTACAACGACGACGGGCAGTTTGTCCGACGCGACATCGCCACCGCTGAATTCAACGGCGGCACCTACGCTCCGGCCCGACCAACGTTGGCCTGCACGGGCGCTGGCGGCCGGCTCGACGCGACGCGCTATCCGCCCGCGCGGGACAACTTCAACGTCGATGCCGTCGTTCACGCGGCCGTGTCCGATGTCGGGGCGCACGTGCTGTATGCGGGCAGCGTCGACCCGTCTTACGACTCGCAGACCGCGCAACTGGGCATGATGAACTACCGGGATCTCGCCATCGGCTACACGTACGACGATTCCTACAATCTCGGCATGCCGGAAAGTTACTGGCAGCAGCGTCAGAGCGATTTCTGGCAGATACGCACCGAGACGCAGCCAGGAAAGTTTGTGCTGTTCGGCGATGCGGAGAACGGTACGGTAGCTGGCGCGGTCCGCCGCCAGCCGATCATCGCAACGGCGCAGGCAAATTCCTTGCAGCCGCTGTGGTTCTTCCCCGTCGGTGGCGCTGTCGATTCCATGGTTGCCGGCCTCGACGGATGGCGCCTGCCTGGCGCGCGCGACCTCATGCTGGTCGGTGCGGCGAAATCCTGCAGCGCCGCCGGTTGCGGCGGCGATTGGGACAGCTTCGCCGTCGGCGTCAGCAACGGTGCGACGGTGCTCAATGCTTACCAGCCGCAGGCCGCGTTCGGTAATCAGGGCTGGGTACGCCACCGGGTGCGCGACTACGACGGCAACGCGGCGACCCACGCGATCGCCTGGACCGGCGCGCTGCAGGGAAATCTTTTTGGAAACGGCGACACCGACGTCTATGTCGCCGGTGAGTTCCGAACGTCGGTCGACAATCACCTCGACATGTTCGTCGCCAAAGTGCGCGTAGCGAACGCGGGCGATCCACCGTGGGTTGTTCCCGCCGACACGATCTTCCGGGACGGATTCCAGTGAACGGCCTGTCGGTGGGACTAGTGCGCTTGTCGCTGCTGCTCGTTCTCGGCTCCACGCAACCCGCACAGGGAGCCGGCGCGCCGTCGCGCGGCACGCTATACCTTTCAGCGCTGGGCGGCACGCTCTACCGATCAAGCTACGTCTACGATGGCGATGCCCTTTTTACGGTATCGCCTCCGACGGCGGTCGCGCTCCTGAGGCGCGGCGGCAGTGTGCGGGTGCTGCCTGACGGTCGGGTCGTCGTCGTCGGTGCGGGCTACGTGTCGGTCTATGACCCGCTCAGGCATACGGTGGCACTCGTCAATTCGCTCACGAACGCCAACACCGCAACGCTCGATCCATCGGGAGCCAAGCTCTGGGTCGGCTGGAAGGACACGCCGCTGTCCGAAGTGCCGTTGTCGCCGCTGGCCAACGGAACCGCGCATGCGGTCAGTGGCGACGACACGATTGCCACGATGCTGGCCTTTGCGCCGGGCCAGGGGGCGTTCTATGCCACCGGCGGAGAGTTCGAGAATGGAAATTTCGGCAGAATAAACCTTGCCACTTTCTCCACCACGCGCGTTGCGGCAGCGGCCTACGCGACCGGCGTAGTCTATGACTCCTACAGCCGGACGCTCATCACGGCCGGTCTCGGCCGCGCCCGCCAGGTGGCCCCATCCAATCCGGCGACCCTGTTGAGTGCGCGCGATGACAGCGGTGCCGGCGAGAACTACCTCATCCTGGAGCCGACCGGCCAAGGCCAGCTGATCGGCACGCGAACGGGCGGCGAGGCACGCGTGGTGTTGCTCGATTTCTCCGCGAGCGGGCGCATCGGCGAAGCCACGTCGACACTGCACTCGACCGTGCTGAACACGATCACCGACCTCTCCGGCGGCGCGGGGTGGGACGGCGATCTCGTCTTCAGCGATACATTCGAGCCGCCAGCAGTGAGCCCGTGAGCGGCTGCCGAGTCCCAGGGACAGGCAGGCCGGGGCTCCGAAAGTTGAAGCGGTGATGGGCGAATCGGCCATTGCGACGCCGCATGGCATAATGCGGCGCCGCAACACCCAGCTCCCGGAAGCCCACGGATGACTTCACCGCGTCGCCTACTCGTCACCTGCGCCCTGCCCTACGCCAACGGCCCGCTGCACCTGGGTCACCTGGTCGGCTATACCCAGGGCGACATCTGGACCCGCGCGCAGCGCATGAGCGGCAATGTCGTCCATTTCGTCTGCGCCGATGACGCGCACGGCACGCCGATCATGCTCGCGGCGGAAAAGGAAGGCGTCGCGCCGGAAGATTTCATCGTGCCGGTCCAGCAATCGCATGAAAGCGATTTCGCCGGTTTCGGCATTACCTTCGATCACTACCATTCCACGCACAGCGAAGAAAACCGCCAGCTCGCCGAGCAGATCTATCAGCGTCTGCGCCAGGGCGGACACATCACGCCGCGCGTGATCGAACAGCTCTACGATCCGCTCAAGTCCATGTTCCTGCCGGATCGCTACATCAAGGGCGAATGCCCGAACTGCGGCACGCCCGACCAGTACGGCGACAACTGCGAGAACTGCGGCGCGAGCTATGCGCCGACCGAGCTGAAGAACCCGCGTTCGGTCATGTCCGGCGCCACGCCCGAGTTGCGCGAATCGGAACACTACTTCTTCGAAGTCGCCCACTTCAGCGATTTCCTGCGCGA
Source organism: Lysobacterales bacterium (assembly GCA_038207515.1). Taxonomy (GTDB): domain Bacteria; phylum Pseudomonadota; class Gammaproteobacteria; order Xanthomonadales; family Rhodanobacteraceae; genus Tahibacter. The sequence continues at coordinate 83,753 of JBBQZR010000012.1, read as the reverse complement.
GTGGCTGGCGGGCGACAGCGCCCACAGCAGCGTCAAGGGCAAGCTGCGCGAATGGCTCGACAGCGAATTGCGCGCCTGGGACATCTCGCGCGACGCGCCCTATTTCGGCTTCGCCATTCCGGATGCGCCGGGCAAGTTCTTCTACGTGTGGCTCGACGCGCCGATCGGCTACCTGGCGAGCTTCAAGGCGCTGTGCGAAAGCGGCAAGAAAGCGGCAAACACGCACGACCCGCTGCAGGCCGCCGACTACGACGCCTTCCTGCGCCGCGACAGCGCCGACTTCGATCCGGCCACGGAACTGCACCACTTCATCGGCAAGGACATCATCAACTTCCACGGTCTGTTCTGGCCGGCCATGCTGCACGGCGCCGGTTATCGCGCGCCGACGGCGCTGCACGTGAACGGCTATCTGACGGTCAACGGCGCGAAGATGTCGAAGTCGCGTGGCACCTTCATCCAGGCGCGTACCTACCTCGACGCCGGCCTCGACCCGGAATACCTGCGCTACTACTTCGCCGCCAAGACCGGCGCCGGCGTCGATGACCTCGATCTGAATCTCGACGACTTCGTCGCGCGCGTGAATGCGGATCTCGTCGGCAAGTTCGTCAACATCGCCAGCCGCTGCGCCGGTTTCGTCAACAAGCGCTTCGCCGGCGTGCTCGCGGGCGAGCTGCCCGACGAGGCCATGTATGCGCGCTTCGTCGCCGCCGCGCACGAGGTGCAGCAGTCCTATGACGCGGGGGAATTCAGCCGCGCGATCCGCCAGACCATGGCGCTGGCCGACGAAGCCAACCGGTATATCGACGACAGGAAGCCCTGGGCGATCGCCAAGCAGGAAGGCGCCGACAGCGAACTGCTCGCGGTCTGCAGCCAGGGACTGAACCTGTTCCGCGTTCTGGCCGCCTGCCTCAAGCCGGTGCTGCCGGCGACGGTGCAGCGCGCCGAGCATTTCCTGGCCAGCCCGATCGAACGCTGGCACGACATCACCCAGCCCCTGCTCAACCACTGCCTGCGCGAATTCCAGCCGCTGCTGACCCGCGTGGACCCCAAACAGATCGATGCCATGACCGAAGCCAGCAAGGAAGACCTGCAACCCAACGCCGATGCGGCCGCCGCCAATACCGCCGCACCCGCGAAACCCGTTGCGGTCGCCACGCCCGTCGCAGCAGCGAAACCCGCCTCAACCGCGGCGTCGGCGCCCGATGCGGTGGCGACGGCCATCATCGGCATCGACGACTTCGCCCGGCTCGACCTGCGCATCGGCCTCGTCACCGCCTGCGCCTTCGTCGAGGGTTCGGACAAGCTGCTGCGCTTCGAACTCGACGCCGGCGAACTCGGCACGCGGCAGATTTTCTCCGGCATTCGCGCCGCCTATGCGGAACCGGAAAAACTCGTCGGTCGCAAAGTCGTGTTCATCGCCAACCTGGCCCCGCGCAAGATGCGCTTCGGTATCTCCGAGGGCATGATCCTGTCCGCCGGCAGCGGCGGCGACGACCTGCATCTGCTCGACGTCGACACGGGCGCGACGGCGGGCATGCCGGTCAAGTAAACGGAGCGAACGCGTGAACGGCGACGGATTCGTTGCATCCCTCGTCGCCGTCGCGCTCGCGAATCGCCTGCTGCTTGCTCCGCCGCCAGCTGCCTTGCCGGGGTTGCGCGCCGTCGCGCTGCATAGCGTCGTCAGCGCACTCGTCGCGACGCTCGCGATCATTGCGACAGCCGTCGTGAACGCCTCGCTCGAACCACTCGCGCTGCTCCATCCGCACGAATTTCTCGCAATACCCGTGAGCGCCCTGCTGACCGTGCTCGCGGCCTGGCTGCTGCCGCGCTGGCGTGTGGCATTACGCGACACGGACTGGCGGCTCGTCGGCTCGAACGCGGTCGCGCTCGTCGTCATCGGGACTGCGAACGCCCCCCTCTACGCAACGGCGTTCGTGCTGCGCGCCTTCGCGACAGCATCGATGTTCGCGCTCGCGCTCGTCGTGCTCTGCGGGCTCGAGCAGCGCGTGACGTCCGCCGCGCTGCCGCGCGCCTTCCGCGGCGTGCCGATCGCGTTGCTCAACGCCGGCCTGCTCGCCCTCGCCGGCCAGGGGCTGGCCGGGTTGTTGCCCGGATGATCTCGCTGGCGCTGACCGTGCTCGCCGTCGCCGCCGTGTTCGCGGTCGCGCTGCGCCGGCTCGCACCGGTCGAGGCGCCGACAGCCGCACCGCTCGCCGATCGCATCGACGCGCTGCTGCCGCAGACCCAATGCGGTCAATGCCAATACACCGGTTGCCGTCCCTATGCCGAGGCGATTGCGAGCGGCGACGCCGACATCAACCAATGCCCGCCGGGCGGCGCCGCCGGCATCCGCGCGCTGGCCACGCTGCTGGGGCGCGAGCCGAAGCCGCTGAATCCCGAGCACGGCGTCGAAGCGCCGCGCACGGTCGCGCTGATCGACGAAGCCGTCTGCATCGGCTGCACCAAGTGCATCCAGGTCTGCCCGGTCGACGCCATCCTCGGCGCGCCGCAGGTGATGCATTCGATACTTTCCGACGAATGCACCGGCTGCGGACTCTGCCTCGTGCCCTGCCCCGTCGACTGCATCGCGCTCGTTGCGCCGGTGCGCTAACGCTGCGGATTCGCGCGTACTTAAGCGATGCATTTGTGCAGGTGTGCACGCATCCCTTCGCTGCCCGTACCTCGCGAGATCATTCGCAAATACGAACAGGCGTGCGATGCGTCGTCTCAACCCACGCCTGCGCCCTGACGGTGTGTCCAGCCCGACCTCCCGAGCGGGCCATGTACCAACTCCGGCCTCCGCTCGCCACGCAGTCGCCCCTTTTTGCTAGCCAGCAAACAGCCGAACGGCGAGCCACGCCGGGAGACCGGCGTAGAAGATCACGCGGCTCAGCGCTGTCAGTGTGCGGCGCACCGCTCGCGCGCGTGCCGGCCAGTGCAGCACCGCCACGTGTCCGGTCTCGACGACGATGCGCAGCACCGCGGCGAACATCATCAGGCCGATGGACCAGGCGGCCCACCAGACCAGCAGTCCGGTGAGCCATGCCACGAGTCCATAGGTGTAGTACTCGCCGAAGGTGCCGCCGAAGGCGATGCGCTGGTGCAACCGGAATGCCGGCAGCGCCGCAAGCAACGGGAACAGCACGAACTTGACCAGCGGATGATCGAGCCGCGGCCACATCGCGAGCGCGCGCGCCGTGGCGTAGTCGGCCATGCGTGTCGACACCGCGCCGGCCAGGCGTACAGGCGATCCGGCATCGCTCAGCGCGCGCAGCAGCGCACGGATGTCGGCGACGGCAATGCCGTGCGCGAAACGAGCCCCGGAAGCGAGCACCAGATCCATGCCGGTGCCGGGCAACGGAATGCGCCAGGCGTCCGCAGTGACGATCCGATCCACGGGCACCTCGATGCGCTGGTGGCCTTGTTGCAACACCAGCATTCCTGCATCGACGCGCGCGCGCGCTGCGAATGCACGCTGAATCGCCCACGCCGCAGCCGCCGGCGCCAGCGTCACCCAAATGAAGATCTGCAGTTGTACCAGCGAGTTCACCTGCGGGCCGTCGCGCAGCAGCATGCGCAAGGCCAGCCACAGCAGACCGGCGCCGGCGCAGGCTCGCAGCAGCGCGGTCGCCGCACGCCAGCCCGTCGTGAGCAGCACGACATCGACAGCCGTCGACGCCGCAGCGCCGACGTTCGCACGCGGATCCGTATTCGCCTTGCGTGCGCGCCACACGCGCAAGCCCGACGCGATGGCGAGCAACAGCAGGAACGCACCCGCTGCGCCGCCCACCCAGTCGCCCCAGCGCACCATCACTGTCGGCGGTGGATCGCGCAACGGAACCTCGCCCGCCAGTACGGCGCGATCGCCCATCGACGTGCTGGCGAGCACGGCACCCGTAGGATCGACGAAGGCGCTGAGGCCGTTCGTCGTGACGCGCAGCTGTGGCAGGCGCGTCTCGATGCTGCGGAACGCCGCCACCGCTAGATGGAGGCGCGCACCGATCGGATGGCCGGTGAACCATGAATCGTTGGAAAGCCCCACGATCGCCTGCGCACCGAGACGCGCGCCGTCGATAGCGAGACCCGGCCGCACGTCGTCGAGACAGATGAGCGGCACCACGTTGAGCTCGCGCCCATCGGCAGCACGCAGCAGCATGACGCGCGCGCCCGAACCGGGCTGCCAGCTGCCGGCCCACGGCAGCCAGCTTCGCAACAGCGGACCGTCCAGCCATGCGGGAACGTGTTCGGTAAAGGGAAACGGATACGTCTTGCGGTAGGTGCCGATCAGGCCGGCAACCGGCGCCAGGAAAGCCGCCGCGTTGTACTCGCCCGTGGCATCGAGATCGTAGGTGCCGAATACCAGCGCCACGTTCGCGGCAGCGGCGAAATCGAGGATCTCGCGGTCCAGCGCCGCCCCCTCTTCGCTGCGCGGATGCCCGAATGGGGTCGGATAGACCGTCTCCGACCACAGCAAGGCATCCGCGTGGTGGTGTTCGATGGCCGCGCGCGACAGCGCGAAGTGGGTGTCCAGCACCTCGCGCACCACGGCATAGGTGCCACGCTCGCGCCGCAGGCGTTCGTAGTCGACGATGTTCGCCTGCACCATCGCGATGCGCATCGACGCTGCCGGCGCGCTCAGTGCCGATTCGATCGCGGAAAGACGCAGTACGCCGTAGCCCGCCATCATCGCCGGCAGCGCGACCGCGAGCGCCAGCGGCCGCAGCACGCTGCGAATGCCTTCGCGTCCTTGCGCTGGCCCGGATTTCTCGCACCCGTTCGTAGCGAGGCCGTCGAGACTCCGCCCTGATGCACGCCGCGGACTGAGTGACGGCGAAGGCGCAGCCGACACTACGTCGAGCCGACACGAGGGAGCAGCGCGCGTCAGGGCGAGCGTATCCGCGGCCGCAGTAGAAGGGGCGCGGGAAATCCGGGCCAGGGCCTGCGTCAGCGCTTCGTTGACGAGGATCAGCAGAAAGCTGATACCGGCGGCGCCACCGAGATCCGCGACCTGTCGCAGCCACACCGCGGGCGCAAGGCCGTGGCCCAGCGTGTCGCCCAGCAGCTTCGGCCACAGCCATTCGCAGGCGACCCAGGCCGAAGCACCGGCGAGCGCACGTAACATTGCCCCATGACGCCGTCCGACGAGATGGCGCACCACAGCAAAGACGATCACCTGCGGCTGCAGCAACGGCGCGAGAGCACACAGCGCCAGCACCGCGGGAACCGTCCCCATGCCGGTGTAGGCATCGAGCGCCATGCCGAACCACAGGAACACGGCCGCGACGAACGCGACGCTCATCAACCATCCGCTGAGCAGCGCGCCGGCGAATGTGCTGACGGCGTTCGATGCGAGCAGCCACGGCACCAGCAGCACGAAGCCCAGTACCCACGCGTAGCCGCCGCGGGCATAGAGACCGAGCAACGATGCGCTGGCGACGATGCCGGCGAGCACGCGCCAGGTTGCGCGCGGCGGCCCAAGGAACGCACGCATCAGTACGCACCCATCAAGGCCGGCACCTCAAGGCCGGCGCATCACGGCGTCGGCGGGATCGTGATTTCCCGGATCGGGAGCCCGGGCGGCGCCATCTCGGGCGGTACGATCCGATCTTCCGGAATCGTGATTTCGCGACCGGACGCATCCACGAATACGCCATCGGGCGAGAACATCAGGATCGGCTCCAGCGGCTCGCCCTCGTCAGTCACCTGGTGATGGCGCACGTAGCCGTCCGGCAGCATGAAATTCTCAGGCACCGCCAGACCGCGCAGCGGCGGACTCGTGCCCGGCGGATTGAAGGCGCCGATACCGGTGTGATCGCCCATGTCGTGCAAAGCCTGGATCATCTCGGTCATGGTCGGCACGGGGTCCGTGGGCGACACGTAGGTCGCGATGTCGTTGGGATCGCTGCTGGGCAGGTCATCGGGATTGCGCGCGATGGACATGGCTTGCACCGCTGCGTTGCGTTGTGGAGTTCGCGTTGCTGTCGACGTGACGCGCACGGGCGCCGCGCTCTGCGGTTCGGTTGCCACCAAAGCGACCGGCGCGGTGTCCGCGCTGCCACCCCGTTCGGCCATCGTGCGCGAAGGTCGCGGCGAGAGCAGCAGAGTCGCGATGCCCGTCACGACGACCGTCGCGACGAGCACCTTCACAACCGTCGCCGCCGAAAGCACCGGGCGACGTTCGCGGATCACGCGCACACCATCGCCGTCCTCGACGGACGGCGTGGTGCGGTCATGGCGGTCGCCGTTCACCGACATTGCGCTCTCTGGACGATCAGGGTGTTGCCGGGTTGTAGGTCGACAGCGACCAGCCCATGCGCTCGTGCCCGAAGTTGTTCCAGATCGGACTCTTGCCACCGGTGAAGCTGGTGTAGCGCGGCGCGCCGCTGCCGGTCGATCCGCCAAAGAGGCCGGCGGTCACCGTGCCGCCGGTATAGGTCGGATGCACGTCGTCGGACTGGATGTAGTCGTAGCTGCTCGACGAACTGACGAAATGCGTGTTCGCGTCGCGCAGCGTCGGGCGCAGCGTGGTGGTGATGCGCGTCACGTAGCTTGCCTCGCTCTCGCCGGCAACGTAGCGCAGCGCGGCGGAATCGACCTGACCGTCACCGTTGCTGTCGTAGTCCGCGCCCATGTACTGCGCGAAGTTGTCGGCGCACTGGAACCCCTTCTGGCGGGCGTACTCGCACATCCAGTAGTTCATCGTCGCCACTGCCGGCAGGAAACGATCGCGCAGGTTCACCGTGGCACCGGTGGCCGAGTCGCGGCACGAGCTCTGCACGTTGTCGGCGTTGTAGCCCGGGTAGTAGAGGTTCGCGATGAGCTTGAGCCGGGTGTTGGCATGGGCATTCGCGTTGATGTAGTCCATCGCCTGCGCGACATAGCTCTTGCAGGTAGTCACCGCGTTGTTCAGCACGCTGTAGTCGCAGGTGCCGGTCTGCGACTTGAAGCTGGACCGCGCCTGCAAGCCGTCGTTGCCGCACATTTCGAAGGTCACGACCCGCGTGGAACTGGCCTGCATGTACGAGCGATCGGCCACGATCTTGTTCTGATAGACGTCCGAAGCGACCGCCCCCGACTTGGTGCGACGGATGTTCTCGATGTCCGCGTTCCACAGTGCGGAGAGATACTCCGAGTCGACGGTAGTCGCGGCGTAGCGTGCCGCGTTGTTGATGGAGCCGTTGTAGCCCGCGTAGATCGAATCGCCGTAGGCGACGACCCGATACTTCGCGCTCGTTCCGGCGCGATCGACGGTCCACGAGACGTTCTGGTTGAGCGTGTTGCCCATGGCCTGGGCACTCAGAGTGAGCAAGGCGACAGCCGGCAGCCACCGACGGGCAGTGCCGCAGAATCGGTTGTACATGGTTTTCCCCACGAGGTCAGTGTGCACAGCAGACGCAGAAACCGGACGGTTTCCACGTTCCCAATGAAACGCATCACTCGGCATACGCCCTTGTCGGGCGCCCCTGGGCCGTGCCGAAGACTAGATGTGGACGTTGTGGACGTCAATACGATCGTTTGAATGACTTACAGTGCAGTGCAGCATGGGATCGTGCTGAGGTTGTTCGCTTTCGAGTGAACAATTTAATAAAGTTTTCTTTTTAAACTATATTACAAATACTTGATCCGGCCCTGCTACGACAGACCGGATTCGGGGCACCGCTCCGAATCAGGCTGACGCGCCGCATGCGCGCAACAGGTCGGCGGAGCCATCGGCAGCCTCCTCACTTCCTCCGAACACTTGTCAGACTTTCTCGTCCCTCTATCCTGTCAATCAAAAACTCTCCGGGAAAGTCGGAGTGGTTCACCTTGACGACCCCATCTTTGCCCCGGTGCGTGGCGGGTTGAAAATCCGCACTGCAAGGCTGCGCCGGGCGGGCGCCGTGAATGTTCGGGCATACTCATTCAGTGGCGCGCTTCTCGCTGAAGGCGTGCTTTGAGCAGCAATCACGTTGGAGCGCTTATGTGCCGAAATATCAAAACGCTGTATAACTTTTCGCCGCCGGCCACGGAGGATGAGATCCGGGCCTCGGCGCTGCAGTTCGTTCGCAAGCTCAGCGGTTTCAATACGCCATCCAAAGTCAATGAGGCGGCGTTCAATCGCGCCGTCGAACAGGTGAGCGCAGCAGCGGCCACACTCATCGGCTCGTTGATCACGTTGAGCCCACCGAGAGATCGCGAGATCGAACGCACCAAGCTCGCAATGGCTTCGGCACAGCGTTTTACCCGTCCATGAGACGCTACCTGACAAATCATTGAGGCCGACGCCGCTTCGTGGCATGGGTCGACTCAAGCACCCGTCATCGCCGATGACCGCGCAGACTGCAGCACTGATGACAGGCTGCAGCTTCCTCTGCTGCACCAGAGCTGCAAATAGCAGGTCGTGAAGTTCGAGCGCACTCGTCCAGCGGAGGGTTTCTTGCCGAAGCTGTGTGCACCCTTCACCGAGCGTACGACTACCCCGCACGCAGCGCATAAAACTCCGCGACGAAGTCCTCGAGCCGGTCCTGTTCGATCGCCGCGCGCAGGCCGACCATCAGTTCCTGGTAGTGATACAGGTTGTGGATCGTCGCGAGCTGCGAGGCGAGGATCTCGTTGCACTTGTCGAGATGCCGCAAGTACGCGCGGCTGAAACCCGAGGCGCAGGTATGGCAGCCGCAGGCCTCGTCGATGGGCCGCGTGTCGCGCGCGTATTGCGCGTTGCGCAGCCGCAGCACGCCGTGGCGCGTGAACAGATGCGCGTTGCGCGCGTTGCGCGTCGGCATCACGCAGTCGAACATGTCGATGCCGCGGCGCACCGCTTCGACGATGTCCTCGGGCCGGCCCACGCCCATGAGATAGCGCGGCTTGTCCGCCGGCAGCAGCGGCACCGTCGCATCGAGCGTGTGGTTGCGCTCGGCCTCAGGCTCGCCGACCGCAAGGCCGCCAACCGCGTAGCCATCGAAGCCGATCTGCTGCAGTCCCTCCGCGGAGTGCGCGCGCAAGCCCGGATAGACACCGCCCTGCACGATGCCGAACAGCGCGTTGTGATTGCCGTCGTGCGCACGCCGCGAACGCTCGGCCCAGCGCAGCGACAGCTCCATCGAATCCGCTGCCTGCTTTTCCGTCGCCGGATACGGCGTGCATTCGTCGAAGATCATGACGATGTCGGAATTCAGCACGCGCTGGATGCGCATGGATTCTTCCGGACTCAGGAACACCTTGGACCCGTCGATCGGCGAGGCGAACGTGACGCCCTGCTCGGTGATCTTGCGCTTGTGCGCGAGCGAGAACACCTGGAAGCCGCCGGAGTCGGTCAGGATCGGCCGGTCCCAGCCGATGAAATCGTGCAGTCCGCCGAAATCGCCGATGACGTCGAGGCCCGGGCGCAGGAACAGATGGAAGGTGTTGCCAAGAATGATCTCGGCGCCGATTTCCTTGATGTCGCGCGGTAGCATGGCCTTGACCGAGCCGTAGGTGCCTACGGGCATGAAGGCCGGCGTTTCTATCGTGCCGCGCGGGAAGGTGATCCGGCCGCGGCGGGCGGCGCCGCGGGTATGGCTGATGTCGAATTTCATGGTTGTTCGTTCGCGTTTCGTATCGGGCGGTGCCCGCTGGAATGTCTACGGCGAGTGATCAGCCTGCCCCGTCCCGCGGCGGCCAGATCAGCATCGCATCGCCGTAGGAGAAGAAGCGATAGCCAGCGCCGACCGCATGCCGATACGCATCGAGCACGCGCTCGCGACCGGCGAAGGCCGATACCAGCATCAACAGCGTCGATTCCGGCAGATGGAAATTCGTGATCAGGCCGTCGACGCTCGTGATGCGGTAGCCGGGGAAGATGAAGATCTGCGTTTCGCCGGCGAACGGCAGCACATCGCCATCGCGGCTCGCGCTTTCGAGCGCACGCACGACCGTCGTGCCAACCGCTATGACGCGATGGCCCGCGGCGCGCGTGCGGCGCATTTTCTCGACGAGTTCGGCGCCGACGTTGAGCCATTCGCGGTGCATGACGTGTTCGCCGACGTCATCGCTGCGCAGCGGCTGGAACGTACCGGCGCCGACATGCAGCGTCACGTGGCCGAACGCCACGCCGCGCGCGGTCAGCGCATCGAGCAGGGGCTGGTCGAAATGCAGGCCCGCGGTCGGTGCGGCGACGGCACCGGGCGCGCGCGCGAACACGGTCTGGTAGCGCTCGTCGTCGTGACTGTCGGCTTCGCGCTGGATGTACGGTGGCAAGGGCATGCGGCCGAGGCGCAGCAGCACCTTTTCGAGCGGTTCGGCGGTGTCGAAACGCAGGTTGAAGAACGGGCCGTCGCGGCCGAGCACTTCGATTTCCGTGCCGTCGGCCAGGACGATGCGGCCGCCGGGCCGCGGTTTCTTGGACACACCCAGCTGTGCGCGCGCCTCGTGCGTACCGGTGACGCGTTCGATGAGGATCTCGACCGCGCCGCCGGAATCCTTGCGTCCGAACAGGCGCGCCGGCAGTACGCGCGTGTCGTTGAAAACGAGCAGGTCGCCGGGTTCGAGGCAGTCGACGAGGTCGCCGAAGCCCCGGTCGGCCAGAGTATCGGCCGCCGCATCGAGCACGAGCAGGCGGCTGGCGGAGCGTTGCGGCAGCGGCTGCTGCGCAATCAGTTCGACCGGAAGGTCGAAGCGAAAATCGGATTTTTTCACTATTTACACCATGCGCGCCGGATTCACGGTCCGGCCGGCCGGCGATTATCCGCTATCCCGCCGGTTTCGTCCTGCGCCGGCGCCAGAACACGAAGCCGACGACCAGGACCAGCGCGCCCCCGGCGACGAACGGAGCGTACCGGCGCGCGATTTGCTTGGCCCAGCGCACACGCTCGAACTGCAGGCGCTTGGCCGCACCGGCGAAATCCGGCGCGGGGCACTGGTTGCCGAAGTTCGCGGCCCAGGCCACGTACGGGCCCTGGTCGACGTAGCGCCGGTAATAGCTGTGCGCCTGCGCATGGTCGCGGTTGATCAGCCAGCCGGTGGCGCTGCAGAGCATCGCGGCAAAGGCCTGCGAGCGCGCCGGCACGAGGTCGGCGGCCTGGTTGGCGAGATCGGCCGCGACGAAGCGGTAGTGAAAGCGCTGCACCGGCTGCGGCTGGCTCGCAGTGACGCGCTGCGCTTCGTCGGCGCCGACGAGTTTCTTGTCCTGGGTATCCAGTGTCGGAACGGTCAGCTCATACGAACCCGCGAACAGCGCGGCGTCGGGCGCAAGCTCGAGCGCAAGCAGTTCCATGCCGGATTCGCGCGCGAGTCTGGCCGCGCGGAACAGGGTTTCGGCGCGCTCGATGCGGCCCTGCTTCGGCGCTTCCAGACGCGCCTTCGCATAGGCTGCCGCGGTGTCGCGCAGCGCCGGCGGAAAATACGCGACCGCATCGGCGTAGCGGCCGGAGCGCAGCAGACGACGTCCGAGCAGCGCACGCAGTTGCGCGTCGGGCTGCGGCGGCGTCCATCCTTCGTCGTTCGCCTTCGGCGGTGCCGCGGGCTCGGGTACATTCGTGTCGACGTAGCGCCTGAGCTCGTCCACGCTGAGCACGCGTTCGGCGACCTGCGCCTCGTCCATCCAGTACTGTCCGCCGCCCGCATGGAACAGGCGCAGCGCCTCGACATAGTCGCCGCGGCCCAGGGCGAGGATCGCGCGCTCGCCGTCGACGCGGCAGGCAGGCTTGAGGCCTTCATAGCTGTAACCTTCGTTCGGATTCGCGCCCCAGTCCTCGTCGCGCGGAAACGCACGTGACGCCTGCGCATAGGCATCGGCAGCGGCCTTGTCGTCGCCGGCGCGCAGCGCGAGCTTGGCGCGCACCCAGTGCGCGAGCGCGGTCTGGCTGCGCGCGGCGAGCGTGCCGGCCAGCTCGTAGCGCGCGCTGCGATAGGCGGCCGCGGCAACGCGATCGACACCGCCGATGGTGCCGGCGGCATCGGCTTCGATCGCCGTGTAATAGCGCTGCAGCGCGCCGGTCTGGGGCTTGGGCTGGCCCGCTTCGTCGGTGCCTTCGAACTCGCCGCTGCGCGTATAGACATAACTCGCGAGCAGTTGCTGCAGCAGCGGATCCGCCAGCGCCGCGCGAAGCGCGGCCTCGTCGGCGAACAGATCGCGCGCGACGAACAGCAGCGAGGCACGCCCCGAGGCCGACCCGTGCGCAGCCTGCTCGGCATAGAGCCGGACCGCCGCCGGGAGATTGCCCTGCGCGCGCTGCAGCGCCGCTTCTTCGCCGTAGCTCGCGACCGCAAGGCCCAGTGGATCCGCCGTGCCGGTGGCGACGGCCGCGCGCACGGCCTGGAAGTCCTGCGCCGCCGCGGTCGCCGCGGCGGCCATTTCCGCTTCGCCGACACCGGCGCCGCCGGCGGCCAGCGCACGATTCACGCGTCCGCGCATGTAGCGCGCCCACAGCCCGCGGTTGCGCTGCTGTTCGGTCGCCAGCGCGAGCACCGCGTCGAAGCGTTGCAGCGCGATCACGGTGTCGCCTGCCTGGAACGCGCGCGCGCCGGCTGTATACAAGCGCACTTCTTCACTCAAGCCTTCGCCGGCGGCCCAGGTCTGCTCGTCGTCGAGGCTCAGACGCATGGCCTCGACCTTCGCGTAGGCGGCTTCCCCGAGTTCGCGCTGTTCGAGTTCGATGCGCGATTCGCCGGGCGCTTCCCAGGGATTTTCGTTCGGCTTGAGCACGGTGGCCGGCTTCGGCGCGAGCTGTGAGGCCTCGAAATCAAACGTGCCTTCCACCAGCTCGTAGACGCTGGCGCGGCGGTCGGACAGCAGTTCGTGCGGGAAGTCAGGACCGCAGGCCCATCCCGGCAGCGCCCACAGGGCCGCGGCGAGCGCGCAGGCGCGCAGTCCGGCCGTCAGTCCATATCGCTCGCGGCGACGTCCGTTTCGTGCTGCCGTCTGCATCTGCTGCTCCCCGTGCTGACGCCTGGCGTCGATATCTCGCTGCCGCCCGCGTCGTGCGCGGCGGCCGCCGCAATCTGCCACAGGAAGCCGCGCCGCTGGAATAGCAGCGCCGAAAGAACGTGCTACAGCCAGCCCTTCTGCCGCGCGAGCCGATAGGCCTCGATGCGATTGCCGACGCCGAGCTTGCCGATCGCCTCGGACAGATAATTGCGCACCGTGCCCTGCGACAGGTGCAGCTGAGACGCTATCTCGCCGGCAGAAAGGCCCTCGCCGGCGAGGCGCAGCACCTGACGCTCGCGATCGTTGAGCGGATCGGCTTCGCTCCATGCGTCGACCGCCAGCTGCGGATCGATGACGCGGCCGCCGCGGTGCACCGTGCGCAGTGCTTCGGCCAGTTGCTCGGCCGGCGCGTCCTTGAGCAGATAGCCGACCACGCCGGCTTCCAACGCACGGCGCAGATAGCCGGGCCGCGCGAAGGTCGTGACAATGACGACCTTGCACGCTGGCCCGCGCTCGCGCACACGCTGGGCCAGTTCCAGGCCGGTCAGGCCGGGCATCTCGATGTCGGTGACGACGACGTCGGGCGAGTGCTGTTCGATCAGCCGCCATGCTTCCAGGCCGTCGGCGGCGCTGGCGACCACGTCCATGTCGGTTTCGAGCCGCAGCAGCGCGGACAGCGCGCCGCGCACCATGGCCTGATCTTCTGCCAGCAATACGCGAATCATCGATGCGGAATCCTTGCCGGCGACGGGCGGCGCAGCGTATCGGCTGACCTGTGACGACTCAATGCGCGCGCACCAGTTCGCCCTCGGCCGCCGCGATACAGGCTTGCGGCACGCGCACGCACAGACGCGTGCCCTGTCCGCGCAGCGAATCGACGCGCAGCTCGGCACCGAGCGCGCGCAGGCGTTCGCGCATGCCGCTCAGCCCGTTGCCCGGGACGATGTCGCCGCCGCGGCCGTTGTCGTGTATTTCGAGCAGCAGGCCGTCGCCTTCCGATACCAGCCGCGCGGTCGCGCGCGAGGCCTGGGCGTGGCGGTGGATGTTGGTCACGGCTTCGCGCACGGCCAGCGCGAGGCAGGTCTCGACCGCCGGCGGCGGCGGCTCGCGGCCGAGTTCGTAGTGGAAGGCGACACCGCCGGATTCGAGCAGCAGCTTGGCCGAGACCATTTCCGCGGCCAGCCCGGCCGCGCGTATGCCGGTCACGGCACGGCGCACCTGGCTCAGCGCATCCCGCGCGACGCGCTCGACCTCGCGCACTTCCTGCCGCGCCGCATGCGGATCGCGATCCCACAGGCGGTTGGCCAGTTCCGATTTCAGCGTGATCAGCGACAGGGTGTGGCCCAGCAGGTCGTGGAGGTCACGGCCGATGCGTTCCCGCTCGGCAAGCGCGGCGAGGCGACGCACTTCCTCGTGCGACAGGCGCAGCGCGACCTGCTTGCGCTGGTTTTCGCGCATGAAGTACGAGCCGACGAAGCAGGCCGCGCCGACCAGATAGGTGATGCCGACGGTCAACGGCGCGCCGCGCACGGTGGCGAGGACGAACAGCGAAAAGCCCGCGGTGACGCCCAGCGCGAGCAGCAACGCGTTGCGCAACGAAGCCAGGTGCGGCGCGAACGCGCAGGCGAAAATCACGAAGGTGTTGGAAAACGGATTGAGGGACGCCAGCGGCATCGCCAGCACCGACATCGCGATGACGAGAAGCACCGTTTCCCGGCTCTGCGCCCAGTACGCGCGGAAATACATCGGCAGGAATACCAGCGTGGCCAGCAGCGTCATCGACAGCCAGTTCGCCGCGGCGATCCGCGGCACCAGCACCGGCAGGAACAGGAAGGTGAGATAGCTCAGCGACACGAACGGCGCCCAGCCCATGCCGAGTTCGGCCGGGACCAGGCGGTCGCGCCAGGCGAGTACCTGGGGATGGGTGAACAGGTTCATGAGGCGCGATGCTGCCATGGATGCGTCCTCAGGGCTCGCGCTGCAGACGCCGCGCGGCCCAATAGCCGACCAGCAGCGTGAAGACCGCCAGATACGCCACATGGACGAACAGGGCGCCGCTGCCGGGCTGGCCGATGCTCATCAGCCCGAGTTGGGCGAGATGCCAGGCCGGCCAGACCGGTGCCAGCGCCTGGAACCCCGCCGGCAGCAGCTTGAGCGGGAACCACAGCCCCGACAGCAACGCCATCGGCAGGTAGATCACGTTGACGATGGCCGGTGCCGCCTGACCGTTCGCGAAGCTGCCGACGAGCAGGCCCAGTGCGCAGAACGGCAGTACGCCAAACATCATGATCAGACCCAGCAGCAGCCACTGCGACGGCGGCAGGCGCACGCCGCCGAGCAGCGCACCGGCCAGCGCGAGCATCGCGAAGATGATCAGCGCGAACAGCATGGCCATGGCGAGCTTGCCGCCGACATAGTTCAGCGGCGGCATCGGCAGCGCGCGACGCAGCGCGAGCAGTCCCTTGTCGCGCTCGCTCGCGACGCTGACGCCGAAGCCGAACAGGCCCGGTGCCATGACGCCGAACACGCAATAGGTCGCCATCATGTAGTGCGCGAACTGCAGCGACGCGCCCGGTTTGGCCAGCAGCACGCCGAACAGCAGATAGAACATGACCGGGAACAGCAGCGCCGGTATCGCAAAGCTCGGCGTGCGCAGCAGGCGCAGGAACTCCAGCCGTGCCTCGAGTGCAAGGCTGGAGCGTGAAATCGCATCGAACATCAGGGTGCTCATCACGCGGCCTCCCGGGCAATGGTCTGCAGCGCTTCGGCCAGTCCGGCGCGCTGGACTTCCAGGTCACGCACCTGCGCGTCGGCGGCAAACAGTTCACGCAGCACCGGCTCGGGCTGCGGCGTGACGATGCGCAGCCAATCTCCTTCGCGTTGCACGCTGTGCACGAGCGGCCAGGCCTGCACTTGCTCGGCCGTCAGCGTGCTGATGCAGCGGATCTGGCGCTGGCTGACGCGGGCGCGGATCGCGTCGAGACTGCCCTCGGCCAGCAAGCGACCCTGCGCCAGCACACCGACGCGCTGCGCCAGCGCCTCGGCCTCTTCCAGATAATGCGTGGTCAGCACCACGGCGCAGCCGCCCGCGACCAGCTCACGGATGGTTTTCCAGAATTGCTGGCGCGATTCGGTATCCATGCTGACCGTGGGTTCGTCGAGGAACAGCAGATCCGGTCGTCCGCACAGCGCGAGCGCGAACTGCACGCGCCGCTGCTGGCCACCCGACAGACGCGCGTAACGCGCATTGAGCAGGGTTTCAATGCCGGCGAGCGAGGCCACGTCGGTCAGGCTGCGCGGCTGCGGGTAGTAGCTGCGCACCTGGGCAACGAGTTCGCGGACGCTGAGCGTGTCGGGCAGACCGGCGCTCTGCAGCATCACGCCGATGCGTCGCCGCGCGGCCAGGTCCTGCGGCGGCAGGCCGAACAGGCGCACCTCGCCGCAATCAGGCCGCAGCAGCCCCAGCAGCAGCGAGATCGCCGTCGTCTTGCCTGCGCCGTTGGGTCCGAGCAAGGCATAGACCTCGCCGCGCGCAATAGACAGATCGACACCAGCCAACGCCTGCACCGCGCCACGCCGTTTGCTTACCGCACACAATTGCGCCACTGTTTCCGCCGTCATCACGACTCTCCCGAACAGGACTTCAGCGTAGGCTGCGGCGATGCGCCGCCCCAGTTGGCAGCATCAGCACTTGCGGTTGACAATCGTCACCCGCGACGCGCGGCAAGGCGGTAACGCACGCAGAAGTGGCCCCTTCCGGCAGCCATGAATCGGCTCCAGGGACCAACCAATATGCTCTGCTAGACTCCCGCCACCTCGCGCCGTCCGGCGCCCTCAACCGTGTCCGATCCGCGCCAGCCGGCGAAGGTCGATCTGTTTCGTTGGAGCCCGCCATGTCGCTGATCGATCAACTCAATGTCCTGCGCAACGCCGGCGCTGCCGCGCGCACCCGTGGTCTGGACGACGCGACCCTGCTGCGCTTCGCCGCGACCTCGCCCGATCTCGTCGACGCCGTTTCTCAGGCGCACGCTCGCTTCGTCGAACTGCAGGCCGAACTGCCGCAGCTGATCGCGCTCGACGAAGCCGAGCAGATGCGCCAGATCCAGGCCGACTTCATCAACTTCTACTCCGACGACTCGGTCAACCCGTACGTGGCTCTCGCCGCGTGCGGTCCCTGGGTCGTCACGCTCAAGGGCGCCGTGCTGCACGACTCCGGCGGCTACGGCATGCTCGGCTTCGGCCACGCGCCGGCCGCGGTGATCGAGGCCATGAGCCGCCCGCAGGTCATGGCCAACGTCATGACGCCGAACGTTTCCCAGCTCAAGCTCGCCACCGCACTCAAGGCCGCGATCGGCAACGGCCGCGGCGGCTGTCCGTATACGCGCTTCCTGTGCCTGAATTCAGGCTCCGAATCGGTGTCGCTGGCCTGCCGCATTGCCGACGTCAACGCCAAGCTCATGACCGACGCCGGCGGCCGCCACGCAGGCCGCACGATCAAGCGCCTCGCGGTCAAGGGCGCGTTCCACGGCCGCACCGAACGTCCCGCCGTGTACTCGGATTCGAGCCGCAAGACCTATGCACAGCATCTGGCGAGCTTCCGCGACGAGTCCAGCCTGCTGACGGTAGAACCGTACAATGTGGAACAGTTGCGCCAGATCTTCGCCGACGCCGACAGGAATGGCTGGTTCATCGAAGCCATGTTCCTCGAGCCGGTCATGGGCGAAGGCGATCCGGGCCGCTCGGTCACGCCGGAGTTCTACGCCGCCGCGCGCGAACTGACCGAAAAGCACGGCTCGCTGTTCCTCGTCGATTCGATCCAGGCTGGCCTGCGCGCCCACGGCGTGCTCTCGATCATCGACTACCCGGGCTTCGAGAAGCTCGCGCCGCCGGACATGGAAACCTTCTCCAAGGCGCTCAACGCAGGCCAGTATCCGCTGTCGGTGCTCGCCGTCAGCGAACGTGCCGCCAGGTTGTACAAGAAGGGCATCTACGGCAACACCATGACCACGAACCCGCGTGCGATGGATGTGGCCTTGGCGGTGCTCGGCCTGCTCACGCCCGCGGTGCAGGCCAATATCCGCGAGCGCGGCCGGCAGTTCGTGCAGAAGCTCGAAGCGCTCAAGGCCGAGCTGCCGGGCTACATCACGAAGGTACAGGGCACCGGCCTGCTGTTCTCGTGCGAGCTCAGCGCCGAGTTCAAGTGCTATGGCACGCACAGCACCGAGGAATTCATGCGCGAGCACGGCTTCGGCGTGATCCACGGCGGCGTCAACTCGCTGCGCTTTACGCCGCACTTCACGATCACGGAGGCCGAAGTCGACCTCGTCGTCGACGGCGTGCGCCAAGCCCTGGTCAACGGTCCGCGCGCAAGCGCCGACGCCAAGGCCGCCTGAAAGCAGGAATGAATCTAGAGCCGTGAGAAACGAATAGTTGCCGGGGCTTTTCGCCGCCGCGCTTTTCATCTCTCGCGTTCGTCGATCAGGTTTCAACCCTTTGCATCTACCCGGCGCAGCCGCTCGCAACAGGGCCGCAGGAAGCGGCCAGCTGCGCCGGGCAGATGTTTTGACGCATGCGCGCCAAAACACCAAGACACAGGCAGCGCCCGCGGAAGCGGGCGTTTCCGTTTCCGTGCCTTCCGCATCCGGCGTGGCAGCGCAGAGCGGAGAAGCAGCGAGGCAGTGCTACGCTCCGCCTTCGCTGTTTTCCCGCTTCTCCCCACTCTGTGTTCCCTTCCCATGAGCCTGCGCAAGAAACTCGCCGAGTTCGGCTTCGAGTCGAACGACGACTACGACTATCCGCTGCGCTGCCTGTTCGAAGCGGAGCTGGCGCATCTGCGCTGCCTCAACATCGTCGGCAACTCGGGCCGGCGCAAGACCGCCCTGGCCAATGCGCTGGGGCACGCGCTGGACTACCCGCACGTGCTCTACCACGACTTCAGCGGTACCGAACCGGTGCCGACACCGATCGTGCTCGCAGAAGACGGCGTCAACGCCGATGCGCTGGAAGCGCCGCTGTCGGCCTTCGAACGCCGCATGAGCGAGGCGTGCGCCTACTCTGAAGGAGCCCGCACGCTGCTGATTCTCGACCAGCTGCAAGCGGCAGACTTTCATGACCACATCCGCCTCTATCATTTTGCGCAGACGCGCGAATGGATGTCGGCGCAGGGAACGTCCGTCGCCAATCCGCAGCATCTGCTGCTCGTGTTGATTTCCGAGGAACCGCTGTATCACTCGCTGGCCAGGGTCAGCTTTCGCGTCTACGCGGACGCGAGCCGCGCCTATCTCGAATACCGGCCCGAGGATTTCGGGCTCGACGCGACGGCGGCCGAATTCATGACCGCGCTCGGCAACCTGTTCAATGCGGTGGGCAGCAGCCCGACCAGCAGCGAATACCGGCACATCCTCGCCGACATCCACCAGCGCGTGCGCACCGACGAACAGCTGCGTCAATCGCTGTTCGGCTGGATGGAGAATCTCGACCGGGCGGCGCTGAACGCCGCGCCGCTGCAGCCTCTGGTCGCCGCGGCGACCGTGGCCATCAATCGCTACCTCGGCATCGAGGAAATCGAGATCGGCAGCTAGCGAGCCCGCAACCCGCGTCATCGGCCCCTTGACTGAAAAAGGCATGCGAGCCGCCGCTCCGGCGTGAGGCGACCGCCGAACCGGCGGACCGCATGACCCGCCAATCCAGCGCGGTCAGACCGCAGTAGTCACTCCCGTTTCGAAAGCAACCTGCCGCCAGCCGTTCGACTGCGGCAGCACGTCGTCGTTGCTCGGCCGCGCATCAGGCTGAGTCATGCCGCGCGCTGCCGTCTGGGCGCTGCCCTGCGACGAAGCGCTTGCGCGCAGACGCGATCTCGTCGCGCGCATCCCTGCAGCGAGTGGCGGCCATCGGCGACGACAGTCAATGTCGAATCAGAAGTTAATTTTATCCATAATTTATAAATACAAATAAACCTAACGCAAGCCAAGCACCATCTTCCGTCGCCGTTTTTCATACGAACTGCCGGCAAAATGTCGCATTTTCTGCTTGCACCATCCGCAATAGATATTCGTTCGTCAACTAATAAATTCGACTATTCAACCATGCACACGGCACAGCATGGCGTGTTCGATTGACAAATTTATTTTAGTGTCCCATCGTTTTATCAAAGGGCATATATGTCCACTACGCTTCGCGACATTCTGTTTCGGCCAGCACCGCAGCACAGGAGTCATTGCAGAACAAAAACATCGCACGCCCGATGGCGCGAAACCGCACATCGGCCGCGAAGGCCTGCACACCGCCGCTGTCGCAAATCCCCCCTTGCGCCGCGCCGTCCGCCCCTTCGCGTGCCGATGCCTGAACTCCGCCTCGTGTCCCACGAATCCCGGCATACCGTAAACGGACGATCAGGGACGGCCGTCACGGCAACGCCGAGTTGCCCTCGATCACGCATGGAGATTTCCGTATGCAACGCATCCGTTCCGCGCTGCGCCTCTGGCTCAGCGTTTCCGCCTTTGCCGCCGCATTGACCTTCAGCGCCGGCCTGCGCGCCGGCGTCACCGAAAACGCGGCCATCGACGATTCCGTCAGCACCGTCGGCCAGTACTACGCGATCCTCTGCAACACCTGCTCGACGACCGGCGACTACATCAACAAGGCCGTCACGCAATACCCGCGCGTGCGTGACAGCACGGCTTACGTCTACAACCTTGCCGCCGGGCAAATCCGCAGCGTCGCTCTGAACTGGGATCCGGAGCAGGGCGTGCAGGCCGGCGGCTATGAAGTACCGACCGATACGCGCCTGCGCACCTACGTCACCACCGCAGGCGATCTGTATCGGCGCAACAACAACAGCCTTGCGTTCAACGTCATCATCCGCGGCGACGGTTCGGTCTACCTGAAGCCCGCCAGCGGCAGCATCATTGAATTGCGCTACGGCAGTACCCGCGGCACGCCGAGCACGGTCGGCCCGGTCAGCACGGCGATGATCCCCCAGGTCAACGGCGCGACCCCGGGACGCGGCAGTCCGATCGACCTGCGCGGCTATTCCTTCAGCCCCTACTTCAACAACCTGTATCCGAACTTCCCGGCGACGAGCTACGACCTCGCCTTCGGCGACCAGCCCGGCAGCATCGACGGTTTCGTGCACGACTATTTCTCCACGCTCGGCAACGGACCGGCGGCGCAGATCTTCGATCCGGAATCCATGTCGGGCGTCGGCGGCGCGCACAAGCTGACCGAGCAGGTGACCGGCCAGGTCAGCCTGTTCGTGCCGATGAAGGATGGCGGCTATGCACGCGTGCGCTACGACACTGCGAGCGGCGACGTGTCGCTGCGGCAGATCGTCGATCCCAGCGGCATCGTCCTGCCGAACGGCTACGGCAACGCACTGCAGTTCTTCGGCAACCGCAGCTGGAACCTGGGCTCGAATGCCGCGTGGACGGCCAGCGCCTTTCAGGACTGGGCCGCGCGCAACGGCATCGACATCATCATGGGTGGTGCGGGCTACGGACGCATCACCTGCGTCAGCCGCAGCATCAACGAAGTGACGTGCACGATCTATCCGAACTGAACGCGTGACCGCGGCGAGCGCCGGTGCAATGCGCCGGCGCCCGCCGCATCAATGGGTCTACCGCACCGCGGGACCGGACGCGCTGCTACCATCGCGGCACCACCGTCTCCGGAAGTCGCCGTGCCCGCTCGCCTCGCTCCCGATCAATCCCGTGGCCATCTGATCGCCATCGGCGTGTTTGCCGGCCTCGACACCGAGCAACACCTGACGCGCCGGCTTCTGTCCATCTGTTCACAGCGCGCACAAATATGCTTTCTCGTCGCCGGCGAACTCGATGCACGGGCGCTCGACGAGATCGAGACCGCCCTGCTCGCGCACGGCGCCGGCGGCGTACGTCGCGTGCACCTGGCCTCGCGCGCCGATGCGGAACGCCCGGAAACACTGGGCGCGATCGAGAATTCCGACCTTATCGTGCTCGCGACGATTCATCCGCTGAAACTCACGACCCTGGTTGGCGGCACCAGCCTGGCCAAGCTGCTGCGCCGGCGCAATGCCGACGGCACGCCCATTGCCGGCCTCGGCGCCGGTGCCGCCGTGCTGGCTGAACATATGCTCGCGTCCGGGGAATCCGGCGCCACGCCGCGCATGGGCGCGGTCACTCTCGCCCCCGGCCTGGGCCTGACCAACCGCGTGGTCATCGACCAGGGCGGCGCCGCCAGCGACCGCATAGGCCGCCTGCTCGGCGCGCTCGCGCTCAATCCGTTCGCGCTCGGCCTGGGTCTCGACGCGGACACTGCCGCTTTCGTCGGTCCGGACAACGTGCTGGAAGTCGTCGGCCACGGCGGCGTCACGCTCATCGATCCCAGCGACGTCGGTCCGACCAACATCACCGAAGCCGGACCGCAGGCACCGATCTCGATCACCAACCTGCATCTGCACGTGCTCGTGCACGGCACGCGCTATGACCTGGATTTCCGCCGGCCGCTTTGAGCGGTCCGCGATGGCAACCCACGGAAACAGCGAGGACGATCCCACGACAGCCGGCATCGCTTCCTTCAACCAGAGTTGCTCGACACCTGTCCCTTCACTACGCACATTGGCCATGTACTCGATCCGCACCATCTCGCCCGCCGACAACGCCGCCGTCGCCGCCATCATCCGCGCCGTCATGCCCGAGTTCGGCGCCAGCGGCCCGGGGTTCGCGATTCATGACGCCGAGGTCGACACGATGGCGCAGGCGTATGCGATACCCGGAGCGGCCTACTTCGTGGTCGAGCAGGACGGCACCGTGCTTGGCGGCGGCGGCGTGGCCGCCCTGATCGGCGGCGACGCGGACACCTGCGAATTGCGCAAGATGTACTTCCTGCCCGCGCTGCGTGGACAGGGCGCCGGCCGCGCGCTGATCGAGCGCTGCCTAGCCGGTGCGCGCGAACTCGGCTACCGGCGCTGCTATCTGGAAACCCTACGCGGCATGGACGCGGCCCAGGCGCTCTACCTCAAGGCCGGATTCCGGCGCATCGATGGCCCGCGGGGCGGCACCGGTCATTTCAGCTGCGACACGTTCTATCTGCGCGAGTTGTAGCCGCTCGGTGAGAAAAGGACGGGCATCCCTTTCTTCATCGAACCGTGCCAGCGCAGACCCGCATCGCGCTCGCAAACCACTCGGCAGACCGCCGGCCCGGCGCGCGCGCGGACGCGTCCGGCTGAACTACAATTGCGCCTTTGCGCGGTGCCGCGCAGCCAGCTACGGAGTCATCTGCATGGAACTCAATCAGGTCAAAGCCGTGATCACCGGCGGCGTTTCGGGACTGGGCTACGCGGTCGCGCACCATATCGTCGCGCACGGCGGCGCGGTCGCGCTGCTCGACGTCAACGATGAGAAAGGCGCGCAGGCCGTTGCCGCGCTCGGCGGCAACACGCATTTCTTCCGCACCGACGTGACCAGCGAAGAGGCCGTCGTCGCGAGTCTCGGCGCGGCCAAGGAAGCCCTGGGCGGACTCAACGCCGCGATCAACTGCGCCGGCATCCTTGGTGCCGGACGCGTGCTCGGCAAGGAAGCGCCGATGCCGCTGAAGACCTTCGCAACGACGGTAATGGTCAACCTGATCGGCTCATTCAATGTCGCCAAGGGCGCCGCCGACCTCATGCAGCACAACGCGCCGGGCGAGGACGGCGAGCGCGGCGTCATCGTGAACACCGCGTCGATCGCCGCCTACGAAGGCCAGATCGGTCAGGCCGCCTATTCCGCCTCGAAGGGTGGCGTCATCGCGATGACCCTGCCGATGGCGCGCGAATTCGCCCGCATCGGCGTACGCGTGATGACGGTCGCGCCCGGCGTGTTCCACACGCCCATGGTCGACGGCATGCCGGAAAACGTATACCAGTCACTTTGTGCGCAAGTCCCCTACCCGTCGCGCCTGGGCAAGCCGGAGGAGTTCGCCGCCACAGTCGCGTTCATCCTGCAGAACCGCTATCTCAACGGCGAAACCATCCGCGTCGATGGTGCGGTGAGACTGCAGCCGAAGTAAGGCGGCGGGCAGCTTTCACGCTGCTGTCCTACAAACTCAGCAGATTTCCCTGCTTCCGGCGTTCCGGAGCCCCGACTTCAGCGGCCTCCCACAGCAAAGCACCATCCCGATTTTCCCAGTCTTCCTACCGGTCGATCCGCGCATGAAAGCCAGCGAAATCAAGAAAGGCAATGTCGTCGAGCACGACAACAAGGTCTACCAGGTCCGCGACATCGAACGCAGCTCGCCGCAGGGCCGTGGCGGCAACGTCACCTACCGTTTCATCATGTACTCGGTGCCGGGCGGCCAGAAGCTCGACCTGAGCCAGCGCGCCGAGGACGAACTGCGCGAAGTCGAGCTGTCGCGCCGACAGGCGACCTATTCGTACCGCGAGGGCGACACGTTCGTGTTCATGGATGCCGAAGACTTCACCCAGTACATGCTCGATGCGAGTGCGCTCGGCGAATCCGCCGGCTTCGTCACCGAGGGCATGGACGCCTGCTATGTACAACTCATCGAAGACCAACCCGTTGCAGTGCAGCTGCCGCCGACGGTGACGCTGACCGTCGTCGAGACGGCGCCCGAACTCAAGGGCGCGACCGCGACCAAGCGACCCAAGCCGGCCCGGCTCGAAACCGGTATCGAAATCCTCGTACCGGAATACGTCGTCAACGGCTCACGCATCCTCGTCAACACCGTAACCGGCGAATACTCCGGCAGGGAATGAAATCGAGTTCTGCAATGCGCCGTGGACTCGCTGTGCAGTGGTTCCCGGCGAGACGGAAACCGTCTCGCCGAAATCCGTCAGCGCAGCCCGCGCGCCAGCCACTTGCGCGCCATGCGCTGCAGCGATTCGTCGTAGTCGGTCGAACCGACCATGCCCGCGATGTCGCGCCAGGCCAGCTCGAGCGATTCTTCGCTGATCGCGAATTGTTCATCGCCGCAACACCGTACGACGTAGCGCAGGTCGTAGTGCCAATGACCCGGCACGTCGCGATGATCGGGAATCCAATGCCGGTCCAGATCGAAGATCTCGCGCTCGATCGCGAGGTCACGCAATCCCGATTCTTCTTCCGCTTCGCGCAGCGCCACCGCGATCAGGTCCACATCGCCGTCCGCGTGTCCGCCGAGCTGCAGCCAACGCTGCAATTTACGGTGATGGGTCAGCAATACGCGCGTTCCATCGGCGCTGACGAGCCAGGCGGCGCCGGTCAGATGTCCCTGCGTCAGTTCGCGCGCGGCGGCATCGGCGTGACGGCGCATGAAATCGCGAAAATGCGCGACCGTTTCGGTTTCGCCGGGATGACGGATGGCATAGGCATCGACATCGCGCAGCCAGTCTCGTTGCCACGCGGACAGTTCGGCCGCGGCGCTGTTGCCGGTTTCGCTCATAGCGGACGCTTGCTGGCCTAGAGAGGGTCGCGTATTTTAGCCCGGTTTTGTCGCGTCCCATCTCGGGCGCGAAAGTTAGCCAGGCTTCGCAAGCAGATGTGCTGCTGATGGCGCCGGGTCCCGTACAAACCGTGGGAGGGGATGCAATGATTTTCTGGCGCGTCAAACCGCTTGACCAGATTCTTGAGAACGCCGAGAAGAAGAGCCTCAAACGCCAGCTTGGCGCGTTCCAGCTGACCATGCTCGGCATCGGCGCGATCATCGGCACAGGTATCTTCGTGCTGACCGCTGAAGCCGCGCAGAAAGCCGGCCCGGGCATGATGATCGCCTTCGTGATCGCCGCGATCGTCTGCGGCCTGGCCGCGCTGGCGTATGCCGAACTCGCCTCCATGGTGCCGGTGTCGGGCTCCGCCTACACCTATACCTATGCCGTACTCGGCGAAGCGCTGGCCTGGATCGTCGGTTGGGCGCTCGTTCTCGAGTACGCCGTCGCTGCCGGTGCGGTCGCGGTGGGCTGGTCGGGCTACGTCAATGGCTTGCTCGAAGCAGGCGGCTTGAGTCTTCCCCGAATCATCCAGACCGGACCCTTCGACGGCGGCGGTTTCAACGTCCTCGCCTTCACGATTTCCCTCGTGATCACCGGCCTGCTCATCATCGGCACGTCCAAGAGCGCCTGGGTCAACGCGGTGCTCGTAACCATCAAGATCGCGGCCCTGATCGCCTTCGTCATCATCGCCGTTCCGGCGGCACAGGCGCCGAACTTCCAGCCCTTCACACCGACGGGCTGGGGCACTCCGATGGGTGGCGTAGGCGTGCTCGGCGCCGCGGCGTCGATCTTCTTCGCCTACGTCGGCTTCGATGCCGTGTCCACGGCCGCTGAGGAAACCAAGAATCCGAATCGCAACATTCCGATCGGCCTGATCGGTTCGCTCGCGGTCTGCACCGTGTTCTACCTGCTCGTCGGCTATGGTGCGGTCGGTGCCGCCGGCGCGCAGCCCTTGTACGACGCCGCGGGCAAGCTGCTGGAACCCGGCACTCAAGCGATGGCCGCGGCCTGCCTCAACTCCACCGCGCTGGTCTGCAGCAACGAACCGCTCGCCCACGTACTGCGCTCGCTCGACCACAACACCGTCGCCTATCTCGTCGGCATGGCCGCCAGCCTCGCCCTGCCTTCCGTCATCCTGATGATGATCTACGGCCAGACCCGCATCTTCTTCGTGATGTCGCGCGACGGCCTGCTGCCGGAAATCTGCTCCCGCGTGCACCCGACCTTCCACACCCCGCACATCATCACGGTGATCACCGGCGTGTTCGTGTCGCTGTTCGCCGCCATATTCCCGGTCGGCGTGCTCGCCGATGTTTCCAACTCGGGAACCCTGTTCGCGTTCGTGATGGTCGCGATCGGCGTGATGATCCTGCGCCGCACGCAGCCCGGACGCGCACGACCGTTCCGCATGCCGATGGTCTGGATCGTCTGCCCGCTCGCGGTGCTGGGCTGCCTGCTGCTGTTCGTGAACCTGTCGGCCAAGGCACTGACGGTGTTTGCGTGCTGGACTGTCCTTGGCCTGATCGTGTACCTCGCGTACGGCAAGAGCCATAGCGACCTCGCGCCGAAGAACACGTAAAACGGATCGATATGGTCGGGGTCGGCACAATGCCGGCCCCGGCCATACGTCCCGAACGGCCAGATTCCCCGCCAATCAACGACTTGGCATGCCGCGATCAGGGCTGAACCCGCCGTATCATGCCGCTGGGCCGATGCCCTTTGCACTCAATGAGTTAGCGAGGGCTCGCGCAGTCGGGGCAATTTTGCTCACCGGCTATGCACAGTTTGCCCCCGATCTACAAAAATTCTTCAAGACCTTGATCTTGATGATTATTGTGGCGAGCGCTCACAAGCAATCCACGGCTTATCCACAGGGCTGGGTTAGCTCGGCGCAACGTCAGCGGGTATGATCGAGGTCCGCGGGAAATACACTTGGCAGTGGGCCCCTCGGAATGCGGCTCGGATGCGTTCAGACGGGTTAGCTCCTCGGTCTGGGCGCATCCGGGCAGCGACTTCCCCTCGCTTCAATCCCGTTATTTCCTTCTGATCAACGTTCATCGGCAGCGCCGATGCGCGAGCGGCTGGCCGACACACGGGCTCGGTTATAGTGACCGCCCCCGTCTCCGCGACCGCCATGACCGATCCGATTGTTCCTGACGCCGACCGCCTTGCGCTCTGTGCGCGCGAAATCGCCGACGCCGGCCGCGACCTCGGCGCGCGAGGCTGGACCCCGGCCACGAGCAGCAACTTCTCCCGCCGCTACGACGCATCCCATGCGGCCGTGACGGTTTCCGGGCGCGACAAGGGCAACCTCGGCATCGACGACGTCATGCTCGTCGATCTGGCCGGCAACGCCGTGGCCACCGACGCGCGGCCCTCGGCGGAAACGCTGCTCCATGTCCAGATCTACCGACGCGACCCGGCCGTCGGTGCCGTGCTGCACACGCACTCGCACAACCAGACCGTCGCCTCGCGCCTCTACGCCGCGCAGGGAGTGATCCGTTTCAGCGGCTTCGAGCTGCAGAAGGCGATCACCGGCTACACCACGCACGAGAGCGAACTCGACCTGCCGGTGTTTCCGAATACCCAGGACATGCCGGAACTGGTCGACCGTATCGACGCGTGGCTCGACGCCGGCAAACCGCTGCACGGCTACTTGATAGACGGCCACGGCATCTATACCTGGGGCCGTACGATGGCCGAAGCCCGCCGGCATCTCGAAGCCTTCGAGTTCCTGCTGGCGGTCGAACTGGATCTGAGGAGGTTGCGCGCATGAGTCGACTGCGTATTTTCGCCGATGCACATCCCCACGAGCCGTCACTGGAAACCAGCGAGCACGCGCGCATTTCAGAGGAGCTCGGCAAGGTCGGCGTGCGCTTCGAACGTTGGGAGGCCGCTGCCGACATCCAGCCCGGCGCGGCGCCCGAAGACGTGATCGCGGCCTATCGCCACGACATCGACCGGCTCATGCAAAGCGATGGCTATCAGGCCGTCGACGTGATCAGCCTGAATCCGGATCACCCGGAAAAGGCGCAGCTGCGTCAGAAGTTCCTCAACGAACATACGCATTCGGAGGACGAGGTCCGTTTCTTCGTCGCCGGCCGCGGCCTGTTCACGCTGCACATCGACGAGAAGGTCTTCGAGGTGCTCTGCGTCCAGGGCGACCTGATCGGCGTGCCGGACGGCACGCGTCACTGGTTCGATATGAGCGAGCAACCGCATTTCGTCGCGATCCGCCTGTTCACGAACAAGGACGGCTGGGTCGCCAACTTCACCGGCAGCGACATCGCTCTGCAGTTCCCGCGCCTCGACGTCTGATCAGCCCGGAAGCGTAGCGCGGAAGCTCCGCGCAAGCACGGTCCGCCGCCGCTCCGACAGCCCGCACAACACTCCACAGCCGGCCCGACGCTTCGCGTGTCGGAGCCCTGACTTCCAGGGTTCCGACCCGGCGACCCGTACGTTCCTTCAACCGCCGAAGCCCATGACGATACTAGCGATCCTGACCGATATCGAAGGCACCACGAGTTCCATCAGCTTCGTCAAGGACGTGCTGTTCCCGTATGCGCGCGAGCACCTGCCGACCTTCGTTGCCGCGCATGGCGATGACGCGGAAGTCAGACGCTGGCTGGATGCGACGGCGCAGGAAGCCGGCATCGACGCAGCCGACCGCGACGCCGTCGTCGCAACGCTGCGGCAATGGATAGACGAAGACCGCAAGGCCACGCCGCTGAAGACACTGCAGGGAATGATCTGGCGGGACGGCTACGCGGGCGGCGCCTATCGCGCTCACCTGTACCCGGAAGTGGCCGATCGCCTGCGCGCCTGGAAGGATCGCGGCCTGCCGCTGTACGTATATTCCTCGGGCTCGGTCGCGGCGCAGCAGCTATTTTTCCGCTACAGCGAGGCCGGCGATCTCTCCAGCCTGTTCGACGGCCATTTCGACACCGAGGTCGGCGGCAAGCGCGAGGCCGCGTCGTACGCGCACATCAGCGCGGCGATCGGCGTCGCGGCCCAGGACATCCTGTTTCTTTCCGACATCGTCGAGGAACTCGACGCGGCGCGCAGCGCCGGCCTGCAGACCACATGGCTGTGCCGCCCGCCGCTGAGTTGTCCGGCGGACAGCGCGCATCCCTGCGTCGGCGACTTCGACGCAATCACGCTCTGAGAATGAACCGTACCGAGGTCGCACGCCTGCTGCTCGCCCTGCTGCTCGGCCTGGCTCTGGGTCTGTTTTCCGGCGGCCGCGGCGAACCGGGCCCCGCACCCGCGCCGCCGGTAGTTCGCGAAAAACCGCGCCGACCCGAGCCTCCGCCCCCACCGGTAACCGCAGTAACGACATCTCCCGCGCCGACAGCGGAATCGGCGGCCTTGCTGCGCGACCTCAGCGCCACACGCGACCTGCTCGCGCGCTGGTTTCCGGCGCTGGCCGATGAGCCGGCGCTGGACGAACCCGACTACAGCGCCGAACGCGTGCTCTACGACCAGCACCGCCTCGTCGGCGAAGCGCTGGCCGGACTGCGGCCGCAGACACCGGGCCGCACCGACCTGTACGTCGTTGCCTTCGGCGGCGACGGCGACGAGAACGTGTTCCGCAACGAAGTGGAATATGTGGAAAAATTGTTCTCCGAACGTTACGGTGCGCGGGGCCGCGTCGTCGTGCTGGAGAACAATCCGGCCACGGTCGAAACGCGACCGCTCGCGACCTGGAGTAATCTCGAACTCGTGCTCGACGGCCTGCTCGAGGACAACCGCTTCGACCCGGAAGAAGACATCCTGCTGCTGTTCCTGACCAGCCACGGCGACGAAGACCACTATCTCTACGTCGGCATGGACGTGCTGCCGCTGGACTGGATCGGCGCCGACGACCTGTCGCGCATGCTCAACGAACGGCCGTTCCGCTGGCGCGTCAGCATCGTCTCGGCCTGCTATTCCGGCGGCTTCGTCGACGGGCTGAAGAACTCCACGAGCATGGTCATCACCGCGTCACGCGCCGACCGCACGTCGTTCGGCTGCGGCAGCGACTCGGACATCACGTTCTTTGGAAAGGCCTTCTTCGTCGAAGGGTTGAACCAGACCGACTCGTTCCGCGGCGCGTTCCAGATCGCGCGGCAGCGGATCGACGAATGGGAGGAAGACGAAAAGCAGACCCCCTCGGAGCCGCAGATCGTCAGCACGCCGCTGATCGAAGCCAAACTCGCCGAGTGGCGTCGCAGCATCACGCTCGGGCCGCCTCAGCCGTTCGAGACGGCCACGCCGGTGAAGCCGGTTCAGTCCAGCGAGAAATCGACGAAACAATAGCCGTCGACACGCTCGCGCGCCCCTTCGCGCAGGCGCAGTGGCTGCGAGAAGCAAGGCCCGTCGACGACGAGGGTGTGGTATTCGCCGGCCTCGCCACAGAGATCGATGCCGGCACGGCGGAATTCCGCGATGACCTCCGTATCGAGCACGCGCCCGAGCAGCGACGCATCGAGCTTGTCTTCCTGTACCGCGACCAGCCGCGTGACGAAACCGGCGCCGAGGAATTCCTGCAGCAAAGCCTCGCGCGGTTCGTCCCAGATCGGATGCCAACATTCCAGGCCCAGCTCCGCACAGACGCTGCGGCACCAGGTGCGGTGCGCTTCGAGATCGATATCGCCGAACGCGACCGCCGTGATGCCGTCGACGTCGCGCAATTGCGCGAGCGCCGCGCTGAAATGGCGCCGGTAGTCGGTCAGGCTGGTCGCGACATCGACGACCGGCACGCCGATCGCCGCGGTCTGCGCGTGCAGGACCTCGGGACGCAGACTATGCGAGCGCGTGCGCGAACCGTCGTCGATCAGCGTGGTGACCAGCGCGGCCGGCGGCCCGTGCCGCTGCCACAGCCGCCACAGGCTCAGCGCCGAATCCTTGCCGCCGCTCCAGGACACCGCATAGCGCTGCTGCATCGCGTTCGTCCCGCCGAAAACACCGATTGTGGCGCGCGCTTTGCGATCGCGCCACGCCTCACTCGGCGACCAGCGTGAACGACGTTGCGGCGGTTTCGATGCGGTTGCGCCCGAGCGCCTTGGCCCGGTACAGCGCGCCGTCGGCGCGCGTAACCAGGGTCAGCGCGTCCAGCTCCGGCTGCGGCACGAGCGCGGCGACGCCGGTACTCACTGTCAGGTACTGCGCCGCGCGCGAATACGCATGCGGCAGGGCGAGCTGGGAGACCGTGCGCGCGATATGCGCGGCAACCTGCTGCGCGTTGGCGAGCGTGCTTTGCGGCAGCAGCACGGCGAACTCCTCGCCGCCATAGCGCGCAACGCAGTCCTCGGCGCGGCCCAGCGCGCCGCTCAGCGCACGCGCGACCTGACGCAGCGCGTCGTCGCCGGCGAGATGGCCGTAGCCGTCGTTGTAGCCCTTGAAGTCGTCGATATCGAGCAACAGCAGCGCGATCGGATAGGCGTGCCGCTGCGCCCTGCCCCATTCGGCAGCCAGCGCCTCGTCGAAGCGGCGCCGGTTGGCGATGCCGGTGAGCCCGTCGCAGTGCGACAGGTGTTCCAGCTGCCGATTCGCCTCGCGCAGGCGCAGGTTGGCCTGGCCGAGCGCGGCGGATTTCTCCTCGACGAGCCGGTTGGTCTCGCGCAGCCGCGCATTCGTCGCGGCCAGATGCACGGCGCCGGCGACCTGGTCAGCCAACGCGTCGAGCATCTGCCGGTTCGCTTCGCTCAGTGCCTCCGGATCGGCCGCCTCGAGATTGAGCAGACCGACGAATTCGCCGCGCACGCGGATCGGCAGCACGTATTCGGTCGTGACCGCGGGATTGCCGAGCACATAGTCCGGATCGCCGATGACGTCGGCGACGTATTGCGCCTGGCCGGTGCGGAACGCGCGGCCGACGATGCCGAGCGTCGCCGGCCAGTCGCCGCCGCTGCGGCCATGGAACACGGAATTGCCGGCATGCGCGCTGAAGCGCAGGCGGTCGGGACTCGAATCGGCCAGCAGCACGCCGACCGATTCCAGTGCGAAACGTTCACGCAGGAACTGCACGATACGCAGCAGCACTTCGTCCAGCCCGTCGGCGTCGATCGCCGTGCGCGACAGCTCGCTGAGCATGCTTAGCAGTTCCACGCGCTGACGCTGCTCGCTGGAGAGGCGCTCGGCCGCGAACATGCCCGCCAGCTGTTCGGCGATCGTCTCGAGCAGGTCGATCTCCTCGGCGAACGCGTCGCAGCGCAGGGCTTCGGCGTTGATGACGCCCATGACTTCGCCGTTGTGGCGCATCGCGACGCAGAGTTCCGAATGCGCGCCGGGCATGGTTTCCACGTAGTTCGCATGCCGCGTCACATCGGCGACGTAGAGCGTCTGGCCGCTCGCCGCGACTTCGCCGACCACGCCGCTGCCCAGGTCCCGCCCATAGCCCACATGGATCATGCTGGGAATGTCCGTCGCGAGTGCTTCGCAGCGGAAACGTCCGCTGCGCAGATCGATCGAGGCGCAAGCGACGAACTCGCAGTGCAGGTGTTCCTGCAGCAACCGCACGATCTGCTGCAGACGCGCACGTACGGTCAGGTTCTCGGCAACGATGCGGGCAATACGATGGATCAGCGCGAGCTGGCGCGCTTCGCGCTCGCGCGGATGGCGAGCGGGTTCGCGGTCATCGAGCTGCGGCATCGCGCGCCTCTCGTGGCGAGTCGCGGCGAGTCTAGCAGGCTTGCGCCGGCGTCGACCGGCCCAGCGCGACGTGCCGGTCGATGCAACCGGTAGCGCACATTCGCGCCTGTCCCGTGCAGCGCTACGGGCGCGGTCAGCGATGACGGCGCTGCAATTCCTCGATCGCCGCCGCCAGCGGCAACCCGCGCGCGCGCAGCAATACGGTCAGATGGAACAGCAGGTCGGCCGCTTCGCCGACCAGCGCCGCCTCGTCCTGCACCACGGCGGCGAGCGCGGTTTCCACGCCCTCCTCGCCGACCTTCTGCGCGATGCGGCGCAGGCCGCTGTCGAACAATTGCGTCGTATAGCTGCCCGCCGGACGCTCGCGTTCACGCGCCGCGACCAGGGCATCGAGTTCGTCGAGAAAACCGGTCGCCGGCAGCGCTTCCGCGCCGAAGCAGCTGTCGCTGCCGAGATGGCAGGTCGGTCCCTGCGGCTCGGCGCGCAGCAGCAGCGAGTCGCGGTCGCAGTCGGTCAGCACGCCGCGCAGCAGCAGCCAATGCTGCGAACTCTCGCCCTTGGTCCAGAGACGCTGCTTGCTGCGGCTGTAGAACGTGACCTTGCCGCTGTCGAGGGTCTGCCGCAGCGCGGCCGGGTTCATCCAGCCCTGCATCAGCACGGTCCCGCTGCGCCAATGCTGCACGATCGCCGGAAGCAGGCCATCGCCCTTGCTCCAGTCCAGACTCGCCGGATCGAGGCTCATGGCCGTACCCTCACGCCGTGCTCGCGCAAGTATTTCTTCAGGTCCGGAATCGCGATGCTGCCGGAATGGAACACGCTCGCCGCGAGCGCGCCGTCGACGTCGGCCTCGTCGAAGACCGCGGCGAAATGTGCCGCACTGCCCGCGCCGCCCGAGGCCACGAGTGGCACGCCGCAGCGCGCGCGCGCCGCGCGCAGTTGTTCGATGTCGTAGCCTTCGCGCACGCCGTCGGCGGCCATGCAGTTGAGCACGATCTCGCCGGCGCCGAGTCCGATCGCTTCGTCGATCCAGTCGAGCGTGCCTTGCGCCAGCGCGCGGGTCTTGTCCGGATCGCCGGTGAACTGGCGCACGCGCCACTCGCCGTCGGCGTCGCGCAGGCTGTCGATGCCGACGACGACGCATTGCACGCCAAACGCGTCGGCCAGCTCGCCGATCAGTGCGGGACGCTGCAGCGCCGGCGAGTTCACCGAGATCTTGTCCGCGCCGGCCTGCAGCACCGCGCGCGCGGATTCCACGCTCGCGATACCGCCGGCCACACAGAACGGAATGTCGATCGCCGCAGCGACACGTTCGACCCAGCCGCGGTCGACCTCGCGCTGCTGCGGGCTCGCCGTGATGTCATAGAACACGAGTTCGTCGGCGCCTTCGTCGCGATAGCGCAGCGCCAGTTCGAGTATGTCGCCGATGACGACATGGTCGCGGAAGCGCACGCCCTTGACGACCTGGCCGTCACGCACGTCGAGGCAGGGAATCAGGCGGCGCGTCAGCATGCGAGTGCCGCGGCCAGGTCGAGCTGGCCTTCGAGCAGGCTGCGGCCCAGCACGACGCCGGCGAGGCCGAGCTCGCGCACCGCGCGCACGTCGGCCACGTCGCGCACGCCGCCGGAAGCCTGCACCTGCAAGCCCGGCGCGAGCCGGCGCAGGTGCGCGTAGAGGCCGAGGTTCGGACCGGCCAGCATGCCGTCGCGATGGATGTCGGTGCACAGCACATGCACCGCGCCGGCCGCCGCGTAGCGCGGCGCGAGTTCTTCCAGCGTCGGCGCCTCGCTTTGCGTCCAGCCCGCGCTGGGCAGGCGCCAGATGCCGTTTTCCTCGCGCGTGTCGAGCGCGATGCACAGCCGCTGCGCACCGTAGCGAGCCAGCCACTCCTCGACGCGCGCCGGTTCGCGCACCGCGACGCTGCCGAGTACGACGCGCGCGACACCGGCATCGAACAGGCGCTCGAGATCGCTCTCGCTGCGCACGCCGCCGCCGGCCTGCAGCTGTACGGCACTGCCGGCCAATGCTTCGATCAGACGGAAGTTGGCGAGGTTGCCGGCGCGCGCGCCATCGAGATCGACGACGTGCAGCCAGGCCGCGCCGGCCGCGGCGTAGTCCTGGGCCAGACGCAGCGGGTCGACGCGGTAGCGGGTCTGCTGCGAATAGTCGCCTTGGCGCAGGCGCACGACGTTGCCGTCGTGCAGGTCGATCGCGGGAATGATGTCGAAGTTCACAGGGTCAGGAAATTCTTCAGCAGCAGGGAACCGACGGCGGCAGAGCGTTCCGGGTGGAACTGCATGCCGAAGAAATTATCTTTTTGCACTATCGCAGAAAAGCGCGTGCCGTGAGTGCAGCTGGCGAGCGTCCACGCACCGGCCGGCGCGGCGTAGCTGTGCACGAAATAGGCGTGGGCATCGCTATCGAGTCCGGCCAGCAGCGCATGCGGCCTTTCGACCTGCAGCCGGTTCCAGCCCATGTGCGGCACGCGCAATCCCGGCGCGGCCGGCAGGCGTTCGACCTCGGCCGCAATGAGGCCGAGACAGGGCAACTCGCTCTCACTGGAGCGTTCGAACAGCAGCTGCAGTCCGAGGCAGACGCCGAGCACGGGCTGGCGCAGATCGCGCAGCGTGTCGACGAGATCCAGTTGGGCCAGCCGCTGCATCGCCGGACCGGCCGCACCCACACCCGGCAGGATCACGTGGCTCGCGCGGCGTATGCGTGCGGTATCTGTCGTCAGCGGCGCATCGACGCCGAGGCGCCGCAAGGCGCTGCGCACCGAGCCGATGTTGGTGCCGCCGCCGTCGACGAGTACCACGTCGACGTTCACAGCGTGCCCTTGGTGCTGGGCAGCGCGCTGCCATCGCGGCGCAGCGCCACGCGCAGCGTGCGCGCGACCGACTTGAAGCAGGCCTCGACCATGTGATGCGCATTGTCGCCGCGCACAGCCAGGTGCAGGTTGGCGCCGAGCGTCTCGCACAGCGAGCGGAAAAAGTGCGGCACGAGTTCGGTCGGCAGGTCGCCGACGCGCTCGCGCGGGAAGACGCCGTCGAAGACGAAGTATGGCCGTCCCGACAGGTCCAGTGCCGCGCGCGCGAGGGTTTCATCCATCGGCAGCGTGATCGCGATGCGGTTGCCATCGGGTTCCAGCGCGTCGCCGTAGCGGCCGATGCCGCGCTTGTCGCCGAGCGCCTGACGCAGCGCCTGGCCCAGCGCCAGCGCGCAGTCCTCGACCGTGTGGTGCTCGTCGATATGCGTGTCGCCGGCACAGCGCAGTGACAGCGCGATGCCCGCATGCTTGCCGATCTGTTCGAGCATGTGATCGAAGAACGGCAGACCGGTCGCAATCACGGCATCGGCGCTGCGATCCAGATCGACGCTGACGCGGATGCGCGTCTCGCGTGTCGCGCGCTCCACCTCGGCGCGGCGCGGCGCCTCGCACAGCACGCGCGCGATCTGCGCCCAGTCCCACTCGCCGTCGCCGCTGCCGAGCAGGAAACCGCGCACGCCGATGTTGTCGGCGAACGCGATATCGGTCGCGCGATCGCCGACCATCGCCGACGCGCGCCGGCTCCAGCCGTCGTCGCCGAGATAACCGCGCATCAGGCCGGTGCCGGGCTTGCGCGTAGGCAGGCCTTCATGGGCGAAGCTGCGGTCGATCAGCGTGTCGACGAAGCGCACACCCTGGGATTCGAAGATCTGCAGCATGAGCCGGTGCGGCCCCCAGAACTGCTCCTCGGGAAAGCTGTCGGTGCCCAGGCCGTCCTGGTTGGTGACCATGACGAGTTCGTAGCCGGCATCGGCGCAGCGGCGCAGCGCCGAAATCACATCGGGCAGCAGCGCGAGCTTGGCGTAGGCGTCGATCTGCTGGTCCGGCGGCTCGACGATCAGGGTGCCGTCGCGGTCGACAAAAAGGTATTTTTTCATTACGCCGCCTCCTCGCGCGCCTCTAACGCAGCGATCAGCGTGCGGTTCTCGTCGGGCGTACCCACCGAAATGCGCAGGCAATCGGTCAGGCCGCGGTAGCGCGTGACGTCGCGCACGACCACGCCGGCGTGCAGCAGCGCCGCATACGTCGCGGCCGGGTCACGCCAGCGCACGCAGAGGAAGTTCGCCGCCGACGGCAGCACAGCGAGCACGCCGGGCAGACCAATCAGTTGCGTGCGCAGCCATTCGCGCTGTTCGCGCAGCAGCACGATCCGCGCGCGCGCCTGCACTATGCCGTCGGGGCTCAGCGCCGCGAGCGCCGCCGCGACGCTGCCGGCCGGCAGCGGATACGGCGCGAGAATCCGGCGCAGCAGCGCGATCACGGTGGTTGCAGCGAGCAGCACGCCGATGCGCGCGCCGGCCAGCGCATAGGCTTTCGACAAGGTGCGCAGCACGGCGATGTGGTCGTATTGCGCGAGCAGCGCGGTCGCACTCGGCCTATCGGCGAACTCGAGGTAAGCCTCGTCGACGACGAGCAGCGCGCGACCGCGCAGTGCCGTCGCGATGCGCTCCAGCACCGACAGCGGCACGAGGTTGCCGCTCGGGTTGTTCGGCGTGCAGACGAAGACGAGCTTGACCGCGGGTGTCAGCGCCGCGAGCAATGCGTCCGCGTCGAGGCTGAAATCTTCGGTCAGCGGCGCCTGCAGCACCGCCGCTCCCTGTATCGCCGCGGCGACCGCGTACATGCCGAACGTCGGCGGCGAGACGAGGATCGCGTCTTCGCCGGCACGGCAGAACGCACGCACGAGCAGATCGATCGCCTCGTCGCTGCCGCGTCCGACGAGCACTTGTTCGGGAGTTACGCCATACAGCACGGCCAGTCGCTGCAGCAGCGCTGCGGGCTGCGGATCGGGATAGCGGTTCAGGCCTTCACCGGCCTGCGCCGCCGGCGACCACGGCGATTCGTTCGCATTGAGCAGCACGCGGCCGCCGCTGGCTTCCATGCGCGCGGAGGAATACGGCGTCAGCGCGCGGATGTCCGCACGCGCGAGATCGAGCACGCTCATGCGCCCGCCTCCAGGCGCGCCAGGCGCAGCGCGACGGCGCGTTCGTGCGCGTGCAATTGCTCGGCCGCCGCGAGCGTGCGCGCGCATGGCCCGATCGCGCGCAATCCGTCCGGCGAGAGTTCCTGCACGGTGATCAGCTTCACGAAGCTTGCGACCGACACACCGCTCCAGGCGCGCGCGTAGCCGTAGGTCGGCAGGACGTGATTGGTGCCGCTGCAATAGTCACCGACCGCTTCGGGCGACCACGCGCCGAGGAATACCGAACCGGCATTGCACACGCCGGACAGCAGCGCGCGCGCGTCGGTGACGTTGAGGATCAGGTGCTCCGGCGCGTAGTCGTTGCTGATGTCCAGCGCTTCGGCCAGATCGGCGACTTCGACGAGGCGGCTGTGGGCGAGCGCCGCACGCGCGAATTCCGCGCGCGGCAAGGTCTGCAGCTGTTCTTCCAGCGCCACGGCGACGGCGTCGAGCAAGGTTCGCGACGGCGACAGCAGCACGGCCTGCGAATCGCTGCCGTGTTCGGCCTGCGACAGCAGGTCCGCGGCGACGAAGGCCGCATCGGCCTGCGCATCGGCGATGACCAGCACTTCGGACGGTCCGGCCGGCAGGTCGATCGCCGCACCGGCAGGATCGTTCGCGACCTGGCGCTTGGCCTCGGTGACCCAGGCATTGCCCGGGCCAAACAGCTTGTCGCAGCGCGGCACGCTGGCCGTGCCGTAGGCCATCGCCGCGATCGCCTGGGCGCCGCCGAGTTTGAACACACGTGTCACGCCGCAGAGCTTCGCGGTATACAAAACCACAGGATCGCACTCGCCGTTCGCATTGGCCGGCGTGCACAGGACGATGTCGGCGCAGCCGGCCAGCTGCGCCGGCACTGCAAGCATCAGCACGGTCGACGGCAGCGGCGCGGTACCGGCCGGCACGTACAGGCCCACGCGCTGCAGCGGCCGCAGTACGCGTTCGCAGATCACGCCCGGCGCGGTTTCCACGCGCACGTCCGCCGGTGCACCGGCGCGGTGGAACAGCGCGATGCGCTCGCGCGCTTCGGTTATCGCGGCGCGCAGCGGCGGCGCGACACGTGCGTCGGCCGCGTCGAATTCGGCGTCGCTGACCGCGAGTTCGGCCAGCTCGCAACCGTCGTAGCGCCGCGTCAGCGCGCGCAGGGTCGCATCGCCGTCGGCGCGCACCTGCGCGATCAGCCGCGCCACCGTCGCGGCGCGATCGGTCGCGTCGGTCTGCGCCGGGCGGCGCAGGCTCGCGGCGCGCGCGTCCGCATCGAGTTCACTCCATACCAGCCGCTTCATGCGAGCATTTTCTCCACCGGCAGAACCAGCATGTGGCGCGCGCCGGCGCGGCGCATGTCTTCCAGGTGCTGCCAGGTGATCGCGCCGTGGCAGACCGCCTGCAGCGCGACTTCGTCGACGCGGCCTTCGATGCTCGTGACCGTCGGCTGCTGTCCCGGCGGCAGCAGCCGCGTGACGCCGGCGAGCGCCGCGCGCGTGGTTTGCAGCAGCACCAGCTTGGATTCGCGCACCTGGATCACGCCGTCGATGCGACGCAAGAGTAGTTCCTGCAGTTCGCCGCGCTCGTCGGGTGGCGGCCGCGGCGCACCGGCGAGCACGGCTTCGCTGTCGAGGATGCCGACGACTTCGCGCAACTGGTTGGCCTGCAGCGTGGCGCCGCTGGAAACGAGGTCGCAGATCGCGTCGGCGGTAC
The DNA here is from genome assembly GCA_038207515.1 of Lysobacterales bacterium. Classification (GTDB taxonomy): domain Bacteria; phylum Pseudomonadota; class Gammaproteobacteria; order Xanthomonadales; family Rhodanobacteraceae; genus Tahibacter. The sequence continues at coordinate 44,092 of JBBQZR010000012.1, read as the reverse complement.
CGAGCTTCGGCGCGATCTCGACCGACCCCGACAGCACGACGACCTTGGCCGCGATGCCGGCCTGCGCGAGCCACTGGCCGGTCAGCGCGGGATACGTGGTCGCAATGCGCAATCCCTCGAGCGACGCGCTGTCGACGTAGTCGATCTCCTGCGGCAGCGCGATGGACAGGCGGCAGCGGCCGAAGCCCAGCGGCAGGATTTCGCAGAACGCGGATTCCTCGCCGCGGCCGCGCGCGAGCGCCTGCTGTTCCGCGAGCACGTTGCGGCCGACGATGCCGAGATCGCAGACGCCGTCGGCGATCAGACCCGGAATGTCGTCGTCGCGCACCAGCAGCAGGTCGATGGCGAGGCTTTCGCCGAAGCAGAACAGCTTGTCGCGGCTCTGGCGGAATTTCAGGCCGCAGCGCGCGAGCAGGTCCTGCGATTGCTCGGACAGACGCCCGGATTTCTGCACCGCGATGCGCAGGCGGTCACGCGTCTTCATGATTTGCTCCGGGGGCGCGCACGCACCGGCGTGGTCGCGGGCAATCCGGCCAGCACCGGCGGCGGCAGGCCGCCGCGCCGGCGCGGCGGCTTGGGCAGCGGCGGCACGGCTTCATGCGCGACCACGGCGAGATAGCCGCCGTTGCCTTGCTGCAGGAAGCGCGCGACACGGCCGATGGTGGTGACACTGACCGAGGTGCGGTCGTGGATCTCGCGGTACGCATAGCCGGCGAGCAGGTACGGCACCACGCGCCAGCGATCGACCAGGGCTTCCAGCTCGGCCGGCGTGCACAGATCGCGCAGGAAAGCCTGCATCTCGGCCGGCGTGTCGAGCGACAGCAGCGCCCGGCACAGGCTTTCCTCGGCGGGAACGGGCGTATTTTCGGGTTCGAGGTAACGTCGCTTCATGATTCAATGTAATAACGCACTAGAACATTACGGCGAATTTAGCGCAGTCGGCGCGAGGCTGTAAACCCTGCGACGGCCACGATGTCGAGAACACAGCGCAGATGGGATCGCGCGCGGGATGCGCGTCCCCAGGGATCTGCGGGCGAGGCGGCGGCATGCCCTCGAGGGGGTGGTCGGCGTGACGACGGGGGTTGCGCGGCCACTGATCGGCGCGGCGTTACAAAAAGTTGCATTGCGGTCGGGCGACGTCGACGTGGCCAAAAGCTCCGGACATGCGCTGCCGCAACGCCTCGGGATTTTCGCAGATAGCGAAAAAACTCATTATAAAACAATAAATTATCACTATTGGCGGGCGCCGTTCGTACGATCGCCACCCGTAGAGACATGCCACGTGCGTGACGCGGAGGCCGCCAGGGCACGCAGGCACCGTTATCCGTTACCACGCCCACATACGTAAAAATCTCTTGATACCGGTCAACAATGGCAACGATCCTGCAAGGTAATTGCCGCGACCAGCATGTTCAGGGGGCGATTCGTGGCGCATGTACTGCTACGCCTGTTGCTGTTGTGCAGCCTGATGCCGGGCTGGCTCGCGGCTGCGAGCGCCGCGCCGATTCTTGATCTGACCGCCGGGCAGACGCGCGCGCCGCTGGCCGCGGTCACGACCTTCGCGGTCGACGCGCGCGGCGAGGCCACCGCTGCGGCGATGTTCGCCGACGCCGACGCCGGCCGCTTCCAGCCCGTACCCGCCGACAACGCCACCTTCGGCTTCGTCGACGGCGCCTACTGGTTCCACGCCCGCGTCGCCAACGCCAACCATGCCGACTCGCGCTGGCTGCTCGTGCTGGAGTACGCCCTGCTCGATCAGGTCGATCTCTACGTGCGCCACACGGACGGTGCTATCGAGCATTTCCAGTCCGGCGACCGGCATCCGTTCTCGCAGCGTTCGGTCAGCTACCGGCACCCGAATTTCTGGCTGCAGATCACACCGGGCCAACCGCTGGACCTGCTGCTGCGCGCGCAGAGCAAGAGTTCGATGCAGGTGCCGCTGACCCTGTATACGCCGACCGCGTTCATCGAACTCGCGCGCGACGCGCAGCTCGGCATGGGCATCTACTACGGCATCCTGCTGGCGCTGCTTTTCTACAATTTGATTTTGTTCGTGTCGCTGCGCGACCGCTCGCATTTCCTCTACAGCCTGCATGTGCTCGGCTTTGGCCTCGTGCTGTTCTGCCTCAACGGATTCGCGTTCGAGTATTTCTGGCCCAACTCGACCTGGCTCGCCAATGCCGCGGTGCCGATGTCGATGTCGTTCGCCATGCTCGCGATGCACCTGTTCGCGCGCGATTTCCTCGAACTGCCGCGGCGCTCGCCGGTAGGCAACCGCGTGCTGCTGGTGCTGATGGCGTTTCATCTCGCGATGCTGCTGGCCAGCCCCTTCCTCGATTACCGCACCGCGGTGCTGATCGGCACGGCGATGGTGTTCCCGGGCGTCGGCGCGGTGATCGCCGTCGCCATCGCGTCGGCGCGGCGCGGCTTCCGCCCGGCGCTGCTGTTCCTGCTCGCCTGGGCCATGCTGCTGGCCGGCACCCTGGTCTATGCGATGGTGTCCTTCGGCATGGTCAGCAAGACCTTCGCAACCGAATACGGCATGCAGATCGGCTCGGCCGCCGAGATGATCTTCCTCTCCTTCGCGCTGGCCTACCGCTGGGCCGCGCTGCGCGCGGACAACGAGCGCATCGCGCGCGAAGCCAACGAACAACTGGAGCACCGCGTCGAGGAACGCACGCAGGAGCTGTCCAGCGCCCTGCAGCAGCTCGGCGAGGCGCATGCGCGGCTGCGCGAGCACAGCGCGCGCGACGGCCTCACCGGCGTGTTCAACCGGCGCTATTTCGAACAGGCCTTCGCGCCGTTGCTGGCGCAGTGCGCCGCGGACGCCAAGCCGTTCTCGCTGCTGATTACCGATCTGGATCACTTCAAGCGCGTCAATGACGAGCACGGTCACCTGACCGGCGACGACTGCCTGCGCTGCATCGCCGCGACGCTGCAGCAATGCGCCGGCGACAGCGCCGTGGTCGCGCGGTTCGGCGGCGAGGAATTCGTCGTGCTGATGCCGGGCGCCGAAGAGCTCAGCGCACGCCGCACGGCCGAGGCGATCCGGCAGCGCATCGCGGCGCAGGTCTTCGCGCTGGAAGGCGGCCGCCAGCTGCACCTCACCGTCAGCATCGGCGCGGCCACGGTCGGCAGCGGCGTGGTCGTGGAACCCGACACCCTGCTGCGCCGTGCCGACGACGCGCTGTACGAGGCCAAGCGCGGCGGCCGCAACCGCGTCGTGCAGGGATCGGCCGCCGCCTGAGTTTCGCGCGGGCTGCTCCACCACCGCGCCGAGGCGCGTCAACCTCCGCACCCGTAGCCGGATTCCGGCGTGGTTCCCGTGCGTTCCGGACCGTGGCGCATCGAAACACCGTGAACTGCGTCACGTATTTTTGCGGTGCAGCAACGCGCGTGAACCGGCAATTGGCGGCACGATCCCGTCCTTGTCCGTTCGGGGGAACGTCATGCGCAAGAAACTCGTCGTTGGACTGCTGCTCGCGTGTGCCGCGCTGCCGACATCGGCGGCCAGCCCGACACCGCAGGTCGTCACCGTCCAGACGCGCGATGCGGCGCTGATCCAGCGCATGGCCGACCGGCTCGGCCATCTGCGCGTGGATCGCGTCAAGGGCATGGTCACGACCGAGATCGAGCCCGACGATCTCGTCTGGCTGCGCACCCAGTCCACCGACGTCAGCGTGGACAAGACCGCGACCGAAGCGCTGCAGCTGCAGACCTCGGGCCGTTCGCTCGAGAGCATCCCGGGCTTCGCGTGCTACCGCACGGTCGAGGAGACGCAGGCCTCCGCCGACGCGCTGATCACCGCGCATCCCGCGCTGGCGAGCAAGATCGACATCGGCGACAGCTGGGAAAAAGTCACGGCCGGCGGCAATCCGGGCTATGACCTCGTCGTGCTGAAGCTGACCAACTCGGCCGTTCCGGGCCCCAAGCCCAAGCTGTTCGCGATGACCGCAATCCATGCGCGCGAATACACCACGGCCGAACTCAATACGCGCTTCGCCGAATGGCTGGTCAACAATTACGGCAGCGATCCCGAAGCGACCTGGCTGCTCGACCACAACGAATTCCACCTGCTGCTGCAGTCCAATCCCGACGGCCGCAAGAAAGCCGAAACCGGACTTTCCTGGCGCAAGAACACCAACACGGCTTATTGCGGCACGACCAGCGATTCGCGCGGCGCCGATCTCAATCGCAACTATCCGTTCCATTGGGGCGGTCCCGGCGCGAGCAGTTCGGCCTGCCAGGAAACCTATCGCGGCGCGAGTGCCGGCTCGGAGCCGGAAACCCAGGCCGTCGTGAACTACGTGCGCAGCATCTTTCCCGATCTGCGCCCGGACGACACGACGACCGCGGCGCCGGATACCACGCAAGGCGTTTTCCTCGACATCCACAGCTATTCGCAACTCGTGCTGTGGCCCTGGGGCGATACCACGACGATGGCGCCGAACGCGGCCGCGCTGGAAATCCTCGGCCGCCGCATCGGCTGGTTCAACGGTTATGACCCGCAGCAGTCGGTCGGCCTGTACGCGACGAGCGGCACCACCGACGACACCGCCTACGGCCAGCTCGGCGTACCGGCCTATACGATCGAGCTTGGCGTGGCATTCTTCGAGAGTTGCGCGAGCTTCGAGTCCAGCACGTATCCGCAAAACGTCGATGCGCTGCGCTACACGGCACGCAGCCTCAGCGCGCCGTACCGGCTGCCGTTCGGTCCCGACGCCGTCGACATCACGGCGACACCGGATCTCGTCGTCGCCGGCGACACCGTGCGCATCGCCGCGCGCGTCGACGACTCGCGCCTGAATCGCACGCCGCAGCCGCAGACCGGCGCGCCGCCGCCGCCGACCACGCAGAACATCGCCTCGGCACGCGTCTATGTCGACGCCCTGCCCTGGGCCGCGGGCGCGACCGCACAAACCATGAGCGCCGCCGACGGCAGCTTCAACAGCGGCAGCGAAGCGGTGCAGCTGGATCTGTCGACCAGTGGATTCTCCAGCGGCCGCCATCTCGTCTATGTGCAAGGCCTCGACAGCAACGGCGACGCAGGGCCGCCGAATGCGGTTTTCGTCGAGATCGCGCAAGCCAACGAGATCGCGACCGTGCACGGCACCGTGCGCGATGCCGCCACCGCGGCCCCGCTGGCCGCGACCGTGAAGATCGGCAGCACGACCCTGCAGGCCGACGCCGCCGGCAACTACGCCAAGCGCCAGCGCGCCGGTACCGTCGACATCCAAGTCAGCGCGCCGGGCCATCTGACCGAACGCCTCGAGAACGTCGATCTCGCCGGCGGCAGCGATCTCGTGCGCGACTTCAGTCTCGCCGCAAACTGCAGCGTGTTCGCCGACACCGTCGAGGGTGCGAATCCCGGCTGGACCACGCAATCGCCCTGGGGCACGAGCACGACGGTCGCGGGCAATACCACGAAAGTCTGGACCGACAGCCCCGCCGGCAGCTACGCCAATAACGTCAACATCAGCCTGACCTCACCGCTGCTGAACTTCACCGGCTACGAGGACGTCGCGCTGAGCTTCGACCAGAAATGCGTGACCGAAGCCGGCTATGACTACGGCATTGTGGAAATAAGTACGAATGCGACGGCCGGCACGCCGACATGGACCGAGCTCGCGCGCTGCAGCGGCGAAAGCGCCTGGCGCACGAGCCGCATCGAACTGCCGGCGGTGACGAACCAAGCCGCGGTCAAACTGCGTTTCCGCCTGACCAGCGATAACAGCCAGACGGCCGAAGGCTGGTCCATCGACAACGTGAAGATCGAAGCTGGCGGCGCGGCGTGCCGCGCGAACGGCGATACGTTGTTCGCCGACGACTTCGAGTAAGCAGCTGCCGCGCGACGCAAGGTCGCACGGCGCACTTGATCCGGCGTGCCGCGCAACGCAGCACGCCATCAGCGACCGCGCCGCACCAAGCGGCGCGCGGATCAGCCGACGCAGCGCGTCGCCGGCAACCAGCACCAGTCCAGCAGCGCTAGTCAGGTGTGAATGCCGAGCATCGCGTCATTGCGCGCGGATCAGCGCGCCGCTGCGCACCAGCGCGCACATGCGCTGCACTTCCGCGTCCATCGCACGGTCACGCTGCATGAAGCCGACGACTTCACGCACACGCGCGAACGCCGCGTTCACGGCGGCGCCGGCGCGGAACTCGCCGGCGTCGGTCAGCGCCTGCATCAGCGCACCGACTTCCTGCTGGAACTGCGCATGGTCCGCATGGCCCTCGACCGGCCCGCCCTGGATCTTGCTAGCGAGCTCGTGCCAGTCGCCGCGCGCGGCGAGACGGCGCGCCGCGTTGAGCATGTCCTGGCGATATTCCAGCGCCTGCGCCGCGGTATAGATTTCCAGCGCGAGCACGTCGGAGAGATCCTCGACCATGTCGAGCACATGGCGCGCTTCGTTCGCGCCCATGGAGACGTGATCCTCGGCGTTCGCGCTGGTCGGAATCGAATACACCGAGGCCGGATGCGCGCGCGTGGCGAGGTCGTTGACCAGCGCCGCCGCGGTGTACTGCAGGATCATGAAGCCCGAATCGGTCGCGTCCTCGTTGCCGATCAGGAACGCCGGCAGGCCGTCGTTGTTGGCCGGATCGACGAGCTTGTTGAGGCGCCGCTCGGAGATGGATGCCAGCACCGGAATCGCCGCCTTGAGATAGCTCATGGCCAGCGCCAGCGGCATGCCGTGGAAATGCCCGGCGGAAACGACCTGGTCCTCGATGACAGTTGCATTTTCCATTTGCGGAAAAATCAGCGGATTGTCGGTGACCGCGTTGAGTTCGATGTCGATGACGCGGCAGGCCTGGCTCCAGGCGTCGCGCACGGCGCCATGCACCTGCGGCGCGCAGCGCAGGCAATACGCGTCCTGCGGCTGATGCTTCTTGCCGCCCTTGAACGGCAGGAAGCGCGCGTAGAAGGATTCCTTGCCGTGGCGCTGCGCCGCCGGCACGTAGTCCCAGGACAGATCGAAGCGCGCGGCCTGATCCTGCGGATGCGACCACGAACTCGCGAGCCAGGTGCGGAAACGCGGCACGAGGTGGTACGGAATGTCGGCCAGGGTCGAGCCGGCGAGGTGCGCGCGCAGCGCGGCCGCGGATTCCACCTGTCCCGGATGCGGACGCAGCGCGTGCACTTCGGGCTTGAGCGCACCGGTACGGCCGGCGAAGGCATCCAGCGTCATCGCCGCGGCGAGATCCGCCGTCGCGATCAGCTGTTCCAGGCGGTGCAGCGCGAGGGCCGCGGTCGCGAGCATCTGCGTGGTGCCGTTGTTGAGCGCGAGGCCTTCCTTGAACGACAGGCGCAGCGGTTCGAGACCCACGCGTGCGAGCGCTTCCGCACCGGCCATGCGCACCCCGGCGACGAAGGCTTCGCCGCCGCCGAGCAGCACGATGGCCAGGTGCGACAGCGGCGCGAGGTCGCCGCTCGCGCCGACCGATCCTTTTTGCGGGATCACCGGGATCACGTCGCGGTTGAGCAGTTCCGCGAGCGCCTGCAACGTCACGGCGCGTATGCCGGAGTGGCCGCGCATCAGCGTGTTCACGCGGATCGCGAGCATGGCGCGCACGACCGGTGGCGCGAACGGCTCGCCGACACAGACCGCATGCGTGACGATGAGGTTGTACTGCAGCTCTTCCATCAGCGTGCCATCGCGCTGCTCCGGATTGCCGCCGGGCAGTTCGTCGCGCGCGCGATGTGCACCGAGCAGCTTGTCGGCATTGCTGCCGAAGCCCGTGGTCACGCCGTAGATCGGTTCGCCGCAGCTGACCTTGTCGGCGAGGAAGTCGGCGGTCTGCTGCACGCGCACGAGCTGGTTCGCGTCGAGCGCGATGGAATGGCCGTCGTAGGCGATCGCCGCGACCTGGGCACGCGTCAGCGAGGAGCCGTCGAGGGTGATGGTTTTCGTGGTCATGATGGTTTGATCCCGTTGCTGCGCTGAGAGCACCACCACCCCCACCCAACCCTCCCCCTGAAGGGGAGGGCTTTATCGCAGCGAGCGCCGATTTGGCCGTCCCCTTCAAGAGGACGGCTAGAACTGCGCCACGCTTTGGCTTTGAGCCCTCCCCTTCAAGGGGAGGGTTGGGTGGGGATGGTGTCGGCCTGATGTCTGCCTACACCCGTACCATTGCCTGCGCCTGTTCCAGTTCCACGCGCAGCGCCTTGGTCAGTTCGCCGCGCGCGACCTCGAACTGCTCGCGGCGGCGCAGGTCCTTGATGATCACGGTGTCTTTCGCGATCTCGTCGCTGCCGACGACGATCGCGAAAGCGATACCGGCCTTCTCGGCGTACTTGAACTGCCTGGCCATCTTGCCGCCATCGAGCACGACTTCGGTGTTGATGCCAGCCTGGCGCAGCTCGTTCGCGATCGCGAGATAGCGCGGCAGTTCGGTCTCATCCATCTGCGTCACGAGCACCTGCACCGTGCTGGCACCCGTGCCGATCAGGCCCGCTTCGCGCAGCTGCCAGTACAGGCGCGTCGCGCCGATCGAGATGCCGACGCCGGGCAGGTGCGACTTGGTGTAGTGGCCGGCCAGGTTCTCGTAGCGGCCGCCCGAGCAGATCGAGCCGATCTGCGGATGCTCGACGAGATGGGTTTCGTAGACTGTGCCGGTGTAGTAGTCCAGGCCGCGCGCAATCGACAAATTCAGCGCGTAGAACGCCTCGGGCACGCCGAGCGCGCGGATCAGTTCGAGCACCTGGCGCAGTTCGGCGATGCCTTCGTGTAGCACCGGAGCGGGGATCCGTCGAACTTCTGAACTAGCTAGATCTTGAGTCAGAGCGTCGAGCCTTGCCATTGCCTCGGCATGGGTGCTCGATCGAATTTCAATGATTTTGAGAAGTTGACAAATGTCTACGTCAGCGAAGCCGTACCCGATGAGGTTGTCACGCACCTTATCGCGGCCAATTTTGTCAATCTTGTCGATTTCGCGAAGTACCAGAGCTTGACCGTCGGATGTCGGCACTCCGAGAGTCTCAAGCACACCGCGCAGCAGCTTGCGGTTGTTGAGCTGGATCGTGAACGGGCCGATCTTGAGGTCGCGGAACACCTGGTAGATCACCGCCGGCAGCTCGGCGTCGTAGCGGATCGACAGCGAGTCCTTGCCGATCACGTCGATGTCGCACTGGTAGAACTCGCGGAAGCGGCCACGCTGCTGGCGCTCGCCGCGGTAGACGCGCTGCATCTGATAGCGGCGGAACGGAAAGTTGAGCTGGTGTTCGTGCTCGGCCACGTAGCGCGCGAGCGGCACGGTCAGGTCGAAGCGCAGCGCCATCTCCGGCGTGCCGTCCTTGCCGAGATTGCCGGTGGACTGGACGAAATAGACCTGACGCTCGGTCTCGCCGCCTTCCTTGGTCAGCAGGATCTCACTGAGTTCCATGACCGGCGTTTCCACCGGCAGGAAGCCGAAGCGTTCGAAGCTGCGACGGATCGTATCGAGCATGTCCTGGAACGCGATCTGGTCCAGCGGCAGCAGTTCGAGCACGCCGGGCGGCGTGCGGGCGGCGGTCAATGCCATGCTAGTTCCTTTGGCAATTTAACAAGTCCCAACATAGTCGCCCTTGGGCCGTACACCAGATCTCCACAACCCCGCCGAACGCATCGCGTTCGGCCGCCCCCTTAACTTAAGGGGGCTCCAAGAGCGGAGTAGGCGACGACGCGGGGGCGGAGCGTCGGCGCGAAAGCCGCATAGCCTAGCAGAAGGTCCGCAGCGGTCTGGGCCATGGACTAGTGCGTTGTTACGTCCAAGCCGTTCGCATTCGGCCTGAAGTTCGCGTATAGTCCGCAGCGTTTTCGTGTGGACCCTCCGGCTTCCCTTCCGGATACCTGACGTGACGCAGCAGGCGCCTTCCGTGCGCCGGCCACGTCTTCAGATTTTCTCCCTCCACCGGCCCTCCACGACGACACGGCAGCGCGACTGCGCCCGCCGTCAAAAATCTTTACCTGCAGCGCGGATGTATGGCCCTGGATGGCCGTCGGGAACGCTCTGGGTCTTCACTTAGGAGCTTTCCATGTCTTTCGACAACCTCGGGCTGTCGCCCGCTCTGCTGTGCGCGCTGAACGAACAGGGCTATACGACGCCCACCCCGATCCAGATTGAAGCGATCCCGCTGGTCCTGGCCGGCCGCGATCTGCTCGCCGGCGCCCAGACCGGCACCGGCAAGACCGCCGCGTTTGCGCTGCCGATGCTCGAGCGCCTCTATCCGGACGGCGCCCTCAAGCCCAACCAGCCGCGCAAGATCCGCGCGCTGGTGCTGACCCCGACGCGCGAACTCGCCGTGCAGGTGCATGAAAGTATCCGCGCCTACGGCAAGAACATCCGTTTCAGTTCCACCACCATCTTCGGCGGCGTCGGCATGGGCGGCCAGGTACAGGCGCTGCGTCGCGGCATGGACATCATCGTCGCCACGCCGGGCCGCCTGATCGATCATCTGGATCAGCGCACGCTGAACCTGCGCGACATCGAGATCCTCGTCCTCGACGAAGCCGACCGCATGCTCGACATGGGCTTCCTGCCGGCGATCAAGAAAATCCTCGGCCAGCTGCCGCGCCAGCGTCAGAACCTGATGTTCTCGGCGACCTATGCCGATGACATCCGCGCGCTCGCGACCGACATGCTCAACAACCCGGCCCAGGTCCAGATCGCGCAGCAGAACAGCGCCGCGCCGAGCGTCGAGCATCTGGTCTACGCGGTCGACAACGACCGCAAGAAGGACGTGCTGATCGAGCTGCTGGCTCAGGACAGCCGCCGCCAGACGCTGGTCTTCGGCCGCACCAAGCACGGTTCCGATCGCCTCGCCAAACAGCTCTGCCAGGCCGGCTTCAAGGCCGACGCGATCCACGGCAACAAGAGCCAGAACGCGCGCCAGCGTGCGCTCAAGGACTTCAAGGACGGACGCATCAATATCCTGGTCGCGACCGATATTGCCGCGCGCGGCCTGGACATCGACCAGCTGCCGGTCGTGATCAACTACGATCTGCCGATGGTCGCCGCCGACTACGTGCACCGCATCGGCCGCACCGGTCGCGCCGGCTACAGCGGCCTGGCGCTGTCGCTGGTCAGCCGCGACGAGCAGGGTCTGCTCAACGAGATCCAGCGCCTGCTCAAGCGCGAACTCGACGTCGCCGTCGTGGCGGGCTTCGAACCGAAGATTCCGCTGCGCACCGGCGCCGACGCCCAGCGCGCCGGCAAGCCGGGCCGGCAGCGTCGCGCCCCGTCCGCGGCCGCGCAGCCCAACGGCGGCGGCAAGCACCACGCCGGCAAGGACCAGCGTCGTGGCGGCGGCGGTGCGGCTGCGGCGCAGGCCGGACGTCGCTCCAGCAGCAGCGCCGGTGGGCGCGGCGCCGGTAGCGGCGCTGCCGGTGCCGGCGGCCGTGGTGCCAGCGGCGGCAATCGCGGTCCGCGCAGCCCGCGCTGATGCTGCTGTAAGCCCTCTCCCCCAGCGCATCGCTGGGGGAGAGGGTTGGGTGAGGGGGAGAACGATCCGGTTGCCGCGCGGCCGGGTTTTCGCAGCAGTACAGCGCCAAGCGCGCATCGCCACCAATCTGGCGGCAATCGTGGCACTCGGCCAGCGGAAGCTGCTCCCCCTCACCCCAACCCTCTCCCCCGACTGCCGTCGGGGGAGAGGGAGTTGAAACGGCCTTGCGCCGCGCATGTCATCGCAAGGTGACGTGCGCGGCGTTTTCGTTGGCGTATGAGCAAGGCTGACGCCACCGCCGCGGTATGCGAATCTCGGCGCCTTTCCGCCGAAACCCAGCGCATGAGCGCCAGCACTGCGATGACCGCCGCGCCACGCTTCGCCTCGGTCGACATCCTGCGCGGCCTGACCGTTGCGGCCATGCTGCTGGTCAACAACGCCGGCGACTGGAACCAGGTCTATCCGTGGCTCGAACACGCCGTCTGGCACGGCTGCAATGTCGCGGACTACATTTTTCCCTTGTTTCTTTTTATCGCCGGTGTCTCGCTCGCGCTCGCGCTCGAACCGCAGATCGAACGCGGCCGGCCGGCCGGGTTGCTGAACCACGCGATCCTGCTGCGTGCGCTGCGTATCGTCGCGCTGGGCCTGCTGCTGCATGTGGCCGCGGCGCTGCTGATTCCCGAGCGTAGCTTCCGGCTGCTTGGCGTACTGCAGCGCATCGGCCTGTGCATCGCCGTCGCCGGACCGGTCGCGCTGTACCTGCGGCCGCGCGCGCAGTGGCTGCTGTTCGCGGCGCTGCTGCTCGGCTATGCCGTGCTGCTGGCCGGCGGCGGCATCGCGCAGGATGCCTCGCTCAACCTGCGCATCGACAGCGCGCTGCTCGGCCGCTACGCCTACCAGTTCGACGCGGCCAGCGGCCGTGCCTTCGATCCGGAAGGCGTACTCAGCACCCTGGGCGCGATCGCGAGCACGCTGCTCGGCCTGCGCGCCGGCAGTTGGCTGCGCCGCGATGCGGTTTCCGCCCTGCTGCGCGGTGGCTTCGCGTTCGCCCTGCTTGGCTTCGCCGCGAGTTTCGTCCAGCCGTTCAACAAGGCGCTGTGGACGCCGAGCTACGTGCTCTGGACCTGCGGCGTAACGCTGCTGCTCCTGGCCGGCACGCACGTGTGGGTGGACCGGCGTGGTCTCTGGCTGCCGGGCCGCGCGCTCGGCCTCAACGCAATCCTGGCCTACGCAGGTTCCTGGTTCATGGTCTGCGTGCTCGCCGCGCTCGGCGCCGACCGCTGGCTCTACGAACACGCCTTCGCGAGCTGGCTGACGCCGCTGGCCGGCGCGCGCACCGCCTCGCTGGCCTGGGCCTGCGCGATCGTCGCCGTATGGTGGCTGATCGCGCTCGGACTGCACCGGCGGCGCTGGTACTGGAAGATCTGACCATCGACCCGGACAACGGACGCGCCGGCGCGGCACAGCCATGCGGTTGCACTGCTCAGAGCTGGAACCCGTTGGCGAAGATCGCGTCACCGCCGACCGTGCACGGACCCGGCACCTGCGCATGCGTCAGCGCAATGTCGTCGACGAACCAGCCCTGCCCCGCCGTACCCTGGTCGGTGCGGTAAAGCCAGCGCAGCTGCACGGTCTGGCCGGCGTAGGCCGACAGGTTGATCTGGGACTGGGTCCAGGTGGTCAGGTGATTCGTGCCCGTGAAGGCGCCGGAGCCCTGGGTGATGCCGCAGATCGTGCCGCCGTTCGTGATCGTGGACGGATAGCCGCCGGCCGGCGTCAGCCGCGTCCAGGTCGTGCCGTTGTCGGCGGACACTTCGACCACGCCGCCGTCCCAGCCGGCCTCGATGTCCCAGGCGCTCCAGAACGACAGCTGCGCGCTCTGCCCGGCCGTGAGGTTCAGGTTCTGGCTGACCAGCGAGACGCAGAGGTTGTTGGCCGTCGTCGACCAGAAGCTCTGCGCGCCGCTGCGTTTGCGGGTGGTCGAGGTATGCCAGCCGGCGTGTTCAGGCGCATTGACCACTTCGACGACGGCGCCGGCACCCGAGGTGTCGAACGGCGGCTCGCCCGGTTCGGCGCCCGAGGCGAAAGTGCCGTCCTGCAGCGGCCCGGTGGCCAGGCCGGACAGCTCGACGCCGTTGCCGTCCTCGATGCCGTTGGCCGTGTCGACCGCGCGCACGACGTAGTAGCGGTTGGCGCCGCCGGCGACGCCGGTATCGGCATAGCCGTTGCCGTTGACGCCGCTGGCGATGCGGTTGCCGGCGGCCGGCGCGAAACCGGCGCTGTCGCCGCGATAGACCGAATAGCGCGCCGGTCCGCCGCAGGCCGGCGTGGCCGCATTCCAGCCCAGGTCGAGGCGGCAGGACGGCGTGTTCGGATGGCCGATGCTGGCCACGCCGTTGAACAGCGGCGGCGCGATGCAGGCGCCGGTGGTCTGGGTTTCGACGCAGGCCGAGGCCAGCGACGCGCATTGTCCGTTCGCGGTCGTTTCCACGACGCGATAGCCGTAGGTCACCTGGCCGGACACGCCGGTGTCGGTGAAGCTCGACGTGGCCAGACCGCTCGCGACCGTGGAGAACGCGCCGCCGCAGCCTCCCTGCGCGCGCTCGACATTCCAGATCGCGCCGCTCGCGCCGGATCCGGTCCAGCCCAGGCTGACCTGCTGGCTGCCCGACCCGCTAGCGCTCAGCGCGGTCGGCGTGGCCGGTGCGCTGCACAGGTGCGGCTCGACCACGAAGAAGCCTTCGTCGATGCCGGTCATGATCACGTTGCCGCTGCCCGGAAACCGGTAGTTGTTCCAGTTGCCGTTGAACTCGGCGTTGTTGCTGGCCGGGAAGCCATCGAAATAGGCGACTTCGGTCATCCGCGCCTGCGACAGGTTGTCCAGGCGCAGGATGCGCAGGCCGGCTTCGTAGTTCGACTCGTAGACGTACTGGCCGTGCACGTAGAGGTTGTGGTCGATCACGCCGAGCGCATGCTCGTGATGACCGACCAGCACCGGCGCATTGAGGTCGAGCAGATCGAACACCAGCGTGCGCGCGTTGTGGCCGGACTGGGTTTCGTCGAGTTCGTCGTTGAGCAGCGCATAGCGCTGGTCGGCGCTGAACCAGGCCTGGTGCGGATAGGCCGCGCCGGTATAGGTCAGCGACGACAGCGTGACCGGCGCAGCCTTGTTCGTGACATCCACGATGGCCAGCCGCTTGGTCGGGCCGTTCGCGTTGAGACAGATCTCCTTGCCCTGGTGTGCCGTGTCGGGGCCTGTGTAGTTGAAACACTGGCTTTCGTGGGTATAGCCGCCCGTCGGCACACAGCCGACGAAGACCGGATTGTCCGGCGTGTGGATGTCATATACGCGCAGCGCACCGGTCGCGGTGGGCGCCGGGCAGGCATCGCTGCCGGCGACATAGGCGAAGCCGGTCGCTTCGTTGATCGCGATGGTGTGACCGCGGCCGAAATCGCCACGGAAAGCGTCGTCGGTGAAGGTCTGCGGCGTGGTCACGCCGCGCAGGCGGGTCAGGTCGAATACCTGCAGACCGTGCGCGCCGTTGTTGTCGCTGACGACGAAGGCGTGGTCGGCGTAGACGCGCACGTCGCGCCAGACCGAATTGCCGGTATGCGTCGGCAGCTTGCCGAGGTATTTCGGATGGGTCGGATCGGACAGCTCGAACATCGCCAGACCATTGTTGGCGCCGATCAGCGCGTACTCGATCTGCGTGGTCGGATCGGTCCAGCCCCACAGGCTGTTCGTGCCGCCGGCGGCGAACGTCGCCAGCGGCGTGAACGAAAGCAGGTCGACGTTGGAACACCGATACGTGCCGCCGGCCAGGCCATTGACGCACGGCGTGGCATGCATCGGGGCCAGCGGCAGCGGCTGTGCCGGCCGCGCCGCGAGCACAGCCTGCATGCGTGCGCTCAGCGCGCCGTCCTGCGCGGGCACGGCGAGCGGCAGGCTCGCCAGCGGAAAAAGCAACAACGCGGCACGACGCGCCGATCGAACGCCCATGACCCACTCCCCTGCCCCCGAATCGCCCGATTCTAGTCGGTCCGCTCGAGCACGCCATGCGTCTGCGGGTGGATGACCATGCGGAACCGCAGCACGGGCAACCTGCACGGGACTTCCGTCAGGGGCGGCAACGGCCGATCCGGTTTAGGATCAGCGCCCGATTTCCAGTCCGGAGTGCGTTTCATGAAGACCCGTCTTGCCGTTGCCCTGGCCGTCGCCCTGGGACTCGCGGCTCCGCTGTATGCCGCCGACAAGGCGGAACCCGCCGCTCCGAACACTGCGAAAGCCGCCGACATGGCCAACAATCCCTTCAGCAAGCCCAGCACACTCGCCTTCCAGTACCCGGCCTTCGACAAGATCAAGAACGAGCACTTCGTCCCGGCGATGGAAGCCGGCATGGTCGAGCACCGCGCCGAGATCGACGCGATCGCCAATGCCACCGACGAGGCGACCTTCGACAACACCATCGTCGCGATGGAAAAGGCGGGTCAGCTGCTCAACCGCGCCACGACCGTATTCTTCAATCTCAGCGGCGCCAACACCAACGACGCGCTGGAAAAGATCCAGAGCGAGATGGCGCCCAAGCTGTCCGCGCACCAGGACGCGATCGCGCTGAATCCGAAACTGTTCGCGCGCATCGAGTCGCTCTACACCAAGCGCGACAAACTCGGCCTCGACGCCGAAGGCAAGCGCCTGATCGAGCGCTACTACACCGATTTCGTCCGCGCCGGCGCCAAGCTCAATGACGCCGACAAGGCCACGCTCAAGGCCATGAATGCCGAGCTGGCCACGCTGCAGACCAACTTCAGCCAGAACATGCTGAAGGAGAACAACGCCTCGGCCGTGATCGTCGACAGCAAGGACGAACTCAAGGGCCTGTCCGACGAAGCCATCGCCGCCGCCGCGGAAGCCGCCAAGCAGCGCAAGCTCGAGGGCAAGTACGTGATCGCGCTGCAGAACACCAGCGGCCAGCCGGCCCTGGCGGAGCTGCAGAACCGCGCCCTGCGCGAACGTCTGCAGAAGGTCTCGGTCGGCCGCGCGAGTCACGGCGGCGAGTTCGACAACCGCGCGATCGTCGCGCAGGTCGCCAAGACCCGCGCCAAGCGCGCCGCGCTGCTGGGCTACGAGAACCACGCCGCCTATACGCTGGAAGACGAAACCGCGAAGACGGTCAAGGCCGTCAACGACCGACTCGCCCAGCTCGCCCCGGCCGCGGTCGCCAACGCGAAGAAGGAAGCCGCCGACCTGCAGGCCATGATCGACAAGGAAAAGGGCGGCTTCCAGCTCGCGCCGTGGGACTGGTCGTTCTATTCCGAGAAGGTCCGCGCGGAGAAGTTCAGCTTCGACGAAAGCCAGCTGCGCCCGTATTTCGAATTCGACAACGTGCTCAAGAACGGCGTGTTCTTCGCCGCGAACAAGCTCTACGGCCTGACCTTCAAGGAACGCACCGACCTGCCGGTCTACAACCCCGACGTGCGCGTGTTCGACGTGACCGACGCCGACGGCAAGCCGCTCGCGATCTTCCTGGTCGACTGGTACGCCCGTGACAACAAGCGCGGTGGCGCGTGGATGAACGAATACGTCTCGCAGAGCGGCCTGTTCGGCACGCATCCGGTCGTGGCGAATCATCTGAATATCCCGAAGCCGCCCAAGGGCGAACCGACCCTGCTGACCTACGACGAGGTCAACACCGCGTTCCACGAGTTCGGCCACGCGCTGCACGGCATGTTCTCCAACGTGAAGTACCCGCGCTTCTCCGGCACCAGCGTGCCGCGCGACTTCGTCGAGTACCCCTCGCAGGTCAACGAGATGTGGATGACCTGGCCGGAAGTGCTGAAGAACTACGCCAAACACTACAAGACCGGCGAACCGATTCCACAGGCACTCGTCGACAAGGTTGCCGCCGCGGATAAATTCAATCAGGGCTTCGAGACCACCGAGTACCTCGGTGCCGCGCTGCTCGACCAGTCCTGGCACCAGATCAAGCCGGAGCAGGCGCCGGAAGCGTACGGCGTGCTCGATTTCGAGGCCGCCGCGCTGAAGAAGGCCGGCGTCGATTTCGCGCCGGTGCCGCCGCGCTACCGCAGTGCGTACTTCTCGCACATCATGGGCGGCTATGCGGCCGGCTACTACGCCTACATCTGGAGCGAAGTGCTGGATGCCGACAGCGTCGAGTGGTTCAAGGAAAACGGCGGTCTGACCCGCAAGAACGGCGACCACTTCCGCAAGACCCTGCTCTCGCGCGGCGGCAGCCAGGACGCCATGCAGCTGTTCAAGGACTTCCGCGGCCGCGAGCCGGACGTCAAGCCGCTGCTGGAACGCCGCGGCCTGACAGCTAAATAACAAGCAAGCCGCTGCTGGTATCGCAAAGCCCGCCCGGACGCGTCCGGGCGGGCTTTTTTATAGTTATGTAATTTGTTGCAGCCCGGGGCGTAGGCTGCGGTAAGCGCCAGCCACGTAGGCTGGGGTAAGCGTCAGCCACGTAGGCTGGGGTAAGCGCCAGCGCACCCCAGCATCGAGGTCCATCACCTGGCCGCATGATCGTGGCGAAACGCCGTCGTGGATGGAATTCGCCCGAGACGTCTTCGATGGCGGCTTTCGCCGCGAAACGTCTTCGAGAGCGGTCTTCGCCGCGAAACGTCTTCGAGAGCGGTCTTCGCTGCGTGACGTCCTCGATGTTGGGGTGCGCCTGCGGCTTACCCCAACCTACGCGGCCCTTCGCCTTAGACGCCTGCCTCAGGCGTCGCGGCGCGCGATCTGCGAAACGCGGAACGGCACCTTCTCGGCGTTGAGCAGTCGCTCGATGCGCATGAAAACCTCGGCGCGCGAAAATGGTTTTTTCATGAAATCGTCGGCGCCGATGCGCTGGGCATAGAACTGCTCGGTGGCCTGTTCGTTGCCGCTGATCATGATGATCGGGATTTCCTTGGTGCGCGAATCGCGGCGCAGCTGGCGCAGCGCGGCGAAGCCGTTCATGCCGGGCAGGACGATGTCGAGAAAGATCAGGTCGGGCAATTCGACCTGAGCCAGCCGGATGCCTTCCTCCGCGTCGCCGGCTTCCAGCGTCGCGTAGCCGTTCTGCTGCAGCAGCTTGCGCAGCAGCGCCACGATGGTCGGCGAATCGTCCACGATGAGCACACGGGTCCCTTCACGTGCGTTGATGCGTGGCTTGTCGCGGCGTTCCGACGCCGCCGGCTTACTGCTGAAAATCCGTTGCAAAAACGCGAACACGCCCACATCGACTCCCCAAACTCCTTTCCCCGCCGGGGAGTGTCCGGCTTAGCGGCGGGCCGGTCAAACGGCAGTGCGCCGGCCCGGTCGATCGCGCCGGCGATGCGCCGAAAACGCCGGCCGCGCGCACACCGAAAACGGCCCGGCTCAAGCCGGGCCGTCATTCAACGTGCTCAGAACTTCCTTACGGCTGGACGAACGCGCAGGGGCTCGGATCGAAGCCGTCCGTGAACAGGATGTCCTCGATGTTGGTGCTCCAGTCGATGTCGGCGAACAGCGGCAGGGTCAGGTCGACCTTGTTGAAGATGCTGCGGTTGAGCGCCGGCTCCATCAGCAGGTTCGGGAACGCCTCGGAATGGAAATGCGACACCGACGAACCCGACTGCAGCGGATTCGGCGCGAACATGCGCACGCAGCCCGAGTTGGTGCCCGACAGCGGACCGCCGGCAAGCTGGCCGAGGGTCGCGTTGACGCCCGGCGCCGGCAGGCTGCCCTTGATCGTGGTGCCGGTGGCCTGGGTGACGCCGAGCGACGGGATCGTGATCGTCGCGTCGGCGCCGGCCATGCTCGGGAAACCCGCAGCGACGTTGTTCGCGACGATGACGCCGACCGCGCCATTGAGCTGCGCGTTCTTGACCTTGATCGCGAACGTGCAGATACCGCGATCGATCAGCGCGATCTTGCCGGCTACCGCCGCCGCGTTGACGAACGGCGTCTCGCAGCCGTCGTTGATCGTGCCCGCACCGGTCACGCCGTCGTCGACGAGCACCACGCCGTTCGTCACCGGACTGGTCGCGACGCTGGCGCCGAACTCCGCGGTCTGCGCGTCGTAGTTGCCGGCGATGCCGGCCGGCGAATTGATCGTGACCTTGGCCGGCGGGCCGAGGAACTTGCGACTGAGCTTGCTCGTGCGCGGTCCGGTCCAGACCAGGTCCGGATCGTTGATCGACGACGCGACGCGTTCCGCGTTCGTCATGTCCTTCCAGTATTTGCCGGTCTCGACGTCGTAGAGATACGACGCCCAGATGCTCGGCGTGGCACCGGTGATGTACGCGCCGGAGGCGGTGTTCACACCCGAACTGAAGCCCAGGCCATGGCCGATCTCGTGGAATACCACCGGCAGCAGCGGCGTGCGGTCGTTGGGCACCGCGACGGACGGATCCGTGTTGTACCACCAGCCCGCCGTGCCGTTGAGACAGGTGCCGGTATCCAGGGCGAGGTTGAACGTGGCCTGGATATCCGGCGAGCCGGCGTTGAGATCGGTGCCCGCATAGGAATTCGCGAGCGCCTGCGGATAGGCGATGTTGGCGCGCGGCGCGTTGGCGAAGTTCGAGTGCGAGCTCAGCGCGCCGGCCGAACCGAGCACCGCCGAGGTTTGCTGGCACTGCTGCGCATCCATCGCGGCGCGAACCTGGATCGTCACGGTGGAATTGAGCAGCAGTTCCCACTGGTCGGCGGCGGTCTGGAACACGCGCAGGCGGCAGGCGCCGAGCGTGTCGCCGGGCAGGCAGCCGATGCCGGCGGCCGGTGTGCTGGTGTCATTGAAGCCTTCACCGGCACCGTCGTTGTTGATGATGGTGATGGTAGTGGCACCGGCGCTGCCGGCGAATGCAAGCGCACCGAGGAAGGCGCAGCGCAGAACGAAGCGGTCAGCGGTCATTGGCCACCTCCTGCGTAGCGGTTTTCACATGGTCGTCGACGACGCCGTGTTCGGCACACGTCAGCGCAATCCTGCCGTCGCTGCCGCGGGTCGCGACGATTGCTTCCTGCACGTTCTCGTGCAGCCACGTCGTCGAGCCGTCGGCGTTGTGGATCTCCTTGATCTTGCTCATGTCGATCGGCGGAAACGCCAGAGCGCGATCCTGCTGCGGACTGGCCGGCCGCGCCGTCACGGCGCCGGTTTCCGGATCGGCATAGGCCCTGACGCCCGCTTCGCCCGCGACGGGCGCCGCAACGGCCGTCTTGGGATTCTTCAGTGCGGTATCGGCGGCCGAAGGCGCCGCCGACATACACACACACAGACCGCCGACGGCGGCCAGGAACAGATTTTTCACCATGACATTCGGTCTCCAGCGCGGAAAGTTAGCGATGGCCGCGGTGCGAACTCCGCGCCAGCCGCTTTGGGGCGCCGCAGCCGCGTGGGGGCAGCCGGACGTCCCACCCTGACGCAAGCGCCGCAGTGTGTGGCCGCGGCAGTCGCTACGCCGGCGAGTCGTGCCCGAACCTGGGCGTTTGCCTGCGTTGCTGGCTTATAGCACCGGCCTGGAGGAGCGTAAACGGACGTCGGCGTATAGAAAATCGGGGATTGCCGGGGCTCAAGCGTCCATTCGGCCCAGAGACTCATCCGCCATCCGTCGAAAGACCTGGCCGTCCTGATGGAACCGCAGTCTGGATGGAACCGATCCGAGCGATCAGCGCAACAAGCCGCCGACCAGTCCTGGATCCAGCAGCGCCATGAACAGCAGGCCGAAACCCGCACCCCACAGGTGCGCGCTGTGGTTGATGTTGTCGGTGGACTGGCGGTCCATGTACCAGGTGTAGGCCAGGTAGGCGATACCGAAGACCAGCGCCGGAACCGGTATCACGAGCAGGTAGATGGTCGCGCCCGGACGCAGCAGCACGAACGCGAACAGGACTGCCGACACTGCGCCGGACGCACCCAGGCTGTAGTAACTGGGATCGTTCTGGTGCTTGAGGTAGCTCGGCAGTATCGACACGACCAGGCCGCCGAGATACAGCAGCGGCAGTCCCAGCGGACCGATCCTGGCGTTCAGGTACACCTCCATGAACTGACCGAACATGTACAAAGTGAACATGTTGAAGAATAGATGCATGCCGTCCGCATGCACCAGGCCGTAGCTCACCAGACGCCAGTACTCGTTGTTGCGGCGCACCGCCGGCGGCCACAGCACGAGCTGCTGCTTGAGGCGAGGGTTGTTGAACGCAAGCAGCGACACGGCCACGGTCAGGCCGATCAGGATGAACGTCACGATCATGCGGAAATGACTCCGGCGGACTGGCCGCTCATGCTACGGAAAACGGGGCAGTCGGAACCTGCCCCGCCAGGCGCGCCATCAGCCGCGCGGCTTGAACAGCGCCGCATCGATGATCGACCACAGGTGTATGAGCCAGCCGAGGAAGATCACCCACAGCACGGCGGCGAGGACGAAATGCACGAGGGCCATGAGTACGCGCCCCTGCACCAGCTGACCCAGACCGGGAATGAAGAAACTGCACACCGCGGCGATCACGTTGCCGGCGGAACCTTGTCCTGTAGTCATTGCGGGTCGTCCTGCGGAAGTCATGCGGTCAGGACGCAGATGTTATCCGTATGCCGGCATTTCAAGCACCGCGGTTGCTTTCGCGCGTGGCGGACACTAGCCTGCCCAGTCACTTGAGCGGCCGCGGGGGCCGTGAGTTTTCGGGGAGACGTAGCCGTGAAACCAGTTCGTTCCGCACTTGCGCTGGCGCTGACTCTTTGCATAGGCGCAGGGGCGCACTCGACCGCCTCGGCGCAAGCCGCCGACGCCGCGTCTGCCGATCGCTTCGTCGCCGGAGTCAATCAGGAAATCCGCGACAACTATATCGAGTCGACTGCGGCCCAGTGGGTCGCCGAAACCTACATCAACGGCGACACCGAAGTGCTGGTGGCCAAGGCCAACGAACGCGCGCTGGGTCGACTTTCTGTCAATGTGGAGAAATCCAAAGAATTCGTCGGCGTCAAGGGCATTGCCCCGGCGACGCAGCGCGGCATCGACCTCGTCAAGCTGCAGACGGCGATGCCGGCGCCGAAGGACCCGGCCAAGCTGACCGAGCTGACCCAGATCGCCTCGCGCCTCAACGCGGCCTATGGTTCGGGCAAGTCCTGCACCGACGAGGCCAAGCCGGAAACCTGCCGCAACCTGGACCAGCTCAGCAAGGTGCTGGCCGAGAATCGCGACTGGGACGCGGACCTCGACGCCTGGACCGCCTGGCACAACCTCGCGCGCGGCATGCGCAAGGACTATGTGCGCTTCGCCGAACTCGTCAACGAAGGCGCCGGCGAGATGGGCTACGCCAATGCCGGGGAGATGTGGCGCTCGGGCTATGACATGAGCGCGGCGGACCTGCGCAAGGAAACCGACCGTCTCTGGGGTCAGGTCGAGCCGCTGTACAAGGACCTGCAGTGCTATGCACGCCACAAGCTCGAGCAGCAGTATCCGGGCAAGCTGGCCAAGGACGGCACGATTCCGGCGCACATCACCGGCAACATGTGGGCACAGGACTGGTCGGCGCTGTATCCGCTGCTGCAGCCGTATCCGGGCGTGTCGAATCTCGATGTCGACGCGGCGTTGAAGGAAAAAGCCTATACACCGGAAGCGATGGTCAAGCGCGCCGAGGACTTCTACAGCTCGATCGGCTTCCCGGCGCTGCCGAAATCGTTCTACGAGAAATCCCAGCTCAGGCGCCCGGCCGATCGCGACGTGGTCTGCCATGCGAGCGCCTGGGACCTGAACCTCGACGGCGACGTGCGCATCAAGATGTGCATCAACGCGAACGAGGAAGACTTCCGCACGATCTACCACGAGCTGGGCCACATCTATTACTACCTGGCCTATAACAAACTGCCACCGCTGTTCCAGACTGGCGCGCACGACGGCTTCCATGAAGCCATCGGCGACACAATCCAGCTCAGCCTGACGCCGGGCTATCTCGCCCAGATCGGCCTGGCCGGCGCGAACAAGCCGAGCAAGGAAGCGATGCTCAACGCGCAGATGAAACAGGCGCTCGAGAAGATCGCGTTCCTGCCGTTCGGCAAGCTCATCGACGAATGGCGCTGGGGTGTGTTCGACGGTTCGATCAAGCCCGACGGCTACAACGCGGCATGGTGGGCGCTGAAGAAGAAATACCAGGGCGTCGCGCCGATCGTCGCGCGCAGCGAAACCGATTTCGATCCCGGCGCGAAGTACCACGTGCCGGGCAACACGCCGTACATGCGCTATTTCCTCGCGCACATCCTGCAGTTCCAGTTCCAGCGCGAGCTGTGCAAGGCCGGCGGCTACAAGGGTCCGCTGCACGAATGCTCGATCTACGGCAACAAGACCGCCGGCGCGAAATTCTGGGCGATGCTCGAGAAGGGCTCCAGCCAGCGCTGGCAGGACACGCTGAAGGAACTGACCGGCAAGGGCGAGATGGATGCTTCGGCCATCCTCGACTACTTCGCGCCGCTGCATGCCTGGCTCAAGCAGCAGAACAAAGGTCAGGACTGCGGCTGGAATTGAGGATCGGCACCGCAATGGAGCATCGATGCCGCGTCCCCGGACGCGGCATCGGCCGCCAAGACGCCCCGCCTTAATTCAGGGGCCGGCCGAGGCGAATTCCGGCGGTGCTACCCGGCCACAGCTCCCGCACGAATAGCGCACAAACCGTAAAGCGCCCACGCGATGCGTGCTAGCGCTCCGTGCGCGTCAGCGAATGGCCCAGGAAGAATTCCATGATGCGCGCCGTCGCATCGGGTCCGGCCGGGTCGGTATAGGAGCCGGCGCTCGATCCGCCCGCCCAGGCGTGACCGCCGTTGCGCACGCTCCACTGCTCGATGACGAGCCGCCCGTCGGCGGTGTGGAAGCCGGATCTCGCATGGGTCGGTTCGGTCGTGGACCTGAGCACGAGCGCGCTGCCGGCGCTCTGCTCATAGCGCTCGCGCAGCTGGCCGACAACGGCATCGCCGTTGCCCGGCACCACCGTGCGATCAGCGTCGCCATGAATCACGATTCCCGGCACGGGACGTGTGCTGGGCTGAGCCGCGTTGGTGCGTGCGTGCGGTTTCGATCGGCCAGCCATTGCCGCGAAAGCCGACGGCACGTCACGTGCGGCACCGAGTGGCAGTCCGGAATGGATGGCGAGCGCGGCAAAAACGTCCGGGTACGTCTCTCCGAGCACCATCGCCATCGCCGCGCCGGCGGACAGGCCTGCCACGTAGATCCGCGCCGGATCGATGCCGTGTTCGCCGGCCAGCTGCGTCGTCATCCCGGCCAGGATCGACGGCTCGCCGCGACCGCGGGCCTGGTTCGCGGTTTCGAACCAGCGCCAGCAACGCTGCGGATTGGCGACGCCGTCCTGGATCGGATACAGCACGTAGCAGCCATGGCGGTCAGCGTATTCGTTCATGCGGGTGCCGCGCGCGAAATCGTCGGCGTCCTGCGTACAGCCGTGCAGCATGACGATCAGCGGTCGTGCGGAGGCGGCCACGCCGGTATCCATTCCCGGCACCCATAACTGGTAGGCGCGTGTGCCTGCCGCGTTGGAATACGCGCCCGACACGAAGCGGCCCGGCGACACCGGCCGAGGCGCGGCGGGCTCCGCGGTTCCCGGTTCCGGCGTGGTGCTTCGCGACACCGGCGGCGGCTCGAATGCCAGCGGCCGGCTCGCGCCTGAAGCGCTGCGCGCGGCGTGCGCATCCCGCGATGCCGGCACGAACGTGCCCTCGTGGGTCGTCGTCGGCGCTTGCGGACCACGCAGCGAGTCCCGGATGACGCGCGTCGCGTCACGCAGCGCGCCCGCACGTGTGAGCCGCAATGCTTCGCGCATGGCTTCGGAGAAAACCGTCATTCGTTGATTCCTTTGATTACTTGATACGCGAGGCGAGTCGCTCTTTGACGGCAGCGCTCGCGTGCAATGCGCCGAGCACTTCGATGGACTCGATCGTTTCCGCGGCGAGCGCGGGCGTGACGTCCTCGGCGATGCGCACCAGGCCCAGGCCACGGATCCGCAGTCGGGTGCCGGCGTGCTGCGCCGCGACCAGGTCGGCCGCGTTGATGTCCTGCACGCCCATCACGAACATTTTGCGGACCGCGGTTTGCCGCACCGTGTCGGCGTGAGCCAGCAACTGCGCGCGGATCGCCGTGCGGATGAAATCGGAGCGGTTGTTGAAGAAGCCCTCCTGCACGAGCAGGTCGATCTGCCCGAGATCGATCAGGCCCAGGTTGATCGTGATCTTCTCGGTCTCGGGCAGGCGGGGCTTGGGATCCATGGAACGTTCGTCCTCATCTGTCTGGATGGACCATACCATCCATATGGATGGCGCGCCGTTCAGATTGGGGCCGATGCGCTAACGGGTTCACCCGAATCGCGCGTGTGGCCGGCAAGGCGACGTGATGGTCATGTCGACGCGACGTGATTATCTTTTTATATTTAATACATTAATCACATATATTTCATGGTCGCTGTCGCGATCGCTGTACGGCCCGCTCATGCATTGCGCGATTCCGCGACACGGCAGCGTGCGTTCTGCTCGGCTGGCTGCTCTCGCCTCTTCGCGGCCGATCGTCGGAAAACCGCGTGTTTGCAGGGCTTTTCCGACGAAATGCCGGCAGCGCGTCGGGCTGGCACGCCGGTTGCCACTGTTCACTCCGATGTCCCCTCAAACACGGAGTAGCACCATGGCAACCAACAAGCCTGTTTCGACCGATCTCAACCTCGATCCGCTCAGCGGCGCCACCGGCGCTCATCCTGTTGGCACCGGTCTCGGTGCGGTCGCTGGCGGTGTCGCCGCCGGCGCGGCCATCGGCACGGTCGCCGGGCCGATCGGTACCGCGGTTGGTGCCGCGGTTGGCGCAGTCGTCGGCGGTCTCGCTGGCAAGGGTGTGGCCGAAGCGATCGATCCGACCGCGGAAGCGGTCTACTGGGAAAACACCTACGCGACGCGTCCCTATGTCACGACGGGCGCGCCCTACGCCCACTACGAACCGGCCTACCGCTACGGCTGGGAGTCCCGTGCACAGTACGCGGACCGTAGCTGGGACGACGTTTCGCCGGAGCTGGCTTCGCGCTGGCCGGAACGCGCAGGCACCAGCGGCCTCGCGTGGGAACGTGCGGAGCCGGCGGTCCGTGATGCGTGGCATCGCCTCGACGGCCGCCGCGTCAGCTAAGTAGCGACAATCAGCACATGACACGGACTGTCTCGCCCACTGCCAGGATCGCTCCCCCGTCGCTATGGAAGGCTGCGGGGGAAATGCGTGTATTTCTCGACCTTGGCAAAACCGTTCTGAAACGGCGCCGGCCGCAGCGGCGAGCACGCGGCGAGCCGGTGCTCGTCGTGCCGGGATTCGGTACCTCCGATGCGGCCACCGTCGTCCTGCGCGATTACCTCTCGGCATCGGGCTTCGACGTTCACACCTGGAATCTCGGCATCAACCGAGGTCCGCGCGCCGGCATCATGCGGCGCCTTTCCTTGCGCGTACGCGCGCTGGCCCGTCGGACGCGTCAGCGCGTGCGCATCGTCGGCTGGTCGCTGGGCGGACTAATGGCGCGCGTCATCGCGGGCCGGTTGCCGCGCCACGTGGGAAGCATCGTGACGCTCGGGTCGCCGCTGACGGCGGATCCCCACTCCAGCCACCTGTCACGGCTCTATGACTGGCTCGGCGGCACGCCACTGCAAACGCGGAACATGAAGACCATGCTACGTGACGGCGCCCGCGCGCCCGTGACGTCGATCTTCAGCCGCAACGACGGCGTCGTCGCGTGGAAGGCTTCGGCGGAGGGCCCGGGCACCTGCCGCTGCCTTGAGGTCGATGCCTCACACCTGAGCCTGATCATCGATCCCGTGGTGCTGGATCTGGTCGCCCGCGAAGTCGCCCGCGAACCGTTGCCACGGCATGCTGCCTCGAGCAGAACTCCCGCAGGACGCTGATCCGGTTCGCCTCTGCGCCGCCGCGGATGGCCGTGCTATGGTCGCGTCAGCCAACCGCCGAGACCGCGCCATGCAACGCTGGATCAAACTGCCCGATGGCCGCTTCGTCGACGCCAATCGCATCATGTACATCGGCAAAGTGGAAACCTATCCGCGCATCGACGAGGACGGCAACGACCTCGGCCAGGGCTACAACGTCAACATCGGCACCGACATCGCGCGGGACTGCCACCTCACGCTGATGGGCGGCAAGGACGAAGTGCTCAACGTGCTCAAGCAGATACTCGGCAGCGCGCCGGCGGCGTGAGCGCCGCGCTGCCGCTCAATCGGTAGCCGACACTTCCCTGGCGTCCGCCGCCGCGGCGCCCGCCAGTGCCTCTTCCACATGGACGCGCGTGCGGAAGATGCGCCATGCAATGAAGCCTATCGCGGTCAGCGCGGCCGCGCCCAGCGCCAGATGCAGCGCGCTGTCGGAAACGAACACCACGATCAGTCCCGCCAGCACCGCGTTGAATACGAGGCTGACGAACGCCTGCAGGGACGACGCACCGCCGCGATGCCGCGGGAAGCGGTCGAGCAGCAGCACCACGAGGCTGGGAAACGACAACGCGATGCCGATGGCGTGCAACCCGATGGGCAGCACCGACCAGGGTATCTGCGGCTGCGGCAGGATCAGCGCGACCACGATATTGATCCCTGACGCGATCAGCATGATGGTGTAGCCGAGTCCTATCGTGCGCGGCACGCTGTAACGGCCGGCCAGCCGGCTCGACAGCAGCGACCCCAGGAACATGCCGCAGACCGCCGGGACGAACAGCCAGCCGAACTGCTGCGGCCCGAGCTTCAACAGCCCGACGACGAAGGCCGGCGCCGCTGAGATGTAGAGAAACAGCGCGCTGAAGTTCATCGTCCCGGCAATGGCCAGCGGCCAGAACTGCCGGTCCATGAACATTTCCGTGTAGCCGCCGACGAGCGCACCGGCGCGCAGCGGGATGCGCCGTTCGGGCGGATGCGATTCGGGCAGACGCCAGATCGACGCGACCAGTAGCAAGGCGCCCCACAGCGCGAGGAACCAGAAGATCCAGCGCCAATCGCCCACCAGCAGCACCCAGCCGCCGATCATCGGCGCGAGCGCCGGCGCTATTGTGAACAGCATGGACACGTTCGACATCAGCCGCTGCACGACCGGGCCTTCGTACAGGTCGCGCATGATCGCGCGCGCCACGATCCAGCCCGCACCGGCGCACATGCCCTGCACCGCGCGGAACGCCCACAGGCTTTCAGTCGACCAGGTCAGCGCGCAGCCGATCGAGGCCAGCGTGAACACCGCGACACCGCCAATGACGACGGGCCGGCGTCCGAGCGCGTCCGACAGCGGGCCATGCACCAGCGACATCACGGCCAGGGCGATCAGATAGATCGACAAGGTCTGCTGCATCGCAAAGTCGTCGGCGCCGAACTCTTCGGCAATCGCCGGAAACGCCGGGAACATGGTGTCGATCGCGAATGGACCGAACATGGCCAGGCCGGCCAGCAGCACGGTCAGCCCGCGTTTGGGTACTACGCTCATGTACTGCGTGATCTCCCGCGACTACGCGATGGGCCTCACTGCCCCTTGCCGCAACACTGCTTGTACTTCTTGCCGCTGCCGCAGGTGCAGTCGTCGTTGCGGCCGACCTTCGGACCGTCGCGCCGCACGGTGGCGGGCTTGAGACGCTGTTCGAGCCAGAAATCGTGCGCATCGAGCGCGAAGCCGACCATGTCGTCGATGAGCTCGTCGCGCTGTTCCTGGGTCGCGACCTCCGCACCGGTTTCCTCGTCGTCGGGACCGCGCGCGAGCAGATCGATCGCCTCGAGATCCTCTTCCCATTCCGGATCACCGAGCAGCGCGTCCCAGGCTTCCTCGCGCAAGCCGACGCCGCGCAGGTAGCCCAGCGCCCACTCCTGGCCATAGGCCGCGACACCGCCTTCCTCGAGTTCGAATTCGCCGATCCACGGCTCGAATTCGGCACCGCCCTGGGCGAGCACGCCGGCAATCCGGTTGTAGTGGCGCATGACGAGTTCGAGGATGCGCTCGGCCTCGGTCTGGTCGTCGAACACGGCGGCCTCTTCTCCGGCGGCTTCCTCGCCGGCCCAGACCTGCGGCAGCCATTCCGACGGCGCAACCATTTCCGGACCGGACAGCACGGCGGTGAGATAACCGTCGAGCATCTCGAAACTCATGCCGTCGCGCTCGACCGCGCGTTCGTCGAGGAAGCGCGACAGGGTCTGGATTTCCTCGTCGTTCAAGGGCTTGGTCAGGGCATCGCGCTGGGTCATGGTCGGTCCTGGAATGCGGGCGCTGAGGCGCCGCATTCCACGCGGCGCCGGGTTGGTCATGATGCACCATGCGCGGCCGGCCTGCGCGGCATAACTGTCGATTGACGGCCATGACCATCGTCATACTTGCCAGTCCCGCTAGAATTTGCGCATTCACGGCCGCGGAGTTGCGCACATGTCGGGCTTGTCGTTCGCGGCCGTCGGGATCGGCGCCGCCGTAGGTGCCTGGCTGCGCTGGGCGCTGAGCATCTGGCTCAATCCGCTGTTCGCGAATCTTCCGCTGGGCACGCTCGCCGCCAACCTCGTGGGCGGCCTGCTGATGGGCGTTCTCATCGGCATCGTCGATGCGCACGCCGACTTCTCGCCGACGCTGCGGCTGTTCGCCGGCACGGGCTTCCTCGGCGGCCTAACCACTTTTTCCACATTTTCAGGCGAGGCGGCGGTGCTGCTCGACCGCGGCGACTACGGCTGGGCCGGCGCGCTCATCACCGCCCATGTGACCGGTTCCATCATCGCGACGCTGGTCGGCCTGTTCCTGGTGCGAGCCCTGTTGCGCGCCTGATTCGAAGCCCGGGCCCGAATCCGGCACAATGGCGGTCTTTGCGCGGGCCGACTGATCAGTCGGTCCGCGCGCCCGGACCGGTCTGAACGATGAGCCTGCAAAGCAATTTCGAACGCATCCCGCTCAAGGAATACGCCGAGCGCGCCTACCTTGACTACTCCATGTACGTGGTGCTGGACCGCGCCCTGCCCTTCGTCGGCGACGGGCTCAAGCCGGTGCAGCGACGCATCGTCTACGCGATGAGCGAACTCGGCCTCGACGCCGGGTCCAAGCCGAAGAAATCCGCCCGCACGATCGGCGACGTGATCGGCAAGTTCCATCCCCACGGCGACTCGGCCTGCTACGAAGCGCTGGTGCTGATGGCGCAGTCCTTCTCCTACCGCTATCCGCTGATCGACGGCCAGGGCAACTTCGGTTCCGCCGACGATCCGAAATCGTTCGCGGCCATGCGCTACACCGAATCCAAGCTCACCCCGATGGCCTCGCTGCTGCTCAGCGAGATCGGCCTGGGCACGGTCGACTTCACGCCCAACTTCGACGGCACGCTGGAAGAACCATCCTGGCTGCCGGCGCGCGTGCCGCATGTGCTGCTGAACGGCTCGATGGGCATCGCGGTCGGCATGGCCACCGACATCCCGCCGCACAACCTGCGCGAAATCGCGAGCGCCTGCATCCGCCTGCTCGACGATCCCGACGCGACCGTGCGCGACCTCTGCGAGCACGTGCTGGGCCCGGACTACCCGACCCGCGCGGAGATCATCACGCCGAAGGCCGAACTGCAGGCCATGTACGAGAACGGCACCGGCAGCGTGCGTGCGCGCGCCGTGTACGTGAAGGAAGACGGCAACGTCGTGATCACGGCCCTGCCCTACCAGGTGTCGCCGTCGCGGATCCTCGAGCAGATCGCGGCGCAGATGCGCGCGAAGAAACTGCCGATGCTCGAAGACCTGCGTGACGAATCCGACCACGAGAACCCGATCCGCCTCGTGCTGATCCCGCGCTCCAGCCGCATCGACGCCGACGAGATGATGCAGCACCTGTTCGCGACCACGGACATGGAGAAAAGCTATCGCGTCAACCTCAACATCATCGGCCTGGACGGGCGTCCGCAGGTCAAGAACCTCAAACAGATCCTCAACGAGTGGCTGCGTTTCCGCACCGACACGGTGACGCGCCGGCTGAACCATCGCCTGGCCAAGGTCGAACGCCGCCTGCATATGCTCGAAGGCCTGCGCATCGCCTACCTCAATCTCGACGAGGTGATCCGCATCATCCGCACCGAGGAAGAGCCGAAGCCGGTACTGATCGCGCGCTTCAAGCTCAGTGAGGAACAGACCGACTACATCCTCGAGACCAAACTGCGTCAGCTCGCGCGGCTCGAGGAAATGAAGATCAACAGCGAACGCGACCAGCTCGAAGAAGAGCGCGCGCGCATCAACGTGATCCTGAATTCCAAGCAGCGCCTGAAAACCCTGATCAAGGACGAGCTCAAGGACGACGTGAAGAAGCACGGCGACGAACGCCGCTCGCCGATCATCGAGCGCCAGGTCGCCCAGGCGCTCGACGAAGCCGCGCTCGTGGCCAGCGAACCGACTACGGTCGTGCTGTCGCAGAAGGGCTGGATCCGCGCCGCCAAGGGCCACGACGTCGATCCGGCCGGCATGAACTACCGCGAAGGCGACGCGCTGCAGGCCTTCACCCGCGGCCGCACCACGCAGCAGGTCGCGATCATCGACTCCACCGGCCGCAGCTACTCCACGCCGGCGCATACGCTGCCCTCGGCGCGCGGCAACGGCGACCCGTTGACCGGCCGCTTCGCGCCGCCGCCCGGCGCGCGCTTCGAAGCCATCGCCATGAGCGACGCCGACACGCGCCTCGTGCTCGCGTCGGATTTCGGCTACGGCTTCGTCACGCGCTTCGCCAACCTGCTCGGCAACAAGAAAGCCGGCAAGCAGATCCTCAACATCGACGACAACGCGCGCGTGCTCGCGCCCACCTACGTCGCCGACGCCTCACGCGACCGCATCGTCGTCGCGACGAGTGCGGGCCACCTGCTGATGTTCTCCGTCGCCGAACTGCCCGAACTCGAAAACGGCGGCAAGGGCAACAAACTCATCGAGATCCCGAAGACCAAGCTCAACGAAGGCGAGCGCGTCGTCGGTATCACCGTCGTGATCGAAGGCAAGGGCGAAGTCACCCTCTACGCCGGCGCGCGCAAACTCACCCTGCGCTGGGCCGACCTCGTCGAATACGGCGGCAACCGCGCCGGCCGCGGCGGACTGCTGCCGCGCGGGTTGCAGCGGGTGGAGCGGATTGAGACGACGGGGTGACGGGGTGAGGGGCTGAAAGAATTCATACGCTGCGGCCGCCGGTCATGACCCGCTCGCCGCAGGACTCGACGCATCGTCGGATGACAAGCGCACCTGCCGTCTCGCGCTAGCAGGGTGAATCATCCACCGCTGCCGGAGCCGTCCCCATGCCCTTGGCCTACCTCACCCCGCTGCCCGTCATCGTGCTGCGGTCGCCCGCCGGCTTCCTGTCAGGACAGCATCTGGCCCTCAGCGTCAACCCGGCCGACGGTGCAACGCTGATCGTCGACACGATCGATACGTCATCGCCCTGGCAGCGCTGGGGCATCGACCAGCTCGCCGGGCGCAATTTCGCGCTGTGGCACGGCACCGGCGCGCTGCTGGTGGCCGACATGTCCAGCGGTGCGCTGTCGCTGAGGCCTAACGGCTACGACGCGCTGACGTCCCGCCTCCACTACGCGACCGACGAGATATGGAACCTCGCCGACGAGAGCGACAGGACGCTGCAGCAACTGGCCGTCGACACCGGCGAGTCCGTCCGCCAGTTCTTTTCCGGCGAGACCCGCGCGCGTCCGCCGGGCTTCGCGGTACGCCCCAACTTCGACTACAACCGCAACCTCAACATCCTCGGCGACGGCCCCTATCAGCCGGGAAGCACCGTGGCCGCCTGGGACGGCTGGGGCGGCGGCGATCCCAATGAAGTCTGGTTGCCGGTGTTTCCGACGAGCTGAGTACCGTGGTGATGGCTGTCCGGCCGTCTGCGCGAGGGGACAGACGCCCAGCCATTCCGTCGAAGCCGGCCCGGCGGCCAGATGCAGCCGGAATTCCGGCGTCAGTTGCCGCAGCCACGCGACCGACTTCACGCCGCGGCCCTGCCGCCTCACCGCCGGACCGTGCGCGACCATTTTGGAATGTACTTGTCACCGTTTTGGAACGACCTGAAAGCCGGCCACTCCTAGCCTGTCGGCGGCCACGGCTAGCCAACCGGTCAAGCCGGCCTCTGCTTGGAGAGATGTCAACATGAACGTCAGAATTCTTGGTGCTGCTCTGCTGGCCGCCCTGGGCACCAGTGTTTCTCATTGCGCCCTGGCCGACTCCCCGACCGAATCGTTCCAGCCGGGCGATTCCGTGAACGTCGTCGACACGTCCCCCGCGTCGATCACCACTACCGGCAAGTTCCAGCGGCTGATCCAATTGAAGGACGCCGGCGCGAGCACCGTCTACCGCCATCGGCTCGACCTGCCCGCGGGCGCCCATGTGCGAGGGACGGGAGACGAGGCGGGAGCGCGCAACCTGTCGAGCGACCTCGAAGTCGTCGACGGCCGGGGTCGGACCCTCGGCACCATAGACTCGGCCTGGGCGCAGGATGCGACGGGCCAGCCCTTGCCCAGCTACTTCCGCATCGAGGGCGACACGCTCGTGCAGGTGGTGGACGCGAGCAAGGCCGTCGGTGAAGTAACCGCCCTGCTCCAGTACACCGGTAGTTCCGCGGAACTTGCCCCGGCCGGCGGGATGTTCGAGGCCTACGTGGGAATTCCTTCCAACTACGTCTACAACCTCAACCATCCGCGCAAAACGCTGCACGACTACTGCACCAAGTCACCCGACGAATTCCCCAACCCCATCGGTGCGAACGCCAATTTTCGCGGGCCCTGCGCGCGACACGACATGTGCTTCGAGCTAAAGCAGGCATCGCAGTACACCTGCAACAATCGCCTCTGGAGCGACATGCGGTCGAACTGCGAGCACACCTACGCGTGGTACAACCCGACGCGCGATGCCTGCTACAGCACGGCGAATGTGTATTGGGCAGCGGTGACGGCCAATACCATCTGGCCCTGATAGCAACCCGTTCCACTTGACCTGTCGCAGCGCGCGGCCTCCGGCCCGCGCCGCTACTCGAAGAAAGTGCCGACGGTCCCGAAGACCAAGCTCGGCGAAGGCGAACGCGTCGTCGGCATCACCGTCGTGATCGAAGGCAAGGGCGAAGTCACCCTCTACGCCGGCGCGCGCAAGCTCACCCCGCGCTGGGCCGACCTCGTCGAATACGGCGGCAACCGCGCCGGCCGCGGCGGCCGCGGCGGCCTGCTGCCGCGCGGACTGCAGCGCGTGGAGCGGATTGAGACGACGGGGTGAAGGGGCGGGCCAGCTTATTGGATAAAGCAACTAAGTTAGTAGAGTAGAAAACAGGCGTCGCCTGCCCTCCCTCATCAAACCGTGCATGCGATTTTCCCTCACACGGCTTTCCGATGTTCTTCACGTCTTGGCATGCGCTACTTTCCAGCCAGCTACTGTCGGGAGCTTGTAGAGCCCATACTTTTCGTACAGCACGCGTCGCGGGAATTGGATCATCGAAGATTTCCAATCCTTCACTTTGTGTCGTTTGCGTAGATGGGTTCTCAGTCGCGCCTCTGATTGATTTTTCACCTTGAGAAATACCGCCGACGAGTTCCTAAAGTGGAAGTAACCCGACCAACCGCGCAGGATGCGATTCACATCCCGCACGACCTGGTCTATGGGTCTCCACGTTTGGTTACTCGCCGTTATCTCGCGCAGGCGAGTCTTTACCTTCACCACGGCCTTGTTGCTCGGGCTGATGTGTGGGTAACTCACACCTTTCGAAGCTACATTCATCTTCACGGAAAATCCCAGGAAACAGAACCCTTCGTTGGCCGCATCGACGATCTTCGTCTTGCCTTCATTGAGTTCCAGGTCCAGCCTTCCCAAGATGCTCCGTATGATCGATAGCGGTGGGGCAACATCGTTCCGGCACATCACCACAAAGTCGTCGGCATACCGCACCAACCGCGCTTGGAGCTTCCGTGCCAGTTCGTGGCGCTGCCAGATTCGATCCATCAGGTGTAGGTAGATATTCGACAGCAGCGGCGAGATGACGCCGCCTTGAGGTGTGCCACGTCGGCTGCCTTTTGCCCCTCCTACACATGCCGTTTTCCCGCTCTCGTTTCCGCTCATGACAGGGGCTTTCAGCCATTGTTTGATAAGAGCCAACACGGCCCCATCGACAACGCGTTCAGCCACGGTCGCCAGGAGTTTGGCGTGCGGGATACTGTCAAAGTAGTTCGACAGATCGGCATCGATGACCTGAGTGTGTCCGTGGCGCAGGGCGTCGGCGATCGCATCCATCGCTTCGTGGGCTGACTTCTTTGGGCGAAAACCGTAGGAATGCGCACAGAAATCGGCTTCGAAGATCGGCTCCATCACCAGCTTTAGCGCCATTTGCACAACGCGGTCTCGAATCGTCGGTATTCCCAGCGGGCGCTTGCTGCCATCCGCTTTCGGAATCAGTACTCGCGCAACCGGGCTTGCCCGGTAGGTCTTGTCTTTCAGTTCACGACCCAGATCCAACAAGTAACTTTCTACCCCCATCCCGTTCTCTATGGCCGCAAAGTCGATCCCATCGATTCCCGGATTCCCTTTGTTGGCCAAAACTCGCCGCCAGGCATGACTGAGGATGTCAGCCCGATACAGCTTGTCGTAGAGCGCGTGAAAGCGGCAGGCCGGTTGTTGCTTGGCCTTGACGTAAAGCTTCCTCTGCAGCGTCCTGATCGACTCAGGGGTCGTTAGCGACATGGCAATCCCCTGATCCTCTGCGCTTCGGTTGCATGAACAAAGCAGAGCCCCTTCCCTTGCTCAGGGTTATGTTGTCCCTGCGCTACAAACGGTACTATGAGCCCCTCCGACTTCCACAACGATCCGCCGCGATTTCGTTACCTTATTCGCGACCGTTGATGGTCTCCCCACCACCGCTGTGGATCTCCAGCACTAAGCAACCCAACTTCCAATACATGCCGACCCTGTTACCCCGACGGTTTGCCAATATGGCTTCCATTCTCCACATATCAGCACAGCGGCCTTCCCTATACAGGTACGAGGTCGGCAACCGCATTTAGTTTACGAGGCTACATCTAGGTTCACTCGCGTTACGGCCTGCATCTTTGTCGTTTAGGAACTCACGACCCTCGATTACTCGAACGCCGCTCCTTCGTGCTACCCAGACGCATGGACAACTCCTGGGACGGGACTTCAACCCGCTAGCTAGATTGCTGTTACTGCGAACACCTGACCCCGTTTTCTATGGAGCGAGGAGCCCGCTGTCTCTCACCCTAGGACGGTGGAGGATTTGACTCGTACCCTCCAGTAAGCCGGTACGCCATCGCGAGCGCGATGTTCATGTAGCTCAATGGACCAGGTAAGCTCGGGAAATTTCGGCCAGGAGAGAGCCTACGGATGTCGTCTAACTCGCTTTCTATAGTATGGACGGATTTAGCAACAACCCACTCTCCGGCGCTGCGATTTGAGGCTGCCGCACTTAGAAAGCTGGGTTGGTCCGGGTCAGAGGCACACACGGTTACGCCGAAACCCGGTCCGAAATCATCCAGAGATTCGGAGCGAGTTACCCAAACGAGCGGGGCACTGCGCAAGTCATACAAGGCGGCAAAAAGTTTCGGAGTCATGTAGCTTCCCATGGACGAGAGAACTGAATCGAGCTCATTGCTGATCCGTCGCGCCATGCTTTTCAACCCCGAGAACAGGAGCTGTCTTTTTCTTTCCGACACTTTGGCAATGTTTTTGTCAAATTCCCGTACCAGATTCCGAATCTCTATGCCGTAAAGCGGCCTATCTTCAACCAGTCTGTTCCATTCAGGTGTCTGAAGTTCTTCAAGAGTTTTTTCTGGTGAAACCTGCTGATCTAAGTCACATATGGAAGCGTAAATTAAATGACCCCAAAGGGTCCGTGCTTGAAATAGGATGTCCCGTACGCGGTCATAGACGACAGCACTGCGAGATTGCTCTCGTATCGCGCTTCGATGTTGAACTAGTCGATCGATAAACAAGACTGATATTGCTATACCTAGCGCGTCTGCGATTATATTTGGACCAACTGACTCCAATAACGGATATCCGCTGCTATAGAGACAGACTCCCAAAATAACCAGTGCGATCACGGTTGCCGCGAGCCACCAGTAGAATTTCTTCATTCGGAATTTCTCCTACGGACGTAGGTTAGGGTACTCGCATGAAGAACGCCGTAGGCTGGACCACGCTTGCCGGCGCAGCAAACCCAGAACATTGCGAATTGGACTACACGCTGCGCCCCAACAGGAGGCTTCATTCTAGTGATGCTTCCAGCGTTTGCAGGCACGATTGCGATATCGCTCTTCAGAGTTGACGCTTGCGCTCCGTACCGCCGGCCGCACTACTACTAGTGATGCAGATAGTTGTGGCCGAAAACAGGGCGCGCCATGCATTGTGAAAGCGACGTTAGGACTGCAGAGGAGAACTCAGGCGCCATTCGCCACGTGCGCCGGATGGCGTATGAAATCCCGACTGACTGAGTAGCCGCCCCTATCTGAAGAGGATTGAAGTCGATATAGCTGGGCTCGTAAATTTTCCCCCATAGTTCGAATTTCAAAAGGTCGCGGCCACCAACTCTGGCGAGTAACAACTCCGCGCGGCGCTGCAGGGGTGGCAGGAGCGATTGAAATGCACCCTGAATTGATTCCCTGGACACAGTCGCTAGACCATCAGACTCAAATACACATAGATCTAGGATGGCCAAGTCGACGGACTCAACATTCGAATTGTCGAA
Organism: Lysobacterales bacterium; assembly: GCA_038207515.1. Taxonomy (GTDB): domain Bacteria; phylum Pseudomonadota; class Gammaproteobacteria; order Xanthomonadales; family Rhodanobacteraceae; genus Tahibacter. Next base: position 5,976 of record JBBQZR010000012.1, on the reverse strand, counting down.
AACATACACAATATCGTCGTCTTTCTTACCTGTAGGCAGCCTATACCGTAACGGCGGAGGGTCGGTAGCAGCTTTTTCCGCCGCCACAGTGCTACGTTGCACCGATACCAGCCAACCTCTTCTAAGCTTTCGCTCACCCTCCGGCCGAACCACCAAATCGCACGGGCTCGCGAGCAACATCGCTTCCTTGGTTTCATCACCCGACGTAAACTCAAACACGTCGCCACAAACAAGTGCGGAGTGCAAAGAATTGACATGGCTTCCTGGGCGCTCGAACTCCAGTGTCCGGAGTTCGCGAATGTCTGTCTGCGCTGCCGTAACGTACGAAGCGTCAAGCACGTCTAAAGTAAACGCACGCAACTTAGCAACAGCATCAGTCAGACCGGCGTCAGTGCGAAGCTTCTTCTCCAAATTCGTACGCTGTTTAATGCCGACGAGTCGAAGAAGGGTTTCGATCTCGCTGGTCCCCTCATGAACTGAGCTAGCAAAGACCGATCCCTGGAACTCCGACAGAGGAATTCTCTCCAGCCAATTAAGGGAATCTCTAATTGCCTCATGTAACGCATCAGTTGCTCGTGTCGTCAACTCTGCCCTGAGTTCGCTTGCGCGCAGCCGATTGAGATGCGTAACAAACTGTGTGTCGAGTTGACCAGCCGATAGCCTGGTCTTAGAAATTACGTAGGTACGCTGCTTCACCAGTCCGCCTGCCAACCCCCTGACGTCCTCCAGAACGCGTTTTGCCTCTTCGAATTCGGCGTTGGGCTCGCAATTTGACGTCAGGATGATCAGATCGATATTTGGAAGTGCATTCTCGTGGTTCGTCCAGAGATCTGCTATTAACTTCGTGCCGTTGAGGTCTGTATCGGGCTCGCGAACATTGAACTCATCAACCAGCACAAGAATTCGCTCGTCAGGAGAGGCCGAATCAACAATCTCTTTCGCTCGCAGCAACCAATCAGAAAATGATAGCGGTTCAAGCCTATTGTCGGGAAAAGGCTGCCTTAGCGCCCTTGCTGTATCCCCGCGATATCCTTGAAATAGAACGGCGCCTGCTGTCGCGAAATCGTTAGGTTCAAGTTGCTCCAGAATAGATCCGACTTCCCGTTCGACGTCTAGTCGCATTTCCTCGCGATCGGCATCCCGGTGCTGGTACTGCTGGCGCAGATCAAGAATAGGCCGGAACGCTTCGACTCTATTCACGAGAGTCCTGAGTCGCCTGAGGGACGCCTCAACGACTGCACTTACGAGTTCATCCTGGTTTGTTAGCCGCGGAGGAGCGTTCTCGTCGTCCACATAATAGACTTTTGAAATTTTCCGAATTTGTAGTTGATCTAGAAGAGTCATTTCGTAACCGCTCCCCTGAAGTCCACTCTAAATTTATATCGTCGGCCGAAACTATTGCGCTCGAAGAGAAGCGAAATTTGACACCGCTCCGACTCCAGAAAGGCAGTCGAGAGAAACAAGCCCAGTCCTTGCCCCTCGCCCTCTGGCTTCTCGGTGACATATGGCTCGAAGAGGGTATTCTCTACAGCTTTCCGGACCCCTTTTGCACCATCCCACCATGTCAATCCCAAGTTGTCAATTTCTATCTTTATTTGTCTCTTTACTTTTCTATCTTCTTCCTGATGCTGGCGAATCCAGTAGAAGCTGTTTTGAAGTAAGTTTTCTAGAATCTGATTGAACCGAGCCCTCGAGAACCTAATTAGTGGTCCACGCGCCCCGCTAATTTCTAACGCAATGTCTAGCTCTTCGATGCGTCTTGATCGAGTGGCAATGTATTCTCTTACTGCTTCACTCACGTAGAAATTCTCCTTGAGCGAGCGAGAGCCTCCGAGAAGCGGATTGATGCTCGAAACGGTTTTCTTTAGCTCGCGTATAGCGCCAGCAATCTTGTCCGCCGCATCTGCGAGCTTGCTGTCACCCTTGGCCCGCGCGATCCGCCTGACGCTGGCTAAAGCCTTTTCAACGACGAGGGTGTGCGAGTTGATTTCGTGCGTTAACCCACGCGCGCTCAAACCAACAGCGGCTGCGTCGATCAACCTTAAGTTGCGCTCGTTGAGGTGCTCATGCGCCTGCATTACATACTCAGCCGCCCCGAAACCTTCCACAGCTCTTACTGCCGCTTCCTCAATCGCTAAGTTGAACTCGGCAAGGCTTTCGTCAATTTCTTTGAGATCACCTTCGACGCTAAGTGCGACTGCGCCGCCTTTAGGAACGCTTCGTGAAATCGCTGTTCTGATCGCAGAAATTCTTTTCTGAAGCCCGACCCCTCTTACTCTTGCATTCTTGAACGTTTCTGCAGCTCTCGCGCGCCCTCTCTGAAGATCATCAGCTGACGGCAGCACCTGATCGCTATCAGTCGATGAGCCGCCTTTTTCCCTCAGAAACTCTCTCTTGTAGTCGTCGTACGCTAAACGAACGGATTCCAGGGAATCATTCGCAAGCTTCTTGATTCTGCTAGCAACGCGCATGAAACCACGCCACGCCTCATTGTCTACAAAGCCTTCTCGATCCGACTTTTCGACTAGTCCTGAATTGAGCTCGTTGCTGATACAGAAATATCCGATTACATTCCTGGGTCGGAGCTGGAAGTAGCCGCCGCTCGTCACGCTTTTTGAGATCTCGAGCCAGTCGTCGTTCATGCGAACACGAAATCCATCGCGAAAAACACCGACGGTCGTCATCTCTTTTAGTATGTCGACGGATATCCCGGCTGCTTGTAGAGAGTCTTTCGTTGGTTCGTTGAAAAGCACATAGTAGAATTCGCCATCGAAAGGTCCCGGCTCAATGCCGCCGGAAGACTTGTGATCCTTGGGTATTTCATCCCAGTCGATCGAAGTCGAAAGGGAGAATAGCCATCCACCTGGCTCATCGAGTAGCGACTTAAATCTCCACTCCTTTACTCTTCGATTCTCGGAGATGAACTTGACGGCTTTCGGAAGCTCTTTGACAGATGTGAAGCGCTCGTAGATTTCACGATTAGCCTCACCGCTCTGCCCGCGAAACAGGGTCTTGGAGAACCAAGCCGTAATTTCTAGACTCTTTTCTGAGTACGAAAAGACGAACTTGGCGGAAGAGTGGTTGAGGGCGTCCGCACCAATTTCCTGAAGATCATGCAGCCGCTCGTTGTATCTAATGTTTACGCGGAAGTCGTGTATCCGTTTGAACGGGCTGATTAGCGATGACAATCGCGTTATCACCGAGTCGACGCTGGCGTCGCTCCCCCAATAGCTAGGCTCATTCAGCCCTAGAATTTCTATGCTTGTTCCCTGAGGCTTTCCTTGCAACGCTGTACTTGTTCCTATTCTCACCGGGACATCACTCAACGATGCGCCAGATCGGAAATCGCTCCATGCGAACGCAACACTGCGGGCTTTAGCTTCGCGGTGAACGCGCGTGTGAAGGAGCAAGACATCTCCCAACCGCATCGTGGCGAGCCTACCTAGCCCTTTGTCACCCACAGGCGTTCGGCGAAGTCCCGTCTTCTTCTTGTTGCCATCTTCTGCACGCTTAAGGGAAGCGCTAATACGCAACCACCCTTTTGTGACGGAGTTTTCTGACAGTCCGATGCCGTTGTCCTCAACTACGATTCTGCCGATCGACTTCTTGCCGCGCTTCATGAGGTGCGAATGCCACGGATGCACCTTTTCCGGCAGCCAGTCTGGGTCAATCGTTATCGTGCATTTTGTCGCATCGCCGTCATATGCGTTCTTCACAAGCTCAAGCAGTGCTTGCTCTGAGTCTGATATCAGCTCAGCGCCCAGCTGTATTACTACATGCGAGTCGATATCTAGATGTGGCTTCTCGTCTGAACTGCTCATATGGCCACATGCACGAGCACGACCTCTCGCGAGGACTTTGTCTTGCCATTATAGTTTGCATGCCAAGACCGACCCGGCACATCTCTCCACATCCTATCGGATGAGGACGCGCGGACTTCGGAAAAACCGGCATTAACCATGTTCTCTAGATATCGTTCGACTTGCGAATCTGGATTAGAAAACGCAATCATCTGAACTATCACCGCTCCATTTCGCATCACTGACCGTATTTCCGTCAGCCCTCGCAGGGAGGCATCGAAATAGCTGTCAAGGTTTGGCTTGTGGCGACCGCCGAAGTTGTAGTACGACGCGCCTTCTCCGTCCAAACGATTGGTGATCCAGTACGGGGCAGGAGATTCTCGTCGCCCGTCTACTTGCCAGCGGTGGTAGAGCATGTGTACTCCGGGATAGGGTGGACTCGTAACAACGAGATCCACCTCCGTTTTCTTATGCCTTTGTAGTTTCGATCCAAGCGACTCTGCGGAGCCATGGATTAATTTTGGAGAATGCGTTGCGCCCAGTTTTTCGGTGCTTTTTTCGAGCTCTGTTAGGCCTGCAAGCATCTCGAGCGCTTTTTTTGTAATTCTGGCTCGAAATTCTTCAAGGGAAGGAGCGTTTTTACGCCCATTTAGCGCCCACTGCCCAACATTCAGTAGTACACATCGAGCGAAGTCTTGCGCTTCCACTGTTGGAAGCTTGTCGATGGACGCAATTCCCAGAGCTAGGATCTTCTTGAAGGGCTTCGCCCGTGGAATGCTCAGATTTTTAGTGCGGACCGGGCAGATGATTTCGGCCAGACCGTCATTCGACGCGTGATACGAGAAAGTTGGAACAACTTCGTTGGCCCAGCGCTCAACTGCGCGCGTCTCTAGCCTGTTCAACAGAGTCGACTTTACTTGCGTAACAAAAACGGCCAAGGAGTTGATGTCACAACCAACTGATCGTCGCCCACGAACATGAGCTTCAAGAATGGTAGTACCGCCGCCCATATACGGATCCATTACCAGGTCGCCGGGCTTAGAAAAGCAGTCGATAGCTGTTGCTGCAAACTTAGGTGAGAATCGAGCTGGATATTTATAGAATTGATGTGTCAGCCCTGCAACAGGGTCTCGGCTAAGAGCCGACTCGTGCAGACGATCTAGATTCTCAGTTGGCACTATTAGATGCAGCATGTTCTTCCCCTGAAGCTGATCTTCAGTTCGACCTCGCTTTAGCACTCGCTCTAGTCGTCCTTTGAGCTGTGCGAAGCATTGACGCCGGATTCAGCTCAACCATAGTTAGAAGAACTCTGGCAGCCCCCGTCGGAGCCCGCAGCCCCTGCTCCCATTTCCGAAGGGTCGATGCGCTAACTCCCAGCGCATTGGCGAATCCTTCCTGAGACATCCCGAGAGTCTCGCGCGTACGTTTGACGGACTTAGCAAGTTCTGATAGTCCGCTGGATCCTGCGTCACCCGCAGGGCCACTTCTGGCGGTTGCCCGTATTTCCATTTCGTTTACTCTCGTTGCTAACCCAGAGGGTTATACCGGCGAGCGCCGAGTTGCGCAAATTCCTAGGCTTACGGAATGTTCCGAACACTGTTTCGAAGCAGCCCACATGGTCTAAACGATCAGTGGCATGTCAACTTTGACGTCCTGACACTCATTTGCGGGAGCAGCTGAGTGACCGGATCGAGCTGCCAAAATGCTGCACGTTGCTCAAGAGACACGGTCGCTCTATCCACGCGTCCTTTGTCACCTGTAGCTACGCAAAACTGGGCGCTCGCGTCGACCAGGACGGCAGGGGCTGGTTGACGGTCTGCGTGACCTCGACGTCGTTGTGCGCAATCATCATTGGCCCCAGCTGCCCAAAAAGCGACGCACGTGGCAATGCCCCCCGTAGCTACTACTGGCCTTGCGACGATTGACCTCTCACCAGCCGAATTGTGCGGCGCACGCCAGCGCGACGGCCCCTTATGAGCTGCGGCATTGCAGCTCAAGGCAAACTCGGCGGACACAGATCTAGCTGAATCTTCTCTAGGGAACCTCTGAACAAGTCCTTGTGCTGAAATAGCGTCAACCCGCCAGCAGGAATCGGTCGATGTCGCAGATGAGCTTCGGTGATTCGGAGTACGCGAGCAAGCGCAAACAGACGCGCCGCGAGACGTTCCTTGCGGAG